>NZ_JAHUWN010000029.1 GCF_019219025.1 Bacillus sp. sid0103 | reverse complement strand
GAAGTGTTGATGATTAATTTGAATTGGATTAGTTGGAACGCCGTATGAGGTGAAAGTCTCATGTACGGTGTGAACGGGGGGAAAAGGGAGCGATAACTTCAAACCCTTACCTATCTGTATGAAGAAGGAATTGTAATATACTGTTATAAAAAGGTTAAAGACCGGAGGGTATTTATTGAATAAAATTATATCTGAATAGAAAATCACCTTTTGATACAGTTAAAGAGATTAAATCTGTTCAATCTTGTCTTCTCGCAGATTTACCCTCCTTCTTATTGTTGAGGGAAAATTTCCCTAAGGATGTGACATATGGATATACAAACTTTTTATAAAATAAAAGAAATTACATCTGTTGGTGTATGGAAAGAAGTTGAAGGTTGTCCGAATTACATGATAAATACTGATGGCGATGTATTAAATATAACTAATGGTAAACTAATGACACATCATATTAACACTAATGGGTATAAGTATGTTGCCTTAAGAGTTAATTATAAACCTAAACAGCTATTAGTTCATCGACTGGTCGCAATAGCATTTATACCTAATCCTGATAATAAATCTATTGTTAACCATATAGATTCTGACCGATTAAATCCAAAAAAAAGTAATTTAGAATGGGTTACTCACAAAGAGAATTCAGACCATATGGTTAATAGTTTTCGTTGTCCTAATCAAACTATGACAATTTTGTTAGATAAGATGGGGAATGAGATATGTGTTTTCCCATCCCATAGTCGATGTATAACATACATATATAACCGATTTCGCATTGAACATGGATACGATGAGGGTGAGGCAATAGTTGAGGATATAGAATTCTACACTGAGTTATCTCATGTAATAAGAGACGGAAAAGTAGCTTTACGCTATAAACTTAGTTTCTAAGAAAACAGACCCCGTTACTAAACAAGTAATTCCGTTTTGGAGTACAAAAACTAAAATTGCCATATAAAACAGCACTACAAAAAGTACAAATCTCATAAAAACAGCACCACTCATAGCACTGGTTTTAGTATACTGCAAGTGCTGTTTAGAATAGAGTTTGTGAAGAAATATACTTAAACTAACGGGTGCGATTGTTTAATAAGACCATCGTTCTTTTGCTATCAACCTGAATAATGGATAGGGATTGGTGAAATTGTAAATCTGAGGTGATGTAATGCTTACAGTTAAGAATGCTGAAAGTTATCTTAAACATAAGATTGGTGATGATACCAATGATATAAAAAATGTTTGGGAAGCATTTAAAGCTTTTTCTACAGAGGAGGTTGAGGGAGAACAAGAAAAAGAAATTTTATTTCAATGTGGTGTCTATAAGTTTACTGGAGAAAAACTATTTCATTTTGATTTTATACGTCAGTTTACTGTTTATGAAGAAGATGATTATTCTCATATGGAACAGTTACACTGTGAATTTTTATTTAAACCTACAAATGAATTAAAAAAGTTAAAGGTAGAAGAATGGTCAATGGATTATGATAATATAGATAATTTTTTTAATCATATTGAAAGTCTTCAGGAGTTTAAAATACCAATAAATTTGAAACCGTTAAAATCAGAAATATATCAAGAAGAAATATAATCCTTATTGCGTTAACGGGTGCTTTTGTTCAGGATGATGATCGCTGCAGCGGTCATTTTTTTCTTGTTGAACTAACTGGTAAGCTCTTACTCGAAACTTTTACTAAATCATCTTCAGTTAATAAACGAGTGGTACCATCCAAATCATCACACCTGTATTTGTCAATATTAATTTGAGCCAGAGTGATCACTTCAAAAGTGAGCCACTTCATTCTGAGTTATTTCCATATTTGGAGGGGGATTGGGAGTTTAGGGTATCTTGCCCCTCGAGGCAAGATACCTTAAACTCCTCGCGCGCCCAGACTACTGGTCGCTATCATCCCTTTGTTTCATACTTTGTCTAAATCGATACGATTCTCCATTTAGGAGGAGGATATGGGCCCTATGGGTTAGTCGGTCTAGTAGGGCTGCGGTCATTTTTTCATCTCCAAATATAGAGGTCCATTCCGTAAATTCTAAATTCGTAGTTATCATGACGCTAGCTCGTTCGTAGCGGCCGGCAAAGAATTGGAACAAGAGCTCAGAACCAATTTTCGTGAATGGCACGTAGCCGAGTTCGTCTATGATGATCAGATCAAATTTGAGCCATCTCTTCTCCAATGCACCTAGCTTGTGTTCTTCATTTGCCAAAAGTAATTCTTCTACTAATTCTGCAGCCGAGATAAACTTAACCTTATAGCCATTTTTAATCATTTCAAGGCCGAGCCCCATTGCCAGATGCGATTTTCCCGTCCCACTGTTTCCTAAAAATATTATGTTCTCCTTCTTCTCCACAAAATCTCCCTTTGATAGAGTCAGAAATCGATTTCGGTTTAGACTTGGCATCAAACTAAAATCATAGCTATCTAGTGTTTTCTGGACTGGAAAAGCAGCTTGTTTAAGCCTTCTTTGTCTTTGGTTTTCTTCTCTAGCCTCTGATTCTGCTTCTAATAAAGCCAATAGAAATTCCTCATAACTCAAGTTACGATCCTCAGCCTCTCTTGCGAGAGAACGGTATTGTGCAGCGATAGTCGGAATCCGTAGTTGTTTAGTAAGGTGGTCTAAAAGTAATTCAGTTGTCATTTCCTAGTGCCTCCTGTTAATTGACCGTACTGTTCTATATTGGATTTATTCACTTTGTAATCTAGAAGATTGACTGGTGTTTTATCCGTAGGAAGAGTACTGATTGGTATGTGCTGGTTTGTAAGCCTTTGTATGATTTCATGGACTTTCTCATATCGGAAAACTTGCGTTGTCTCTGCTTCCAATAAGGCTTTCGTTAAATTATCCATACCAATATTACGATGGAGGAGGAGAAGTCGAATGAACTTCCTATCACCTACAGATCCTTCCTGCTCGCGCATTTTCAAATGGAATCTCTTGAATACATCAGGGATTTCAGTGGATTGGAATGCGTGAGCATCCCGGATTGCCCGAGGTTTTTTTAGTAATACTTCCAGGTAATGATCAAGAACTGTAATCATCTGATTACGTTCATAAGAACGAATATGTTCTGCGATCACATGGTTTTGAGCCACAACGATTACACGATCGACAAAAATTTTTGCCCATACAGCTTGACCAGCATAGCTGCAGGGTACAGAATAACGATTTGTTTCCACTGTAATAAGGGAAGTTTTATTAACTTTGCACGATAGAAGCTTACAAGCTTCAAACCTGATTGTAGGAAGAGGATGAAGATACTCTTTTTCTTTCTCCCACATTTCAAGGACAGTCTCTGATTTATTAGGGACGTGAGTCCTTCCAGCTTCCTTTAAACACCACTCTTGTAGATATTCGTTTAGTTCATTCATAGATTGAACCTCAGGGCGAGGCACCAAAGCATTCCGTCTTACATATCCAACTGTGCCTTCGACACGACCTTTTTCGTTGCCACTTGCTGGATTACAAAATTCAGCTTTAAACACATAATGATCCTGGAGTCCTATAAAGGCCTCTTGTTCTAGACGATCTCTGCCTTGTAGGATTTTTAGTACCGCAGTTTTTAGATTATCAAGTAGACCTTCTGTTGGAACTCCTCCTAAGAACTCAAACGCATGAACGAAGCCATCCAGGAATGCTTCTTGTTTTGCATGAAGATATGCTCGCACAAACCGCATACGACTTGCGGAAAGTTGAACGCAGAAGAGGTTAATGCGTTGTGTTCGACCCTGTAGAATGATATCCGCCTCTCCCCAGTCGAATTGGAATTGGTGGCCGAGTTGAAAATCAAGTGGTATATATACTTCCTGAATTTGTTGCCTGCGTTTGGCTACTATTTTACGAATGTTGGAGGCAGAGCCTTTAAAATCATATTCATCTTGTAACCTATTAAAAATTTTGATAGCTGTGTGCTTTTGTTTTTTCCAGCTTTTCATGTCATCTTCTAGCCATTGATCAATAATGGGAATAACTCGTTTCGTCTCTGGTGAATACTCTTTAGTCCCATATACTTTTTTTCGATGGACTGTTGTTGGAGCTGTATCTTCTTTAAGATATTTACTTACAGTGTTTCTTGAAATCCCAAGTTTTGTCGCAATTTGCCTTTGAGATAAACCTTCAACCTCTTTTAAAAATTTGATATTATGAAATTGAGCCATTTCGATCATCCTTTTCGTCCTCTCATATGAAGTTAGTTTGGTCACTTCCTATCATAAGAGAGGTTAATAGAATTGGAAATCATGTGGCTCATTTTTAATGTGATCAAAATATATAAAAGTGGCTCAAATTTAAATTATCAAAAACAACACCCTTAAAGAATTTTCGGTGCATCTTTTTTCACTTGAAAAGATAAGTCGAACATAAGAAAAATTTTATGATATCGTTAAGTAGATAAATTATTAAAAAAGGTATGAGGAGAATAATTATGGAAAATAAAGCATTAATAATTATTGACTTGCAAATTGGTGTTCAGCCTGAAAATGTTCCACTTTATAACTTAGAGAATGTATTAAATGGGGTTAATCAAAGAATACGTTTATTTAGAGAAGAAAACAATCCTATAATTTTTGTTCAACATAATGATAGTGATCTGGTTCTTAGTTCTCCAGAATGGAAACTATTTCCTGAACTAGATGCTAGAGATACAGATATCTATATCAACAAAACACATGCAAACTCATTTTACAAGACTGATTTGAATGAACAACTAAGGAAATTAAATATTAATAAACTTGAAATTTGTGGCGCACAAACTGAATATTGTGTTGATACAACTATCAGAATGGCTCATGGATTAGGATATAAATTATTTATGAAAAAAGGTTTAACTACTACCCTTAACAGTGAACTTCTAGGAGCTAAAACAATCATTGAGCATCATGAGAATCTTTGGAATAATAGATTTTTAACATTTTTATAGAATTGCTTATATAAGATGAGTCGTCCTAAACAATTAACCTGCTCCGAGGGAGATAAAATAATTTTGGTATTTTAATTAATGGTTCACTCCAGCTAATGGATGCCAATTAGATTAGAATAATGATCTTCCACAATGGGGGTCATTTCTGTATCAAGAAATTTTTAGTTATTCCAGAATCTGGCCCTTATATATAGTATCCGTTTCAAAACATTGATATGGTGCACCCTTTATCATTGTTTATATGTATCCATAGAATAGGTGTTTAAGGACTTGACTTGGAGCCTCTGTGGGTACGATTTGTCTTGAAAGGCTGAAGCTAAGATTTCATCAGGCAGACGAGCCTATCATACCCACCTCTCCAAGTAAAGTCCTATCGTTGTTTACGTTGAAAACTATAATAACTTACTATATATAATGCTTCTACACAGATACAAATTTAGCAATTTTCGTTTCTTTACTTACGTTGAATACGGTGGAAAATCATACTACATATAAGGGCGCGTTTGTGGAACAAGTAGGAAAAGGGTGATACATATTATTCGTATTTATGTATAACCCTTTATTTTTTATGACTTTTTACAATTTAGGTCTTGATAATTAACCATTTCCTTTATAAAAATTTTATTAATGCATCAAATGTGTAGCTGTATATCAAATATATCCCCAGTCCAACCAAAACTCCTACTTTGCTTCTGCCCCCCTTACGTGAAAGTTCTTTAATTTCATCCAAATAATTAAGTTTCAAATCACTAACACGTTCAATAGCTTTTTTATTAAACCTCTTACAAAAAACGGTCGTTTTTGGTTAATTTAAAAGTAGATTTTTCATTGCTATTTTTTGATCTGTTTTTCTATCACCGAAAGTAAAACCAAAAACAAATAACCGAAATCATACTCTGATAACTGTTTTTGGTATAGATTCATAGACCAAACACACATTATTTACAATATTTGTATTAACGTATAAAATCTGCGTTTTGACGTCATGACCCCATATAAAGTTGCTTTAGGCACATCATTGAGCTTCACAATGTCTTTCACACTTAATCCATTCGTTTTTCGACTATTATATTTGTCACCATCACTTGATCTCCAGGTCTCACATATTCTATACTTTCAATTTGTACCCAATACTGAATAATAATGAAAAGCTTAGTCAAACTAACAAAAGGAAAATACTGGACAAATCCAATATGACATGCAAGCGCGTAATTCGTAAAAGAAATGAATCGAGTAAGGGAGGTTGTTCCTAGATGAATGAAATTGAATTGTATGGCACGATCTTTTATGAGCCTGCTACAAACCAATGGAAGGGATCAGGTACGGGTTGGTGGATTGAGAAGACGGATGAGAATGTGGCAAAGATTACGTTTGAGGAGCCAATTACATTTGATCCGAGGTTACCATCAAAAACAAATAACTATAGTCTTTCCATCAGTAATATCAATGAAAATGGTGATGTGGATACCTATAATGTAGACGAAGACGGCTTTATTATGATTTTGAAGAATTATTCAAATGAAACTTGCATGGCTTCCTTTCATGTGGTCGGAACCAAAGTCTGTTTTGTACCGAATGACAGGGCTCTCGTTACGGAAGAAAGCGTGGCTGACATCTATGCAGCAGAGCTTTTATTTAGTTATGAAGCAAAGTATGGAGTTATTACACTGATGGGTTCCGGAACTATATCGTGCAAAAAAATCGCAGAGGAAAAGTTAGATACCCTAAGTACCCATGAAAAGAAAATTAAGGATCAGCTGGAGAATCAAGAGGACCCATTCTGCAGGAAGCTGCTTCAGCACAAATTGGACATGACAAAGCTCAGGATGGACCGACATAAAAGAATCATCGAAAAAAGTACAAAGTATTGGGATTCTGCTTTTAAGTTCGGGGAGTTATGGGGACATTATTCTGCAAATCAACAGGAAAAGGCACTAGGCGGATGTTATGTACCACTTTGTACAGGCGGAGGTCCTGGAATCATGCAGGCAGCAGCCCAAGGAGCAAGAAACCAGGATGCCCATGTCATTGGGATCGACTGTCAATTTGGTATTGACAACTTTTTCAATTTAAAGGATACATACTCTGTCACCTCGAATCAGCGGCTGAGAATGAATAATTTCTCAATCAGGGAGGGTGTTCTCATTAATTATTCCCATGTCATCCTGTTCTGGCCTGGAGGATTTGGTACGGCATGGGAAGTTTACGAAACCCTATCAAAAATTCAAACCAATCACCTTCGAAGACATCGAACCAAGGCCATTTTTGTCCATGCTGAGTATTGGCAGCCCCTTTTCAATTGTATCAACCATATGCGTGAGCATGGTGCGATTAACAGCTATGGGGACCGTATTAAGATACCTGGTATAGACGATCAATTACCAGATGAGGCCTATCTTGCAGAAGTCGCCAATGGTCCGGAGGAGGCCTTCGAAAAAGCACGTGCGTTTGTCGAAGAGCTATATCGAAAAAATCAATTAACATTAAAGGCGTAGATTCCAAAAAGCTTCATTTACTAATTATGAATAAAGTAGGGAAGCCTTGAGAAAGGTTTTCCTACTTTATTCAATTCCCTATATATTGTAGCAGGCGAAACCCCGTTAGGTTCTTCACTTTTCTTAAAAGTCATTCTTTAAGAATGATAGCAGCAATTGCCTAACTTAATTTTTCCGATTAACATTTGGTCTTCCACATTTATCACATCAGCTCTGGTTGCCTTCAGGTTAGCCATCTTTCGTTCACCAATGATGTCACGTTCAAATTTTTCCGTGCTGATAACATCTAAAAGTTTATATGGGAAAGATAATTTTTAAGTTTTTTTCACTTTAAATACGTTCGAAATAGTACACTTTTACGAACGGGTATTTTTTGTTCAAAAACGTCCATTTTTAACGTCCATAAAAGTTAAAAAATAATTTACGGACGTTCACTAGTTCTATTATACTTTTACGAACGTATTATAGTAGAATAAGAGAAAAGAGCAATCAAAATGAGGGAGACTAAAGTGGACGTTCGAAAGTTTGGATACATACGAGTCAGCAGCAAAGATCAAAATGAATTACGACAACTTGAAGCAATGAAGGAAAAAGGGATAGATGAACGTGACATCTTCATGGACAAACAAAGTGGAAAAGATTTCAAGAGAGTTCAATATCAATTACTCAAGCGTATCTTACGGAAAGGGGATGTACTCTATATTCATTCGCTTGATCGTTTTGGTCGGAATAAAGAGGAAATTTTACAAGAATGGAATGACATTACGAAAAATATCCAAGCTGATATTGTGGTATTGGATATGCCTTTATTGGATACCACTCAATTTAAAGACAGTCTAGGTACCTTCATTGCCGATCTAGTTTTACAAATTCTATCTTGGATGGCAGAAGACGAACGCAATCGAATTCGAAAACGGCAGCGTGAAGGCATTAATGTTGCAAAGAAAAATGGCGTAGCTTTTGGCAGACCGAAATCTATCATTACAGAAGAGTTTAAACGAGCTTATCATCGATGGAAAACGGGAGAGATTACAGCTGTGAAAGCGATGCAAGAAATAGGGGTTAAAAAGACAACATTTTATAAGTTAGTTAAGGAGTACGAAATAGAATTGAAAAGTATCATTCTATAATAGAAGGAACTCTACAAAAATTGCCTTTACTCATCAGGAAAAAAGGCTACTTATCTGTTCTATGAAGAGTGTAATTCATTTTCAAACAAAATTTATTTAAATGAAATAAAGCTATCTTTATGAAGAGTAATTGGTTAAGTATCTTTGTATATTCTTCAACAAACAGGCTAGATAACGGCATAACATCTTTAAAGAAAATTGGATATCTATGTTACACCTTTAGAAGAGATTTTAAGTCTCTGTAACTACTTTAATCAAGATAACCTTACGTGTATTCCGTAACGTTTATTTCTTCTTTTTCCCCTTCTTCAAAGGCAAGACATAAATATTATTTATGGAATACAATCAAATAACGATATTTTATTAATCTCTGTTTATACCATACTATTAAGTTAAGGAAACACATGACTAATAGGAGGGGTAAACGTGGATAAACGAAATTATGATGTAGTTGTAGTTGGGGCAGGGAATGCAGCTTTGTGTGCAGCGATTGCGGCAAAGGAAAATGGTGCTGAAGTAATTGTTTTAGAGCGCGGTCCCGTAGAAAAGCGCGGAGGAAATTCATTTTTTACAGATGGAGCGATACGTGTTGCTTACAATAATTTAGAAAACATTAGGAGAATAATACCTGATATAACGGATGAAGAAGCAGAAAAGATTGTAATGCCTGAATACACTCAATCTGACTTTTATAATGATCTAATGCGAGTAACAGAGGGAAATAGTGATCCTGTACTAGCAAATCAGCTTATTGCAAAATCTTATGAAACACTTTCATGGATGAATAATCATGGAATTAAATTTGAATTAAATTACGAAAATCAATCCTTCGAACAAGATGGTAGACGTCATTTTTGGGGCGGACTTCCAATAAAAACTGAAGATAAGGGCGTTGGTTTAATAAAAAGGCTCTTTGATAGAGCAGAAAAAATCGGGATTGATATCTGGTATGATTCACGGGCAATCGAGTTAGTAACTGATAATGAAAATATTACTGGTATTAAAATAGAACAAAACGAGAAATTGACTACAATCAATACGTCTAGTGTAATTTTAGCTTGTGGTAGTTTTGAAGCGAACAAAAAAATGAGAAGTGAACATCTAGGAGAAGAATGGGAATCCGCGATTGTGAGAGGGACTGAATATAATACTGGAGACGGAATAACTATGGCTTTAGCAGTCGGTGCGCAAAAATATGGTGAGTGGAATGGCTGTCATTCGATTGGGACAGATTATAATGCTCCTAAGTTTGGTGACTTTAACAAGCCTGGTGATATATTTAAAAAATCTTCATTTCCTCTTGGTCTTTTGATTAATAATGAGGGAAATAGATTTGTAGACGAAGGGGCAGATTTTCGGAACTACACATATGCAAAATATGGTCGCGAAGTATTAAAACAGCCTGGTCATTCTGCTTTCCAACTTTTTGATGCTCAAGTACGTCCGATGCTTAGGAAGGAATATAATCTAGAAGAAGCCACTTATTATAAAGCTGATAGTCTTGAAGAATTAGCAGAATTGATGTCAGTTGATAAAGAACAATTTTTAAAAACGATAACTGAATTTAATGCGGTAGTTCAAGAAGGAGACTATAATCCAACAGTGAAGGACGGCAAAGGAACAGTTGAAATTAATCCGCCAAAAACAAACTGGGCATTACGAATCGACCAAGCTCCTTTTTATGCATATCCAGTTACTTGTGGTATTACCTTTGCTTTTGGCGGATTACATGTAAATCCAGAAGGAGAGGTCTTAAACCAAGAAGGCAGACCTATAGCAGGGTTATTCGCAGCTGGTGAAATGGTTGGTGGCATCTTCTACAAAAATTATCCAGGTGGGTCAGGATTAATGTCAGGAGCCGTTTTTGGAAAATTAGCTGGTACATCAGCTACCAATTATTCTAGAGAAAAGATAAGTATTTCATAAATCACAATAAAAAGCATCTGCCATGCCTCAGGCAGATGCTTTTGTTAAATGTAAAGACTGTACTTTAATGTTTAACTGCTACCCTTTAAATTCATTTTCCATAAACTCAACAAAAGCCTTAACAATGTTTAATTCTAATGAATCTTTGTGGTAGAACATCCATGTCTTACGGACAATGGGGTTGCCGTCAATAGTTGTAATATCCGTTTTATAAACATTATTAACATCATTTAAAATCATGTTTGGTAAGATTGCATAGCCTAATCCATTAACAACCATTTTTTTGCAAGTATCCACTTTATCGACTTCTATACTGACAAGCGGTGGTTGGGTGAAATGTTCAGACCACCAATTATCGATGGAATTCTTCAACAGTGAGTCAGTATGATAATCGATTCTTGGCAAGTTAGGGAGGTTATGTATATCTATTTTTTCTTTAGAAGCTATACAAATGGTCTCTTCAAATAATAAATGTTTATGATCTTTCCAGTTGAAATCTCCTTTAACAATACCAATATGGACATCTTGATTGTAAATTAAATGGGCGATGTGACTGCTAAAGCCAGTCGTTACTTTGAATTCAATAGTAGGATAACGTTCTTTGAATAGCTTTAATAGGTTAGGAAGTATGTAATCAGTAAAAAAGGTAGAGACACCTAATCTTAATGTTCCTGCTACTTTTTCCTCCATATTAAGAACATTTTCCTTGATTTTTTGTATGTTTAAAAGCATTTCATGTGCACTTTTCGCTAAATACTCTCCTTGTGGGGTAAATTGAACTCCACGTCGGCCTCGATTAACAATTTTTACCCCAAATTCCTTTTCTAATTGCTGTAAGCGGTTTGTCAAAGCTGGTTGAGAAATATACAAATGTTGAGCAGCCTTTGTAATGTTTTTTTCTTTATAGAGGGTTTGTAATACCATCCAATCTCGTTCATCCATTACTTATAACCACCATTTCTACCATTAATATAATTTATGGATAATAATAATATTTTAATATTTTAATTATTTCTGAAATTATACTATATTTGGTTCAACAAGCAAAGATGACAAAATCACTTCATCTTAATGAAAGAAGGATCATGAATGGAAAAACATAAACATTTTTTTCAATTTGTTTGGTTTGTAATAGTAAGTGGGATAGGTGGATTTTTCCTCGCGTTAACAGATCTCCCGATTGGATGGATGATTGGGACACTCCTCACGGCAGCTTCTCTTTCTATCCTTCGTCCGAATTTTTTGCATTTACCTCATACTCAAAATGGAATACCAAAATATTGGTTATACATTGGGCAATGTATCTTAGGAATTGAATTAGGCCAGAAAGTGAATACCTCTGTTCTATCCATTTTTAAAGAAAATTGGTCAACGATTATCATCATGCTTCTTTTATCAATCTTTTTTTCTTTACTATCAGGTCTTCTTTTATGGAAGTTCAGTAAATTGGATATGTTAACAAGTTTTTTTGCTACTGCACCTGGTGGACTGTCATCAATCCCTGTTATTGCAGAAGAAGTTGGCGCAAATACTGGTGTTGTAAGTATCATTCAGGCAATGCGTGTCTTTTTAGTTATCATTACGATCCCTTTCATGATTTCTTTCTTGTTCGGCCATACTGAGGTTCATGTCTATCACCATGCAGTTGCGGCGACAGAATCATCATCAACATTTGAAGGAGCGCAACTTGCTTTGACCATTTTATTTGTGTTTATAGCGTGGATTGGCTATCATATCGGGAAATTTTTGAAGTTTCCAGCTCCATGGCTGATTGGAGGGATGATTAGTGTTGCGGCAGTTAAATCCTCTGGATCTGTACTTATTGGATTTGATCTTGTAGCTTGGTGGCCCCATAGTTTAATTATCATATCGCAAATTTTTATTGGGGCAAGCATTGGCTCGCGTTTTAATAAAAATATGTTTATCGGATTAAACCGAACTTTGTTCATTTCATTTTTAGGGACAATCGGCTTAATTGTAACTGTGTTTATCTGTGCGTACGTTGTATCAATTTTTACTAATATAACATTTCTGACTGCAGGTTTAGCATTTGCACCTGGTGGAATTGCAGAGATGACAACAACAGCTCTCGTTTTGAATGGTGACGCTACATTTGTCGTAGCGGTTCAAGTGCTCAGGGTCGTCACTGTCTGTATTACCCTTCCTCCTTTTTTTCGATTTTTAAAATACCTAGAAGTCAAAAAGAAATCTCACACTAATCTATCCGCATAGGTTTTAGGGTATAATGATTTTATCAGCTATGTGCCGGGAAATAAATTTAAGGGTGATGGTCGTGTGTCCTTTTTATTATGAAAAAGAAAAAAAGAATGAAGAAGCCATTTCATATTATGTAAAATCAAATGAAAAAACGGAAGAAAAAGATAGTGAATTATTAGCATTTAATATAAGAGAAATAATTCACCAATCATCACCAGAGGTTCACGATATTGTCTTTTTATGCATAGGTTCGGACCGATATGTGGGTGATTCATTAGGTCCATTAGTAGGAACGATGCTAAAAGAACACCAAGTTCCTTTTCGTGTATATGGAACATTGGAAGAACCTGTACATGCATTTAACTTAAAAGGAATATTGAAGGAGATCAATAAACAATTTAAAAAGCCGTTAGTTATTAGTATCGATGCCTCCATCGGTACTAAAGAACAAGTTGGTCATGTGATGTTTAAAGAAGGACCTTTAACTCCTGGGAAAGCCCTTGAAAAGATGCTCCCAGAAGTAGGAGATTACCATTTCGTTGGGTTTGTGAATTATATAGATCCTTTACCAACTTCTCAATTTTTAAATGACACCCGCTTATATACGGTTATGAATCTTGCAAAAACAATTGTAAAAGTAATTACTAAAATTAGGGTAAATGATGATAAAGAGCGTTAGAAAATATCTTTTTTTGTTTCATATATTGATAAAAAATAGAGCCTTCCCGAATCGGTTTCGTAACTAATTTGGGAGGCTCTATTTTTATTATCGAATCTATTGGAGATCTAACAATGAAATGAAGTATTAGCTGATTGCACTTGTTAAAAAGGCAACAGCAATAATGACTAAAGAACAAAGAAGAGTCCATTTAAACGCATAACGTTGAAATTCTCCGATATCTGTTTTCACCATCCCTACTAATAAAAGAGTGGATGCTACAAGCGGGCTTAGAAAATGTACAGGTTGCCCTAATACAGATGCTCTTGCAATTTCTAAAGGACTTACCCCATAGGCCGCTCCTGCTTCCGCTAGAATTGGTAAAACTCCAAAGTAATAAGCGTCGTTGGATAATACGAAAGTAAATGGCATGCTAGTTAGGGCAACGACAAGTGGGAAGAAGGAACCTACAGATTCTGGAATGATTGATACTAATGCATGTGAAATAGCATCTACCATTTTTGTTCCAGAAAAAATTCCTGAGAAGATACCGGCAGCAAACACTAGAATAACAACTGTTAAAGCATTTCCTGAGTGTGACAAAATACGTTCTTTTTGCTGCTCAAAATTTGGATAGTTAATCATGGCCGCGAGTACAAATCCAATTAGAAATAAGATTGGAGCTGAAATTAACCCCATGACCAAAACTACCATGATCGCTATTGTTAAAATAAAGTTTACCCATCTTAATTTAGGGCGCTTAATATCCTCTTGTAGGGCATAAGCGGCAGCTGCTTCACTTAATTGTAATGATTGTTGTGGAATTTCCTCAACATTGATCACACCAATTCTTGCTCTTTCCTTTTTTCCAAGAACAAAAGCGACAA
The DNA here is from genome assembly GCF_019219025.1 of Bacillus sp. sid0103. The sequence goes on along the minus strand of NZ_JAHUWN010000029.1, from coordinate 64,726 downwards.
AAAGAATACATCCCATTCCTGATAACATTGTAGGTAATAGTGGGAGGAAAAATTCATTCGAATCAAGGCCTAAAGAAGCAACGGCTCTTGTAGCTGGTCCTCCCCAAGGCGTCATCCCACTCATGATACTGACAGAGAGTAAAGAAATAGTTGCGAGAATAAGAGGGTTCATACCAATTCGAAGATAAAGCGCTAACATAGCAGAAATGGTAATCATGTGAGTTGTCGTTCCATCGCCATCTAATGCTACTGTCATAGCAATAATTGCGGTTCCGATCGCGATTTTAACTGGATCACCCTTCACTAATTTCATCATGTTATTGATTAATGGATCAAATAAGCCTGCATCAATTAAAATTCCGAAAAATAAAATCGCAAACAGGAGTAAGGCAGCTGAAGGAGCAACCTCTTTTAAACCATCTAGCATCATACCACCGAGCTCTAAGCCAAATCCACCAATTACTGCAAAAACTATTGGTACAATGACAAGTGCTGTAACTGGAGATAATTTTTTTGCCATAATCAGATAAGTAAATAAGACAACCATTGAAATTCCTAAAAAAGTAAGAATATGAATCCCCTCCCATAAAAGAAATCGCTTACAATTAACTAAAATTTGATTACTGCAAATATTGAGAAAACTGTTTCAAGAAATATTTCTTAGTTTTACAATATAACACTCGTATAAATAAGTAAAATATATAATTTTTATCTAATTTCTAAAAAAAAACTTATAATCCATATAATAAAAAGAGGAATATTTCTCATTCCTCTCTAAATTAGCTATTTTTTGTTAAAGAATTTGAATGTTCATTTAAAAAATCTATGAAACTTTTTACAGTAGAAAGCTTTAATGAATCCTGATTATACATTAACCATGTATATCTATAAACTGGTTCACTATCCTTATAGGATAGTTCGTAGATTTGTAGGTTATCTGAAGGTTCTAGACAAATTTGAGGTACGATCGCAATACCCAGATCGTTTTTGACCATTTCTTTACATGTTTCTAGTCGGTCCGTTTCCATCATAATAAACGGTGGTTCTGAGTATCGGTCATGCCACCAGCCATTGATAGAAGATTTTAGAGAACTATCTGTTTTGTAATTAATTAATGGAAGTTTAGGTAAATTCGCCATATTTATTTCCTTTTTAGAAATTAAACATAGCTTTTCTTTATGTAATAATGCTTTTTTTCCATACCATTCGTAATCTCCACGTAGTATGCCTAATTGCACAGTATCGGTATTAAGAAGATTTAAAATATTAGTACTCCAACCTGTATTGATGTTAAATTGTACATTTGGGAATTTAGTTGAAAACTTTTTTAATATCCTTGGTAACTTATATTGTGCAAAGTTACTTGAAACTCCAATTCTTAACGTTCCTCTTACCTCATCTTGCATATTGATCATATTGTCTTTTGTTGACTGCAGCTTTTTGATCATTTCTTCAGCATACTCTACTAAATGCAAGCCTTCTGAAGTAAACTCAATGCCTCCTTTTATTCTAAAAAATAATCTTGTTCCAAACACCGTTTCTAAATTTTTAAGTCTGTAAGTTAATGCCGGTTGGGAGATATATAAACGTTCTGATGCACGGCTAATATTTTTCTCTTGAAATAAAATTCGAATCGCATTCCAGTCTTTTTCATCCATAAGTTCATCCCCAATCAACTGATTATAAGTTTTTTTTTGTATTTTTCTAATAAAATATCTATTTTACTTATGATATCACATAACTTACTATATTTTTAAAAGCACCGATACTTTTTGAAAGGTGAATAAGAAAAGGGGTTTTTTAGATGAAAGTGCCTGTTGTTGTGATGCGTGGAGGAACTAGCAAAGGAGTGTTTTTTAATTTTGATGATATGCCATCAGATCGTTCGCTTTGGGATGAATTTATGTTGGATATAATGGGAAGTCCAGATAGCAGACAAATTGACGGACTTGGTGGGGCCAATTCATTAACGAGTAAAGCAGCAATTATCAAAAAGTCGGGTTTTGAAGGTATTGACGTAGAATACACCTTCGCACAAGTTAGTATTGAAAATCAATTGGTTGATTTCAAAGGAAACTGCGGAAATATTTCTTCTGCGGTAGGTCCATATGCAATTGAACAAGGTCTAGTACCAGCAATTGAGCCAATTACAACTGTTAGAATCTTTAATACAAATACTCAAAAAGTAATCATTTCTGAGGTAGAGGTTGAGGACGGTCAAGTAAAAACAGATGGAATGTGTTCAATTCCAGGTGTTCCAGGAACAGGTTCTCCTATCTATCTATCATTCACTAATGCGGAAGGTGCAGTAACAGGAAAACTATTTCCAACCGGAAACTCTATTGATGTCATTCAAATACCTAGAGGTCCGATAAATGTATCGATAATTGATGTTGCTAATCCATTAGTTTTTATTCATGCACATGATGTTGGCCTTAAAGGGACTGAACTTCCTCATGAATTTACACCAGAAAAACTAACTGAATTAGAAGAAATCAGATCGATTGCAGCCGAAATGTGCCAATTTGCTACGAAAGAAGAAGCAACAAAAAAATCACCTGCTGTTCCTAAATTAACGATTATTGCTCCTCCTATGGATTATATTGATGTAACAGGAGTGGAGAGAAAAACTGAAAATATGGACTGTATAATAAGAATGATGTCTATGCAAAAACCACATCAAGCACTTGCGATTACAGGTGCGATCTGTACAACTGCAGGTGCATTTTTAAATGATACAATCTTATCCGATACTATTAATGTAAAACAAGAAGTTATCCGATTAGCACATCCTGCTGGAATCATGGAAACAAAGGTTGATTTAATTGCTGGAAATATTACCGCAATTAAGGTAGTACGAACAGCACGTGTAATTTTGGAAGGATATGCATATACAAAGAAAAATTACGAGTATATATCTAAGTTAGCGTAAATTATATATAAAGTTGGAGGAACTTGTCGTGTGGGTCATTACTCTTTATTTAAATGAAAATTTAAAGATGTACGAATTTAATACTGAAGAAGAGGCGAAGGAAGCTTTTAGAAATATTAAAGGTGACAAGATTCTTTCTGAAATTGTTTATTATAATGATCCTTGTTTGGTATAAATCCTTATTACTGCCAATCACTCACTTTGAATTGTAATTGAATATATAACCGTTGTGTTGGTACACTACGGTTATTTTTATTTTCGTAAAGTTTGACTATCCAGATCTTGACGGTCTATCAAGAAAAAGACCTTTTTAATGTGTTCTTCATTAGAAAGAATTTCACTTGCCTTAAACGACGTAAGAGTTTTCCCAGATCCAGTCGTGTGCCAGATATAGCCGTTATTGTTTGTTTCGAATGCTCGTTGAACGAGCTCTTCTACTGCGTAGATTTGGTATGGACGCATCACCATCAGCAATTTTTCTGTATCATTTTAAATCATGTAGCGTGCAATCATCTTTGCAATATGGCATTTTTCCAAGAAGGCAGACGTGAAATTTTGTAGGTTTGTAATGATGTTGTTTTCTTTATCCGACCAAAAAAATGTGTATCCGGTATTTAATAATGTAATAAATAATGATGAATGTTAGTGATACTTCAATGAGATGCCCCATGTAATAACTCAACATATAATATACATTATACGCTAATTTTTACCTTATTTATGTTACATCTGTAACCGCCTGATACCTTTGAACGCTTTTTGCTAATTTGGTTTGAGTTACATTAAAGAAGGCAAGCCAATTACAGGCTTGCCTTTATCTATATAATGAAGCATTAAAAAACGCAACAAGTTATCCGCGTCTTCCGCCTCTACCGCCTTGTTTTGCTCCAGTGTTTCGATTAAGGGTAGATAAATTCTCTTCACTCGTCTTTAAAAAACGAGCCATTTTATCTTCAAAACTTTCCTTTGGTTTGAAATTTCCCTTTGGACGAAAGTCTTTGGAACGGTTATCAGATCTTCCAGAGCGTGGTGGGCGTTGTGAATAAGAAGAGTTTTGTCCTTCGGGTCTATCGATAGCTTTTTTGATGGACAAGGAAGTTTTTCCATCTTTCATACTAATCACTTTTACTTCAACCTGGTCGCCTACTTTGAGATGGTCATTCACATCTTTTACATAGCTATCCGCGACTTCACTGATATGCACAAGTCCTGTTGATCCATCCGGTAAGTCTACGAATGCTCCAAAATTAGTGATCCCTGTTACTTTACCTTGTAACTTGCTGCCTACTTCAACTGACATAAAAATAATGTTCCCCCTCAATAATGTTAAAAACACTTTATTATAACAAACTATTGAAGGAAAAAATATAAACTGGAGCTATTCGATTTTTGAACGGTAATAGGTAGAAGGCAGGGCCATTGCCTTTGTCTAGGCAAAAGATTTACTTGGTTAATTCATTTGAAGATAAGCACCAAATAATCCCAAAGGTTTGTTACAATAGGCTTAGTAGTTAGTTTTAGATATAGAAGGGTGATACATTAGTGAAAGCATCTGAAACGAATTTTTTAAAATTTCTCCAAGGTACGAAACAATTTATTATCCCGATTTATCAACGAAAATATAGTTGGACCATTGAGCAATGCAAACAACTTTGGAACGATATTGTAAGAGCATCCAATGATGAAAATATTAAAGGACATTTTGTCGGTTCAATTGTTTATATTGAAAAAGGCTTATATCAAATCTCTGCTGTTCCGCAATTACTTGTCATTGACGGGCAACAACGTATGACCACTCTTACCTTGTTGTTGCTTGCTTTAGGAAAAGCGATTAATGACAGTGGACAAACATTTGATATAACAAGACGGAAAATTATGAATTACTATTTAGTTAATAATGATGAGGAAGACGAGCTTTATTATAAGCTCTTATTGACACAAGTAGATAAAGTGTGAAAAACGGTGTTAAAATCCCCAATATAAACGGTTAAAAATTCCCCAAAAATAACGGATAATTGTCTCGATACATCAAAATTTTTTTGAGTGGAGAGACAACATGTTAAAGGATGGGGAATTTTTTATGATCAGAGAGTTACATCAGAAAGGATGGACTCAAACTGCAATTTCAGAAGAAACTGGGTTCGATAGAAAGACCATTAGGAAGTACATAAACCAGAATCAACTTCCTAAAAGAAAGGGGGATAAAAAAAGTAAAGGAAGCAAATTAGATAACTATAAAGAGTATTTGTTAAAGAGACTTAAAGAAGGAACCACAAATTGTGTAGTTTTGTTAGAAGAGATACAGGGAATGGGCTATGATGGCCAAATGACAATACTAAGGGAGTTTATTAGTCCCTTTCGTGAAAAACCTAATAAGCAGTCAAGTATCCGTTTTGAAACTCCTCCAGGTAAACAAGCTCAAATGGATTGGGGTGAATTAGGAGAACACGAGATTGACGGTAAGAAACAGAAACTTTATGTATTCGTCATCGTCCTTGGATATTCAAGAATGAAATACATGGAGATTACAACAACAATGAACATGGAACAACTGATGAAGTGTCACATGAATGCTTTCTCGTATTTTAATGGTGTTCCATCACAAATTCTTTATGACAACATGAAGACTGTAGTGATTAAGCATAGCCCGACTGAAATTAGATTCAATAGAAAATTTGAGGAGTTTTTAGCTTACTATGGCATTGTTCCAAAAGCTTGTAAACCAGCTCGTCCTCAATCTAAAGGTAAAGTGGAAAGTGCAGTTGGATATGTGAAGAAAAATTTTATGCATCGAAAGTTGGAGCCATCCCTAGTTAAGATGAATGAGAGTCTAATAGAATGGTTGGACAAAATAGCTAATAAGAAGCCTAATCAAACAACCAAGGAATCACCGTTTGAACGGTTTGAAGTGGAACAAGAGAAATTACTAAATTGGAACCAACGCCCTCTATTCCCAATGAGTAGATGGACAACTACTAGAGTTGACCAACAGGGTTATATCTCTTACGAGAATAAACTGTACTCTGTCCCCTACCGTTATAAGGGAGCAGAAGTGAAGATTAAAGAGACTTTAGAACACCATATCGAAGTTTACTATGAACTAGATTGTATTGCGACACATCCAATGATCAATGGGAATACCAAATCAATCGCTCAATTGAAACATTACAAAGAAAATAAAAAAGAAGAGACGAAAGTGACACCTAAAGGTTTGGCGACCGGTCACAATCCTCTCTCTGGTCCAAAAGTGGAACAACGTTCCCTCTTGGTGTATGAAGAACAGTCAAAGGTTGGTGAATATGAATGAACACTGACCTTCTAACTGAACGTCTTAAAAGTGTAGGTTTTCATTTAACCTCAAATCGAATGGAAGGCATTTTAGAGGATGCCTCTAAAGATAATGTATCATATTCTGACTTTCTTAACATCGTTTTATTACAAGAAATTGAAAGTAAAGAGAGACAAAACCTTGAAAGACGGCTTAAAAAATCTAAACTACCATTTTATAAAAAAATTGAGGACTTTGATTTTGAATTTCAAACAAGCGTCAATGAACGTAGAGTAAAAGAGGTAATGACTTGTCGTTTCATCCAAAATGGAGAAAACATCTTACTCCTGGGTCCGCCAGGAGTAGGGAAAACTCACCTAGCAATAGGTCTAACAATTGAAGCAATAGAACAAGGAAATACAGCCTATTACACCAGATGTGATGATTTTATTTTATCTTGTAAAAAGGCTGAGCAGCGTGGAACTACTGCCCGCCTAGTTAATAAATTGTGTGTTCCTGAAGTATTAATTATTGACGAAATGGGTTATTTTCCATTTGATGAGCTTAGTGCTAATCTATTGTTTCAAATCATTTCAAAAAGGTATGAGCATGGATCTATAATCATTACGTCCAATAAATCCTATGTTGAATGGGAGAAAATATTTGGAGATGATGTTTTAGCTACGGCCGTTCTCGATCGTTTATTGCACCATTCAATAACGTTTAATATTAAAGGACAATCATATAGGTTAAGAGAAAAACAACGGGCTGGCGTTCAACCAATACAAGGTTGAACGCTGAAATTGGGGATTTTTTAACCGTTGGAAATGGGGAAAAATAAACCGTTGTTGACAAAAGAAACACTTATCGGCCTAATCAATGAGAAAGAAGTTCCAGAGGAATATTCTCAAAGAGTCTATGAAAATTACCAATTCTTTTTGGACAGTATTAAAAAAAGTGGAATTGATCTCAATTTGCTTTATCGAGGTATATCAAAACTAATCGTTGTAGATATATCACTCGATAGAGACCATGATAATCCGCAACTCATTTTTGAAAGTTTAAATTCGACAGGTCTTGATTTGTCCCAAGCTGATTTAATCCGTAATTTTGTTTTAATGAAACTGGAACCAAAGGAACAAGAAATACTATATAAAAATTATTGGTATCCAATGGAAAAGGGATTTGGTCATATAAACGATCCTTCCTTATTTGATAAATTTATGCGTGATTATTTAACGGTAAAGACAGGGCGTATTCCAAATATAAGAAATGTTTATTCTGACTTTAAGGAATATGTTCTTCAACAGAAAGAAGTCTCAATTGAAGAGATATTGAAAGACATTTATAAGTGTTCTAAATACTTTGTGAATTTAATGTTTCAAACTGATAAGGATAAGGAAATTAATCAAATTTTAGAAGATGTTAATACATTAAAGGTAGATGTATCATACCCATTTCTTCTTGAAGTCTATGATGATTATTCCAATCAAAAGATAACTAAAAATGAGTTTACTGCCATTTTAAAATTGGTTGAGTCCTATGTGTTCCGTAGAGCTATATGTGGAGTACCAACAAACTCACTAAATAAAACATTTGCCACATTTAGCAAAGAAATAAACAAAGAAAATTATCTAGAAAGTGTCCAAGTCGTTTTGAGCTTAAAAGATTCTTATAAGCGGTTTCCAAACAACGAGGAATTTGTTAGAGAACTTACGGTAAAAGATGTTTATAACTTTAGGAACCGAAACTACTTATTGAGGAAGTTAGAAAACTACAATCGGAAAGAAATTGTTGATATAGAAAGCTATACAATCGAACACATAATGCCTCAAAATAAAAACTTATCTACCGAGTGGCGAAAAGACCTCGGCGAAAATTGGGAAGAAGTTCAGATGATTCATCTCCATACTTTAGGGAATTTGACGTTGACAAGATATAATTCCGAATTGAGTGATAAACCATTTAAAGCAAAAAGGGATATGGATGGTGGTTTTGCTGATAGTCCGTTACGATTAAATAAATGGCTAAGTCAGCTGGAAGTTTGGAATGAACAAGAAATTATCAATAGAGGTAAGAGACTTTCTGAACAGGCAATTTTAGTTTGGAGTTATCCGGAGCTGCCTGTAGATGTGGTAGCAAAATATAATAAAAGGGCTAATGAGAGTGAGAATGTAATTTATACAAGTAATGATTTTCCTGATTTAACTGGGAATATGTTAGAACTTTTTGAGGAGCTTAGAAAAAGGATTTGCAACCTTGATAGTTCAGTAAGGGAAGAATTTAAAAAACTTTATATTGCTTATAAAACAACAACAAATTTTGTTGATGTAGTACCACAAAAGAGCAGATTACGATTAAGTCTAAATATGGCTTTTAATGAGATACATGATCCAAAGGGAATATGTAAAGATGTTACTAATTTAGGAAGATGGGGGAATGGTGATGTGGAGATAGGTATTTCCACGTTCATGGAGATAGATGATGTTATGTACCTGATCAAACAGTCTTTTAATAAGCATCGGGGTGAAGATCAGTAAAATATACTTCTCTATTAACTTAATTCCAAGGTATCAAAAGAAATAGGATGTACTGGATAGTCTTAAAAGACTTTCCAGTATTTTTATTCGAATTGGATAAATACCTGATTCACTTATGGAAAACATCCGTTCTTCTCGAGGTATGTGCCGTGGTGAATTTTTAGATGCTTTAAAGCCGGATCAATGCTTAACAACCTGGCAGCCTTAAGGCTGCGAATTTTCTTCAGAAATTAGAACTTTAAAGATCTAGAACAAGTACATAAATAACTTATTTAGGAAGGCAGCACTACGGACTAATCAGAAAGGAAAAGACGCCTTTCTGTCATTCCGTACGTGTCGCTTCGGCATTAAATGGACCGATAACCACGGACTGTAAGGGCTAACGCCTACATTCCGTAGGTTCCTGTTTCATTTGCGGCGAGCCGCCATACCAAACGAGCAGAAAATCGGAAAATCAAAAGATTAAAAGCTCAATCAAAAGAATAAATGACAAAAGGAGAGCAGCCGAATGACAGGGTCGAATAATCAAGGAATGGTAATGTGGATTATGTATTGTTTGGAGACAATGAAAAGCCTTTGGCAGTCGTAGAGGCAAAGTGTACAAGTGCTGATGTAAACGAAGGGAAACAGTAGGCCAAACAGTAGGCAGATTGTTTCGAAACCATGTATGGTCAGAGACCTGTTATTTTAATTAAAATAATAGTAAAATATAATTATTGACTATTCTGTAAATAATAACAAATGAATCTATGAAAGTAAATGTGGTGATAAAAATGGAAAAAGCTTTTGATAGGGTTGGAAACCTTATTCAAGCTAATAAAGCTTATAAGAATATTGGAGGGTATACTTGTCCGTGTTGTGGAGAAGATGTGATAAAAGCAGAAGGAAGAATTCAAATAGCTCATTTCCGACACAAAGTTGGTGGAAAGAAAGAGTGGTGTGATTTATATACTCAAGGGTTAGGGGATTTTTATGATCCACTAGATTATGCGACTTCGGTACGGAGACCTTATATTACATTTGAAGAAACAGAAAGTGAGTGGGAATTTTATCTTAAATTCCCTAAGATTTCAAGAAACTATACAAGGTTATTTGAAGATAAGGGATTATACTTTAATGTTAGGTGCATAGAGATACAGCAGAAACTGTCCTCTATAAACTTAAGGCACGATTCTATTACTAATAAAATGAAGATTAATCCGAAAGAATTATATCATATATCTTTAGACAATAGAGATTATGCTAGTAAGTTAAATTTAAAATGGCCAGAGATAATTAATGGATTTCAACGAGATAATTATATATTCGCCTATATTAATGGAGATTATGTCATGATGGAAAGGAAAGAAATATCCCTACATGAAACATTTTATTTCGTCTCAAAGAAAAAATTCTCTAGTTTCCATAAAAGTTTAACCGTTCAACCATTAAAATGCAAAAACGGTTGGTATGCTTACAAAATAAATTTACCCAATACATTAGATGATAATTTAGTTAAATGGTTTTTTAATAATCTAAATTACCAAATAAAACCCCCTTATTATTACCTTGATTTAGTATCACCTTCACTTTATGAGCGGCATGATGACTATTCATATGCTGTTTATAAACCAGAATGTACCATCGCACTTACTTTTTGTGATTTTAAACAAAGTAGCACGACTATTGTTCATTTAGACTCTGATATGTCGTCTCAAGAGTATGAGATAACTTCATATATAAAAGAATTTCCAAATCTATCAAAAGGTTTTCATACCTTTTATATAAAAGGTCACGAAGGAAAGATGCTCAATCTATATATTGATAATACAAGAGCAAACAATAAGGAGATTCATTATAAAAATAGGTTTTTGACAAATGGACAAGAAGCATTTGTATTTAAAGATAAGGAAGTAAATAGAAAAAATACTGTAGACCTTATTCACGATATACCTTTTGAGTTATGGTGTAAGGAGAAAGGGTTATTTCCATTTCCGTTAAAAGAAACAAATTACGTAATCTCAACTAGTAATACCATTATTTATACACCAAGCGTGTGGAGTTTAAGAGTGCATGAAAGGAATGAAAATCAACAACTTAAAATAAATGTACTTCAATTATTGCAATCATATTTGAGACTGGAATATGGACCAAATATATTTATCACAACGAAACAATATAAAGCGCTACTAAATATAATAGAGAAATTACCGGACGGGATAGAAAAGAGAAAAATCAATTATTTTATTAAATTGTATCGTAATAGAGCTCCTAGGATGGTTGAGGAAATTTTAAAAAACACATATTAATTTTAGGAGGATGCCACTTTTGAAAACAGTTTTTGGTTTCATTGATCGAATAGATGGACGTAAACGTACTTTTTTAGGGGTTTTAGCAAATGTACAAAATAATAAATTAATAGATATTAAGAATCCTTATGAGGAATTTCCTAATAATGGGAAAATTTTTGTGCCGTTTCCTTCGGAGGAGATGTATAACGGAAAATTGGGATTCTTTATACTAACAGAAAGTGGAACTTATAATAGTGATATTCCATCATCTTCAAAATATATTGTTTCACATGAAGCGCCCCATATCGGTTATTTTGAAGTAGTTGAATCGGATTACAATTTTTTAACACAGCAACAAGAGATAGTTAATATAATTCAAAAAGGAATAATGCCATCTTTTAATTTTACATCAAAAATTCTTCTTTCAACTCAAGATGATTATTTAATAGGTCCATTTTCAGTAAAGTTAAATAAAGATAATAAATGGGTTGGGCAAGTAGATGATACCGGAATAATAGAAGTCCGTAGAAATAAAGAATATTTTATTAAATATCAGGACTTTAACTCTGGGGTATATAGATATTTTATTTCAACCGAAATAACAAACTCACCTGTTGATAATTATTTAGACTGTGCATCTGATGAAAGAATAGTTCGTGAAGCTTTAAAGATTTTAAAAGAAGAAAAAAAATTTCAAGAAATTTCTCGAGCAGTAATTAAAAATTTAGCTGATTTAGTCAATGAATTACCTCCGATTGTTAAAAAGGGGAGAATTTATAAAGCGATAAACTTACTACAAAGCCATTCAATTTCGGAAGAAAGCATTGATATATTTGATTCAGAATTAATACAATATGATGTAGTTGAATCAAGGATTAATAAAAAGGTTGAAGAAGCACTTGAAGAAGAAAAAAAGAAATTAGAAGATAAGCATCGAAAAATTATTAATGAAACCAAGCAACTTATAACACTGAAGGAAAAGCTTCAAACTGATGTGAAAATTATTAAAGAAAAACAAGATAAAGCAGACATTGATTTGAAAAAAGCAAACGATGCATTACAGCAAAAGTTAAAAGAAATGCAAGAAAATGTTTATCGTACCCTTGTAAACCTATTACCCAATTCGAATGTGTTATCTAACGTTAAAGTTAATACTAACTCATTAAATGAACCACCTTCCCAGTGGTTTGTACAAGAGAAAGAAGAAAAAGAAACATTGATTATGGAAATAAATACACTATTGGACCATCTAATTAGAAACCTAGAGCACATAGGGGTTGAAAAAGAAGCCCGTTTTATTGCGTTTACTGTAATAGGAGCTATATTGTTTAGAAAGCCAATTATTATCAAAGGAGAAAATGGTTTTGATATCGCTCAAACGATTGGATGGTCAATATCCGGCAATGATCATTTAACTATTTTCCCAGAAATTCATGGTTATTCCAACGATTCGCTTATATCTTGTTTCCAAGATTACAAACGATTAGAATCAGTTAAATCTTTACACGTATCGAGTATTGAAAACTCTTCTGCTGAATTATTTCTCCCTTCGTTTGTGGATTATTGGACGGTTTCCACAAATAAACTCTATCCAGATCTATTATTAATAAGTGCTAAAGATATTGAAGAAATTAGTGACAGTTTTCTTTCTAAATTAAAGTATAGCCCAGTTATTAATACTGATAATTTTGGATCAAAAGGTAGACTACGAAAAGCTCGATTACAGGGCAATATTACGTTTGGATTCACTCTATTAGAAATATTTGATGAATCTTTATGGGTTAAGAAGAAATCAAAATCCTTTAAAGAGTTTAAACAAGTATTAGAGGAAACTATTAAGTTAAAGCCTTCGAGAATTTCAAATGATTTTAAAGATTGGTTTTGTTTATTTGAGAATAATGACTTTGAAGAAGAGGAGCTTACTAAATGGCTTGTACAAATTTTCCTTCAAGATTATATAGATTCTGATAAATTTAATGAAATTATTGAGGAATTAATTATAGAAGAACTACAAAATGTATAACACGTTAGGTTGATAAGATGAATCCTATTTTTGTTTTGCAACAGGCAAAAAAAATTAATGAAATAAGTAATCATGTGAAATCTCAGCTTCGTTTTCAAGCTCTTGAAGATGATAGGGTACAAAAAGTTCATTTTCAAAAGATTCTTCCTACATTAAATCGATTACTGACATTAGATCCGTTTAGAGACATACTTGCTTTATTCGATACCGACGCAATCGAAACAATTGCTCACCAGTTACTTCAGTTACTTAGTGACATGGGTGAAATTGCAAAATTACCTGGTGGATACTATCTACCCTTGCCTGTACGTGCTGTTGAATTACCTGTATCTAAAAAGGTGATTTTATTAAGTGACACAATCAATGGGGAAAAAAGAATACCTTATATTGGGTTCGCAAGTGGTTATGGAGAAAATAACTGTATTCCTCTGTTAACTATAAACGAATGGCTCCCATCTATTGATTCGCAAGAATTCTTTGAAATCATAAAAAATTCCCACTATTATGAAATTAAGGACGATCCTACACAGGTGTTTCTACCCAAAGAAAAAAGGGGATGGGATAGCTACGAAATAGTGAGAAGTAATCAAAATATTGACTTTATAGCTAAATTTAATATCGCCCAAGGAGTAGCTGAAGTAGCTTCGTATTATTGGGCTAAAAAGAGAAGACATAAAACTAAATATTTTATTATTCCCAATCAATATCTAGATTTAGCAAAGTATACATTAGAAAATTTAAATGGAATTCATAGAAAAATAGAAATTCATTTTTTAGATAGGGACTTTTTTACGGTGAAATTTCGTCATCGTCTATCTAAAGTAGAACGAATTATGCTGATGTTGTTTGCTTTTCCAGAGAATATATATGATCCTTTTGATTGGATAGTACCAAAAGTTCATTATGAAGATTTTGTTTTTATTGTTAATAGGTTAGGAATGAGAATTCAAAACTGTTAGATTTTTTATTTATACCATTTGGGTGAAGGGGAAGAGGGAGGAGGAAATATGTTGTCGGATTATACGATAAATTCTGTTTCAAAACAATTACATCAGAAACTTCAAGAATATATTGAAGCACAGTATCCAATCAGTGAAAAATCTTTATTATTAGAGCGTAGGAGTCTATTAGAATCGGAAGGAATTATTTCAAAAGAACCATATATTGAGGCTACACCGGTCTATGAACCAGGTAATACATATATAAATATAAATATTCCTAATCATTGTAAGGAAGCGATGACGACTTTCTCTGAAATGGAACCAAGTGTTGGGGTTTTTTCAAGACCTTATGTACACCAACAAGATGCATTAGAAGCGTTTTTACATAATCAAAAGGATTTAGTTATATCAACTGGTACAGGTTCAGGTAAGACAGAGTCCTTTTTACATCCAATTTTAAACTCATTACTTGATGAAGGTTATAAAAATCTTGAACAATTTAAAACTAATGCAGTAAGAGCGTTAATTTTGTATCCTATGAACGCATTAGTCAGTGACCAAATTACAAGATTACGGAGATTGTTTGGAGATGAAAGAATAGCAAATTATTTCAAACAAAAGTGCGGAAGGAATCCATTATTTGGAATGTATACATCTCGCACACCATATCCAGGTGAGAGGACAAGGACAAAAGATCAGTATCAACTTGAAGAGATTATACAATACTATCTTAATATTGAACAACATAATCCAACGTTAGCTAAAGAAATGAAAGATCGTGGTAAATGGATTGCAAAGGATTTAATCAAATTTCGTTCTGGCAAACGTGGCGAATGGAATTCAAAATTTTTAACTTCTGATGGGGATAGAGAACTTTTTACAAGACATGAAATGCAACAGACACCACCAGATATTTTAGTTACAAACTATTCGATGCTCGAATATATGTTAATGCGCCCTATTGAACGGTCAATATGGGACCAAACAAGTAAATGGCTAGCACAAGATGAAAATAATAAGTTTATTTTAGTCATAGATGAAGCTCACATGTATAGAGGTACAAGTGGTGCCGAAGTTGCTTTATTAATAAGAAGATTGCAAGCTAGATTAGGTATAAGCCGTGATCGTTTTCGTTGTATTTTAACTAGTGCAAGTTTAGGAGATGAAAATGATATTTCTGCAATTAAATTTGCAGAACAATTAACAGGGAAACCTGAAACAAGAGAATTTCAACTTATTCAAGGAACGAAAGAAAAAAGGAGTCCAATCAGAGTTGGCTCAAATGAAGAAGCAAATGTATTTGCAAAAATTGATAGTGTTTTATTTACAAAGCGTATTCATCATTATAAAGAGTTAATCAATCATTTAAACGATGTATTTGCAAAATTAAACTGGCCAGAGATGCCATCCAAAATTGAAAATTTGCCTAAATTCTTATACAAACAATTAAATGGATTTGGTCCACTTGAGAAGATTATAGTATCAATTAGTGGAAAGGCTACCCGTTTTACTGAAATCGCTCAACATATTTTTCCAAGTACAGAGAGATATATAGCCGAAAAGGCTACTAGTAATTTGTTAATGTTAGCAAATGCTGCTAATGAAAACGGAAGGGTATTATTACCTGTACGGATTCATTTATTTTTCAAAGGTGTTTCTGGTGTATATGTTTGCACAAATGCTGAGTGTAATGCAAAAAGAATTAGTGACAATCCCTCAATATTAGGGAAAATGTATGATTCATCTAAATTAAAATGTACTTGTAAGCAAGATGCACGAGTTTATGAACTTGTAACACATCGTAAATGTGGTACTTCATTTATTAAAGGGTATATTTCTAAGAAAAATCGAGACTTTTTGTGGGCAGAAAAAGGATCTGGAATAATCGGAGAGGAACTTACAGAAATTCACTTATTAGTAGAGAAACCTCACAGTAAAATCTTTGAAGATGATACCCCACCTAAAGCTGTTTGGTTGGATATCAAAACGGGATACTTATCTTGGGATCCTCCAGTTGATGAAGGTGGATATAGAAAATTATATGCTCCTTGTATAGATGACAAAAAAAAGAAAAAAGGCAAAAACACAGATATAATAACTTTTAGTAAATGCCCTTGTTGTATGAGAAAAGTTCAAGGAACGATTATGGATTTAAAAACAAAAGGGGAACAACCATTTGCAAATTTAGTTCGAGAGCAATTTTTATTACAATCGCCGATCAAAAACGATGAGGAATTACCAAATGAAGGACGTAAAGTATTGTTATTTTCTGATGGACGTCAAAAGGCTGCTCGACTAGCTCGTGATATTCCTAATGAAGTTGAGCTTGATTCCTTCAGGCAAGCAATTTTACTTGCTGCTCAAAATTTAATTGAAAAAGATGAAGAACCTAGATTAAGCAGTTCATTGTACATTGCCATTTTGGAAGTAATGAAAGACCACCAAATGTATTTCTTTGATGGTTTAGAAAGAAAAATGCTTATGAACCATGTTCAAGTGTTCAAAGAAAACTTCGATGAAGATTACGATGACCTTATTGATGATGGTGATATTGAGGTACTTGAAAGATTTAAAAAAGAATTATTAAGACAAATATGTCATCCATTATTCTCAATCTACGAAACTACAACAGGATTCATTGAGCCAGTAGAGAAAGAAAAAAGAAAATTAAATAAAACGTTAAATGGTCTAATAAATCCCAAGGACTTAGAAATATTAACATCTTTATTTATTCAAGAGTTACTTGGCAAAATTGCTATAGATCAAACGATAGATCCTTATGAACGTTCTAAAATTAGAGGTTTTAGCGAAGGTAGTTGGGGTGTAGAAAAAGGTTATATCTCGAGAAATTTAAGAAAAATTCTTGATTTGTTTGTAGAAGATGAAGACGAGAAAGAGCAAGTAATTTCAGCACTTTTTAAACTTTGTACTGAGTACGAAACAAAATATTACCTATCTCCAAAAAAACTTAAGTTAATACCCGGAATTTACCGAGAATGGTATAAGTGTAATAAATGTAAAGAAATAAATATGGTGACTGTGAAAGGTAAATGTGTTAACTGTTTCTCAGAAGATATACTAGTACTAGACGAAAAAAGTATGATTTTAGAATCAGAAAAAGGCTTTTGGCGATCACCAGTAAAAAACTTAATGAATCATCATGGTAAAATAACAAATTTAACGGTTGAAGAACATACTGCTCAGCTTTCACAAAAGGATCCGAAAGTAGCTATCGCAACTACAGAAGAGTATGAGCTTCGTTTTCAAGACATTGTCTTAGATAAGCTTGATGGAGTTGTTGATATATTGAGTTGTACAACAACAATGGAAGTTGGGGTGGATATTGGTTCTTTAACAGCAGTAGGTTTACGTAATGTTCCTCCTCAAAGGGAAAATTATCAACAGCGGGCTGGGCGAGCTGGACGTAGAGGATCAGCTCTTTCTACTGTCATTACCTATTCCCAGGGTGGACCTCATGATTATTATTACTTTAAGCAACCAGAACAGATTATAAGTGGTCCTAGTAGGAAACCAATTATTTATATTGATAACCAAAAGATAGTAAAACGTCATATAAATGCATTTTTTATTCAAACGTATTTTCACGAAAATGTATTAACTGTAGATAATGCTTCTAGTGTTTTAAATAGTTCACTGGGAGATACCTATTCCTTCTTTGAAGGCCCTCTTCCTTTTAATATTGAAGGATTTCAAAAGTGGTTGAATACGCTTAAAGTAACTGAAATAGTAAAGTACCCTGTCATTTTTAATATTATTCCTGATGAAGTAGTTGGATTTGAAGAAAATAATAATGCATCTGTTAATCAATTAAAATTACAAATGATCTACCAGACTAGTTCTGAATTATTAAATGAATTAAAAGATAAATATCAAACTATTAAGCAAGAGTTGTCTGAGATTGAAGTTATAGAAGAAAAAGAAGTAACGATGAATCCCAATTATAAATTTTTAGATTTTCTATTTAATAATGGCTTGTTACCTACTTATGCATTTCCTCAAGATTTGAGTAGTTTATATATTGAGGGATGGGATAGTACTTCGCGGAAAATAATTGTTAAGCAGCGTCCGCAATTGGAGATAAATCGAGCGCTAAGTGAGTATGCACCCGGAAAACAAGTTGTGGTAGATAAGAAAACATATCGTATCGGTGGAATTTTTGTTCCTCACCCGAAAAATCCTTTAAAGCCTGCTAATAATTTGTCAATAGAATCATTAAAAACTGTTACTTATTGTGAATCTTGTTTATATATTTCTTTAGATGAAAATGAACTAGAAAATTGTCCAGTTTGTCAAAATCAATTAAGAAAAAGTCCATTTTTAAGACCCACTGGTTTTTCACCAGAAAGAGGAAGGGAAGTAAACGAGGGAGACAAGGATCAAGAGTTTACTTATGCAATTCCGCCACAATTGCCTTTACCTGTAAGTGGAGATAGTATTAATTGGAAATCTTTTGGAGAATCAACCCGTTTGTCATATTCAAATACGTTAAATGAAAAGCTGATTGTAATGAATAAAGGAACAGATGGTGAAGAAGGATTTGAAATATGTGGTGACTGTGGCGCCATTTGGCCATCAGGTGAAAATGGATATAATAAAATTCATGATGTACCTTACAGGCTTAAGAAAGAATATGGTCAAAAAGAACATCAGTGTAGAGGAGAAACAAGGAAGGTCTTTCTTGGGAACGTATTTCAATCAGATTTGTTATTATTAAGATTACAATTTAGTGAGGGAATAGACTTTAGTCCGGAACGACAATGGGTTCATGACGGATTAAAGACACTTGGAGAAGCTCTTGTATTAGCGGCGAGTAGAGTACTCGATATTGATTATAATGAATTATCAGCTGGATATCGACTTTTACCATTATCCATTGGTGGAGCGGATATTTATTTATTTGATACTCTTTCGGGTGGAGCTGGATACTCACATGTGGCTGGCCTTATTTTGCCAGAAATTATAAAGGAAACACAAAATATTCTTGCGGATTGTGAGAACAAATGTGAAACATCTTGTTATAAATGTTTAAGGCATTATGCCAACCAGTATTATCATACTCATTTAAACCGTTTCGTTGCATTAGAACTATTAGAGTATGTAGTAGAAGGTAAATTAAAAAAGTTATCTATAAAAGAACAAAAAGATATATTAGCTCCTGTAAAACGTATGATGCAAATTCATAATGAATACTATCAAGAAATAGAAAGAGACGGTCAGTATTTCATAAAAAAACAAAATGGTGATATGATTGGTGCTAAAAATAACATACAATTAATAAAAGAATTGAATGGTAACAGACCAATACAGTTTGTTTCTTCTTATGAAGTGTTAAATGATTTACCGAATGTTTATTTAGGAGGAAAAGTACAAAAAGCAGTTTTAAATTAAGGTACTTTATTCCTTTATTTGTTTTTGTATTAGAAATATAGGGAATAGAGTTTGTAAACCGATTAAGATAACATATTATTGTCAATTGTTACTAATGATTCATTACAGGCCAAAAAAGGTCAAGTAGATAGATGATGTTATGTACCTGATCAAACAGTCTTTTAATAAGCATCAGGGTGAAGAACAGTAAAATATACTTCTCTATTAACTTAATTCCGCGGTATCAAAAGAAATAGGATGTGCTGGATAGTCTTAAAAGACTTTCCAGTTTTTTTATTAGAATTGGATAAATAATTAATTCACTCATGGCAAGCATTCGTTCTTTTCGAGGTATGTGATTACAGCCATTGAAATTTACCACTTCTGACATTGTATTTACCACTAAATGACATGTAGTGTACCAAAGAATGACAAGACGTTTACCACCGCAATCTTACTGGTAATAGGAGGAATAAATCTATAGTTTGGGGTATCAAGAATGTTAAAAAATTTGATTAAACAAGACCAGCCTTGCGCAAACGGGAATGATTTTAGGGTAACTCTTGTATTACATAGTAGACTATTACTGCGCAATAAATACTTAAATGGATTTCTGATGGAGTTACCTTATATGAAAATGGTGCTTCAAGATTGAAAATATTCAGCAGAAGACAAGTATACTGTCAAAACACAAGAAACTCTTTAATTACATTACAATATTCGTATATTCAATTCTATTTTGGAGGATTTTAACAAATTTTGTCGAAATATGTTTATAGAAAAGCGAAATATCAGAGTATGAGTTAAATTGTAAAATTATCTCTGGATTCTTTATATATAGTAAGGATGTAATGGTAGTAGCTTTATTGGAGGTGCAGAATGTCAAATGTAACACTTTTTCAAATAGACGCACAGATTTTTAATATAAACAAGGTTATTTGCCGTCACATAGACAGCCTTGGCACTTCGCCAAGAGGCGTAGTTTCGCAGGACATCCTGTCTCAACTGCGTAACTTTGTTGAGCATATAATGCTGAAGTTCTACGCCAACGGTAAAGACATTGAAAACAGCTATGATAATATCTGCAAAGCAATTGACTTTGTTAAAACACGGGGTAATTTAAAAGTGCTAAGGCGGTTTCATGATTATTTGCAAATCGTAGCATCACACTATACGCTTGACGAGGAAAACTCAGAGCGGTTAATGCTGAAATATTATGAGTACCTTTTGAGAATCAAAAACCTCCTACATGATAGTTTTTCCCTTGACGTTCTTGGCAATCTTGACAAGTTTCCGCTGAACATGGATTCAAACATGCAGGGGTATTATGAGAAGATTGCCGATAAGATAAAAGGCTATAATATGCAGGGAGTTGGAAAATCCGAGAAATACTATATTCAAAAGATCAAGCCCTTCTTTATCGGTCAACGGATTTACTATGAGGTAACTTTTACCCCCGCCAACGATTATGCGAGCAAGTTTAACCGGGTTATCGCCTTTACAAGTTTGGAAATAACCGACAACTATGCTGTCAAGTTTGCCCTGGCTCACGACAGCATTGAAATCCTCGGTAAGACTATGCCTATCATCGTTATCGTAGGTTGGGAAGTCGCAATTCGAGATTGTGAGTTTAAGAATTTTACGAGTCTGATTAGAGGAACGGCTGTTAGGACTGGATACGCTGAACAACAGGGCATCTCACTATTTTTAACTTCAACCGGATTTAATCTGACGGAACTCGTTGATTTCTCTGATACGGAATTTCAAAAGATTAAGCAGCAAGCGATACAACGAGCCAAGGCGGTTGTGTTCTTCAATGATTTAGAGCGTTGCCGCGAGATAATGAAAGTAAATGCTGCGGGCAGCAATCTCCTGCGGTATTT
The DNA here is from genome assembly GCF_019219025.1 of Bacillus sp. sid0103. The sequence continues at coordinate 43,481 of NZ_JAHUWN010000029.1, read as the reverse complement.
ACTCTACCATATGAATAACAAAGTAATTAAAAACCAGCAGCAAAGCCTTGCAAACCATAATTTGTCCGGGCTTTTTGTGAAAAACGGTTGTATCCCGTTCGACAGTATGCCCTTTAATACCTCGCCGATAGGACATAACCCCAGACTTGGAGATTTGTTCGCTTGCATTGATGCTGCAGAAAGGCAACACGAAATACTTGCACGTCTGGTTAGGAACAACACCGAAATTAAAGGACAACTTTTTACTCCAGTAAAGGATATTGTTGGGTTCGATGATATAGCGGCACTCGTAAGAATCTATAACTCTACTATATGGCACGGACATCTTGAAAACAGCAAGTTAGTGATTGAAAATGGTCACATCTTTATTAATGGTTATAAAAACGATACTCGTTTCATTATTGCCAAGCTTGAGGATCAGGCAAAAAGCGGAGTTCAGAACTATTCAAACTCGGTAAATGCGTGGTTGAGCGAACCTAACCACGGTGTTGACTGCGACGAGAAAAAAGAGGCATTAACCCAAATGTTTGAAAACTCACGGGTGGCTTTAATGTACGGCTCGGCCGGCACGGGAAAGTCTACCCTCATAAACCACATAGCACATTTCTTTGCCGATAAGAAAAAACTGTTTTTAGCTCAGACGAACCCCGCTGTCGATAATTTGAAACGACGAGTGACAGCTTCAAACTGCACGTTTTCAACGATTACAAAATTTCTAAAAAGGCAGAGTAATGGTACTGACTATGACTTGCTAATAATAGATGAGTGTAGTACGGTGAACAATCGTGATATGAGAGATATTCTTATCAAAGCTACATACAAGCTTTTGGTTATGGTTGGTGATTCATATCAGATAGCCTCTATCCGATTTGGCAACTGGTTCAGCGTGGCTCGTGTGTTTGTTCCTGAAACCTCCGTGTTTGAATTAACAAAGCCTTATAGGAGCAATAACGAAGGATTACTAACATTATGGGATAGAGTGCGTAAGATGGATGATACCATTCTCGAACTTATTACACGAAGAGGCTATTCCACTTCGTTGGACGTTTCAATTTTCGATCCTGCTGAATCAGATGAAATTATTCTATGCCTTAATTATGACGGCCTGTACGGAATAAACAACATTAACCGTTTCTTACAAGAGAGCAATTTGAGCGTTTCCGTGTCGTGGGGAATTCAGCAGTATAAGGTCAACGACCCAATTTTATTCAATGATTCCGGGCGCTTTGCGCCTCTGATTTACAATAATATGAAGGGATGGATAGTAGGGATAGAAATTCTTGATAGCGGAGAACTCACCGAACGCATACAGTTTGACATCAAACTGGACACGGTAATTAATGGCGTAGATGCCTTCGGCCAGGATTTTGAGCTATTGGACAACTCAGAAAGTGCAAATTCCGTTATACGTTTTTGTGTCAACAAACTTAAAAACTCAGATGAAGATGATGACAGCTCTTCAAAAGCGGTCGTTCCATTTCAAGTTGCATATGCGGTATCCATCCACAAGGCACAAGGCTTGGAGTACAACTCTGTTAAAGTCGTCATAACTGACGAGATCGACGAACTTATAACACATAATATCTTCTACACGGCTATAACACGAGCGAGAAATAAGCTTAAAATCTATTGGACACCTGAGGTAGAACAAAAGGTGTTGAGTAACATAAAACCAAAAAACAACAATAAAGATATACAGTTGTTGAAGAGGTTGACTAGGGAGGACTAATTTGCTTCTGCTTTGAATTGCTAAAAGTGTCATAAAGTGGCAAACGAGCATTTTTACAGGAATAAATAATTATATTTAATTAATATAAATTGACTTGTTAGCAATACCACTTAAGGATAGGTAGTAAAGTACTAATATTTGAATGAGGTCAATATTCGACAATCGGGCGCGTATGCTGAAGAAGAAAAACGTAAAACATCAAAGCCAATTGTTGCGCAGTACAACGATACTGTGCATTAAAAGCTGGTAGTCCACTTTCTGGCGCTATTACGGAAAGCTTAACAAAAGCCTAATTCCTCGGTAAAAATAGGAGGATTAGGCTTTTTCAATTCAATATCTCTAAAGTTTTTCTATTGGTAAATTCGTTGACAGCAAGTGGTAAATTCCATGGCAACTGATGGTACAAAACATGGCAGAAGTGGTACATTCTTGTGGCTGTAATCAGTATGTGCCTGGTGAATTTTTAGATGTTTTAAAGCCAGTTCAATGCTTATCAATCTGGCAGCCTATAGGCTGCGTATTTTCTTCAGTAATAAGAACTTTAAATATGTATATCAAGAGCTAACATATTTAGGCTGGCAGCACTACGGACTGATCAGAAAGGAAAAAATCACCCTTTCTGTCAACCCGTACGTGTCGCTTCGGCACTAAATGGACCGATAACCACGGCCTGTATGGCTCACGCCTACATTCCGTAGGTTCCTGTTCCATTTACGGCTGACGCCGCCATACCGAACGAGCCGAAAAATCGAAAAAGCAAAAGATTAAAAGTTCAATCAAAAGAATAAAAGACAAGAGGAGAGCAGCCGAAACGGCTGCTTTTATTGTTTTATTTTTCCTTTTTGCCTTCCGAATCGTAAAACAGCGCAAGCTTTCTAACCTTCCAGCCGGCAGGACACCCGAACCTTTCCGGCTAGAAGCTAAAAAAGCTAGTCAATCGGTCAAGGGGCAAAAAACTTTTTTGCTTAAAGGGGACTAACGCAACAGCAAAAAACTTTTTGTGCGAAGAGCGCCCTTGACCCATTGCCTATGCGTGTTTTTCGTTCTACTTGCAAAAGGGGAAAAATCATCCCCCTTTTGGGGAACGGATTCGCTTCGGAATCCAAAAAGAAAAAATGAAAGAAAAAACCAAAAATGAAAGGGAGTTTTGAAAAATGGAATTCATGTCAATCTTCGAAGTCGTTCGAATCAAACAAGAAATTAAGGAATATTCTGAACCGTTTGTACAGTATGCTGTTCGTTCACCAGAGGATGCCCAGAAATTAGCGGCCTCTTACATTGCGGATGAAGACCGTGAAGTACTTCTTGTGATGATGCTCAATACGAAGAATCAGGTGGTTGGATTACATAGAGCTCATGTAGGAAGCTTGAATGCTAGTATCGTTCATCCAAGAGAGGTAATGAAGTGCGCTATTCTCAATAATGCAGCCTCCATTATTGTCAGCCACCAGCACCCGAGCGGAGACCCCACACCAAGCCGGGAAGATATCGACATCACCAAGCGGCTTGCAGAAGCAGGGAGAATTTTAGGCATCGAAGTGCTTGACCATGTGATTGTCACCCACACCGGGAGGCATGTCAGTTTAAAAGAGAAAGGCTATCTATAAAAATACCAAAATAGCAAAAGGGGATTTTCCCCCTTTGTTCGAAAGGAAAATATATGAATACGATTCTATCTTATAAAAACCGTGGAAAATGGGATTAAACATAGTCTTATAAATTGTAAGCAAAGGGGCTTTGTCCCCTTGCTTTAAAAGGAAGAATCAATGTGAGCTAGATTATAAGAATACGTGCTGGATGGCCAGCTGATGAAACTTAACGGATGGATAAAAAACATCCGTTTTTTCTTGATTATATGACGCAGGCATCGAGCCTGCTTGACGGTTGCTGACGCAACCTTTAGAAAGATTACTCGAGGATGAAAAAAACATTTCGATCTTACTATAGGTGGCATGTGTATAAATAGAATTTTACATATTCTTATAATCCTTACTCTCTTTTTTGTTATCCGTACAGCCTTAAGGCTGTGTTTTTTCTTTAGAAATCATGACTTTAAAGAATTCGTTCAAAAATTTACAGAACCTGTTTCGGGCGGCAGCACTACAGACTGATCAGAATGCAAAGTACACATTCTGTCATTCTGTACGTGTCGCTTTGGCACTAAATGGCCCGATAGCCACGGTCTGTACGGCTAGCGCATACATTCCGTAGGTTCCTGTTCCATTTACGGAAGGCCGCCCGTACAAACGAGCCGAAAACCTTTAATACCTTGGGCTCCTTGCCCAAACCCAGCCAACGGGAGCCCGTTGGATCGCAATATACGCTCGGACTCTATTAATCTCCTTCTTTGTTCTCCTTATTGTAATCGTATGCTCATAAGGGCAGTCAAGGGTGCTACGCTAGCACTTCGCAAACTTTGTGAACTTTTTTAAGAAGTGGCCAACGGTGCACTTAGGATCAAGCGCAGCTACTTCCGTTTCTGCAGTAATTAAACTCGCAATCGGTTTTTTAATCCCGGCTTCATAATATTGCTTATAAAAAGCCACAGCACTGCTGCCAACGAGTGTTGAAAAAACAATGTCCGGAACCAGCTCCTGAATTTTTTTTACATTTTCTTCAAATTTCTGCTTGCCCAGCGGGGTGTAGTCCTCGACTAAAACCTTTCCTTGATAAACTTGTAACAGTGAGCGGATATGGGCGTTGGTTTCGTGCGGATAAATATAATCAGATCCAATTAGGTAAAAGTTCTTACCGATGTGGTCCGCAATCCATGGGATAAAGTGAATCAGATATAGTTGGCAACGGCCCGCAATAGATGATATTGGGATGTTGTTCTTCGCCTTCATATCCATTTGGATAAAAAAGAACAGAATGATATTTTTCTATAATCGGAATGACTTCCTTCCGAGAAGCGGAAGTGTATAAAGAGATGATCGCGGTTACTTTATGTTCGACGATCAATCGCTCCGCTTCTCTTGCTGCGATATAAGGATTAGGAGCTGTATCCGCAACAAAGGGTCTGATTTTCCACCCGTTTAACCAGACGTTTCGATTCACTTCTTCAATGGCCAGGAGGGCGGCCTGATATTGGCCTCTTTCAGAGATTTCCATTGTTCCGGATAAAGAAAATAGAATCCCCACCCTAATGCTTTTATCCATCCAACCACTCCCTTTCATGTTACATAGTTCATTTTACAAATAGAACACCCTTGTACATAAAGTGAACAATATGATCACTTATTTTTTTGATTATAAAGAAAGTTCAGGAAAAAATGCAATTGATTTGGAAGAAATTATGCAAAATCGTGTCAGAAAATCTAACGTAATTGTAGATAGAAAGAGAAATTGTGTCTATATTTAAAACTGTTCTAGAATTTTCTGACAATAACACTGCGTTAATGAAACATCTTAGAAACGTTTGTAACAAAATTGTAATATTAAAAAGTGGAGGGGTAGCATGTTAACACCTAGTGTAGGGTATCTTATTTTACTTATTTTCGGAGTTTTGTTTACCGGGGTTACGGCGGTTATTCACCGCATGGATTCCAAACGCAAAGGAAAAGAAATGACGGCGGAACAATTTAACACTGCCGGAAGAAGTGTAGGGGTTGGTTTGGCCAGCGCTTCGATCGTAGCGGCTTGGACATGGGCTGCCACGATCATGATGTCATCCTCGACCGGTTATCAATATGGAATCAGTGGGCCATTTTGGTATGCGGCTGGTGCTACCATCCAAATCTTATTATTTGCGATCCTTGCTGTTCATTTAAAAAGAAAAGCACCAAACGCTCATACGTTTTTAGAGTTTATTTCACAGCGTTTTGATAAAAAAAATCACCGCTTAATGCTCGTATTTGCGCTGATGACGAATATTATCGTCACCTCGATGATCATTCTCGGCGGCGCAATCACGTTAAATCAGTTAACAGGAATGAATTTATATGTAGCAGCCTTTTTAATACCTGTTACATTCACGATTTATACGATGATTGGCGGATTAAAAGCTTCATTTATTGCCGACTATTTGCACACGGTGATCTTATTTGTTGTTCTATTGATCTTTGGGGTTGCGGTCTATTATAAATTTGGCATATCCAATATTTATGAGGGGCTGCGTGCCTTGCCGGAATCCAAGCAAATGCTGACGATGGCATCTATTCCAGGGCTTTTGTTTGGGATTATTAATATTGTTGGGAATTTCGGAACCGTTTTTGTCGATCAAGCCTATTGGCAGCGTGCTATTGCCAGTACGGATAAAGCCGCTTCGAAAGCATACATATATGGAGGGATCTCTTGGTTTTCTATTCCATTTGCGGTAGCTACGATTTTGGGTGTTAGTGCGGCCGGACTTGGAATTTCAGTATCTTCTCCTGATTCTGTTGCACCGATTATGGCCTCACACATCCTTGGGTCGGTTGGATCTGTTCTGTTTCTGACCATGCTGTTTATGGCAGTTACGTCTGCGGGGTCCGCGGAACTGACAGCTGTTACGAATATTATCGTTACGGATATTTATCGTCATTCGATCAACCCACATGCCGGCAGTAAGAAACTATTGCGTGTTTCTCGTTTGGTTACATTAGGGTTCGGATTATCGATGGGAATCTTCTCGATCCTACTATTCTATTTAGGAATCAGTCTAGGCTTTGTTTATATGGCGATGGGGATTTTTGTTAGTGCAGCCGTTATACCGGTCACACTTGGACTCGTTTGGAAACGGGCCACAAATGCTGGAGCCTTTTACGGTGCATTGTTGGGGATGATTGGCGGCGTGACAGTTTGGCTTATTTCTGCTTATGTAACTGCAGGGCATGTGAACGTTGAATCGCTGGGCGGGCTCTACCCGATGCTGTTTGGTAATCTGGCAGTATTTATCATTAGTGGAGTGATTTCCATTGGGCATGCACTCATCTCTTCTGAGGAATTTCATTTTGAGTCTTTAAAAGACAAGTTTAAGAGTTTTGATGAAAGTCATAGCATGGATAGAAAGGAGAATTTGGGATGAACGATCTGGAGTTAAAAAAACAGACGAAGATGTACACTCGTTGGGCATTGGGGTTAAGTTTAGTGCTTGTCGTCATTTGGCCAGGAATTATGTTTTCGACAGGGTATATCTATAGTCTTTCCTTTTTCACGGGCTGGGTTTATCTAGCATTTGGCTGGCTGGTGTTAGCCGCGCTTTTTATCACCATTCGACCATTTATTGAGCTGTATAAGGAATACAAGCGATAAAGGGGAATAGAAGATTGGTTACCAAAGCAGCAGGTCACGGCTGCTTTGGTATTCATGTTGAATCACGAGGAGCAAATGTAGAATCGGTCTACGTTATGATTGGAAACCTCCGGTTACAGGAAAAAAGGAAGGATGAAAAAGATGAAACTGACCTCACGTGAAATGGAAAAGCTTATGGTTGTGGTGGCTGCTGACCTGGCGCGCCGCCGGCAAAAAAGAGGCTTAAAACTTAACTATCCTGAATCCATCGCCATCATTACCTATGAAGTTCTCGAAGGGGCGCGGGATGGACAAACAGTGGCACAGCTTATGCAATACGGCACCACCATTCTGACAAGAGAAGATGTGATGGAAGGTGTACCTGAAATGATTCCGGACATTCAGGTCGAGGCGACATTCCCGGATGGTACAAAACTGGTCACTGTACATACCCCGATTCGATAACCCGATTTTACATACCCAAACCAAAACCATTTAGGAGGGAAAGCAATGATACCTGGGGAGTATCGATTAAAAAAGGAGCCAATTTTGTGTAATGAAAATAAGCAGCCGCTAGTCATTCCTGTGTTAAACCGGGGCGACCGCCCAATCCAAATCGGTTCGCATTTTCATTTTTTTGAAGTCAATACAGCATTGCAATTTGACCGAGGTCGGGCATTTGGCAGGCATTTGAATATTCCTGCGGGAACGGCCGTAAGGTTTGAGCCTGGCGATGAAAAGGAAGTAGAGCTCGTTCCTTTTTCGGGGGAACAGAAGGTGTACGGTTTAAATCAATTAACAAACGGTTCTGTCATAAAGGAGGAGAAGTAAGTGAGCTTTCACATGCCGCGAAAACAATATGCCGATATGTTCGGTCCAACGGTTGGAGATGCTGTCCGTTTAGCAGATACTGATCTGTTTATAGAAATAGAAAAAGATTACACCACCTACGGGGATGAAGTGAAGTTTGGGGGAGGCAAGGTGATTCGTGATGGAATGGGGCAGCACCCGCTTGTGACAAGGGCGGAAAGTGTGGACCTTGTGTTAACCAATGCGATGATTGTTGATTATACCGGGATTTATAAAGCAGACATTGGTGTGAAAGATGGGAAGATTGTGGAGATTGGCAAGGCTGGGAATCCGCTGCTGATGGACAAGGTGGATATCGTCATTGGTGCGTCAACCGAAGTGATTGCCGCAGAAGGAAAAATCGTAACCGCCGGAGGCATTGATGCCCATATCCACTTTATTTGTCCGCAGCAAATTGAAACGGCGCTTTCCTCTGGCGTGACCACGATGATTGGCGGGGGGACAGGGCCGGCTACAGGCACGAACGCAACCACCTGTACCCCAGGCCCGTGGAATATCCACCGGATGCTCCAGGCAGCAGAAGAATTCCCAATGAATCTCGGTTTTTTGGGAAAAGGAAATGCTTCGGATGAAGCTCCGTTAAAGGAACAAATTGAAGCGGGAGCAATCGGCTTAAAGCTTCATGAAGACTGGGGAACAACGGCTGCAGCCATTGATACGAGTCTAAAAGCGGCTGACCAATATGATGTGCAGGTCGCCATTCATACCGATACCCTTAACGAGGGTGGATTTGTTGAGGATACATTGGCTGCCATTGATGGACGCGTGATCCATACGTATCATACGGAAGGCGCCGGGGGAGGACATGCACCGGATATTATTAAGGCTGCCAGCTTCCCAAATATTTTGCCGTCATCGACCAACCCAACAAGGCCTTACACGGTCAATACCCTGGAAGAGCATTTAGATATGTTGATGGTTTGCCATCATCTTGATCCGGAGGTTCCGGAGGACATTGCTTTTGCTGATTCGCGGATTCGCAAAGAAACGATTGCCGCAGAAGATATCCTGCACGATATCGGTGTATTCAGTATGATTTCCTCTGATTCGCAGGCGATGGGACGGGTGGGAGAAGTGATTACCCGTACGTGGCAAACGGCGGATAAGATGAAAAAACAGCGCGGAAAACTGGCGGAGGATCAAGGCGTTGGTGATAACTTCCGAGTCAAGCGGTATATTGCCAAATATACGATCAACCCTGCTTTAACACATGGGATTGCCGATTATGTCGGTTCGATTGAAACAGGAAAGCTCGCGGATTTGATTGTCTGGGATCCGGCGTTTTTCGGTGTGAAACCAGAGTTGATTTTAAAAGGCGGCATGATTGCACACAGTCTGATGGGAGATCCAAATGCCAGTATTCCAACGCCGCAGCCGGTTATCTATCGTCCAATGTTTGCATCATTCGGAAGTGCCAAATATCAAACGTCGATGACATTTGTCTCCCAAGCTGCTTTTAAAAATGGGGTTCATGAAACACTTGGGCTAAAGAAAATCGTCAAACCTGTGTCAGGGATCCGCCAGTTAACGAAAAAATCGATGGTTTTTAATGGGGAAACACCTGAAATCGAAGTGGATCCGCAAACATACGAAGTGAAAGTAAATGGTGAATTAATAACCTGTGAGCCGGTGGAAGTAGTTCCAATGGCACAGCGCTATTTCTTGTTTTAGGTGTTTGAGTTGCAGAAACCCGGGATGGTACAACGATCTTGCTTGGTTGAAACGTTCTATTTTTTGTGTTTGGCGTAATAAATTCTTTTTTCGCGAAATATTTACCAAGTTTGGCGAAATTCATTCCTGTAACGCCCTACTCTATTTCTTTTTTTAAGGAGAGAAAAAAATGATTATTGAAAAAGTAATTGGAAATGTTGCGACAATAGAAAAAAAAGCACCGCATACAGAAAGGGTGTATATGAACAGCGATGACTTGGTTAAACGGATTCAGCGTGTTGTCACCGACCATGGCAAGGAGATTGGGATTCGCTTAAAAGACAATAGTGACTTAATCGATGGTGATGTTTTATATATAGATGAACGAAATATGATCGTAATCTCCGTTAAAGATGATGACTTGTTGGTGATCCAGCCAACGTCGATCCAGCAGATGGGGGAAATTGCCCACCAACTGGGGAACCGTCATCTCCCGGCCCAATTTGAAGGAAATGAAATGCTTGTTCAGTACGATTATTTGGTCGAAGAGCTTCTCCAGCAATTAGAAATTCCTTTTAAGCGGGAAAATCGAAAGGTAAAGCAGGCGTTTCGCCATATTGGACACCGACATGATTAACGAATTGTTTCCATTGCTTCAGTTGTGTGATTCCAACTTTCCATCCGGAGCCTTTTCGCATTCGTTCGGATTGGAAACCTACATTCAAGAACAAGCCATTACGGATACGAAAAACTTTTCTGAAGCGATCATCGTATATATCGAAAAACAGCTTGTTTTTGTCGAGGGACTGGCGTGCCGGCTTGCTTTTGAAGCGGTCGAGCAAAACAGGATGGCGGATCTTTTCGAGCTGGATCAATTATTATTTGCTGCGAGCCTTGCTGCAGAAACGAGGATCGGCAATCGACGAATTGGGGAACGAATGGCAAAGCTATGTGCGGGCCTTTATCCATCACCGATTCTCGACGATTATGTCGATAAAATCAAAGAAAAGCAGGCCTATGGACATTCTGCCTTGGTTTTTTCGATCGTTTCCTGCCACTTACAAGTGGGGAAAGAAACAGCCATTGGCGCGTATTTATTTGGAGCTGTTTCCTCACTTATTCAAAACGCTGTCCGCGGCATTCCCCTCGGCCAGACCGATGGTCAAAAGCTGTTGGTCAACATCCAGCCGCTTTTAAAGAAAGCCGTTCGGAAGATTTTGTTGTTGTCCAAGGATGATCTTGGGGCGGTCAGCCCTGGATTGGAAATTGCCCAAATGCGTCATGAACGATTACATGTGCGCTTGTTTATGTCTTAAATTTTTTAGAAAAAGAGGGATGTTGAAAATGGAACCAGTACGTATTGGTATTGGAGGACCTGTTGGCGCAGGAAAAACGATGCTTGTGGAAAAATTAACGCGGGCGATGCACGAAGAACTGAGCATGGCCGTTGTAACGAATGACATCTATACAAAAGAAGATGCGTTATTTCTCATGAAAAACGGAGTGCTGCCGCAGGATCGGGTAATCGGGGTGGAAACTGGCGGTTGTCCGCATACGGCGATTCGTGAGGATGCGTCGATGAATTTTGCGGCCATCGATGAATTAAAAGAAAGGCACCCTGATGTTGAATTGATCTTCGTCGAAAGCGGCGGCGATAATTTAGCTGCAACGTTCAGTCCGGAGCTTGTTGATTTTTCCATATATATTATTGATGTGGCCCAAGGGGAAAAAATTCCTCGCAAAGGTGGACAAGGGATGATTAAGTCAGACTTATTCATCATCAACAAAATTGATTTGGCGCCTTACGTTGGGGCAAGTCTGGAAATCATGGAGCGGGACACAATCGCCGCGAGAGGGGACAAGCCTTATATTTTTACAAATTTAAAAGATGGAACAGGCCTTAATCAAGTGATCGATTGGATTAAAAAACAAGCTCTATTAATGGGATTAGAGTCATGAGCTATACCGGTGTATTGGAGCTTTCTGCGGTCAGAAGGCAGTCCAAAAGTATTGTATCCAGCTGTTATTATGAAGGGGCATTGAAATTAACCCGCCCGGTTTACCTGGAGGAGGATGTGCCATCCGTTTATCTGATTCATGTTGGGGGCGGATATGTCGACGGCGATACCTATTTGACTGACCTTTCAGTTGAGGCGGGAGCCGAATTGGCAGTTACTACGCAATCCGCTACAAAAGTATATAAAACGCCGAAAAACCCTGTTGTTCAGCAAACAAATTTGAAAGTGGGCAAGGGAAGTGTGCTTGAATATTTGCCGGATTCATTAATCGCTTATGAGGGTGCGCGTTTTATTCAAGAAACCAATGTTCGGATGGAGGAGGAAGCTTGTTTTTTTTATAGCGATATGATTACACCCGGATGGGCAGAGGATGGGAGCTTGTTTCGCTATAACTGGATCCGTTCGAAATTAAAAGTCTATAAAAATGACAAGCTCGTTTTATTTGATCATTTGCTGCTTGAGCCGGATGATCAGTTGAACGGGATTATGCAAATGGAGGGGTATACCCATGTTGGTACCTTCCTCATCCTTCATAATCAAGCAGATAAAGGTTTTTTGGATGGTTTATATGAGTTCATGGAGGATATTCAGGAAGAAGTTCGTTTCGGATTGTCCTCTTTGCCGGAGGGAGGAGTGATTTTGAGGGTGCTGGCCCGGTCTACAGGGATGATTGAGAAAATGATTACTCATGCGCATGCATGGGCCAGACATCAGTTGTTGGCGAAGGATGTTGTTAGATGGAGGAAATATTAAGGTTGTGGAATGCATCTTTCTTGGAAAAGAAGGATGCATTGTTGTTAAGGATTGTGCAGGAGGGATATTGGTGGGAGAATTAGTTTCGATTTTAAGTTTAGGGTTTCTTCTTGGATTAAAACATGCAATGGAACCGGATCATGTCATCGCGGTCTCGACTATTGCTAGTCAGAGTAAAAAATTATGGAAATCTTCTTTAACAGGAATATTTTGGGGGATTGGGCACACAGCCACTCTGTGTTTTGTAGGGTTGGCAGTTATTTTACTGAAGGGAGAAATCCCTGAGATATGGGCCATGCCACTTGAATGTATTGTAGGAATTATGCTCGTTTATTTAGGTTTATCAGCCGTTATTCGATATAAAAACAGCCGTATTCATCGTGCCGGAAATCACGGATTCCAGGCGCCGCATGACCATGTTCATCGATATAAGGGTACACTCTATGTGAAATCTCTTTTTATGGGTTTTGTCCACGGACTGGCAGGGAGTGCGGCAATGGTATTATTGACAATCAGTACAGTACATACGGTTTGGGGAGGGGTTCTCTATATTTTGGAATTTGGTTTAGGAACCATTATCAGTATGCTTTGTTTTACGACGATCCTTGGAATCCCCTTTGTCATGTTCTCAAATAGGGCATTGATTCATAAGGCGTTCGCCCAAATTACAGGTGTGATAAGTACGGTATTTGGCTTTTATTATTTGTACCATTTAGGTGTATCAGAAGGTTTATTTCATCTTTGGATTCAGCACATATAGTGCCTGTCACGCCCCGAATTTGGTGGAAGAAGGGAGCAAAAGTACCAGCTTGTTTCTTCTGGTGCCTTTTAGTGTGTTTCCCCAATCAAGGTCGCCAATAGCCTTGATTGCCTACCCAAAATGCTTTTTTTCCCCCAATGACTGTCGCCGATATCCTCGATTGTCAATACTTTATCAAACCAATTCCAGTCGTTAAGTCCATACGTGATTTGTCTTGAGAATTTAGTAGGGAAAACCCTGCTAATGAGTCAGCGTTTTGACCTGTCTCTTCCTTATTTACACCTTAAAAGTGAACCCGTCAAGCCCATCCCAATGAGAAGGGCTTTTGTTATGGTATGAAACGGAATACATGAAGAGAGGTGTTCAAGTCAGCCATCTTGAATAATTGCGCATCGATCATTGTCTGTCACCAGCATCCATCACAGAATGTTCAACCCTCTAGAGAAGATTTAGAGGTAACGAGAAGATTGGTAGAAGCAGGTAAGATTCTAGGTATCGAGGTTTTGGATCACCTGATTGTGAATGCCGATGCTGAATACTACAGCTTGAAAGCAGAAGGTAAAATGTAAGATCCGAAGGAGAGGGTTCGCCCTCTTCTTTATTTTTAAACGTTTTTTTGTGGTAGTTCGTCTTGTTTAGGGACATTGAGTCCCAACAAGACGGCTTCATTCCATGCTATGCAGGGATGAAGCATAAAAATGTTTTATACTTGCACTGTGCCAGAATCTCATTTCAAGAATTTTCATGAGGTTTAATTGAAAAAATCCGAAAATGTCCGCTAAGCTATTTCCTAACACTAATAAAAGATAAAAAATTATTTGATTATTATAAATATTCGGTTAAATCGACAAATATTTTACAATCACTTATTTATAATGGAGGAAGGTGATTCTTGTTTGTCCAATAGGTTTTCCTACATTTTTTAATAATGGGAGATGTAAATATGGATTTTTATGAAAAGTTACCTACTGATTTTTTAATTGCTTTTTATGATGAAATAATGAAAAACATTGAAAAAGGATTATTAACGAAAAATATGTATTATGAACTAGGTTTACTTATTTCAGTTGCAAGTGACAGGGGGATTACATTAGAGCAACCATGCGACTTTGAACAGATAGTCGATCAAAAGGCTCTAGAGGATTTTATTCATTTTACGTAACATGTAACGTAATAAAGGATGGTTTGGTACCATCTTGGAACTTTTACTATGTAACCATCAAATGAAAATTAAAAAAAATTCCCGTATTCAGTTGTGAAAATACAGGACTTTTAATCAAACTTCTGTATGTTGCTGATTTTTACTTTTTTGATACATCGTGATGAGCTCGTCCAATTTCTGACTGTAACAAAGGGTGTCATTGCTATTTAATCCAGTGTTCCCCGCAATTAGGATCAACATCTTTCTCATCTGATTGATCCGGTCCTCTAGTTCCTTCATCTCGATAACCATCATACATTCCCCTGATTCTCTTTAACTGTTTAATTCGATAAATTGTAGTTTCCTCGCAATTATTATTATGCGAAAAATTTTAAGTGATTGGAATACATCTGACAAAACCCCCTAAAACATTACAAAAAATTGTATAAATAGACGAACCAAGGGCTAAAAGAAAGAACGAGAGCCCTTTCTTTCAGATCGTACCTGTCGCTTTTTCACTGACGACGCTACCACAACTTAATCTTCTCAAGACATGAGCTGCAAATAAGGTCAATATTGACGAAAAACAGGTTATACCAGTTACTGGTATAACCTGTTTTGGCTGCTAATCTAACTATCTAAAAAAGAACGGATTCACTTCGTTTTCTTTCCTTCAGAGGCCCATAAAAATCCACGGCGCATAATAAGCGAAACTTCAGGCATGGCAACGATGTTCGCCTGATGGCCTAATGAATTATAAAACACATTTCCAAGACCCCATCGTTTGGTCCAAACTACAGGCATATCAACGGTTTTATTAGCAGCATGGGGGCCGTCAGCAATTGGAAAGCGGGTGGTAGCTAATATTTCAACGGCTGGATCGTAATGAAGATAATATTGCTCACTAACAACTTTAAAATCAGAAAGACCCTGTAATAGCGGACTTGAGGAATGCTTGATGTTGACCATGTATTCCACACCATTATTTCCAGGATGGGCAACCCAATTACCGCCAGTCATAAATTGCCAGTCTACATTGTTCCGGAAAGAGTCACACATTCCACCGTGACAGCCAGCTAAACCAACACCAGCTGCTACTGCTTCAGAAATATTTAAGACATACTTTTTTTCAATTTCACCCATTGTCCAGTGGGGAATGATTAAATCCAATGATTTTAGCTTTTCCTTGTCTGCATAAGAGTCAAGTGAATTTGATACCTCTACTTGGAAATTTTCTTCCTCAAGGATTCCTTTAAAAATTTCTGCTACCTGCTCAGGCTGATGGCCGTCCCATCCGCCCCAAACGATCAATGCACTTTTTTTCATGGAAAAGGTACTCCTTTATAGTTTTAGTTTAGACGTCAGAAATTCGGATCCATTGGCGTTTCTCAATTGATAAATCAACCGCTTCCAAAACTTCTTGACACTTTACGCCATCAAGGAAGTTTGGAACAGGCTGACGATTCTCACGGAAAGACTCCATAAGTTCAACCACTTCGTGAATAAACGTATGCTCATAGCCGATTGTATGTCCTGGAGGCCACCAGTTTTGCGCAAAAGCGTGAGCAGGGTCAGTTGCTAATACGCGGCGGAAGCCTTGTACATCCTTCCTGTCATCCGTGAAATAAACCTGCAGCTCATTCATACGTTCAAAGTCGAAGATGACACTGCCTTTACTTCCGTTGATTTCAAAAGAATTCGTACAGCGATGTCCTGCAGCAAAACGTGTCGCTTCAAAGCTTCCTAATGCCCCGTTAGAAAAACGAGCCATGAAAAGGGTAGCGTCATCCACCGTTACTTCGCCTTTTTCATCACTATTGCTGCCTTTTGCTGATAAGCCGGTCATCTGAGAAGGAATGGGCCGTTCTTTAATAAACGTTTCGTTCATACCAATAACTTCGGTAATATCGCCAATAAGGTAGTGAGCCAAATCGATCAGATGAGCCCCAAGGTCTCCGTGAGAACCTGAACCTGCAATTTCTTTCTGAAGTCTCCAGGCTAGAGGGAAGTTTGGATCCACGAGCCAATCTTGTAAAAACCAGGCGCGGAAATGATAGATTTCACCTAACTTGCCTTCATCTAGTAGCTGTTTAGCCAGCATTACAGCAGGCGCAAAGCGATAGTTAAATCCAACCATATGTTTGACTCCAGTAGTCTCAACAGCTTCAAGCATTTCTCTAGAATCCTTCAATGTAATCGCTAACGGTTTTTCGCAAAAAACATGCTTTCCAGCCTGTGCCGCAGCAATCGCTATGTCTTTATGTACATCACTCGGTGCATTGATATCGATTAAGTCAATATCATCTCTTTCTAAGAGACTCTTCCAGTCGGTAATATATTCCTCCCAGCCGAATTGCTTGGCGGCAGCAGCCACACCGTTTTTATCACGGCCGCAAATTACCTTCATTTCAGGATGAACCGTCTTCGGGAAAAAAAGCGGAAGATCCCGGTAGGCATGACTGTGTGCCTTACCCATAAATTTATAGCCGACCATACCAATTCTGAGTTTTTCCATAGTGATCTCCTTTTTTTATATGATTGTTTTAAGAATAGGATTGATATAGATTTAAAAACAAGACCCTGGTATTCTAATCATCGGAAACATGATGATCGGATACAAAAGGGAGCCCCAAAGTTACATCTGAGAATTTGATACCATAACCAAGAGAAATGAGACCAAATTCTTTTTATCTTATATTGGTAAACTTATCATTTTTTCGTTTGACACAACAAGATAAAACTTATATAATCCTAGACAAAATTTATCCTTTTCGAGAGAGTCAATCTAAAATGTTAATATATGAATCACACCATTTTGATCTAATTTCAAACTATGATGTCATAATTTAAACTTTCCAAGCCACCTCCATCGTTGTTTTGAATTAATATTTGTCGTTGATGGGGAAATGGAAGTAATGATTGAACAAAGATGTTTTCCTTTACATACTGGACAATACTTATTAATATTACCGAATGAAATTCATTCGATCGTTACAAAATCTCATTCCAGGGCTAAAATATGTATCTTTTCACCAGATTATATTCCAACATTTCAAAGGATGATAGAAACTAGTTCCCTGGAAAAACCCATTTTTAACCTATCCTTGGAGACAAAAACACTTATTTCTAGAACACTCTTTAAAGATAACTTAAATCTACTAGAGCAAAAAGCAAGCCTCTATTTATTACTATCTGAGCTAATGTCACAAACTACGCTAATTAAAGCGGAAAAAAAAGACTCACAGTTGCTCCACACCATGCTAACCTATATACAGGATCATTTTACGGAAGCCATTTCTTTAAATAGTATCGCCGTTACATTAGGTTATAGCTATAATTATTTATCGAAATATTTTAATGCTAGTGTTAAAACGTCTTTTGCAGATTTTTTAAATGGAACTAGGATTAGCTATGCTTGTCATCTGCTAAGAACTACGGAAAAAAATATAACTGAAATTGCTTATCTCTGTGGTTTTGAAAACATTCGATCATTCAATCGCAACTTTGTAAAGAAAACATTATGTACACCAAAAGAATATCGAGAAAAGATACCTTTGATGTATCTTGATCTCCACCCTTTCCACAATCAACTAGGTACTCCGTATTCATGAAAACATCCCTGGTGATCCATGTGTACGTTATATAAACTGTGCAAATCCTGAATGATATAAAAAAATACTTTACAGAGAGGAAAATGAGCACACATTTAAACAAAAGAAGTACTTTTAAACCTTTTCCATACCGAAAAAAGCATAAAAAGAACCCGAACAACAGACCCTTTTAGTGTCTGTTGTTCGGGTTTGCATTTAAAGAAAGCTGCTCTTCCTAGTTAAGACCTAATTCTTTTTTGATACTTTCCAATGTCTGCCCTTTGTACCGGTCTTTTGGTGTTAGCGGGTTGGTCGCATTCCTATTTACCAATAAGAAATTATTTTCTATAAAGGCAAAATCCTTCATGTCGACTATACCATCAAAGTTGAAATCTGCACTGCGTGTATTCGTACCCCAGTGTTGTTTCAGGAATACTGCATCCATAATATCAATGACTTGGTCTCCATTTGCATCACCAGAATGCATAATCTCAAAATTAGGCAAATTGTCACTTTCACCTTGAATGGTGTCTCCATTTTGTTTATAAATAGTAAATGGGGCACTAAATTCAAAATCACCTGGCACTTGAATATGATAAGTAAGCTCTTTTTTTGTTACCGGCAGCCTAAAGTGGGAAACCAAATAGCCTCCATCTACATTCATAACTGTTCCTTGATATTTTTGGTTGTTTTCATCCGTAACAAATGCTGTTGCACCTGCCTTTGCAAAATCCACATCTAAAGGAAGGGCTTCTTCTCCTATTCCCACTAGTACTTCCGAAAATGTTGGGATTACATAGGACTCGACAGATACACTTGGAACCGATACTGTATCCCCGTTAGTATTTATATAGGACGATGTAAGATTCTTAAGATCTATTTCGCCATCATAATAGAGGTCATCCTTTACTTTCATGGTGACATCTACCACTGGAAGGGTTCCATCAATACTTTGGCCTGCATCCTTAACAGCTATATGAATACGATGCTTTTTATTTACCCCGCTTCCTTGTAATTCTTCATCATTTAGTTCTACTGTGGCCTTTTTCTGTAGCTCTGGATTGACAGTGACGCTTTCAATATCAAAGTAATCACCTAGATAATCGAATGTAAAGGTTTGATCCTTCAACTTATTTGCGTTATTCATTGTCAATGTGTAAGTTACCGAATCACCCATTTTTATCTCTTGGTTATTCGGTTTTGCTGCTACATACTGTGTTCCTTTTTTTACAAAATAAGTTGTTGGCATATCTGGGTAATGCCCAGCTCCCGATATACTTTGAGCCATGAAACGAACCGGGAGAATCGGGACGGATTCATTCATTGGTATAGTTCCTGCAAATGTTCCATCTGAATTAAGTGAAATGACTTTGTCTAGGTAAGGACTAAAATCCTTTGGTTGGTTGTAGGTATACCCAACTCTATTGTCAGCTTGTGAGACATTCAAGCCGGCAGTCTTCATTTCATTGATAACATTGGCGTAAATAGACCCTGAAAAGGATACCGATTTTTGGCCTGCTTCATATTCATATACTCCTTTTGGCAGGTTATACTTAAATTCTGGTGCAGCATTGTCAATAAAAAAGTACTCTTCATTTTTAGCTGTAAACGCTTGACCTTGCTCAGTTATTCCAAAAGCCTTTATTTTATATTTGCCTGGTTTCAAATGATCCATTCGAGAGGCTAGGGAAGAAAATAAATCATTGATATCACTAGAGGATGGTTTTTTTTGATTCCGTAAAAACGGTATATAATATCCCATCCAACCCGATAGAGAATCTTTGTTTGGCTCTAGCTTATCACCGCGAGTACTAGTTAGTTCCCCAATATATTCGTTTGTTTCTGGGTCAACAATCATCAAAGTAACCCATTTTACATGTGATGTTACATTTACAATTATTTGGGGCCAAGATTCGTATGGATTTCCATTCGCAAGAATTGATGAAGTTCCTGAATGTGTTTTTATTTTGAAAGTATTAAATGCTGGTGCATTTTCGTAAGAGAAGCCGAATGGAACTTTATATGTTTCAGATGGATTGTCTTTATTTGAATACACCACATATCCTTCATAAAATCCCTTTTCTGCTGTTTTTGGAATGTAGAGAGAATCTAAAATTTTCTTTTGTTCTCCCCCTTTTAGTTGGACAGAAGTTGCCGTTTCGACCTTCACACCATTCTTCGCTGCATCTTTCGATCCTCTTAGACCGGTTTGAAATTGTACCTTAACATCATATGTTTTGGCAGTAGTTCCGTTGTTTTTCATCACAACCGTTTTTGAATCAACGATATCTTGGCCTGGATCATAGAGTTGTCCAAAGCTGATGCCGCCCGAATTATCATCAATGAATGTTTCCTTCCCTCCACTTTTTAATATTGGGGTAGTGTCCATAACTTTGATTTCCATATCAGAATGGATCGCTTTATAAGGATCAACTCGTCCTGCACCAACTTCAAACACACTGTAAGGATTACTTAGCGGATCTGCTGTATTCATTAAAATGGACTTTACATCTTCAGGCTGCAAACCAGGTTTTGCTTGCAATAACAGCGCTGCAATGCCAGCAACATTCGGAGTTGCCATCGAAGTACCAGACATCCGTTCGTAAGCATATTGATAATTGTCCCCTTGCCCATCGTTGACTACGTCGGATGCAGCAGTAGATAGTACATCTACTCCTGGGGCAGTGACTTCTGGTTTGATTTCGTAAGTGTTATGGGATGGTCCGCGGGAGCTGAAATCTGCTAATTGATCTCCCTGTGTTTTTATTTCTGACATCTCACCAAAGTTGAAGTTTGTGTAGCCTGCTTCCACTTGTTGTTTTAACGCTAATCCGTCTGCTTGTGTTAAGGAGAATGTAGATATAAAATCTTTTCCCTCTGCAAAATAATAAGGTATCTGCCCTTCTGTCGGATTATTATTATATAAAAGGACCGCAGCTGCACCGTTTTGTTTCGCAAAATTAATTTTAAAATCCATACCGAAATCTCCTCGGCTTATTAGGGCTATCTTTCCTTTTACATCTTTATTAAAAAAATCCTCGGTCCTTCCCATTCCGACATCAACAACTGGGAGTGTTTGACCTTTAAACTTCGTAATGTCATCTCCAAATCCGAACGCGAATAGTTGTAAATTTACACCCACTGCCTTTTGTCCAGCTGCAAGTGAGCCTTTAAAAGTGGGAATGGTTCTTGGGACATTACTTGCACCCACCGTGAGCGCTAATGATGCGGTACCTGGGCTTCCTAAAGTGTACATTTGATTGCCGGCGTTTCCTGCTGCTATTACTGCTGTGACTCCAAGTAAAACAGCGTTGTCAGCTGCTAAACTGATAGGATCCCACGGGTCATTTGTATTTCCACCTAATGACATGTTAATGACGTCCATGCCATCTTCAATTGCTTTATCAATTCCGGCCAAAATAGAAGAATAGTATCCTCCTCCATATGGTCCTAAAACTCGGTAAGCATAAAGATCAGCGTCTGGAGCGATTCCTGTCGTTGCATATTTACTATTATTTTTTCCTTGTCCGGCAATCGTTCCTGATACATGAGTTCCGTGAGTGGTCATGTATGACTTGGCATCGGATGGCTTACCTGCTTTTACCCAATCTTCATAGGTCGTTTCCATCGGATCGGCATCATTATCGACAAAGTCATATCCACCTTTATAGGCGCCTTTTAAATCAGGATGGTTATAGTCAATACCTGTATCGATCACTCCCACCTTAACGCCTTTTCCTGTGTACCCTTCGTCATGAAGCTTATCAACTTGAAGGAAGGAAAGCTCATCTGACATTCCTAATCCCATGGTTCCAACATCTGACGCTTTCGCTTTTACCGGTTGCTCAACTTTTACCTGTAGATCACTGTAAACAGCTTTAACTTCCATTGAGTTTAATAAGGATTGAACTTGGTTGGCTGGTAGTTTCATAGCTACACCATTGAACGCATGTTTATAGGATCTATTTACCTTGTAAGAAGGTGAAGCACCCTTTTTTGCCCCTTTAGACGCAAAGATCGTTGCCAAATCATTTTTAAAGGTATCATGTGAAGCATCCACTTGTTTTTTTGCTTCTGTTACAGACAACTTTTTCCCTTTTGATGCTGCATCGATTACCGCTAATTTAGCCGGACGTTGTTTGAATTCAACAATAACTGGAATTTCATCTGAACTCTTCAAATTTACATCTTTTGATAATTGTAAACCCACGATTCCATTCATGCTTTGCAGTTTTGTGAAAGCTGCTAGCTGTTCTGGAGTGAGATTAGCTGGTAATTGCTCAGTTGGTGCTTTGATTGGTGCCTTCGTTTGTGCATGAGCAACTGTTGAAGAGTAAGAATTTGATAGAAGTCCCGAGAATGGTGATAAAACGAGAGCACTGGAAAGACATATTGTCGCAAATCGTTTTTTATTTTTACCCACTAATTTCCACCCGCCTGTTATTTTCTTTTTATACATCTCCATATAAAAACCTTTGCACATCGGAAAAATCAACAAACCCTTGTTTTCACTATGTAGTACTTAACATACTTCCAACTGGCAACATCCTCTCAAATTGGATTTTAAACACTATTTCATTTCTGCTAAAAATTGGTTTTCCACCTACTTCCACTTCAATATTACTAACATTTAAAATATTATGTCTTTTATAACTGCAAATCAATGTTGTGTAATCTATTGAATAGATAGATAGTGTTTATCGGTTTAATAAATTGGTAATATATTCAATATTTATGTTTTATTTAGAGTAGGAAAAAATACATCATTTTAAGTGATAAAATGTATAAGCAAATAGCATTTCCTATTTTTAGGGGATGGAATTTTCAGTATCGCCAATGTAATGTAAGCGGCTGGTGCGATATTTTGGCGGTCGCGGTGGGTTGGAATGAGTATGGCCAATATTATGTAAGTGATTGGCGCGATATTGTGGCGATTGCGACGGGTTGTGCCCATACCGTCGGGCTTAAATCGGACGGCACAGTGGTTGCTGTGGGTGATAATGAATATGGCCAATGTTATGTAAGCGGCTGGCGCGGCATCCAGCTGCCCGGCAATTAGTGTTTAATAACAACAAGCCAGAGAACCACACAACGAGTTAATGAGCATTGCTTCAGAAATAAGGCCATTTTATTAAAGGGCGCGATTTTTGAAGACTAGTAGTCTAATTCCTCGGTAAAGATGTGGAGGAATTAGACTTTCTTTATCTCTCAAAATCCTTAACATTGTAAATCCATTTTTCTTGACAATACTCCATTGGTAAACGCGTTGGCAACAAGCGGTAAATCTTGTGACTATCGCCGGTAAAAAACAGGGCAGAAGTGGGACATTCTTATGGCCGTTATCAGGGGAAGAGGAGCCTGGTTACGCAACTGTTTCAGGGCACTTGACTGCTCTTTGGACAGGGGCACTGATCGTAACCTTGATGAAATATGGTTTTATAATGGTAAGGAACATTTAAAATTCAACCCCTAGATCTCAAAAGAAGATTTGAAAATGAAGAGTAAATTTCTTAAAGTCTCCTTTTTTCATACTCTCGTTTTGACCTATTCCAACTTCCTTAAACTCAGAGTTAGTAAGTTCACTAACTTTTATACTAAGTAGAATAGAAGTTCAGTATGAGTCTTTTCAAAACTACAAGCTGGTGATGTTAATAATAAAATAGACAGTAAATTCAAAACAAAATACTCTTCTATCTCTTTTGGGATCGAATGTTCTAATTGTTCAAGGAGGATGGTACTAAAATTTTTAATTCTATTCATCCCCTACAGTTTTTGCTGATCCTACAGCCTTAAGGCTGCAACTTTTTCATCAAATAAGGACTTTAAAATCTGATTAAAACCATACAGAAAGACTTTGGGCGGTTGCACGACGGACTGATCAGAAAGGAAAAACATACTATTTAACGTTTACATTGATAATGGAAAAGAAATCAATATTGATTATGGATTCAAATTCAGGATGAATTTGAATTTCCATCTCTTCTATTTTCAATTCATCCAGAAGTGGACTAGGAGTTTTTTAATCATCCTGCCAAAGATCTTTCAACATCTTTATGTTTTCTGGCATGAAAAAGCCGTGCCATTTCTTCATTCCACGATCTTTATTCATTAAAAAAATTCTCCCTTTGATTTAATTATAAGAACGTTTGTTCTAATTGTACAAGGGATATGGACAAAAATTTTAGATATGTCTACATCCCCTTCAGTTTTTTATTAGTCTTGCAGCCTTAAGGCTGCGATTTTGTCTTCAGAAATAAGGACTTTTTTTGTCCTATATACATCATGGTAAATATATAAGGCTTTAGGTTTAAGTCAGGTTAAATAAAGGAGGTGTCAATAATATTGATATGTAAGTACACAGTTTGTTTTGTAAGGAAGAAAATAAAATACTATGCTTAACCGAGAAAAAGATCCAAATATTGGTGATTAATTATTTGAGTAAACTAGTATTAAAGTAAATGACTTTTTTTCTTAAGGTACTGTAACCTAGGAATCTTCAAATTGAGAACAGGATGAAATATATGTTTGTTAAGATAATATGGAGCTAATTTGTCAGGAGGTCTTTATGATTAAGTGAAAACACAATAAGTAATAGCCGTTATTGGTAACCATGTATTCGTCAAATAAATACTGACAATGAGGATCTGGTGTAAAACAGACTCGCTAGATACATAGAGTGTAAGTTTCATCTAAATCGATGCTAACAAATACTAACAAAGTTCCCGTTTTCTGACCATCCTTGTTTTTTATTGAATGGGAACAGGGTTAATAGAGGGAATAGCAGGATAGAGATGTTCGGAAAATGCTTAAAAACTAAAAAAGTTTGAACAACTTTAGGACTGGATTACCTTAATTTTACCAATAGGAGTCACTGGTAATAGAATTTATCCAATATAATACAATACGAAAGGACTGTTGAGAATGTTTCGAGACAAACTGATAATTATGTGGTTTGGATTAATGGTAATTCTACCGCTTATTCTGCAAGTTGTTACGGTTGTTCAGAAATAATTGCTTCGGGTCACAACTTAAAGAAATATAGTTTTATAGTTTTGTATATTTTTGGATTGGTTGTTTAGTTTCCATCATACTTCGAATGCCACAGGAAAATATCCCTTTGAATTTAACATCCGCAAATCCAGAGACCAGTGACCTTTCAAATTATGAGGCCTGTTATACCTGATTTGTTTAATTTAAGTCGTTGTTATCAAACTTTTATTTTTCATTAATTAAAGTGTAAACCAGATATGATATGGTAGATGAACCAAAGTATTCCTCTAGTAAAAGCCGGCAATTAATTCTCAAGAAACGGTTGGCTTTTATTTAAATAATTAAGAGTAGTTTCCATGGTTTAGGCCATAAAAAGAAAAGATAACATAATAATCTAAAAATTGTAAAAATTAGTATTATATAATGTTAAAAGAATAGGAGTTTAGTATAGAGATGAGGGAAGAAAGTAATTGTAATCTAAATGGAATTGATACAGACAATTTGAAGCAAATGGAACTAAAAAGAAGGAAAATCATTGAAAACATTTCGGATTTTCCTCCATCAAAAAAAGAAATCATAATTAAAAGTCTCGATGAATTAATTTTATTAGCGAATAAAGCCCATCAATAATTTTTTGTATACAATGGTTTTAAACCATCTCAATAAAATAAAATTAAACAATTACAAAGGTATAAAATCTAAGAAAAATAAACATTTTAGATTTGAGGGAAAAAAGATGATATTCAAGGCAAAAAAGATAGCAGAATTTGGGGATTATATCCTTTTTAAGAATGGAATTAAAGGGATCGTGGAGAAGGTAAATGAAAATTCAGTCATTGTAAATATAACCGATAATAAAACGGGAATGGAGATTAAAGGAAACAGAACAGTTGTAGCACATAAAAATTACAAGGTTATTGATTGTGTATGAAGTGAAGTCTATATACCTGATTTTATAGGTAACTTTTCTGCAAGAATCCCAGAAAAATGTAGGCGCTTTCTGTAATAGTAAATAGCGGATGGTATGCATTAGTGACTGTCATAGTATTTGGTATAGGTAAATTCCGTTTAAAGATATGAGATAGGAGAACATGTTGAAATAATTACCCTCTCATTGTGGATGATATCTGTTATGTTTCTATTCCTCAATATAAGAGCCCTTCTCAGCTTGAGCATATGTTCTCAACATGTTGCTGGAAGGGCTAAATTCATAATTAACACAAACAATGAAAAAATTCAGCGTTTAATTCGTTATATTAACTTCATTTTTATCGATTTCTTCCATTTGCTTTAATCTATTCTTTATGTGTTTGTTGGAAATAAATAACATTGCGATGAATAAAATTAGACATCCACACATAATCAACAAGAAAAATTGCAACCAAGCATTGAGAACTGAAAACTCCATTCAAATCCCCCTCGATTTAATGACTTGTCTATAATTATTTCTATGTATGTAAAAAAAATCCTCCTATTGAAGTGCAATAATTATAGGTTTGACCTTTTTAAGGTAAGTATTTATTTGACCTTTACATTGGTTATGGAAAAGAAATCAAGATTAATGATGGATTCAAATTCATCTAGGATTTGAATTCTTTTATTTAAAGAATCAATTTTCATTACAAATCCAACACGGGAAGTAAAAAATCCGTCTTTCCATGTAGTAATTTCTAAAAGTAATTTGGTTTCCATGCTATTAGATAATAGCTGTTCCATCTCTTCTATTTTCATTTCATCTAGCAGTGGCCTAGGAGTTTTTTGATCATCCTTCCATAGATCCTTTAACAATTTTATGGATTCCGGCATGAAAAAACCATGCCACTTCTTCATTCCACGATCTTTATGATCTTTCTTCATTAAAAAATCCCCCTTTTTATTTATTATAAGAACATTTGTTCTTATTATTCAATGGGTATGTTATAAAAATTTTAGATATGTCTACATCCTCTTTTCGTTTATTTATCAGTCATGCAGCCTTAAGGCTGCGATTTTTCTTCAGAAATCATGACGTTAAAATTTAAGGTTAAAAGCATACAGAAAGACTTTGGTCGGCAGCACTACGGACTGATCAGAAAGGAAAAAATCACCCTTTCTGTCAACCTGTACGTGTCGCTTCGGCACTAAATGGACCGATAACCACGGTCTGTACGGCTATCGCCAACATTCCGTAGGTTCCTGTTCAATTTACGGCTAACGCCGCCATACCGAACGAGCCGAAAAGTAAGAAAATCAAAAGATGGAAAGATTAAAAGAATAATAGACAAAAAGGAGAGCAGCCGAAAGAATGGCTGCTTTTATTGTTGATTTTCCCTTTGCCTTCCGAATCGTAAAACAGCACAAGCTTTCTAACCTTCCAGCCGGCAGGACACCCGAACCTTTCCGGCTAGAAGCTAAGAAAGCTAGTCAATCGGTCAAGGGGCAAAAAACTTTTTTGCTTAAAGGCACTTTCGCAACAGCAAAAAACTTTTTGTGCGAAGAGCGCCCTTGACCCATTGTCTATGTGTGTTTTTCGTTCTACTTGCAAAAGGGGAAAAATCATCCCCCTTTGGGGAACTTACTCGCTTCGCAAGTCAAAAGGAAAAAGAAAATCTTAAAAAATCAAAAATTATTAGAAAATCCAAGGAGGAAAAGCAAATGACAAAAAGTGTTTATGAAATCATTACAGAAAAAATCATCGAAAAATTAGAAAAAGGTGTTGTACCGTGGCGCCAGCCATGGACCAATTCAAACGCGGTTAACTGGAAAACACAAAAGCCATATCGAGGAATCAATATTTTTCTAGTAGAACCTGGAGAATATGCTTCCAAAAAACAGATTTTAGAAGCTGGTGGACGAATCAAAAAAGAAGAACTAAAAAATTCTCATATCATTGTCTATTGGCTTTGGATAGAGACGGAGGACGATGAAACAAAGGAGAAAAAGACTTTTGCTAAACCCTTTTATTATCGAGTTTGGGAGATTAATAAACAGTGTACCGGCTTAGAGAGTAAAAGAAGGATTGAAGCCTTTGAACATGACCCGATAGAAAAGGCGGAGGAAATTTTTAAAGGATATATCGATTCTCCAGATTACACGTTTCATACAGGTAAGGCGGTTTATTATCCAACATGGGATCGAATCAATTGCCCTCGGATAAAAGATTTTAAGGTTTCAGAGGAATATTATTGCACTTTGTTTCACGAAATGACGCACAGTACCGGACATCAAAGCCGTTTAGCTCGACCGGGTATCACGACAGAAGGAGTTGCGTTTGGGGATGAAGTTTATTCCAAGGAAGAGTTAGTCGCTGAAATGGGTGCGGCAATGTTGTGCGGAGTAGCCGGAATTGATAACAGCACTATAGAGAATACCGCTAGCTATATCGATTCATGGTTACGAGCTTTGAAAAAAGAAAGCCGTCTAGTCTTACAAGCAGCTGCTCAAGCACAGAAAGCAGCAGATTATATTTTAGGAGAAACAAAGGAAAAATTTGCAGACGAAAACTAAAAGAATTGTCATTCATACAATCACAAGCAATAATTTCACCGGCTGACAGGTCAGCCGGTGAAAGGATACATCGAACATGTCGAACCTAAACCAAAGATTTCTAATAAAAGGAGTGGAAAAAGTATGAAAGTTTTTCAAGTTGTTTATTTTGCAAAAGGATTTCAAATGGTATCGATTGTAGTTGCCGAAATGAAGAGCGTGCAGAAAAAATGGTTACTAAAAACCTTGATAGTAAAGAGCACTACAAATTAGATAGGGTCAATAAATGTGACTTGGTAGTTGAAAACATTAATTCGTACAGAAGTAATAGAAATAGTTTGATAAACTAAATAAAACACAGAATTGATCTTTATTAAACTAACAACACCGGCTATGTTCTAGCCGGTGAAGCTCACGGATGGAGGTAAAAAACATTCATTATTTTCTTAATGAAAGCAGGCATCGAATCTGCTTGATGGTTGCTAATGCAACCTAAATTCTTTGCGACATAACCCCTTTCGAGGGTCTTAAAGTAATTGGAAATAATAGGCCCGATTATTTTGATGGTACTGCTATTCTTAACATTAGAGGAAAGGATGATACTGGATAAAAACATGCGCCTACTGTGGAAGCCCAGTTAAATTTCTTGATAAGTATAATTACTATTGCTATTTTTGTACGATGAAGCTGAAATATGAGGATGTACAGGAAAATGGAAAGAGGAAAAACCTTTTACCTTCTTCGCAGCCTTCTCTTTCTGATTTGAACAAAAGCACCCCTGAGCTAATGTGTCTTTCAACCGTTGAACTGCTGTTCCTTTTAAAATTTGCTCGAAAGGAACGATCGGACCTTTACCATCGACGGTACATCTTTATTCGAGCGATGAAAGAAGGAGCAGGCGGGTTTACAGAAGCAGAGGAATACACCTTTAGTGAATACGAAAAAGTCACACGGAAATGCTTTGTTCTTGAAAACTTAGTCCGGGAACGGCTTGGCTACTATCCTACTAAACTGACAGAATCTTATATTCAAACTCTTGTAGCAAGAATGGAGGAGTCAGCAAAAAAAGATATGGTGATCCAGGAAGCTAAGCCGATAAAAAGTTAATGTTAGTCAAATACAATTAGCCTCTATCTTTCATGAGAGGCTAATTCCTTTGCGATATTCCATTAGCACCCGATTGTGGAATAACAAAGTTACATATGATACCAGGTTGAAAAAGAGGATTTTATGATTTAACAACGAAATAAGTTCAAAAGTTAAAGTGGGCGAATTATGAAGAATAATATTGAAGAAAAGTTTGTGGAACAGAGTAAAATTTATATGAAAAGGAGTTTTTCATTGAAACAAGCTTTGCTCGTTATTGATGCTCAACAAGAATTAATAGACGGTAGCGAAAAAGAAAATCCAGTCCTAAACAAAGATGCATTATTGATTAACATTAATCTCGTCATTGAAAAAGCATTAGCACTAGGAATAGAGATTATCTTTATTAGAGATTCGGATGTTGCAGAGGGAAAGGGGATTGGATTTGAGTCTTCATCAAATTCATCCGAACCAATTAACTCTATATCAATGTATCTCCTACACCCTCATATAAATTAAAATTGAACGCTTTTTTTCTCTTTTTTTACTATTAATTATATTAGAAAAATATTATTTGTCGGATTATTTATTCTGTTTCGTTAGTAAGTATTAGCTAAATTTTTAAAATAAAGAAAGTTATTTAGAAAAAAATGATAATTGACAATTATAAAATATTAAAATACTATTATAATATAGAATAGGTACCCCAAGGAGGAAAAATATGAGGCGCACACGATTTTTTTAACATTCAGCAAATTTTTTTATACGATTATCTCGAATTAAAAATTATTGAAATTGAGACTTATTATTTCTTTAATTTTTGATTCAAAATAAAATGTTCAAATTACACAAAAGGAAAAGTGGAAATAAATGACAAAAGTATTGTACAAACAAGGAGGTCTAATATGTCTACTTTGAGAAAAGAGAAATTTGTGGAAAGCGCTTCACAAGTGGGCTTAAATAGAAAGAAAATTGTGGAAAGCGTTCCGCAAAAAGGCTTTTTTGGCCACCCTAAAGGATTATTTACGCTATTTTTCACTGAATTCTGGGAGAGATTTTCCTACTATGGTATGAAGGCAATCCTTGTATACTATATGTATTATTCAGTTTCAAAAGGCGGATTAGGAATTGATCAGCAAACAGCACTTGCGATTGCTTCGGTATATGGTTCATTAGTGTATATGTCCGGAATCATTGGAGGCTGGCTATCTGACAGAATATTTGGAACATCGAAAGCCGTGCTATACGGCGGTATATTGATTATGTTCGGGCATATTGCTCTAGCGATACCTGGAAGCATGACGATGTTTTTTGTTTCGATGGTACTGATTGTACTCGGTACTGGATTTCTAAAACCAAATATTTCTACAGTATTAGGGGAAATGTATGATATTAATGACGCGCGTCGCGACGCTGCATTCAGTATTTTTTACATGGGCGTTAACCTTGGCGCATTCGTCGCACCATTAGTTGTTGGTACAGTTGGAATGCAGTATAATTTCCACCTTGGCTTCGGGCTTGCTGCAATTGGTATGTTCTTGGCGTTAGTAGTTTATATTGCTACAAAGAAAAAGAATCTCGGTCTTGCCGGTACCTTTGTTGCCAATCCGCTGCCAGATGCAGAAAAGAAAAAAGTTTTCACCAAAATTGTTGTAGTTGCACTAATTTTAGTAGTATTAATTGCAGTTGTGGTTTCAACTGGCACTTTAACCATTTCATCATTTATTAACCTTGTAGGAATCTTGGGATTTGTGATTCCAATCCTTTACTTCCTTACTATGTATCGCAGCCCGAAAACAAGCAAAGAAGAGCGTTCTCGTCTGATTGCTTATATTCCACTATTTATCGCATCAGTTATGTTCTGGTCGATTGAGGAACAGGGTTCAACCATTTTGGCAAACTTTGCCGATAAGCGGACACAATTAGACTTTGCTGGAATGCATATTTCACCAGCTTGGTTCCAGTCCTTAAACCCATTGTTTATTATCGTTTTTGCACCGATTATTGGCTGGATTTGGGTAAAATTAGGTGACAGACAGCCGACATATACACAGAAATTTTCATTTGGTCTATTGTTCGCAGGATTGTCATTCGTCGTGATTCTTGTACCGGCCTTGATTGGCGGCACGCATGCACTTGTTAACCCATTATGGCTTGTATTAAGCTACTTCATTTGTGTTATTGGTGAATTATGCTTGTCACCTGTTGGATTATCAGCCACAACAAAATTAGCACCTTCGGCCTTTTCAGCTCAAATGATGAGTCTATGGTTCTTATCAAATGCTGCTGCCCAGGCACTCAATGCTCAACTTGTTAAATTTTACACACCGCAAAACGAAATGGCTTACTTTGGAACTATTGGGGTAGTATCAATTGTTTTATCAATCATTCTATTTGCTCTTTCACCAAAAATGCAAACCTTTATGAAAGGGATCCGTTAAACCATTCCAGAATGAAAAGAACTTTACTAAAAACTACGGAGAAAATAGTCTCCGTAGTTTTTTCTATTAAGGATAAAAATTTTATCTTCCAGAATTGTCCAGCTCCATGTTTTCTGTTAGCATAACAACTGCTACTGATAAATCTAATTCACTTCCGTTGATTTTATCTATTGGTGCGTAGCCCTGTCATTAATTGCTGTTGTATTTGGATTTCGTAAAAAATAAATTATTTTCAAAATGACTTATTCAACTATTGAATATGCCTTTTCTTTTTTTTAACGTTAAAGCCGTTGATAATCTTTCTTAAACTGGTTGCTTATGTTAAAGATGGGGGTGTTGAGGTAGGACTTTTCCTTATTCGACTACCATGAAAATTAACTTCTGTAACTTCGGTTAGAAGGCAATACTTAAATAGACGCAGCTCATTCATTTTTTTTTTTAAAAAGAGTGGGGCGCCTGATCAAGAGATGTTTATGGATTACAAATAGTGGATTAGGATGCTTCGGAAATTGTCACAGTATAGCCTAAGTTTTCTAATCTTCGAACCGAATGGCGTACAATAGAGACTTGTCTTTGTTTATCGAAATAATCTTCGCCTAGGTCGACATACATTTCTTTTCGGGTTAGAAGGTAATATGCGATTCGCAACATCGCATGGGCGACTACAATTGCTGCCTTTTTCTTTCCTTTTCTTCCAGCTGTGCGTCTATACAGTGCACCCAGATAGTTTTTTGACCCTCTTACTGATTGAGCTGCTTCTGTTAATGCAGATCTTAAATACTTATTTCCCTTTTTAGATCTACTAGATTTCCTTTTACCTGCGCTCTCATTGTGTCCGGGGACTAAGGCTGCCCATGAACATAAATGTGCGGCAGTCGGGAATTGATTTCCAACATCGGTACCAATTTCAGCTAAGATTTGTTCAGCCATTCTTGTGGCGATCCCAGGAATTGAATCAAGTCTTTCTATATCATCCTGATAAGAGCTTACTCTTTGAGCTATCTCTTGATCTAACATTTCAATTTGCTCAGAAAGAAAATCAATGTGAGATAAAATCGTTTTTAACATTAAGCGTTGGTGAGGGTTAATGTAGCCCTGAAGTGCCAATTCAAGTTCTTCTTTTTTTCGTTTCATTGTTCGACGAGCGAAGTTCGCTAGTTTCTTAGGATCATCTTCACCTTCGGCAATTGCTCGAAGCATATCCTTTGATGAAACGCCCATGATATCAGAAACAACCGAACCTAGTTTAATATTGGCTCCTTCTAGAACCTTTTGAATTCTATTATGCTGTCTAGCTCGTTCTTCAATAATACTTCGACGATAGCGTACAAGTTCCCGCAGTTCTCGTTGATTCCGATCCAGTGTTCCCCGCAATTAGGATCAACGTCCTTCTCATCTGATTGATCCGGTCCTCTAGTTCCTCCATCTCGATAACCATCATACATTCCCCTGATTCTCTTTAACTGTTTAATTCGATAAATTGTAGTTTCATCGCATTTATTATTATGCAAAAAATTTTAAATAATTGGAATACATATGACAAAACCCCCTAAAACATTACAAAAAATTGTATAAATAGACGAACTAAGGGCTAAAAGAAAGGACTAGAGCCCTTTCTTTCAGATCGTACTTGTCACTTTTTCACTGACGACGCTACCACAACTTAATCTTCTCAAGACATGAGCTGCAAATAAGGTCAATATTGACGAGAAACAGGTTATACCAGTTACTGGTATAACCTGTTTTGGCTGCTAATCTAACTATCTAAAAAAGAACGGATTCACTTAGGAATCCAAAAAGAAAAGAGGAACATATAGAAAAACGTTTTTTTCAAAACGACGAAATCGGTTATGGATATGATGAAGCTGAACATGGAAATGAGGTGGAATTTGCTGAAATCGATATTGACCTTGTCATTTGGATTGTGGAAGAATTTCAGGAGATTTATAACAGCGATGTTGAATTGTATAAGATTGTAAGTGTCAGGGCGACAGAAGCAATAGGTTCCGATGAACCAAGAATTTCAATCGATTGGAAGGATGAGTCTTATTAAGCAAACGAGGAAGTCCTAGCCGCGATCGAGGATTCCATTTAGAATCTGCAGGAGGAATTCTTTAAATGTCAGCCGTTAAAGAAGTTGAAATCACCATCAACTATACAGAAAATGGAGAAAAAAGGTACAGCAATATTTCTGTTAGGCGTCTGATACAACGGAAAAAGGCCTGGTGTTTTTTGCTTTGGAGCATCTTTGTTTATGGGAATTCGAAAAATCGTTGCATCAGTATATAGGTTGGACCGTTTCGATTGATTCCGTAGAATACAAAATCGATGGTGAAACTACCACCGTTTACGGGACAAAGGTAGAACAGATTTTCCTTGTTGCCGCTTATTAATAGACTTTTTTTAGGAACGGTATTATTTTCCCAAATATGGTCTCCAAAAAAGAAAAAAGTTTGATTTACCCTACGTGACGGTCCGTCTTGCCTTTTCGGCTTGGCGGATTGTTTCGTTTATGCCGTTCCTGGTACGCGTAGTACCAAAGCATTCCCGAAAAAGTGGTCCCACCTACTGTTGCGATGAGTAATGCCCAATCCATCATAACGGCAGCCTCCTTTCTTTGGAAAATGTGCCCATTTAATAGAGGTAAAGAGATTATATCCACTCTTTGTCCAAAAGGCAACCGTTTTTAAAAACCCATCTGGAAATATTTTCAACTCCAACCTCCTACTTAAATAAACTAAATAGTTCGAAGCTTACTCCCTATATCCCCAAAAAAAATTCTTCTTTACAGTCCTTCAGTGTAGCGAGTTATTTTGATTTGGCAAACACGAATCTAAATTTTTTTTCCGATGACTTCGCCGGAGTATGAGTTCGTTATCCTAATCCCTTTCACAAGGAAATTCTTATGAAATGCAGCCAGCCTGTCATCGACTGGGGACATGCACGGAACGGGTGAAGTTAATATTTTTATTTCAAACCAAAATAAAAAACATCCCGAAGGATGCTATTCGCTGTTCTTCGATGGTTTTGGTGAATCAATCACTTTACCATCTTTTGTAGGATTCATCACATAATATATTGCGGTACACAATCTTGCTTCAATATATGTCAAACTAGGTATATCAATCTCACCATCGAGTTTTTGCTTTTCCATTTTAGCAAACATTCCTAATGCCCGGGAAGTTAAATCTAAAGCCCTTTTTAGTTTATAAATATCATTATCATAATCTTTGTCCGTAACTTGAGATGAAATTCCATCTGTAATTTTAATAATTTTTTCAAGTCTTTGATACTCGTTCAAATTCACCACCTCCCAATAGATATTATGGAATGATGATTTACTTTATTACTGTAAAAAAAGGAGATTCCCCAAGAGGAATCTCCCTTTCACATTTAAAACAGTCCTAAGAATTTCTTTCGTTTCGTCGGTTCCGGCTTTTCCGAGCAATACCATACTAAATAATCAAACTTTTTCATAAAACCGAAACTTAGATCTGCTGACAAAGAATCCATTTTGATTAATATTATTTCAAAATGGATTCTTTTTAATTATCGTAAAATGCTGGTTTGTGAGATATTTTTGATCAAACTTTATTCCAAAGCAACACGTATCCAAATTTTCCCATGATTTCATCCAACTTTTTATATTCGGAAAGAACATACGAATCTTATTTTCTGTATTAATACCTTCAAGAAATTTTCTCCAGATGTGAAAGATTTTCCTTTGTCTCTTACCAATTCTTTAAAATTTAATAAGCAAAAAGTCATACTGGCTTGTACCAAAGGTGGTAAACTGCAATGAACTGGACGCTTCTGTCGGAATTGGAAATAAACCCAATCTCTAGAGTGAAAAAAAGAAGCTAGCTTTTTTTCGCGAAAGAAAGATATTTACTTGGCACTTAAACACAATCTTCCAATCAAATCTATGTAATAATCTCTTTAAAAAAAAGGATTTCTTTTCCCTTTATCTAATTTTATTATGAGAAAGATAGGAAATATATGATATGCTGTAATCTCTACATAATAGCCATTAATAAAAAGACGAGGTGTTTGAATATGAATAAAACAGAATTAGTAAATACTGTTGCGACTCAAGCGGAGCTAACCAAGAAAGATGCCACAAAAGCTGTGGATGCGTTGATTGAAACCATCTCTAGTGCACTTGCTAAGGAGGAGAAAATCCAGTTAATTGGATTCGGGACATTCGAAGTACGTGAGCGCGCAGCTCGAACAGGCCGTAACCCACAAACAGGGGAAGAAATTCAGATTCCTGCTTCTAAGATTCCAGCTTTTAAACCTGGCAAGGAATTAAAAGAAGCAGTTAAATAAGTTCGTCTGTATTGTCTACAGGGAAATTCTTTTGAATCTTTTTCTGAGGTATAATAAGGGGAACCACTCTATTCAGTAAATTGGGGTGATGATTTCCATGAAAAATCGTGATAAAAAGAGAAAAAAACGTATTTTTTTAAAGGATTACTTGAAAAACAAGTTGAAGGATTGGTTTAACCCAAGGAAGAGACCTACATCTAACTAGATCATTAGCATAAAGAATAAGGAACCCTGATAGAGGAGTAGTTAGTAGTTGATAACTGCTCTTTTTTTCATCCATTTATTACCATACCAAACTAGGAGCACCAATGGGGTGGTAAGACATTATATTTCAACCATCATGGATAAAATGAAGCTCCCGACTGGATAAAAATAGTTTGAATGTTTACCCAAGCAGTAAAGCAGTAAACCCCATCTAACGAACTTAATTAAGAAGATAGAAATCTAAGCTGTAATAAAATAAATGTTTTTTTGAACTCGTAGGAAGGAGTTTTTGATTTATTACGAAAGGGATGGGAATCACTGTTTGTTTGGAATGTTTGGAAATAGAAAAACCATAGAGTACTTGGCATTTGTTATGACTAGAGCAACTCTATTTGCTATTAAGAAGAAATTCTTTGTAAGCGAGGGTGGATGCCTTTACATTCCTAATTAGCTTGTAAAAATTAATACATATGTGCATTTCATCAAGTAATTTAGTTCAATATAAAAAATAGTAAACACATAGAAGGGGTTTTTGAAGTATGACAACATTTCATGAAATGGGTATTAGTGCCCCTATTCAAAGAGCGATTGCGGATATGGGATTTGAAGAAGCATCTCCTATTCAAGAAAAAGCCATTCCCATAGCTTTGACAGGGAAGGACATTATTGGTCAAGCGCAAACAGGTACAGGAAAGACAGCTGCCTTCACCATACCAATCTTGGAGAAAGTGGATACGAGCAAAAAATATGTTCAGGCGATTGCAATTGCACCGACAAGAGAATTGGCTATTCAGGTTTCAGAAGAGATCAATCGGCTTTCGAAATACATGGGCATATCTTCCCTCCCTATTTATGGAGGCCAGTCAATAGATCGCCAAATCAAAGCATTAAAAAAGGTCCCACACATTATTACGGGAACACCTGGAAGACTTCTGGACCACATTAAACGTAAAACGCTAAAGTTAGATCGCATCTCAGTGGTGGTATTGGATGAAGCTGATGAAATGTTAGATATGGGCTTTCTGGAGGATATCGAACGAATCCTCAAAGAGACCCCTGAAGAAAAACAAACCTTGCTGTTCTCTGCAACAATGCCCAAACCGATTCAAAATCTTGCGGAAAGGTTTATGAACGATCCGGAGTTAGTAAAAATAAAAGCGAAGGAAGTTACCTCTCCATCGGTAAAGCAAATATTTTATGAGGTTAATGAACGAGATAAATTTGAAGTGCTTTGCCGTTTGCTTGACGTGGATAACCCAGAATTAGCCGTAATTTTTGGAAGAACAAAAAGACGTGTGGATGAATTAAGTGATGCATTGAATAAAAGAGGGTATCTTGCTGATGGGTTGCATGGAGATTTAAATCAACGACAGCGAGATGTGGTGATGAATAAATTTCGTGAGGGAAACATTGATATTTTAGTTGCGACCGATGTGGCTGCGAGAGGAATTGATGTATCGGGGGTTACCCATGTCTACAATTTTGACATTCCTCAAGACCCGGAAAGTTATGTTCACCGAATCGGTAGAACGGGGCGAGCTGGTAAGACGGGGTTAGCTATTACATTTGCTACACCGAGGGAAATCGGACAGATTCACAGTATTGAAAAAGCATCTAAAGGAAAGATCCAGCGTAAATCAATTCCGACTGTAGCAGAGGCAAGGGAGTCTATACAGAGAGCCGCAATAGAAAAGATGATTCAATTGGTTGAAGAGGAGGAATACAAACAGTTTAAACAAGCAGCAAGCGAATTGCTCGAACAATACGATTCGATAGCGTTAGTTTCAATTGCCTTGAAATTGTTGTCGAAGGAACAGAGGGATATTCCTGTGGAGCTAACTTCCGAGGCACCGAGATATGCCAATAAGTCTAAAGTAAAGGTACAAGAGAAACAAAGGAGAAACTATAAAGGAAATAGGGAATTTGGAGGAAAAGGGGGAAATGGTAAACGTAAAAAAACTTCCAAGTCCTCTCGGAAAAAAGAAAGCATTCCTTTACTTGGAAAGACTATATAGGGATATTCTGTATTCCACCGCTCTTTTTTTATGTATTCGTAGTCTTAATCCAACAGTTAATAGTAAGCATCTTTGCAAACACATTCGAAAAGTGCTATTCTTTAAAAGAATTATTTTTGTTCGGTGTAAAGGATTTGTATAAGTTCAACTTTTCGTCTTGATGATCACTGAGAGCAAGGATAGTAGTACAATGTGTTATCGCACTAGGAGGCAACAAAAGGTGGAAAAAGGCAAAGTAAAATGGTTTAACAGCGAAAAAGGCTTCGGATTCATCGAACGCGAAGGTGGAGAAGATGTATTCGTTCATTTCTCAGCAATCCAAGGCGAAGGGTACAAATCATTAGAAGAAGGTCAAGAAGTGACTTTTGACGTTGAGCAAGGTCAACGTGGACCTCAAGCATCAAACGTACGTAAAGCTTAAATTATAATAGGCGAATATTGACAGACTCTAAACTAAGAGTCTGTCTTTTTTATTTTTTAACCAAAATACCCCACTCTAGCAGCCCTTTGTGTTACAAAAAAATGAAGTGAATGATAATGAGGACAAGTTGTCATGGATGATTGAAGATAACAAAATCAGTCATAGGTTAGTATATAGGGGGAATTATTAAAGAGGACAAAGTCTTCACACAAATTGTCCGAAAAAACAATGATACTGCTTTTCTATGTAAATCACTCATCATCAAACTAAGCAGTAAAATACATTTCCTTTACCTTTTATGTTACATCTATAACCGCCTGATAACTTTGAACGCTTCGTGCTAAATTGGTTTGAGTTACATTAAAGAAGGCAAGTCAATTATATAGAGAAAGCCCCTTTTATTTCTACCCTCGAGAATCGACTCTGAGACAGTTAACTCGAGGTTTTTTTTTTATCCATAATGTCCTGGATTCAATAACAAAATGGATTTAAAAATATGTTTAGAAGGAGGCGACGCCGGAAGGCTAGAAGAGGGGACCCGGGGAGACTGTAAGCCTAAATATGGGCACGTTTTAAACCTCACTGGCTCAAGGGTCTGTAGTTTTTCGTAGCACATTTCCAAAGGATTTTGAAAAAAGTAAGCACACTTATAAGCACGCTATAAACCCGCGTCCCAGCAGGCTTTGCCTGAATACTTTTTGTAGGCAAAAAAGCTATTGACAATACCATCCTACAAGCGTAATCTGTAAATATGGATTACATATGTAGGATGGAGGAAGAAAGATGAAGAAAATAGATTGCAAAATATCTGATGCAGAGTGGATAGTAATGAAGGTGTTATGGGAAGAAGCTCCATTAACTGCTGCGAAGATAATAGAGGCATTAAGTTCTAATACGGAATGGAGTCCGAAAACAATTCATTCATTAATAAGCAGACTGGTAAAAAAGGGAGCTTTAGGTGTGAATAAGGAGACGCCTCAGTATGAGTTTTATCCTTTGGTAGATAAAAGAGACTGTGTACTGGAAGAAACAAGGTCGTTTATCCAAAAGGTATTCGATGGTTCTCTCCACCTTATGCTCGCCAATTTTATAAAGGATGAGAGGATTTCTGAAAAGGAAATAGAAGAACTTCAAAGATTGCTTAATAAAAAAATTAATGAGTAAAAGGCAGGTATTGAAGCATGGTTTTATCTGCAGTATTTAAAGAAGTCTTATTACTGTCACTTATGGGCAGTATATTAGCCTTAGGGATACTTGCCATTAAGGCAATTTTTGGACAAAAGCTTAGCGCAAGGCTTCATTATTATATTTGGTTTATGCTTGTACTTAGGCTAATTCTGCCAATAGGCATTCAAAGTCATATAAGCTTGCTGAATTTTATTCCAAATGAGCAGAAGAAACTTGATATTATAGCAGAGCAATATGTTCCTAACATAATATCAAACAGTACTATTAAAACCGGAAATACACCGCCTAAAGAAGATAGTAAGGCATTAGCTGATCCTAGTATTAAAGGGGCTATATTTAATTATGATACTGCGGCGGTGCTGTGGATAATAGGTGTTTCATCAGCTTTACTGTTTATTCTATGCGTAAATATCTTGATGATGGCTAAATTGAAAAAGTGCTCAAGCTGTGAAAGAGAAGACTTAATTGAAATTCTTGAAGCAGAAAAATCAAGGCTAAAAGTAAATTCGAAGGTGGAAATTATTTATAATAATTTCTCGAAATCGCCTGCAGTTTACGGGGTGATACGTCCTAAAATTTTAATTCCAGAGGAGCTTATAGACAAATTAACCCCGGAAGAGCTTAGGTTTATTCTCAGCCATGAATTAACTCATATTAGGAACAAGGATTTAGCGGTAAACACCTTGCTTATGTTTGTTAAAGCAATATATTGGTTCAATCCCTTAATCTGGTATTCACTTAATCAGATAAAACAAGACTGTGAGCTGGCTTGTGATGCGGCTGTCCTCAACACCTTAAAGACAGAAGAAGTCAAAAAATACGGTCAGACTATGATCAATATGCTTAGATTATTCTCAGAAAAAAAGGGCATTACTGGGGCATTAGGATTTGCAAGTAAATCCAATAAAAGAAGAATTATTATGATTACACGATTCAAAAAAAGTTCGGCAATATGTGCTGTTTTAGCTGTATTTCTTACAATTATGGTAGGCTGCTCAAGCACCATTAAATCAGTCAGTACAGGGGTTATCCCAAATAACAACAGCGGTACAAATAGTTCTAATGTTAATTCTACTCCGTCAGTGGATAAAACATCGCAAGATCAAGCAACACCAAGCAATGCAACACAAGACAATACAACACAAGACAATACAACACAAGACAATACAACACAAGACAATACAAGCCAATCGTCAGCATCGAATAACAATTCTGCTGCTTCATCATCTCAAGAGAGCATTCAGAGAAAGCTTCTTGCAAGTATTATGTACTTGGCAAAGCAGGGTAAAATCATAAATTCTGAGTTTCCTGTTAAAACCACAGTTATAGATGAAGCAGAGAAAAAGCTTGGAAATCCGGATAAGGTCGATTGGGTACCTAGGGCTAAAGGGAATTATGCTGTATTTTCGAAATACAATGTGGTATTTGGCTTCAATAAAGGGGAGCAGATCTTCGAGGCGAGATCCTTTGATAAGGAATTAAATGAATTATCACTTTCTATGGTGAAGAAAGCATATGGAACTCCGGCATATGATGCAAAAAGTAATGTTGAGGAAATTATAGGGTATGTTGTAAGTTCGGAATACAAGATTTTGTTAGTATTTCCTCAGCCTTCAAATAACAATCAGGACCCGGTAATGGACCACTACTCCGTACTTTACCCTAGGGGTACCGTTAATACTATGGCAGGCGATCCGGGAAGACAGTGGTGATGCAAGAATTTAAGTGAGGGTGATCAAATTGTTAAAAAAACAGTATTCTTTTTATTTATGGTTATAGTAATGCTGACATTGATGGGATATGGGAAAGTTGGAATAGGAAAAGGCAACACCCAAAGTATAAAAGGCTAATATTAAAAGAAACCGAAAAAAGACTCTTTTATTTGTTAATGATATATTTTAATATTTAAAGAATTATTATTTAATTAAGAAAGAAGAGAATTAGATGAATGTATTATCCCGTTTATTCCTAAAAGGTTTAGTGCTTTTATTAGGTACTTTTATTTTGCTATATGGATGCAGTATGCTTAATTTGCCGTCAGATAAAAAATCAGCTGCACAAATCAATCAACATTTAAAAAATGATAACAAGGCGGAACCTGTAAACTGGTTAATGCCTACTGGAGGCGCTTATCCTTTAATAGGGTCCAATGATCCAATTTGGATAAAAGTTTCTAAAGAGAAACAACGAGTATACATTATGAAAGAAAATAAAATTATTTATACCATGATATGCTCTACCGGTTTAGACAAAAATTCAGATACCTTTACACCCGAGGGAACCTTTTATATTCAAAAGGAGAGAGGGCTAAGCTTTTATAATGAACAAGAAAAAGAAGGAGCAAAATACTGGGTTTCATGGAAAAATCATGGGGAGTTTTTATTTCATTCAGTTGCAACGGACAAGAACGGAAATGTGATACAAAGTGAAGTAATGAAGTTAGGGCATAAGGCATCACATGGTTGTGTACGGCTGGCTGTTCCTGATGCAAAGTGGATTTATGATAATATAAGATACAACACTAAAGTCGTAATTAGCTAAAGAATAACCCTAAGAAAGCCAAGAAAAGAAGAATATCTTTTCTTGGCTTTCTTGTTTAAATTTTTCATTTGTTTTGGATACCATTTTACCAATAAGAAAAATTATTGCCATATTAAATCGTAATGGTTACTATTTTTATTAGTGATCATTACGATTTATATTAATCTCAAAGGATGTTTAGATTTGACTGAAGCAGTAACCCTTAAAAATGTAAATGTATCGTTTGATTTCAGCAGCAAACAAGAAGCCATCGAGTGGATCGAGTCTATGATGGAAGAAGTTCAGAAAGGAAAGAGGGGTAAGTTCCCCTCTTTTGGTTTATTTACTTTTAGAAAGTGTACCGAAAGGCATGGAAAATTCCCGGCTATCGCGAAAGACTCCGGTTAAAAGCAGGGGAGTGGAGCCTGAGGAAAAGTACCGGGGAGATCGAGCGATTATTTATTTGTTGACGTATGC
The DNA here is from genome assembly GCF_019219025.1 of Bacillus sp. sid0103. The sequence goes on along the minus strand of NZ_JAHUWN010000029.1, from coordinate 623 downwards.
TGGTTTGAGGGTGGATGAACTCTCCAATTTACTCTAGACATGGAGTTAAAGCGAATTCGAATTTTAGGGAAAGGGCAAAACTGCGGACGGTGCCTAAGTCCAATACCTTGTGGCAGGAACTGTACGACTGGTTACTTTTTAGAGCAGAAATGTCAAACAAGAAAGAGCATGTAGAAGAGTCGCAATATGTGTTCTATAGCCAGTGGTCCCCACATTTTACAGTTCGAGGCATCCAGAATATGATTGAAAGTTACAGTTTGTCCCAGAAAAGGCTTACTCCACATATGTTCAGGCATACCTTTTGCAAATGGATGTTAATAGCAACCAATAATGACATTGAAAAAGTGAGAAGACTTGCCGGTCATAGTAACATTTCAACCACAGCACGATATATAAAAGATTCCTATAGTGACTTGGCTAATGCTGTTGAGGCAATGCCGAAATTTTAATCTGTGTAGATGTTCTAAGTTAGTTAGGGAGTACGAAATTGTAACAGTATATAATAGAAGAAATTCGTCAAAAAAAGCCTTTACTCATCTGGAGCAAAGGCTAATTATATTCCCTTATATGCAATAATTAACCTAATTAATACAAATGTACGTTTCAAAGAATACGAAGCAAAT
>NZ_JAHUWN010000028.1 GCF_019219025.1 Bacillus sp. sid0103 | reverse complement strand
TATTTAGGTTAAACTGTATTTGAGTCATAATTAATTCCTCCACATTGTTTTCTTCGCCGTTAACATTGTAACCATGAGGAATTAATTTGACTCATTTTCTTTTTACACAATTATATGGACTCAATCCAATTTCCAGTTGAACTTGTCTGAATAGGCCACGGATTCGGACAGCTTAAAGCAATTTCCAGTTGAACTTGTCCGAATAGGCCACGGATTCGGACAGCTTAAAGCAATTTCCAGTTGAACTTGTTTGAATAGGCCACGGATTCGGACAGTGCTTTCCTAATTCCTTCTGTAGCTGTCTGAATACGAATCGGACTTGGATTATCCAAAGTGATTGCAACCTGATCGTATCCGAATGACGCCGCATTCGGGTTGTGTTTTTCCCATGTGATGTTTCTGTTCCACCTCGGAAGTAAATCGGTTATTCTATGAGACTAGTTTTTTTATTTTATATTTACTGAAAATTTGCTATTATTTATGTTTATATGAGTGAATGCAAGGGGGAATTAGGTTTGACGGATCTATCAGTTCGTAGAGAAACATCTGAATTTAGACAAGGAATCCAAGCGGGGTTAAGTATCGCGATTGGCTATTTTCCAATTGCGCTGACCTTTGGACTCCTAGCAAAGTCATCTGGATTATCGATTTATGAAACTATTTTTATGAGTTTGATTGTGTTTGCTGGTGCCTCCCAATATATTTCACTTAGTCTAATTGCAATTGGGACTGGAATTATTGAAATTATTTTAACAACCTTTATTGTAAATATCCGGCATTTCCTGATGAGCACCTCGTTGAATGAAAAAGTCGAAGAGGACCATATTGTCAATAAGTTAATTTATTCTTTTGGCATTACAGATGAAACATTTTCAGTTGTCGCTACAAAAGACGGTACTGCGACAACAGGCTTTTTGTTCGGTGTAATCTCCATTTCATACTCCAGTTGGGTGATTTTTTCAGGGCTTGGTCATTTAATTGGAGCAAATCTGCCCAAAACTTTACAGGAAAGCATGGGGGTTGCTCTCTATGCGATGTTTATTGGTCTTTTGGTCCCCTCTATGAAAAAAAGTGTAAAAGTGGTATGTTTGGCTGTCCTTGGGGCTATTTTTAATACGATTTTTACAATTGGAAACGTTATGGCGCAAGGATGGGCAATCGTTACGGCAACCCTTCTATCTGCCATCATTATCGAAACAGCTGAAGTAATTAAAATGAAGAATCGGAGTGTAAGACATGAAGATTGAAATATTATGGATGGTTCTTGGAATGGGTGTGGTTACATATATTCCCCGAATGATGCCTTTTGTTTTATTGAAAGGGAAAGAACTCCCACCTTTTATTCAAGGGGTATTAAAAAATGTTCCGTTTGCCACGCTTGGTGCGTTAATATTTCCCTCCATTCTTTTAATACAAAATAATGATATTTGGTACGGGGTGTTAGGTGCAGCGGCAGCTTTTATCGCAGCCTTTTTAGGCGCTAATGTTATCATCGTCGTCCTCGGTTCAATTGCTGTCCTATCGATATATTCCTATCTTTTGTAAGCCGGTATTTTATACCGGCTTTTGTTTTAATTGTTCTAATTTGTCCTTTTTTAACTAAACTAAGTATAGAGAGGTTGTACATGAAGGGGGACAAATTATGGCGAGAAAAATGGGAGTCTATGCGGTTATGGGCTACATTCTATATGGATTGTTTATTTATTGGTATTTATTCTACTTTGCTGATTCAAGCCTTCCATTCGAATATGAGGGGTCGAAGGCGGACCCGGCCACTTTTTTAAATGGCAGGGAACTTATGCTTAGTGAAGAGTATTCCAAAATAAGAAATTTATTATTTTTCTTATCTACCCCGTTAGAATGGCTTTTTTACTTTTTAGTATTGTTATTCGGGTTATCGAAAGCAATGAAGAACTGGGCCAAAAATTCCTCAAAATATAAATTGCTTCAAACCGCTATATATTTAATTTGGTTATCTGTTTTTGCTTATGTGGCGACTTTTCCATTAAGCTATATCAGTTATTCTTTATCAAAAACGTATAATATTTCAACCCAAACGTTTACTTCTTGGATGAAAAATGAGTTGATAGATTTTTGGATAAATTATGGAACATGGCTTATAATTGTCCCGGTACTATACTGGCTGATGAAGAAAAGCCAAAAACGATGGTGGCTATATGGGTGGTTATTATCGATTCCGTTAACATTATTTATGATGTTTCTCCAACCAGTGGTGATTGATCCGTTATATAATGACTTTTATCCATTAAAAAATAAAGAATTAGAAACCAAAATTTTAGTATTGGCTGAAAAGGCCGAAATTCCAGCACAGAATGTTTTTGAAGTGGATAAGTCAAAAGAAACGAATGCTTTAAATGCCTATGTCACGGGGATCGGCTCAAATGCTCGAATTGTCCTTTGGGATACCACTTTAAACAAACTAAATGATAATCAAATTTTATTTATAATGGCTCATGAAATGTGCCATTATATCGAGAAACATATTTATTTTGGAATAGCAGGCTACTTGCTAATTTCCCTCCTGGGTTTGTATTTGACCTATAGGATTATGAATTGGGCAATAAAACGCTGGGGAAACGAGTTAAAAATATCAGACATAAGAGATATCCGCTCATTGCCGTTATTCTTTATGATCCTATCGATGCTCTTGTTTGCTGCTAGTCCATTTACAAATTTTGCTTCTCGTTATCAGGAAACACGGGCCGACAAATATGCAATTGAGATGACCAATAATACAGAAGCTGCAATCACTTCTTTCCAGGAATTGACTCGTTCTGGTTTAAGTCAAGTGAATCCACCGCTACTAGTAAAAATTTTCAGGTATACCCATCCAACTATGCTTGATCGGATTTCCATGCTTGAAGAATATGAAGTGAAACAAAGGAATAAATAAACCATTAAAAAGGCTGAGACATATTTATACGTCACCGCCTTTTTTTTGTTAGTAAAAAAATTAAAATAAATATGTTATTTCACTAGACAAGCTTTCATTGCCTAAAAAAATAAAAAAGCCGTCAATCATGACGGCAGCTAAAAAGTAATTTACGTTCCAAACTTTTTGTTAATTTCCTTCAGTTGCCCGGATAACTGAAGAAATAACTTTTTGTCACGACCATCGATGGCGGCATCAATTTTTTGCAATAATTTTTCTTTTTCGACCGTTAGCTGAATTTCAGACAATAGCATTTCGATGTATAAATCCTGGACAAAGTTCTCTTTCAGACGATTGCGTTTCATGGCACCAAGTTTCATCAATTCCGTGTATGATTTTTCATTCATGAAAATCACCTCAGATGCTTTTTAAAATTATATGGTTTTTTTTGAAGAATATCATTGGTTTTTATAATTTTCAGATAAATATTTATTTAGTGTGAAATTTGTGAATAATTTAAGAACAATTCAGAAAAGTAAGGGAATAAATAACAAGGAGTGGTAAGATATGGTGGATAAGATGAAAAAGGAGTTGGATGGGTTGAAACAAATCGAAGATTATGAAATCAATTCACGCACGTTATTTCTTGAACCAGTGGTATATGGAAGTAAAATTTATTCGCGTATAGTGGAATTAGAAGATGAATTCTTGTCGCCCTTCAAGCCACTGGATATCATCAAAAAAAGTTGTAGTTATTTTGGTGTCGATTACGAAAGCAGGAAAAGAGGAACACGGCAATTAATTGGCTATTCCCGAAAGCTTCCAATCATAATTGAACCAATTTATCACATTTATTTTTATCCTACGGTTTCTCCGCTAATTCCTACGTGTATTTGGATTTCATTTGAACATGTTGAGAGTTATCGCCGCGTAGCCGCTCAAAAAACAATGATCATTTTCCGCAATAAACAATCGCACATATTTCCAGTCCCAGTAAGTACAATCGAAGGCCAGATGTTAAGAACTTCGTTATTAAAATCAAAGCTTCTGCAAAGAATAGAAAGTAATGGGAGAAGGTTATTTTATTTGCCACATGGGCCACAGCCATTAAATGCATTGGAAACATCTTTTGAATACAATTCTCGTGTGAAGGATCCAAAATAAGGTTGCCATTGATTAATCACTAGCGGGACAGATGTTTTTTTAATAAATAGGCCTCCATTAATTCTTGGACCTTATTACGGATTCTTGGATTAAAGTAATTATGGTTTTCTTCATAGCCTTTATAAATAAACCTGTACAGCGTAAAAGCATCGTCCCGTTTTGTTTCAATTACCTGAAGCTTATTTTTTTTCATATATTGTTTTACATCCGCCAATTCCCTCTGTATTTCCTTCATCGTTTCCTCAATCAAATCTAAATAGGGTTGTTTTAGTTTAAACGGGCTCTTTTCTACAACAGTTAAATCCCGGTTTAAGATAATTAGAACCATTGGCAAATACATAGCTTTTTCCATTATGTCACGATCATCTTCGGGGATTCTGGTCATTTTTTCGGTCACACCTTTCATTAAAATAAGAACAAACGTTCCTCTTTATTTTACAAAAAAGAAACATTAAAAGCAATAGGCCATTACATTATCAAAAACTCGTCATTTGGCGAGTTTTATTTATTGAAAATTTCACTTGTTATATGAGAAAGTTTTTATTAATAGAAGGATATCTGATAGGGGAAAATGAATTAAATGAAGAAACCCTTAAAGTGAAAAAACAGTCATATAAATAGAAGAATAAAAAACGTGGATGAATAGGTGATAACAATGAGATCTGATAAACATCAAATGAAGAAAAAGAGAAAATGGCCATCCATTTTACTGGTATTCGTACTACTGATTGGGGCAGTGGCAGGTTATGCTTATTATCAATACAGGCTGGGCGTTAATCAATCACTAAAAAAAATTGATAAAAAAGCTTCAAATGTTGTCTATACTTTCGAAGGGCAAAAGGATCAGTATGGAGGTACAAATATACTTGTGCTTGGAAGTGATGCTAGAGGCAAGGAAAAGTCGCGTGCAGATACGATCATGATTGTTCATTATAATGAAGACAAAGGAACCTTTAAATTAACTTCCATTATGAGGGATAGCTACCTCGAAATTCCAGGTCATGGTAAACATAAAGTTAACTCTGCCTTTGCTCGGGGCGGACCAGAATTAATGAGACAAACGATCAAGCAAAATTTTGATATTGACCTTCAGTACTATGTTATTGTCGATTTTCAAGGCTTTGTGCAACTTATTGATGAAGCATTTCCAAATGGGGTAGAGATAGATGTAGAGAAAAAAATGTCTAAAAATATTGATGTAACTTTAGAGCCAGGTCTGCAAAAATTAAATGGAGAGGAAATGCTTGGTTATGTCCGGTATCGCCATGATGCTATAGGTGATTTTGGAAGGGTAGAACGGCAGCAAAAGGCAGTTAAAGCCATTGGAGATCAATTGATGGGCCTCCAAACGATTCCCAAACTACCTAAACTTATCGGAGTCGTATCTCCTTATGTGAATACAAATATGGACACTTCAGACATAACATTTATGGCTAAGGATTTCTTTTCGAGTAATCGAGGAAATATCGATACGTTGCGAATTCCTGTCGAAAATAGTTATTCAAATGCGAGAATAGCTGGGGAGGGAGCAGTATTAGATATTGATGTCGAAAAAAACAAACAAGCACTCCATCAATTTATTACAAAGTAAACATGGGTACTGCTAATTAGTAAAGGCTCTTTTCGTAAATTTTGTTGCTTTTGGAGCCTTATAAGGGTTATTTACTAAGTTTCTGGGCAATTTCGCAAATATTCTTATGAGAAGATGCCACGAAGCATCTAATTAGACGGGTTGATAACATTATACGAAAAACAACAATCTATGTGAAAATAGCCTTAGTAAAAATAATGGGGAGAAATCGGATGGACATTGAATCATTAAAATCGTGGTTTACACTTGAACATATTATGAGTCTGATTCAGGATTATCGAGCCCTTGGGCCGATACCAGGCATATTGCTTATAGTCATTGAAGCATTTATGCCATTTCTCCCATTGTTTTTATTTGTAATGGCAAATGCCAGTGCGTTTGGACTTTGGTTAGGATTCTTATATTCATGGCTAGGCGCATGTATCGGGGCAATGCTCGTTTTTTTACTAGTCAGAAGGTATGGACAACAAAAGTTATTAGCTTTTTTGCCCAAGCACCCTCAGGTCCGCAAATTGATGGATTGGGTAGATCGTCATGGATTCGGCCCACTCTTTTTACTGCTTTGTTTTCCATTTACACCCTCAGCTGTAGTCAACATAGTTGCAGGTCTTTCTAAAATTCGCCTTTCTCAATACATGTTAGCCGTGTGTATTGGGAAAATGGTGATGATTTTCACGATTAGTTTTGTGGGCTATGATGTTCAGTCATTGCTGACAAAGCCGCTTCGGACTGTTGTAGTATTGCTTATTATTTTCATTCTTTGGATCGTTGGTAAAAGAATTGAAGGCAGAATGAATAAGAGCCCGGAAACTGACCATAATGGGGAAATAGACAGAAACTATAAGCAGGAGAAACGGAGGAGCGTAAATGAAGATTGAATGGAAAAAGGAAGGCATGGAATGGGCTAAAGCTTTTGCAATCGGAATCATTATTTTTGCTTTTATTCGTACATTTTTCTTTTCAAACTATGTAGTAGAAGGCGAATCCATGATGCCAACGCTGCAGGATGGGAATAAACTAGTCGTTAACAAACTTGGTTATCAAGTGGGAGAATTGAATCGATTTGACGTTATTGTTTTTCATGCCAATAAAAAAGAAGATTTTGTAAAACGGATAATCGGCTTGCCAGGTGATAAAATCGAATATCGTGATGACCAGTTGTATATTAATGGACATAAGTATGAAGAGCCTTTTTTAAATGTGTATAAACAAAAATCACCTGGGATAAGGATTACTGGTGACTTTAGTTTAAAAGAAATTACCGGTGAAAATACAGTCCCTGATGGAAAGTTATTTGTCCTTGGTGATAATCGTCTAGGTAGTTGGGACAGCCGGCAATTCGGTTTTATTTCAGCCAGTCAAGTGGTTGGTAAAGTGGATTTACGCTACTGGCCATTAAATGAAATGGATGTCCATTTTTAGATGAGAAGATAAAGGGTATACACGATGATGAATCGTGTTTTTTTTTGCTTGAAAAAACCGTAGAATTTACCAATTATGGCTCCAATCTGTTAGTGGTATTCCAAACGTTTGTGCTTATTTTGTGATAGAATGAGAGATATAGTTCCTTTTAGTGGTAGTGGAAAGTGAGGTTTTTACATGTCATTAAGAATGGTAATCGGGCGGTCGGGAAGTGGCAAAACAGCTATGTTCCTTGAAGAAATAAAGGAGCGGCTTCTGGAAAACCCAGAAGGAACTCCGATTATTTATATTGTTCCAGAACAGATGACTTTTTTATCTGAATATCGATTGGCTACAGACCCAGCGATTGGCGGAATGATTCGCGCTCAAGTATATAGTTTTTCTCGGATGGCGTGGCGAATCTTGCAAGAAACAGGCGGGATTAGCCGAATCCATTTAAGCAGTGTAGGGATGAGCATGCTAATTCGCAAAATTATCGATGAGCAAAAGGAGCAACTACAGCTTTTTCAGCGTGCTGCCGATAAGTCTGGATTTATTAAACAACTGGAGCAAATGATAACGGAATTTAAACGATACTGTATAAGTCCCGAGGAGCTGATTCAGAGTTCCTTCCAATCGAGTGGAGATACAACGGCAGCCAATGCCTTACATGATAAAATCAAAGATTTAGAAATAATCTATAAAAAGTTTGAAGATGAAATTTTTGGTAAATATATCGATTCAGAGGACTACTTTACCCTACTAGCGGAGAAAATAACCAGCTCAACCTATTTAAAAGATGCTGAAATATATATCGATGGTTTTGATAGTTTTTCACCCCAGGAATATCGTGTAATGGTGGAGTTGATGAAGCATTGTAAAACCGTTTCAATTGCACTGACAACAGATCACTTATCCCTTGCTGCACCTCCTGATGAACTTGACTTATTCCGTTTATCCGGTGGAGCTTGTTTTTCTATTTATGATTTAGCAAGAGCAAACGGTATCGAGATGGATCAACCTGTCATTTTACAAGAACAAAAGAAATGGAATCAGCCTTCATTACAACATCTGGAAGGAAAATTTGATTCCCGGCCTGCAGTCCCATATTTGGGTGAGTCAAAAATTAATATTTGCCAAGCAGTAAATCGTAGAGCTGAGATCGAAGGGGTTGCCAGAGAGATACGCGATTTTGTCAGGACGAAGAGTTACCGGTACCGGGATATCGCTTTATTAATCAGAAATGGCGTGGACTATCATGAGATTGTTGAACCAGTTTTCAACGATTATCAGATTCCCTATTTTATTGATCAAAAAAGGACGATGCTGAACCATCCACTGATTGAATTAATTCGTTCGAGTCTGGAAGTGATCAATTCTTACTGGCGCTATGAACCTGTATTCAGAGTGATAAAAACAGAATTGTTATATCCCCTTCAGGAAAATTTCGCTAAAATGCGTGAAAAAATGGACAAACTAGAAAATTATTGTCTAGCTTACGGAATTAGCGGAAGTAAATGGACGAAAAAAGATCGTTGGAGTTACCGTCGGATTAGAGGGTTAGAATTAGAGACAATCTCACAAACCGATGCTGAAAAAGAAATGGAACAAGAGTTAAATGAATTAAAACTCATGATAACAGCTCCGTTATTACGGCTATCAAGACGTTTGAAAAAAGCAGATTCGGGACGAAAACTCTGTGAAGCTATTTATTTATTGCTAGAGGAATTGGATGTTCCAGCAAAGCTTGAGAAATGGAAAGCGGCTGCCGAAGAGAAGGGTAACCTTGTTAAAATGCGTGAGCACGAACAAGTGTGGAATGCTGTAATCGATCTGCTCGATCAATATGTTGAAATATTAGGTGAAGAGCCAATTGCACTAAAGGCATTTGCAGCGGTTTTAGAATCAGGATTTGAATCCTTACATTTTTCACTTATCCCTCCTGCACTTGACCAAGTATTGATTGGTGATTTAGAAAAATCAAGGCTCAATGAAATAAAAGTCGTGTTTGTAGTGGGTGTCAACGAAGGAATACTGCCTGCAAAAATATCAGATGAGGGGATCCTCTCAGATGAAGACAGGGAAATGCTTTTAGCAGCTGGGGTCAATATCGCACCAAGTAGCCGGACGCGTTTACTCGATGAAAACTATCTTGCCTATAAAGCATTTACCGCTCCAACGGAAGCCCTTTTTGTCTGTTACCCGCTTGCGAATGATGAAGGAAAAGCGTTAATTCCTTCTTCGTATATTAAGAGAATAAAAGATATGTTTCCAGGAGCTGATGAACTTTTCTACGTCTCAGATCCATCGCAAGTTTCGGAACAGAGTCAACTGAGTTTTATATCAAACTTTACAACGTCTTTGTCCTACCTCAATTCCCAGCTGCAATGGAAAAAACGCGGCTATCCCATTTCTAATCTTTGGTGGGATGTTTATAATTACTATCTTGAGAGTTCAGGTAAGGACAAAGCACAAAAAGTGTTTTCAAGCTTATTTTATTCGAACCCAACCGTAAAGCTCTCGAAAGAGGTAGCGGATGAATTATATGGTGAAGCCATTCAAGCCAGTGTTTCCAGAATGGAATTATATAACTCCTGTGCTTTTTCTCATTTTGCTCAGCATGGTTTAAAGCTCCGGGATCGTCAAGTGTATCGGTTAGAGGCTCCAGATATCGGGGAGTTATTCCATGCTGCTTTAAAACAGATTGCAGATATTGTCAATGAACAAAACCTTTCATGGGCTGAGCTTTCAAAGAAACAATGTGAAGACCTCTCCAAGGAAGCAGTCAAGACGTTAGCTCCTAAACTACAAAATGAAATATTATTAAGTTCCGAGCGCCATCATTATATTAAACGGAAATTGGAACAAATCATTACCCGTGCTTCTGTCGTTTTAAGTGAGCATGCAAAAGTGAGTGGTTTCTCACCAATTGGTTTAGAATTAGGATTTGGACCTAATGGAAAACTGCCTCCATTATCGTTTTCACTGAAAAATGGGAAAAGGATGGAATTAGCCGGGAGAATTGATAGAGTGGATCAGGCAAAAGCCTCAGATGACAGCGTCTTTTTACGAGTGATTGATTATAAGTCGAGTGAAAAGGATGTCAATTTTAGCGAAGTGTATTATGGCCTTGCACTGCAAATGTTAACCTACCTTGATATTGTCATGACACATTCGAATGAATTGGTAGAAATGAAGGCGAGCCCTGCAGGTGTTCTCTATTTTCATGTTCATAATCCTTTTATTAATACAACAAAAATGATTTCAATCGATGAAATCGAAAAAGAGATAATGAAAAAATTTAAGATGAATGGATTAATGGTAGGTGATCAAAATGTCATCCGACTTATGGACAATACACTTGAATCGGGTGATTCGCAAATTATTGCCGCCGGTATTAAAAAAGACGGGAATTTATCTAAAAAATCGAAAGTTGCTAGTCTATCAGAATTTGATGACCTGAAAACTTACGTCCGCAAATTATATTTAAAAACAGGTAACGCTATTATCGATGGTCAAATTGATATAGCCCCATATAAATTAAAGGATAAAACACCTTGTACATTTTGTTCATATAAATCTGTTTGTCAATTTGACGAGGCAATTGAAAATAATCAATTTCGGGTTCTTACACCGCATTCAAAAGAAGATGTATTAGAACTTATTAGGAAGGAGGTACGAGAATCTTGAGTAATGTTGTTATTCCTCCCAAGCCAGAAAATGTAACATGGACAAATGACCAATGGAAAGCAATTATGGCTAAAGATCGGGATATTCTTGTCGCTGCTGCTGCCGGATCAGGAAAAACTGCTGTTCTTGTGGAAAGAATTATCCAAAAGATTCTTTCAAAAGAGGATCCCATTGATGTTGATGAATTATTAGTTGTGACCTTTACGAACGCATCAGCTGCTGAGATGAGACATCGAATTGGGGAAGCACTAGAAAAGTCTATTGATGCCGACCCTATGTCCCGCCATTTAAGAAAGCAACTCAGTTTATTAAACAAAGCATCCATTTCAACACTTCACTCCTTTTGTATGGAGGTCATTCGAAAATATTACTACTTAATCGATGTTGATCCCGGGTTCCGAATTGCCGATGAAACAGAGGCACAATTAATCCGAGATGAAGTAATGGACGAATTATTTGAAGTGGAATATGGAAAAAAAGAGAATGAAGCATTTTTTTACTTGGTGGATTCATTCACTAGTGACCGTAGCGATGCTGCTTTAATGGATATTATTCGGTCAATTTACGATTTTGCTAGAGCAAACCCATTACCTGAGCAATATTTACAGTCAATTATTTCGATGTATGATGTTTCATCGATTTATAATATTGAGGACCTTGACTTTATCCAGGCTCTTCTATTTGATATTGAACTTCAATTAGAAGCGGCTAGCGAAATGATTAAGCGCGGCTTAGAAGTAACAAAGCTCCCAGGCGGACCAGCACCTAGGGCCGAAAATTTTATCGATGATTTAAATGTGATTGACACTCTGCTGTTAGCCAAGAGAGACTCTTGGGAAACACTATATCAAGCAATGCAAACTTGGTCTTTTTCACGCGCAAAACAGGTCAAAGGTGAGGAGTATGATAAAGAACTAACAGAGAAGGCCCAAAAACTTCGTGATAAAGCGAAGAAAAAAATTCAAGATATAAAAGATGAACTATTTTCTCGAAAGCCTGAAAGCTTTTTACGTGACATGGAAGAGATGCGACCGTTAATAGAAACGTTGATTCATCTTGTTAAGGAATTTTCACAGCGATTTGAAAAGGTTAAAAGAGAAAAAGGACTTGTCGATTATGCCGATTTAGAGCATTACTGCTTAGGAATTTTGACAAAGGAAATCTCATCGATGGGAGAATTTCTGCCGTCGGAAGCAGCCCTTGCTTACCAAAGGCATTTTAAAGAGGTCTACTGTGATGAATATCAAGATACAAATATGGTGCAGGAAACGATCCTGAAACTTGTAACTAAGAAAGATGAACATAATGGAAATATGTTTATGGTCGGAGATGTAAAGCAGTCGATTTACCGCTTTCGTTTGGCTGAGCCCAACCTGTTCCTTGGCAAGTATAACCGCTTTAGAGTTGATGGAGAATCAACAGGTTTACGGATTGATTTAGCACGAAATTTTCGAAGCCGAAGAGAAGTACTCGATGCTACAAATTTTTTATTCAAACAAATTATGGGTGTTAAGGTTGGCGAAATCGAATACGACGAAGCAGCAGAATTACGTGCTGGCGCACCTTATCCTGAAGAGGAGCCTTACCCGGTCGAACTTCTGCTTATTAATCAAAATGTTGAGGATAAAGGGTCATCTGCAACATCTGAAGGGGAAGCAGAGGGAGAACTAGAAGAATTTGATGCAGTTGGTCTGGAACAATCCCAACTGGAAGCCAGAGTTATTGCCGCTAAAATTAAAGAATTAATAGCTAGTGGAGCACCCGTGTATAATCCAAAAACAAAATCAAATCGGCCGCTAATGTATCGGGATACAGTAATCCTGCTCCGTTCAATGACATGGGCTCCACAGATCATTGAAGAATTTAAGCAGCAAGGAATTCCCATTTATGCCAACCTTTCAACGGGTTATTTTAACGCAACTGAAGTGGCCGTAATGATTTCACTCTTACGTGTGATTGATAATCCATTCCAAGACATCCCGCTTGCAGCGGTATTACGGTCACCTATCGTTGGGTTGAATGAGGAAGAACTATCAATAATCCGTATTCATCAGAAGCGAGGTTCGTTTTGGGAGGCGGTGACTGCCTTTTGCAAGAGTAAACAAGCTGAAAATATGGCTGCCTTTTACGAAAAAGTCCGCCGCTTTTATGACTTTCTGACGGAATGGCGCTCTATGGCAAGGCAGGGATCCCTGTCTGAGTTAATTTGGCAATTATACAGAGATACTCAGTTTTATGATTTTGTCGGCGGTTTACCTGGAGGAAAGCAGCGTCAAGCTAACCTCCGTGCATTATACGACAGGGCACGGCAATACGAGCATACTTCTTTCCGGGGGTTGTTCAGATTCCTTCGGTTTATTGAGCGAATGATTGAAAGAGGGGACGACCTCGGGGCAGCTAGGGCACTTGGTGAGCAAGAGGACGTTGTCAGGATTATGACCATTCATAGCAGCAAAGGACTTGAATTTCCTGTCGTATTCATGGCTGGGATGGCACGAACCTTTAATATGGCAGATATTCGTAAACCATTTATGTTAGATAAAGCATACGGATTCGCATCTAAGTATGTAAATGCAGAAAAAAGAATTTCTTACCCTTCCTTGCCGCAAATTGCTTTTAAGCGGAAAAAGAAAATGGAAATGCTCGCCGAAGAAATGCGTGTCTTATATGTAGCCATGACAAGGGCAAAAGAAAAACTTTATTTATCTGCAACACTCAAGGATGCCATGAAAAAAATTGACCAATGGAATGATTTGGCATCCAATACAGAATGGCTCTTAAAGGATTATGAACGGGCAGCAGTTTCAAGCTATATTGATTGGATTGGACCAGCATTAGTTCGACATCAAGACGGTAGTGAATTAAGGATTAGTGAAACGATTAATCCCCTGGTTCCTGAAGAAATTACAAGGAATCCTTCCTTATGGAAAATTTCACTAATAAGTGCAGAAGAAGTGAAACAAATGGAAACAGAAACAAGTATGGAAGAGGACCATTTTCTTGATAGGGTCCAAAAAGGTGAACTTGTCTCGACCACGTCACCATTTGCTGAAGAAATAAAGTCACGCTTAGATTGGGAATATTCCTTCTCAAAGGCTGCAGTCCATCGCTCAAAACAATCAGTATCTGAAATGAAACGGCAAAGGGAAATCGCGGATGAACAAAGTGGGACTGACCTTGTCAACCACTTTAAAAAGTCGATCATAAAACGCCCTAAATTTATGCAGGAAAAGCAATTAAGTCCTGCTGAACGTGGCTCGGCCATGCATATGGTCATGCAGCATGTCGATTTAACGAAAGCAGTGAGTCAAGAGTCTCTTCAAGAACAAATAACATGGATGGTTAACAATGAATTGCTAACCCACGAACAAGCTTCAATCATTGATAAACGTTTGATTGTTCAATTTTTCCATTCAGATTTGGGGCTAAGGTATTTTAATGCAAAAACAATCAACAGAGAAGTTCCTTTTACACTTTCCATGCATGCTCGTGATGTGTATCCTGCTTGGAACGATGAAGAAGAATCTGTGTTTGTGCAAGGGATTATTGACTGCATCTTTGAGGACGAAGACGGGCTTGTTTTGGTGGATTATAAATCAGATCGTATATCTGATCGTTATAAAGGCGGGTTTGAACAAGCGAGATCAATTCTTGAAAACCGATACAAGATGCAAATTAACTTATACACCCGAGCAATCGAACAAATCTGGAAAAGAAAGGTCACTGAAAGGTATTTGTTTTTCTTTGATGGAGCCCATATTTTAAAGATTGAAAAGGATTAAGATAACAAAAAATGACATAGACCATTTTGGTTTATGTCATTTTTTAATTATTCCCCACAATTGGCTGGTCGATTACATTTGTATCAAGTACATTGGTACCACTTAACCCGTTATTTGCAATGATAAATCCACCGGTATTAAATGCACCTGAACCTGCATTTGTCTTAGAGGCGGCCTTCGGAGAGATATAGACTGTATCCCCAAATTGGACAACACCTCCACTTACGTGAACGATTTGGACAGGGCCGATAATCGCTGGCATAACAAACATCCTTTTTAGTAAACTTACTTATCATCCTTAAAAGTATCTTATGCTTTTATTTTTGTCCATGTTCTGCTCCCCCACCATCTTTTCTCGGAACAGAAACTAGTTCGCGAATATGTTTAACCCTTGCCTCCATCGAAACATGTCCGCTATTACCTACGTGTAAAAGGGACGAAGAGGATATCCCTATAATATCAATCTTACTAACCCTAATTAGCGGGTTCGGATTTTGACGAGAGTATGTGAAAGGTTCAGTAATTGGTTGAAAAGGAATAGGTTCGCTAAAAACACGATAGGGGAGAAAGTTACCCTCATTTCCATAAAATAATTCTGTTTCTCGTTGGTCAGCGAGTGCTTTTGAAAGACCATTAATGATACAGGAATCCCCTAGCTGGACCGTAGAGGCAAAGGAAACAATTTTAATATTTATAGAATCTACACAAGAGGTTCTTTGCAACATCATGTTCACTCCGGTGATAGGGGAACAAACGGGCCAATAATTAATGATTCCGCAGGGGTATCAAAAGTTGAGGCCAACTGGATCGTTTCGGTATCGCCCACCATTACTAACGATGAACTTGCCACCCCGATGATTTTTATGCTTTGAACACAGAGCTCGCGGTTATAAACTTGAAAGTTCATTCTGTTCTCATCCCTTTCAGATTTTCAGGTAAATTGCTGAAAAAAATATTCACTCCATTTTGAATTTCCTTCTTTAGTGCTTCAATAATTAAATCGTCAGAACGGGCAGCTTCAGAAGAACGGCTGGTAGCGGAATTGGAGGTTAAATGTTGTTCTATCCTGCTCGGAAGCTGCTTGATGATGTCTTGTTTTATAAATGATAAATATTCATCATTCGGTTGAACGTTTAATTCCCTCTGGGCGGCCTCAACGATTGGAGGTAAATCCGTTTCTATATATCGGTACATCGCTTCCTCGATTTTCATGGATCTTTGCATTTGATGTTTTGGTGAAATTGGGGTGGTTAAGGACTGGTTTTGGACAGCGAAGTCTTCGATTCCGGCTAATTCAGATGGGTTTAAACCAATATTTAAGGTCCCTTCGAGAGTCTCCACCTTCAATTGATCAAATTTATATTCAATTTTGTCTACATGGATGGACTGTCTTTCACTTAATTGTTTGATATCTTCTCTCATTTTTTGGAGAGTTTTTTCTAACGTTAGAATCCTTTGCTCCTGTGCTTGAATACACATCTGCATCCATTGAAGATATTGGGAATAATCCTGATTCATTTAATCACCTCACAATTATTTCGCCAATAAAATAATCGAATTTTATCTAGTAGGACGAGCTACTGCTCCTGTTTTCTAACGGCAGCTTGCAGGGGTACTGAAGGTGTTCCTAATAAAGTGCCTGAAATTTGAGTCGTTTGTGGTGCAGGTTGTGTAAAACCACCGGTATTATATAAGTGAGCCGTAGGTTTGATAATCCCAGCACTGCCTATTTGCAAGACGGAGGAATTGGTAATCCCGCCAATTTTAATGAAATTGATTTGAATGGACTGCTGTATATAAAAATTCATTTAAACCCACCCACTCATTAAGCATTCAGTGCAATTCCTTGATCGTAAACATCTGAATCTTGGGTATTTGTCGAACTAACATTATTTTGGAGCTGTAAGCTATCCCCCGTGTTAAAGGAACCAGCACCAGAAAAGGTTTTTGCGGTAGAGAATGGCATAATTTTATAAACGTCTCCAATATGGAAAACTGAACTGCTCCCAAGTGTAATGACCTGTGCAACTCCAACAATTGCTGGCATTATCAACACCCTTTTTCTTCAAAGTATCTTCTACATCCTATGTATGGGCAAAGGTAATGTGATTGATTAGCCCAAAAAAGTTAGATTGCTATAAACGGGGGATTAGCCTTTATTTAGTCCTTAATATTTGTTGGTTTGATTTGTTTCTTTTAATATATTAAGTGTATTAAATTAAAATAATTGAGGTGAAACCAATGAAATTTGTAACAGTAGATTATAATGATGAATTGTTCGTGGGATTGGTTGACCAAGGAGAAACAGAAGTACTTTTACTAAACCATGCAGAAGAAGCAATGACAGGGCAAAAAAGCTTTCCTTCTTCCATGCTTGAGTGTATTGCCTCTGGTGAGACCTTTATCCAAAAAGTTAATGGGTTGCTGGAGTGGATACAAACTAGTGAAAGGGCTGAATCTTTATATCTTCCTATCGATGAAGTAAAACTATTGGCTCCGATTCCAAGGCCGAGTAAAAATATCTTTTGTGTAGGAAAAAATTATGCAGAACATGCGATTGAAATGGGGAGTGAAGCAGATATTCCTGAGCATATCATGGTATTTACGAAAGCACCGACAACGGTTGTCGGGTTTAATGAAATGGTCCTAAATCACCAAAATGTAACCGATCAACTGGATTATGAAGGAGAGCTTGCTGTTATTATTGGTAAAAAGGGTCAGGCAATAAAAAAAGAAGAAGCATTGGATTACATATTTGGTTATACCATTCTTAATGATGTAACCGCTCGAGATTTACAATCGCGGCACAAGCAATTTTTCATCGGGAAAAGTCTAGATACCACATGTCCAATGGGACCGTGGATTGTCCACAAAAGTATAATTGAAAATCCCAATCATCTAAATATACATACAACGGTGAATGGAGAAGTAAGACAGAACTCAAATACAAAGAATTTTATATTTCCGATAGAGGAGATTATCTCCGTTTTATCAGCTGGAATGACATTAGAACCAGGGGATATTATTGCGACCGGTACACCAGCTGGTGTAGGGAAAGGATTTAAGCCACCTAAATTTTTATCCCCAGGGGATCAAATGGAAGTAACGATTGAAAAGATTGGAACACTAAAAAATACCATTCAGGAATAATACTTATTTCCCAATTGAGAGATAGTATTCTTATGTTTGTTACTTTATTTGACACTCATTTTTTCGTGTTTATCCATTGTTTATGGTATGATAAATTTCGAAATCAAAGATATTTTATACATTAGGAGGGGCTCTATTGATTCACGGACATATCACGGCATGGGTTTTAGCACTAATCTTATTTGTGGTTGCACTTCTATTACATAAAGGTGGAAAGGCAAAAGGATTTAAAATTGTTCAGATGATTTTACGAGTATTATATTTGCTTATTCTTGCCACAGGTATCGGACTTCTATTTTCGGTTTACAAAATTGATGTCTGGTATATATTAAAAGCGGTTGTCGGAATTTGGATCATCGGATTATTTGAAATGATCCTTGGCCGAGTAGCGAATAACAGAAGAACATCTGTATTCTGGATTCAGTTTATCATTGCTTGGGTACTTGTCTTATATCTAGGCTTTGAAAAATTGCCTATGTCATTTTTAAACCCATAAATCTATTTGTACCTCTCAGGACTGCCTGTAAACTTGGCAGTCTTCTTTTATTTGAAAGGCACTGTAAAAGTCAATTTACAGAGTAAAAGAAATATGCTTCTAAATGAAAAAGGCGTGGTTGCCCATGCCTTTTTCTATGAAATCATTTTCTCAATCACTAACCGTTTACCGGTATTTAATGTAAATTCAAATCGATCATTAACCTTTTCATAATAACAAAAATGGTGTTGGACATTACATATTTGCTCCTGATTATCAAAAACTAAAAAATTTACACCATCCTTGCGATTTTCATCTGATAAGAAGGATAAATGATTATAACAGTAAATGCAATCGTAAATGGAAAAATTTAAGGAGTTTAAAGTGGTAACAAATTGAAAAAAAGCATCATCATTTATCCCATCTAAAAGCCTCTCAAGCGAGTAAACTAAATGTTTTCTAATCCTCACTAAATCATGATTGCGCAGCATCGTTGCTTCATTTCCAATTCGAACTTTACCTGTTTCATACAAAATACCTTTCTTCCAACGATTCATACGGAAGACTTCTATTTCTTGCTGAAGGTAATCATCTAACATTTCAGCTTCTTCCGTTTCCTCATCAAAGAAAATCCATTGTTCATTTATCTGTTCAACTGTTCCTTCGGTGTAGGCCCTTTCCTGAAAATCATATAGTCTCATTCGTTGTTGTCGATTCATTATTAACCTCCGTGCCAGATGATATCATCTTCTTTTTAGACATCTTCAAGAAATTTTATAACTGAAATTGAAGTATTATTTTTTAAAAAAGGCTGTGTTAAACTGGTGTGTTGATCTCCGCTCCAATCAACTTGGTTACAGAATTAACAATGTTCTTTAACACAGCCAAACAAAAAAACTGACTAATCACGGTGCCTACCGCTTTTCTATTTGGACAATTAACCATTTCCCATGGGCTGAATAGTATAAAACATGAATTCATGTACAGTAGTTTTGTTAAGGCTCTTTTCGTAAACTTTGTTGCTTATGAGCTTAATTAGGGTCATTGACTAAGTTTCTAGGCGATTTTCGCAAATGTTCTTACGAAAAGATGCCACGAAGCACTTGGTTTTACGGGTTGATGAAATAATACGAAAACAACCATCTATGCGAAAATAGCCTTTGTTAATGGGGAGTGTGAAAGGAAATGTGTGGCATTACAGGCTGGATTAATTTTGATAAATTCATCAAGAACGAAGGCGATACACTGACGAAAATGACAAATACACTGGCAAAAAGAGGCCCTGATGAAACCAACATCTGGTCTGATGCAAATGTTGCTTTTGGCCATAAAAGACTTATTGTTGTTGACCCTGAAGGGGGAAGACAGCCAATGTCCAAACAAAAAGACGGATATAATTACACAATTTGCTACAATGGGGAATTGTATAATACAGAAGATATCCGCAAAGTTCTCCATACTAAAGGATATTCATTTAAAGGTCATTCTGATACAGAAGTTCTATTATCTGCCTATATAGAATGGGCGGAAGAGTGTGTCAATCATTTGAATGGAATTTATGCTTTTGCAGTTTGGGATAGCAAGAAGGAACAGCTCTTTATTGGACGCGACCGCTTAGGGGTAAAACCGCTATTTTTTAGAGAACACCAGGAAGGTCTTTTATTTGCATCTGAAATCAAAGCGATTTTAGCCCATCCTGAAGTGAAAACTGAAATCGACCAAGAAGGTCTTGCAGAGATCTTTGGAGTTGGCCCTTCAAGGTCACCCGGATCTGGTGTGTTTAAAGGAATAAGTGAACTAAGACCAGCGCATGCTTTAACATTTTCAAAAAATGGTCTGAAAATTTGGCGCTATTGGAATGTAAAAAGTGAAAAACATAAGGACAGTGTAGAGGAGACAGCTGAAAAGGTTCGCTATTTAGTTACCGATGCTGTTACAAGACAGCTTGTTTCGGATGTTCCACTAAGTACATTTTTGTCAGGCGGGTTGGATTCGAGCATCATCACAGCAATAGCAGCTAAGGGGTTCCAAGAACAAAACAAAGGTCAGCTTCACACCTATTCTATTGACTATGAGGGAAATGACAAATATTTTTCCTCAACGGAATTCCAACCAGATGCTGATGGAAAATTTATTCAAATGATCACCGATAAATATAAGACATTCCACCATACCAAAATCATTTCACAACAACAGTTGGTCAATGATTTGGTGGAAGCGACCCATGTTAGGGACCTTCCAGGAATGGCTGATGTGGATTCCTCGTTACTTTGGTTTTGCAAAGAAATAAAACAGGATTTTGTCGTCAGCCTGTCAGGTGAATGTGCAGATGAAATATTCGGGGGATACCCTTGGTTTCATCGCAAACAAGACTTAGAACGTCCAGGGTTTCCGTGGATGCGTTCCCTATCAGAACGACATAATTTATTGAAATTACACTGGCAGGAAAAACTAAAATTAAATGATTATGTAATGGAAAAATATTATCAAACGATTTCCGAAACACCAAGGTTAGATGGTGAGAGCGACGAAGAATCAAAGCGTAGAGAATTATTTTATATTAATATGATTAGTTTTATGACCACATTGCTTGACCGCAAGGATCGAATGAGTATGGGAGCTAGTTTGGAAGTTAGGGTTCCTTTTGCTGACCACCGCCTCGTCGAATATGTGTGGAATATCCCGTGGGAGATCAAAATGCATCGTGGCAGGGAAAAGGGCATTCTCCGAAAAGCATTTGAAGGTATTTTACCGGAGGAAGTATTGTATCGTAAGAAAAGCCCGTATCCAAAGACACATAATCCGGCTTACACCGTTGCGGTTCAAAAACTGGTGGAGCATATATTACAGGATAAATCCTCGGTCCTGCATGAATTTTTTAATAAAGATCAACTTGAAACTATCGTCAAATCTGGTGGAAATTCATTTCAAGAACCTTGGTTTGGCCAATTGATGACAGGGCCTCAGTTATTGGCGTATCTTGTGCAACTACACACATGGTTTAAGGATTACAATATTAATATTGTAAATTAGGCATGAATTTCAGAAGGATCGAAATTTAAATTTGGAATAAAAACTTGATTCGATTAAAATAGTGTAGGGAAGAGGATATCCTCTTCCCTTTTTTAGAGGAGGAAATAACGATATGAAAAAAATTACACCATTTATTTTAATCTTGTTTTTATTACTAAATTCATCGATTTCTGCACATGCAGCGGTGAAAAAGGAAGACCGCTTATGGCAGGATGAATCGATTTATTCCATCATGATAGATCGTTTTAACGATGGAGATCGAAATAATGATGCTGATGTTAATGGAAAAGATCCTTTAGCGTATAATGGCGGAGATATTAAAGGAATCATTGATAAGTTAGATTACATACATGACATGGGATTTACTGCGCTTCGATTAACCCCTATTTTTGATAATGCCAAAAATGGCTATCACGGCTATTGGGTAAAGGATTTTTACAAAGTAGATGAACATTTTGGCACTATGAAGTCTTTTCAAATGTTAGTAAAAGAGGCACATAAACGAAAGATGAAGGTATTGATTGATTATGTCACAAATAATGTAGCGACGGACCATCCTTGGCTAAGTGATTCCAGCAAGAAGGATTGGTTTCATGCAAAACAGGATATCACCTCTGAAACTGGAAATCAAAATGAACTTGAGAAAGGTTGGATTGATGGATTGCCTGATCTTAATCAGGACAACCCCGAAGTAAAAAAATACTTAATAGATACTGCAAAATGGTGGATTAATAAAACAGATATTGATGGGCTAAGTTTACCAGAGGTAAACATGGTTCCAATCAGCTTTTGGACTGATTTTTCAACTGAAGTAAAGAAGGAAAAGAAGGACTTCTTCCTATTAGGTGTAATGTCCAACAATGCTTCGATACATTTACAAGAATATAAAGGTGCAGGGATAGACAGTGTAATTACTTATCAGTACAGTGAAAAGTTACGAAAGACATTTGCAAGTACGGATCAGTCATTCAGCACACTTTATTCCGATGGCGATAATAAACAGGACTCCTTTTTAAGGGCTAATTTTTTGGATAACGAATATACATCAAGATTTACAAGTGATATTGTCGCAAAGAAACAATTCCCAGGATCTCGCTGGAAAACAGCATTATTGTACCTTTATAGCACCCCCGGAATCCCCATCATTTATTATGGGACGGAAATTGCTTTAAATGGAGGAGGAATTCCTGATAACCGCGGACAAATGAGTTTCAGGGCTGAAAAGGAACTAATTGATTATATGACCAAGGTGGGGGAATTAAGGAACCAACTTCCTTCCTTGACAAGGGGCACAATGGAAATGCTCTATGATCAAAAGGGAATGGTTGTCTATAAACGAGTTTATAAAGGTGAGACATCTATTATTGCAATCAATAATTCAAGCAAGTCTCAAAGTGTTACGTTAACCACCGATCAGATTGAAGGTGGAAAAGAACTGAGAGGTTTGCTTGCAGGTGATAAAGTTAAAAGTGATGATAATAAATATATGATTATTCTCGATCGGGATAATTCCGAAGTCTACGTTGTAGCTGAGAAAAGCGGCATCAATATTCCATTAATTGCAGGCTTAGTTGTTGTTTACCTGTTATTTATGCTATTTATACTTAAATTAAGAAAAAACAAGCGATAAAATGTCGGGGGCTTTCCCCGACATTTTTTTGAGTGATAACAAAGTATAGGTTTTTGAACTTAGATAACTGTCTAGCTCCAGCGCCCTAGCGGCTAATGTCCTTCGCTCTCCGCCCTACGATAAGTCAACATCGAATCGCCTTCGGCTCTTCGTGTTTCCTTTATCTCAGTTGGAGCGCTCCAGGCTATACGCCGCTGAACAGGGCGCTTGCGCTTTTCTTATCCATTGATAATTTCCCCGCCATTTACATGAATCATTTGCCCACTGACATAGGAGGAGTCATCTGAGGCAAGGAAAACATAGCTAGCTGCTAATTCATAGGGCTCTCCTGCTCTACCCATTGCCGTATTAGAACCAAACGTAGCAACCTGGTCTGCAGGAAAAGTAGAAGGGATCAGCGGTGTCCAAATTGGACCTGGCGCCACACCGTTAACGCGAATTCCTTGAGGTGCGAGGGACAGCGCTAGGGAGCGGGTAAAGGAAACGATTGCTCCCTTTGTGGCGGAATAGTCCAATAACTGTTCATTCCCCTTGTAAGCCGTAATGGAAGATGTATTAATGATCGATGCCCCTTTTTTTAAAAATGGCAGGACCATTTTCGTCATGTAGAAAAAGGAGAATATGTTTGTTCGGAACGTCTTTTCCAATTGTTGCGAAGTAATCGATAACAAACTTTTTTGCGGATGTTGTTCAGCTGCATTATTTACTAGGATATCGACCCTGCCAAATTCAGTATGAATCTTATTTACGGTCTCCTTACAAAAATCTTCATTGCCAATGTCACCTGAATAAAGTAAACATCTTCGTCCTTCGGCTTCAATTAATTGCTTTGTTTCTTCTGCATCTTGATGCTCTTCTAGATAGACAATTGCTACATCTGCCCCTTCTTTGGCAAAATAAATAGCAACAGATTTGCCTATTCCACTGTCGCCACCAGTAATAATCGCTGCTTTCCCAGCTAATTTACCCCCAGCTTTATAATTGGGATCAACCGAGACGGGACGAGGATTCATTTCACTTTCTATTCCAGGCTGATGATTTTGGTGCTGTGCTGGAAAGGTCTTCTTTTGTTGATTTTGATTGTTGCTCATTTCCTAAAACCTCCAAGTGTTTACTCGATATTAGTTTTAGATAAATGGGTCAAATTATGAAAAATAAAGATAATAAAAAAAGCGAAAGGATTTATATCCCTTCGCCTTTCCATTATCGATAATTAATAAATTGGACATCCACGGTTAAGTCCGCTTCACGGACAAGTGAGATAATTTTTTGTAAATCATCCCTGCTTTTTCCGCTAACACGCACTTGGTCGTCCTGAACCTGGCTTTTTACTTTGACACCGCTATTTTTAATAATGGTATTAATTTTTTTTGCATTTTCCTTATCAATACCTTGAACCAGTTTAGCTCGTTGTCGAACCGTTCCGCCAGAAGCCTTTTCAATTTTCCCGTAATCAAGATTTCTAACTGGTACGCCTCGTTTCATTAATTTACTAAATAAAACATCTTTTAGCTGGTCCATTTTATATTCATCATCAGAAACAAGAACAAGCTCTTCCTTATCAAGTGTGACTTCACTTTTACTGCCTTTAAAATCATAGCGCGTGCCAATTTCTTTCATTGTTTGGGTAATCGCATTTGATACTTCAGACAAGTCTACTTGAGATACAATATCAAATGAGCTATCTTTTGACATGACAAAACCTCCATTTTAAAATCTATATCGTAAAACCATACCTGCTAAAGTTTCCCTTTATGGGTACATTATAGTAAAATATAGCAGTTCAAACAACTATTTAAAAAGGAAGCGTCTGTTCAGCAACGAATGATCTGGAGCGTTCCTAATACTAAACTAATTCTCCGTGAAAAGAAAAGAGGAGTTATATATGTCTTTACATGAATTAATTGGTCAAACAACCACATTAACTGTAGCCCGGAAAGCTGCGTTTGGGTATTTTTTAACAGATGGTAATGAAGATGTATTACTGCATTTTAATCAAGCCCATCAAGAATTTGAAGAAAATGATGAGGTAGAGGTTTTCCTTTATGTTGATTCGGAAGGTCGAATCTCTGCTTCAACCACCATCCCAGAAATAGCGATTGGACGTTATGCTTGGGTAAAGGTTACAGACTCAAATCCGCGAATTGGTGTCTTTATAAATATTGGACTTCCAAAGGATATATTGTTAGGGATCGATGATTTGCCCGTCCATAAATCAGTCTGGCCAAAGCCTGGAGATTTAGTTTATATTACTTTAAAGTTAAGCAGTAATTATCTACTCTACGCAAAGCTTGCCAGTGACCCGGTGATTGAATCCATTTCGGTAAAAGCTACAAGAGCAAATTTTAATAAGAATGTGCAAGGACATATTTATCGAACAGCTAAAGTCGGCAGTTGGATTTACACAATAGAAGGTTTTAAAGGATTTATTCATGAGTCACAACGACAACAAGAGCCTCGTATCGGTGAAAAAGTCGAAGGGCGAATTATTGATGTTAAAGAAGATGGAACGATCAACGTTTCATTACTGGCAAGGAAAGAAGAAACACAGGATTTAGATGCAGAACGGATATATGAGTATATGATGAGCAGAAATGGTGCCATGCCATATAACGATAAAAGCATGCCAGAAGATATTAAAGATCGGTTCAACTTAAGCAAAGGTGCCTTTAAACGAGCGCTTGGAAAACTAATGAAAGAGGGCAGAGTGTACCAAGAGGGCAGCTGGACATATGTGAAGAAAGATTAATGTGTTTTTACATACTCTTTTCAAATTGACAGAAACTAATGGTGAATCTATTTGAAAGGGGTAAGGTTATGCCGCATACTTCAGACAATGATAAAAAAGCGAAAGACAATAATGCCCTTCGCCATGAAAAGAATATGATGCGCGAAAAAAATCGTCAGGCTGGAAAAAATCAATACTCCAAGAAGACGGACCATAACTAGAGTTGAAAAATGAGTGAGGTATAATCCCCACTCATTTTTTTACGCTCTGTTTAGTGTGCCTGTTGATTTCCGCT
Organism: Bacillus sp. sid0103; assembly: GCF_019219025.1. The sequence goes on along the minus strand of NZ_JAHUWN010000028.1, from coordinate 57,546 downwards.
CCAATCAACATAAGGGCAAAATTATCAATGAGCTTTATCAAAACCTTCTTTTATGATGGAATTTTGTTTAAGAAAAAAATGGCGATTGTTCCTGCACCTGTATGGGATCCTATGGCTGATCCTATTGATGTAATCATAACTTCAATAGGATGGAATTCTTCTTCAATCATCGCTTTCATTTCTGCCGCAGTTTCATCACAATCCGCTTGGCTGATTCCAATTACTTGCTTTTCCATATCCGAGCCGCGTTCCTTCATGATATCGATGATTCGTCTCATCACTTTTTTCTTACCGCGTATTTTTTCAATGGGGACGAGTTTCCCATCTTCAACATTTAGGATGGGTTTGATATTCAATAACCCCCCAAGGAAGGCTGATGCTTTTGAAACACGGCCGCCCTTTGCTAAATAGTCTAAATCTTCAACCGTAAAGAGATGTTCCATATGTTGACTTCTAAACATTACGTCTTCTAAAATCTCTTCTTTGCCAGTATTTTTTAAAGCCAGAGCCGCTGCTTCTTTCACGATAAGCCCAGATCCTAACGATGCACATTTTGTATCAACAATTGTTAAATTAAAACTTGGATATTTTTCCTTCACTTGGTCAAGAATCATAACAGCAGTGGAATATGTACCAGATAATTCTGAAGAAAATGCTATGTATATCCCGTCTTCATCTTTTTCAGCCATTTCGGTAAAAACTTCTTCGAACAAGAGCGGGGAGACCTGAGATGTCTTTGGAACAATTCCGCTTCGGATTGTCTCATAAACGGAGTTTGAATCAATTGTTTTTACATCTTCATATTCTTTTCCATTGATTTCAACTTTTAATGGAAATAATGTGACTTGATGCTCTTCATAAAAACCTTTTGGTAAATCGCATGCGCTATCAGCCAGTATTCGTACCTGCATGTAGCTCACCTGCTTTCAAACAATTTATAGTTTCAGTTTATCGGTTTCACAATAAAAATACAATTATCTACCACAGAAAACATAATGAAGGATTCATATTCTCTTAAAAAAGGGGTAATAGAAATGATTTGGCTCCAGACAAAGAAATTAGGAGTGGTCGCAGCGGGTTCATTTTTAGGTGCGCTGGCTATGAATTTATTTTTGATTCCGGCCAATATTTATTCAAGTGGATTCACAGGAATAGCCCAACTACTATCAAAGGTGTTAAGTGACTATACTCCAATTCATGTTTCTCTAGGTTTTTTATTATTATTGCTGAATATACCTGTCGCTATTTTAGGCTGGAAAAAGGTGGGGAAATCCTTTACAGTTTACAGCTTTATAAGTGTTGCCCTGTCCTCGTTATTTTTAACATTAATACCAATTAAACAAGTTTCGAATGATATCCTTCTAAATGCTGTTTTTGGTGGTGTTATCCAAGCCGTTGGCGTCGGGATTACATTAAAATGGGGTGCTTCCACGGGCGGAGTGGATATCATTGCAATGGTTTTATCGAGAATGAAGGACAAACCTATTGGACCTTACATGTTGGTAATAAATGGAGTGATAATTTTAACGGCAGGATTTTTGTATGGCTGGGAAAAAGCCCTTTATACGCTTGTTACTTTATATACTTCGACCAGAGTGATTGACGCCATTCATACTAGGCATGCAAAACTCACTGCAATGATTATTACCAAAAAGGCTGATGTAATGAAAAAAGCCATACAAGAAAAGCTTGTAAGAGGAATCACGATTCTCCCTGCAAAAGGTGCATTCTCAAACGAAGCAAGAGAAATGTTGATGGTTGTTATTACCCGCTATGAACTCTTTGATTTAGAAAGAATCCTTAAGGAAGTGGACCCAAATGCCTTTACGAATATTATCCAAACTACCAATATCTATGGCTTTTTTAGAAAAGAGTAAACAAGAAAAGCGGAGCGCCCTTAAAGCGCTACCGCTTTTCTGTTAAGAAAGTTGATCAAGCTCTTGTTGCATTTGTTGGAGCTGCGCTTGCTCTGCAACAGTGGAATTTGCATAAGCAGAACTTAATGCATTTTTAGCTTTCGCTGTAGCAGAATCAAGTTCAGCAGGGTTGGCCGATTTCGCCATCTCGACAAATCTTCGTGCTTCTTGGAACAATTGGTTTCCCATTTTATATTCCTCCAAGCGAGGATTCTTGCACATTGGCCATCTTCTGAGCTTCAGCTTCAGCGTAGGTCATGTGATAGGGAATACGTTCGGCATGTTTACTGACCGTATCCACTCCTTGCTGGACAAAGCGTTTTGATTTGTTTCGTTTACCCATTCGAATCCCTCCAATATGCTCAAGGCTCATTTTGAAACAGCATTGCTGCCTCAGAACATAGTATGTACCAAAATGGGGTCGTTCATTTAGGTAAACAATGGCGAATAGGCGTTAAAATTTTATGTTTAACAAATCTGCCAAATATTGTCCCACTCCATCATCTTCGTTGCTTAAAGTAATGTCATTTGCAATAATTTTCACTTGATCAATAGCATTTCCCATGGCAATCCCATGACCTGCATATTCAAGCATTTCGAGGTCATTATCTTCGTCCCCAAATGCAATCACTCTTTCAGCAGGGATACCGTAATAATCAGATGCCTTTTTCAAACCAACAGCTTTATTTAAGCCAGCTTTTATAATCTCAATCACGTGCCAAGGTGCTGCCCAACTGCGATGATCAATAACTTCGGCATGGACCGCAGATAAATGATCCCGTATTATCTTTAATTGATCTTCCTCTGTATGTATTAACAAGCTTGTTGGTGATTCCTTTAAATATTTTGCTAAATCCCCCGTAGTGATTGTAGGATTTCCAAAATTAAAAATGTCTAAAAGCTTTTCATCATGATAGTGGAAATACACATCATCGATTACTTCTGCGATGATATTATGAAAATGAAAGCTTCTGCAGGCTTCTACAATATCTTTTGCCACCTTGATATCAAGTGGTTGGTGATAACCCCAGTCGGGCTTTCCAGGATAATGCGTAAACGCTCCATTGAAATTGACAATCGGTGTGTCTAAATTCAATTCATGATAATACATCTCACAGGAACGAAATGGTCTGCCCGTTGCAATCATTACGATATGACCTTGTTCCCTTACCTTTTTAATAATCTCTTTCGTTTTTATAGATATCGTTTTATCATCTTTCAATAAAGTTCCATCTAAATCTAATGCAATTAAGTGTCTCTCTGTCATAATAGCTCCTTCTCAAGAAAATTTCATCACTAATAATGATTGTTGCTTTAGGAAAAAATTAATATACATGTTACACTGCGAATATAAATAGTACATACTTGTAGGAACTTTATTATTTCTATATTCACTATGTTAACAATTTTATATCAAAACTGTAAAAAAATTCACACCCAAGAGTATAAAAAAACTATATACTTTTTTTAACCAAGTCTCAATCTAGAAAAGAAGGTAAAGATATTTGCTATAATAAATTGGCATAAAGATATTGAAGGAGTGGAACAAAAATGAATGAAGAACTAAAAGAAAATATATTAGGTGCTCTAGAGTTAGTTATTGACCCTGAATTAGGCGTTGATATCGTAAACTTAGGATTAGTATACGATACCGAAATGGATGAGGATGGCAACGTAACGATTACGATGACATTAACTTCAATGGGCTGCCCGCTTGCAGGTACGATTGTGGATCAAGTCAAACGAGCACTGGCTGATATTCCAGAAATTAAAGAGGTAGAAGTTAATATTGTTTTCAATCCCCCTTGGAATAAAGAAATGATGTCCCGCTATGCGAAAATTGCCTTAGGAATTCGCTAAAATTTATTTGGACTTATCAAAAAAACAGCAGATTTTTTCTGCTGTTTTTTTTGCTTCACAATTCGTACATAAATATACGACAGGAATGTGAGCTAGTTCACTTTTTTTAAATATAAACACCATTATAATACAGATTAATAAGGCTAGTTGAGTAAATGAGCCGCTATTAGGAGGCGTATCAATATGGCTATTAGCCGAGACTTTAATAAAGATCCATTTATTGTTATTTGGGAACTCACAAGAGCTTGCCAATTAAAATGCCTGCACTGCCGTGCGGATGCACAATATAAAAGGGACCCACGTGAACTATCGTTTGAAGAGGGAATAAATTTAATTGATCAAATATATGAAATGAACAATCCGATGCTTGTTTTTACTGGCGGAGACCCTCTAATGAGAGACGATGTTTTTGAAATTGCAAAATATGCAGTAAAAAAGGGTGTACGGGTGTCCATGACACCAAGCGCAACACCTAATGTAACAAAAGAAGCGATTGAAAAGGCAAAAGAAGTAGGTCTATCTCGTTGGGCATTTAGTATTGATGGTCCTAAAGCGGAAATTCATGATCATTTTAGGGGAACAGCTGGATCATTTGACCTTACGATGGAAAAAATAAAATATTTGCATGAAGTTGGATTACCTATTCAGATAAATACGGTTATTTCCCGTTACAATATTGACTATCTTGATGAAATGGCAAAAATGGTAGAGGATTTAGGCTGTGTGTTATGGAGTGTCTTTTTCCTAGTTCCAACAGGAAGAGGACAAGAATCAGATATGATTTCTCCTGTTCAACATGAAAAAGTATTCAGATGGTTATATGATTTAAGCAAGCGCGTTTCTTTTGATATCAAAACAACAGAAGCAATGCACTACCGACGTGTTGTGATTCAACAAAAAATGCGTGAAGCGAAGGAAACAACAGATGAAATCGAGTATTTAAGTGCATTAACAGAAAAAGGGTTAACAGGCTCTATTGACGGTCTGGGACGTGCTCCAAAAGGTGTTAATGATGGAAATGGGTTTGTGTTCATCTCCCATATTGGGGATGTATATCCAAGTGGGCTTTTACCAGTTAAAGCAGGTAATATCCGAGAAACGCCATTAGCAGAAATTTATCGTGAATCACCGATATTCAAATCTCTTCGTAATCCAGATCTTTTTAAAGGAAAATGTGGCGTCTGTGAATTCCGCCATGTTTGCGGGGGATCAAGGTCAAGAGCTTATGCAATGACTGGAGATTATCTAGAAAGTGAGCCATTCTGCGTGTATATTCCCAAATCATTAAGAGAGAAGCAAGTACAGGAGAAGTAAGAAAAATAGTACAAGGCTGTCCCATTTTCGTGAGACCGCCTTGTTTGTAGTGAAAATGGAAATAAAATAGGATGGCTTCCCATCCTATTCAATGCTGCAATAGACTGCAGAACAATTTTCACAATCGATTTCATTTTTTAAGTATTGTAAATCCAAAATAGTTATTTTCCCTTTTTTAACGGAAATGATGTTATCCTTTTTTAGTTCGCTTAGGATTCGGTTGGTACTTTCACGTGATGTACCGCAGAAATTAGCCAGTTCTTGGTTTGTTAACGGCAGATCAATTAGGATTTCATTATCTTTTTGAATGCCATAACTATTTGACATACGGATAAGAGTGGAAAATAGGGCACCGCGTTTCCCATTTAAGACCAGGTCGCGAAATTTTGTTTGCGTTTTACGGAAATGGTCACTCATCCATTTCATGAATTCAAATGCAAGCTTACTATTTTGAAATATCTCACTTTCAATGACATCTTTTTTTATGGCGACAACTTCTCCTTCCTCAAGAACCATCGCACTTAATAGATATCTTGGATTATCTGTAAAAAGGGTTAATTCCCCGCAAATATCATTTTCTCCACAAATTCTTAATGAAAGTTCACGGCCATCTGATGTGATTTTACTAATTTGAACTTTTCCGGAAATGATAATGTAAAGTTCCTCGGCAACCATTCCTTCTTGAAATAGAAAACTCCCTTTTTCACTTTTAAATTTCCGGTCTGCAAATCTAAGCAATTCTTTTATTTCAATTGAATGAGTTGGTTTCATTGTCATCGGATTCACCCTCTACGTGTCATCTTTACTACTATCTTCCTGATGAACATGAATTGTTTGTTAGTAATATTTTATCTCATCAATAGCCAATAAAAAGAAGTAAACAATGACAATATAGTGAAAACTTTCGGAGGAAAAAATACTATTTTATAATCGACAATTTGATTATTGTCAACTTGAAAATCTTTCTCCAAACAATTATTTATAGACTGGAGAACATCTGCTAAGATAAGACTTATAGTAATAAATATGGTAATAGTGAATAAAGTAACAGTCTATCTAATGAATAACTGATACACTTAAAAAAGGTTCCATAAAATAATGGAGTTGAGAAAATGGAAAAAACCATTATTAAAGATAAATTAAATAGACCGTTGCATGACTTGAGGATATCCGTAATTGACCGCTGCAATTTCCGCTGTCAGTACTGTATGCCAGCAGATCAATTTGGTCCGGATTTTGAATTTCTGCCAAAAAGCGCCTTGCTGTCATATGAAGAGATTGAGCGTCTGGCGAAAATATTTGTCAGTTTGGGTGTGGAGAAAATCCGCTTAACTGGGGGAGAACCTCTTCTTAGGAAAGATTTACCTATTCTTGTTCAGAAATTGTCTGTTATAGAGGGGGTACTTGATCTTGGGTTAACGACCAATGGTGTACTCCTGCCGAAATATGCAAAAAAGTTAAAGGAAGCTGGTCTCAAACGCGTTAACGTTAGTCTTGATACGTTAAACGATGAACTGTTTGGGGAAATTAACGGGCGCGGAGTAGGCACAGGTCCCGTATTAGAGGGCATTGAAGCAGCCAAACAAGCTGGGCTTGGGGTCAAAATTAATATGGTTGTAAAGAAAGGTCTAAACGATACAGAAATTATTCCAATGGCAGATTATTGCAAAGAAAAGGGATTAGAGTTGCGTTATATTGAATTTATGGATGTTGGCGCTACAAACGGCTGGAAAATGGATGATGTCGTTACAAAAAAACAGATTTATTATTTATTAAAGGAACAATTTGAACTCGAGCCAGTTGACCCTGCCTATTACGGGGAAGTGGCAAAACTGTACCGATATAAAGATAAAGATGTGAACGTGGGCTTTATTACATCTGTATCCGAATCGTTTTGCACAAGCTGTACCCGGTCACGGTTATCGGCGAATGGTCAGATATTTACTTGTTTATTTAATGGAAATGGGCATGATATTCGGAACTTTATGAGAAATGGCGCCACTGATGAAGAAATCCGTGAGCGGGTGAGTGGCATTTGGAATGGCCGAGATGATCGATATTCAGACGAAAGAACGGCAGAAACGTATAAAAATCGTAAAAAAATAGAAATGTCTTATATTGGCGGTTAACCTCTCTTCATAAGAAGAGAGGCTTTTTGCACAAAAAAACAGCCTTTGAGGCTGTTTTAATCATTATATATACCTTGGAAATAGGATATTGTTTTCAAGATGTACATGCATAAAGGTTAATCCTTCTAATGCCTCAAGACGAGCATACACTAAACGATACGTACCACAGGCATCGAGAGGAAGTGTAAAGTCATCTGTTACTGCACGGATTTTTCTTAAAATTTCTCCTGCATGATCATGCTCTTTTTCTAATTCAACAATCATCGCAATAGCTTCTTCACGGTTCTCGATGGTTCCATCAGCAAGTTGCTTAATTAATGGAAAAACAATCGCTTCTTCTTTTGCCATATGCTCCAGCAATTCTTTTTTGAATTCATAAAAGAGTTCGTTAACCTTTAATAATTCTGGGTGATGTTCTCCATGGACACGAGATACTTTTGTTACATAGGGACTAAGCTTTGTTAGTTCCTCATCAGATACACGGTGGTAGTTGGAGATGACATGATTAATAATCGTAGCTGAATCAGAGTTCGTCCAAACTTCCACATCTTTTTCGGCGTTTTCGTATGTTTCAAAGACTCCTTGTAATTCTTTTAATAAAGTATCGAGGTTAAGATTATTTTGAGCCACTGCTTCTGTTAATGAAATGTTTCCTCCACAACAAAAATCTATTCGGTTCTTTTTAAACACATCACTTGTTTTTGGTAATTCGTTAACAATATCTTTAACTAATGAATTAGCGTTAATAGTGAAACTCATCGTATAAATCCTCCTTAATAAAAATCAAGTTAGTAAATCTAACCTAATCATAATTTAAATAAGAAAAAAATTTGGTGACCTACATCACACGTTCAATATGATTTTCATTTTTATTGCTACATTCTTTTAATTTGTGATATTTGATATGTTAGTAAGTTTTTAATAAGCTTATAATGGAAATTAATCATTGATAAATCGTACCTATCAATAAATGAAAGATACTTGTTTTAAGGCAGGAGTTGATTACTTTGTTCGAAAGAAGAAGGCCGATACCAATTAGAGAAGCGGTCGAAAAAATTATGGCCTATCAATTACAGGGGGTTACCGAACATATTTCAATTAATGAAAGCTATGGTCGTTTTTTATCCGAGGATTTAATTGCAACCAGTGATGTTCCTCATTTTGATCGGGCACCTTACGACGGCTTTGCAGTCAGGTCGATTGATACACGGGATGCCTCGCCATCCAATATTGTTGAATTTGAAGTAGTCGATCATATTGGTGCTGGATTGGTTTCAAAAAAAGTAATTGGAGCTTTCCAGGCAGTTAGAATTATGACTGGTGCGATGATGCCTGAGGGAACAGATGCAGTTGTAATGTTCGAACTTGCGCAGGCTTATGAAAAGAACGGGATTCCCTTTATGTCAATTAAACGCAGCTTTAACAAAGGGGATAATGTTTCGTTTAGAGGCGAGGATACTAAGGAAGGCAAAGTTTTGGTGAAGAAAGGGACGTTAATAAATCCTGGGATACAAGCCATGCTTGCGACGTTTGGATATGAACGGGTGGCTGTGGCGAAAAAACCACTTGTGGGTTTGTTTGCTACAGGGACGGAACTATTGGAAGTAAACGAGGCCCTTGTTCCAGGGAAAATCCGCAACAGTAATTCTCATATGATTGCAGCTCAAATAGAAAGAGCTGGGGGAATTGTACTCTATTTAGGAAAGCTTCCGGATGAGTTCGACACTTGCTTTGAAGCAGTGAAAAACGCGTTAAACAAGGTTGATTTGTTAATTACGACCGGCGGGGTTTCTGTTGGAGATTTTGATTACCTGCCCGCAATTTATAAAAAGCTAGGTGCGGAGGTTTTCTTTAATAAAGTTGCCATGCGACCGGGAAGTGTAACGACAGTGGCCCAGTATAATAGAAAACTTCTGTTTGGGCTTTCGGGAAATCCATCGGCATGTTATGTCGGGTTTGAATTGTTTGCCCGCCCAATTATTCGAAGAATGCTTTTTTCCGAAAAACCGCATCTTCGGAAAGAAAAAGCCCTTTTAGAAGTAGATTTTCCTAAAGCTAATCCGTTTACAAGGTTTGTTCGAAGTTCTACGTTTTTTGATGCAGGAAGATTAAAGGCAACACCGAGTGGACTTGATAAGTCTAACATTATTATGAGCCTTTCTGGGGCTAATTCGTTGATGATACTCCCAGGTGGAACGAGGGGCTATTTAGCTGGCAGTGAGGTTGATGTCCTACTCCTTGAAGATCAAGTCGGTAGTGAGTGGCCTTGGTAACGCCTGTTATCTTTCAGGTGGTTGGTTATCAAAATAGCGGAAAGACAACCATTACTTCAAATTTGATTAAAACGTTGGCAGCAAAAGGAGTAAAAACCGTTACCATCAAACATCACGGTCATGGCGGCAGGCCAGAAAAACCACCACTGAAAGATACAGACAAACATTTACATGCTGGGGCACTTGCTTCAATTATTGAAGGAAATGGAAGTATACTTCTCCAGGCAGAGAACCATTATTATTCACTTGACGACCAGATTGAACTGATGAAATTTTTTCAGCCCGATGTGATTATAATCGAAGGTTACAAGTTCGAGTCTTTTCCAAAGTTGCTAATAGTAAGAAGTGAAGACGACCTCCCTTTATTAAATAAAGTTTCTAATATAGCTGCTATTGTTTACTGGAAAGACAAACTGTATTTGAAAATCACATCTGAAACAAATGTTCCATGCTTTCACATTGATGATAAAATGGGAATCAGCTGGACTTTGGAGTTCCTTCTTAAGCTTGTTTATAAAAATGATCCGAAACGATAAAAACTCGTCACAAAAGAAGGCATTTGACCTTCTTTTTTCATAGGAATATGTGATATGTTTCACTTACTTTTCAACTTTGCGGGCTTATATTTAAGCTAGTCAAGGAAAAGGAGTGAAAAGGATGAAGTTATTTTTACCAAAACAACATGGTGCATGGGCAATGCTAATCATCCCTTATTGGCTGGGTGTCATTGATGGGGGATTTATGTGGAAGCATATCCCTTTTTTCATTGGCTGGCTCTTATTGTACTTGGGAACCTATCCGCTCCTCCTATTATTTAAACGAAAAAAAATCCGTTATTATACAAAATGGACGCTATTCTATATGATTCCGGCACTAATGCTATTTCTGATTCCACTGATGGAAAGACCGTCAATTATTTACTTTGGACTGCTGATGCTCCCGTTTTTTATGATTAATGCATATTATACTTCAAAGAATCAAGATCGGGCGTTTATGAATGATCTAAGTGCTGTTTTTGCCTTTTCAATGGCCGGATTAGCAAGTAGTTATTTAACACATGGTCTGATCGACATTCAGACATTTGTTTTCATATTTTTAACTTCAGTCCTATTTTTTGTAGGCTGTACATTTTATGTCAAAACAATGATAAGGGAAAAAAAGAACAAGCAATTTAAGTGGATTTCATGGTGCTACCATATCGTGTTAGTATTGTTTTGCTTTGGAGCTGGGGTTTGGATTGTTGCATTAGCATTTATTCCTAGTTTACTTAGAGCAATTATATTATATGGAAAACCCTTATCACCAAAACAAATTGGTATTTACGAAATCATCAATTCTGCCCTATTCTTTACGATAGCAGCTTATCAAATCGTCTTATTAACATAAAAAATCGGTCTAATGACCGATTTTTTTCTTTATTGTTAGGCTGTGTTAAACTTGCCTGTTGATTTCCCGCTCCAGGCGCTTTGCTTTCCGTGGGCGGTCCTGGGAGCCTCCTCGTCGCTGCGCTCCTGCGGGGTCTCCCCTGCCCCGTCCTCCCGCAGGAGTCTTCGCGCCTGGACGTAGATCAGCAGGGTGCCAAACTTAACAATAAGCTTTAACACAGCCTATTGTTAAGTTATTCTCTAGGCTATTTAATCCACTTTACAAATTTCCACAGGACAGTCCTCACAATCGATTTCTTTCTTTAAATAGTCTAAATCATGGATCGTAATCATGCCCTTATCAATAGATAGAACTCCACACTTACGTAAATCGCTTAACAAGCGATTGACAACTTCTCGTGAAGTACCGCAAAAATTAGCTAACTCTTGATTAGTTAGTGGTAACTCGATTAATATTCCATTATTTGTTTTAATTCCGTAACTATTGGAAAATCGAATTAGTGTGGAGTACAAAGCACCTTTTTTACCGTGAAGTACCAAATCACGAAACTTAGTTTGAGTTTTTCGGTATTGTTGGCTCATCCATTGTATGAATTCGAATGAAAGCGACAAATTTTGCGAAAGTTTTTCCTCAAGCGTTTCTTTCATAATGACGCCTACTTCACCACTCTCAATTACACGGGCACTTAATAAATATCTAGAAGAAGGGGAGAATAAGTTTAATTCACCGACAAAATCACCATGTGAACACATTCTAAGTGTAAGCTCTCTTCCATCAGGAATAATCTTGCTGATTTGCAAAATTCCGCTTTGAACAATGTACATTTCATCAGCAATAGATCCTTCCTGGAATAAAAAAGTACCTTTTTCAACTTTTTTTATATGGTGAACGGTATCAAAAAGATGGGACATTGTTACTGGTATTTCTTTTACTGACTGCATACTCATAACCACCTTTAAAGGTACGAAAATTTGATTGAAAAAAATTGGACAGTCAAGGTTGGATTTACAAGATAATACTATAATTATATTGTTTACAAAGATTAATTAGCAATAAATGAACAATAAGTTCATACAATCGTCATAACTTCGATTTGAAAGTTGGTATATTTCTTAGGAAATAATGTCGATTAGTAAATGAATTTGTAAGAAATGCCAATAATGACAGAGCGTGAAAAGGAAATAATAACATTGTGAAGAAAAGGAGGGAAAAGAATGGGACAAAATCGTCAGTTTAAATCAGGGAGTAAAGCACCTAATAATGGTGTATATATTGAAGTAGGAGATACGGGAAGCAACGTGAATAATCCTAAAAAGATTAGGCTAAAGGCGGGGGATACGTTCCCCGAGACATCTAATGATGAACGAGTTTGGACATATCAACGAAAACCATAACCATATACAGAAAAGGTCATCCATTGGGTGGCTTTTTCTTTTGTATACCCTGTAACTTTAAAGACGGCCAGTGCATTGTGAAATTTCCTTTTTGAACAGGATTGTTTTATAATAAAGATAAAGGTCAAAATTGGTCAAAGAGGGTGTTTGAAAGATGGATATGAACCGAATGACAGAACGTTTACAGAAAGGATTGATGGATGCTCAATCATTAGCTGTAACAAAAAATCATCAAGAGATTGATGAAGCACATTTATTTATTTCGTTAATGGGACAAGAAGATAGCCTCATTTCAGCCATATTAGAAAGAACGGGTGTATCTTCTGAAAGAACAATAAGGGAACTACTGGAATCCCTGGCTAAAATACCCGTGGTCACCGGTAGTGGAGCGGAACAAGGAAAGCTATATATTACAGCTAAACTGCAAAAATTACTTGTTAAGGCAGAAGAGTATGCGAAGAAATTTTCGGATGAGTATTTATCAGTCGAGCATATTCTATTAGCTGCAGTTTATTCTGATGACTCAGAAGTGAGAAAGATATTACGACTGGTTGAGAAACAACCAGAGGATGTTTTACAAGCTATTAAAGATATAAGGGGGAACCAAAGGGTGACATCACAAAATCCCGAAGCAGGCTACGATGCCCTAAAAAAATATGGACGGGATCTTGTAGCAGAGGTTAGAGCAGGAAAAATGGATCCTGTTATTGGACGTGATTCTGAAATTCGAAATGTCATTCGAATTTTATCAAGAAAAACAAAGAATAATCCCGTGTTAATCGGGGAACCGGGTGTGGGGAAAACAGCTATTGTTGAGGGGCTGGCACAAAGAATTGTTAGAAAAGATGTTCCAGAAGGTTTAAAAGATAAAACCATTTTTTCATTAGATATGAGTGCGTTAATTGCTGGTGCCAAATTTAGAGGTGAGTTTGAAGAACGACTAAAGGCAGTTTTAAATGAGGTTAAAAAGAGTGAAGGAAGGATTTTATTATTTATTGATGAAATTCATACAATAGTAGGCGCTGGGAAAACAGAAGGTGCGATGGATGCAGGGAATATGTTAAAACCAATGCTTGCACGAGGTGAACTTCATTGTATTGGTGCAACGACACTTGATGAACATCGAAAATATATCGAGAAAGATCCTGCACTTGAACGTAGATTTCAGCAAGTACTCGTCCGAGAACCAAATGTTGAAGATACCATTTCAATTTTAAGAGGCTTAAAAGAGAGATATGAAGTTCACCATGGTGTTAAAATTCATGATCATGCTTTAGTAGCGGCAGCAACATTATCTGATCGTTATATCACTGATCGATTCTTGCCAGATAAAGCAATTGATCTCGTCGACGAAGCATGTGCACTAATCCGTACTGAAATCGATTCTATGCCAACAGAATTAGATGAAGTAACACGCAGGGTTATGCAGCTAGAAATTGAGGAAGCTGCACTAAGTAAGGAGACGGATGAAGGAAGCAGGTTACGATTGGAAGCACTGCTAAAAGAGCTTGCTGAACTTAAAGAAACGGCCAATGAAATGAAAGCAAAATGGCTCCATGAGAAACATAGTATTCAAATCTTGCAGGAGAAAAGAGAGCAATTAGAGAAACTTCGCTGGGAACTTCAACAAGCAGAGGATAAATACGATTTAAACCGTGCTGCAGAACTTCGACATGGTCAAATTCCGTTAGCAGAAAAAGAGCTGAAAGAACTCGAAACAGCTACCGCTAAGGATGAAAGATTACTGCGCGAAGAAGTAACGGGGGAAGAAATATCCAACATCGTATCCAGGTGGACGGGTATACCGTTATCGAAACTAGTCGAAGGTGAACGCGAGAAGTTGCTAAAATTGGAATCGATCCTGCATGAAAGAGTAATCGGCCAGAATGAAGCTGTAAATCTAGTGGCAGATGCAGTTCTAAGGGCTCGCGCTGGAATTAAAGACCCTAACCGACCGATTGGATCGTTTTTATTTTTGGGGCCAACTGGTGTTGGGAAAACAGAGTTAGCAAAAGCATTGGCGGAATCTTTATTTGACAGTGAAGAACATATCATCCGTATTGATATGTCAGAATATATGGAAAAGCATGCTGTTTCCCGGTTAATTGGTGCCCCTCCTGGATATGTTGGCTATGAAGAGGGCGGACAATTAACCGAAGCAGTTAGGAGAAAACCATATTCGGTAATCTTAATGGACGAAATAGAAAAAGCACATCCTGAGGTCTTTAATATTCTTCTACAGGCCCTTGATGACGGAAGAATTACAGATTCACAAGGGCGCGTAGTCGACTTTAAAAATACGGTTATTATTATGACATCCAATATTGGTTCCCAATTTTTACTTGAACGAAGTGAGACAGAAATTGAAATCGCTGATACCGTTCGGGAAAAAGTGATGAGTCAATTAAGGGCTCATTTCCGTCCAGAATTTTTAAATCGAATAGACGAGACGATCCTCTTTAAGCCATTATCATTAGATGAGATAAAGAATATTGTTGCAAAAATGATGAGAGAATTGCAAAATCGTTTAAAACATCAACAAATAGATATTATCATCCATGAGGATGCAAAAGAATTTATTGCTGCAAATGGATTCGATCCTATTTATGGAGCTAGACCTTTAAAACGATTTATCCAAAGAAATATTGAGACCAAACTTGCCCGTGAAATTATTGCTGGCAAACTACACGATCAATCAAAAGTAGAGATAGGTATTAACAATGGGGAAATTTCTTTAGTTGTCAATTGATGAACCCAATAAAAAAGGTCATCCGCTAGGATGACCTTTTTTTAATGTTTTGAGACGGGCTCGTTTGGAATCAATGCAGTGATAACGTAAATCAAAATCGTTACCCCAACTGCAGCAATAGTACCAGTAACGAAATCATATTCAGCACCTGAAGTCATTGAGCTCACTACATATGTAAGCATTTGCACTAATAGAAATGACCAGAAAAGGGTCCAAAAAAATCGCATCATTCTTCACCTCTAACAACCTATTTTACATCTTTATTAATATTATCATATGATTCTGAAATGATAAAGTGAAACTTCGACCAATGGTAAGTTGTAGCATGGGGTTAATTAGTGGTTTTATTTTAATTGCAGACTTGTTTGATTTCCAATTGACCCATCCAAAAATAGGCAAAATCCCTTTCATCTTTGATATGGCGGCATACAATACTGTGAGGAAATATGGAAAAGGAGATTTATCGATGGAGAATCGCAATTTTCAGATGGATACCCAATGGAATATTATTCATTACCCAGAAAAGCCTACAGGATTTGGGATCTTAATCATTGGAGATGAAAGGCATTTTGTTGATGACTGTAAATGCTTTTGGACACAAAATGAAGGTAAATTAGCCATTATCAACAAATTGAAAGAAAAAGGGTACACCATTTTTTCCTCAAATCTTTATGGGCGAAACTGGGGGAGCGACAATGCTGTTGAACTTGCTCAGCGGTTATATCAGCATGTAATACGAAGCGAAATTCTTAATAACAAAATTCATATTTTGGCTGAAGGTATGGGGGCACTGGTGGCATTAAAATTAATGGACAAAATGAAAGACAGGGTTAGATCGGTCATTTTGCTAAATCCGATTCTATCCTTAAAAAATCATCTTGAACAAGAAAAGGAACATAAATTTTTTTATAAAAAGTTACTGAGAGAATTAGCATTAGCGCATCAAATGGATCAGAAGGTACTGGAAAATACAATTATTAGTATGGAAGAATCGATAAATCATCCATTTGATTGTTCCGTTAAAATAATCCATGTTCTATCCGGAGGAAAATCGTATAACCAATCTAAATTGTTTCACAAACTTTTTAGTGGTTTAGAAATAAATCCAACGTTTATTCTTCCAGAAAAGAAACAACAACTAGGAAACATAATGATAAAGTTTTTTAACAGCCATGAATCTGTGTTGTAAGATTCATCCTCCCCACAAGAAATAATTCCTTCGTGACGCGCATAGGATTCATTAAGGTTAGTGTGGGGAGGAAGATTAATGGACAAGGCAAATCTATTTGGTTTGTATGACTTTGTAAATTTTCATATTTGCAAAAGTTTGTTAAATAAAGGGGTAGAAGTTATTGGCGTTCATTTAGAAGAACCGGATAATCAATCATTTCTAGAAGAAAAAAGATTTGAGGTGGGCCGGAATGCCAATTTGTTAGAGCAATCAATATTCGAATGGGAAATTCTTCAAGAGAAAGAAGAGAATGATACCTGTCTAATCATATCAATCTTTGACCTTTTTATGAGCAAAAAAGAACATATCTTACAGGATAAAAAAGTAACCAAGCGGATTATTGAATATTTGGTGGACAGTAAGAACGTAAACAATACTGTTTTTATTCTTCCTATTCAAATGCTTACAAAGACATTTAAGGGTCAAGAAATAGAGGAATTCTTAAGTTTAATAAAAGGGTTAGGAAAAAATACGCAGTTTATTTACCTGCCTGCAGTTTATGGTCCATGGCAATCGTCTGCTTTTTTGTTTCAAAAAGTTATGGTTTCAAAATACCAAGAAATAAATATAACAAATGACGAGCGCGAATGGACAGATGATGCCCTATTTATTAATGATGCATTGGAATCGATTTTAGAAATTATTGAAAAAGGAAAGTCAGGCAGTTATTTGCTTGAAAGTGGAAGGAACAATTATTGGTCAAGCTGTGCTGATTATCTAAATATTCCTGAACATCTTGTCAGTAAAAATAGGGCTGAATCATTACTTTTAAATTCTGACATTAAAACAATTGCGGTTAAAAAAGTAACCCCAATGATGAAATCAATTCAAGAACAATTGGAACAAGTGCAACGATTGTATGCAAATCGTTTGTAAAAGGTCGTGATTTTTGTATAGAATATGTTGGAAGTGGGATGATGAAATAAAGGAATTCTTTTAGTTAAGGCTATTTTCGCATAGATTGTTGTTTTTCGTATAAGTTCATCAACCCGTTTAACTAGTTCTTTCGTGGCAACTTTTTCGTAAGAACATATGTGAAAATTGCCTAGAAACAAAGTTTACGAAAAGAGCCTTAGCTAATGACATACGAAGGAGTATATATGAACAGTCAAGATAAAACGTTAGAATTTATGCAGATCGCGATGAAATACTTACCTGAAGCTAAAGAACAATTAGACAAGGCTGGCGTGGAACTATCGATGGAGTTAATCGAGCCGTTTATGAATCTTTTTACAAAGGTCATGCAAGAAGCATATGAACTTGGGGTAGCTGAAGGGAAAAAAGAAATCTAAAAAGAAATAAGCTCTCGATTCGAGAGCTTATTTCTTTTTTAATATTTGTCCTAATACTGATTGTACGACGGGTTTTAAACTACCTACTGATTCAATAATCTTATCAATTGAACTTAAAATCTCTTCATAATCAATTGAGGATGAATTGGTAGAAGATTCTTGGGAATGATAATCCTTTCGGTGTTGTTCGCCACGTGTACCAAACATGAAATCATTAAAACGCTCAAGATTCTTCTGGTGATTTTGACTATTGTCTCCCATGATTAATATGGCTCCTTTCAGATTACTCCATAGGATAGAATATGATTAAACGAATAAAAGGTATGTACATTAGCGGAGGAATAAAAATGAAGAAGAAACAGTTGCTTAAAATGGGTTCCATTTGATAAAATTAGTACCAAGTCATAAGAATTGATATTAAACAATAGGATATAGAGAATCTTTCCATAAATAAAGGAGATGGAACGTGTGAAAGCAGGGATTGTAGGTATCGGTAGATATTTACCAGAAAAAATTGTTACCAATAAGGATTTAGAAAAGATCATGGATACATCCGATGAATGGATTCGTACAATGACAGGAATCGAAGAAAGAAGAATTGCTGCGGATGACGTCAATACTTCGGATATGGCTTTTGAAGCAGCCCAAAAAGCTATAAAAGATGCAGGTATTACTGCTGATGAAATCGATTTAATTTTGGTAGCAACGGTTACTCCAGATACTCCTTTTCCATCGGTTGCCTGCAGAATTCAAGAAAGGCTGGGAGCAACCAAGGCAGCTGCAATGGATGTCAGTGCAGCCTGTGCAGGTTTTATGTATGGGATTGTGACCGGGAAGCAATTCATTGAAACAGAAGTTTATAAATATGTCTTAGTGGTTGGTGTGGAAAAACTTTCGAAAATTACTGACTGGTCTGACCGTAATACTGCGGTATTATTTGGGGATGGGGCTGGAGCCACAGTTATCGGTCCAGTGTCAGAAAATCGAGGGATTCTTTCCTTTGAACTTGGTGCTGATGGGACTGGATCTAAACACTTGTTCCAGGATGAATATATAATAATGAATGGTCGCGAAGTGTTTAAATTTGCTGTAAGGCAAATGGGTGAGAGCTGTATAAATGTTCTCGAAAAAGCAGGATTATCTAAAGACGATGTCGATTTCTTAATTCCTCATCAGGCTAATATTCGTATTATGGAAGCATCAAGACAAAGATTAGAATTGCCTGTTGAAAAAATGTCAAAAACCATTCATAAATATGGTAATACATCTGCTGCATCAATTCCAATTTCGATTGTGGAAGATTTAGAAGAGGGAAGAATTAAAGATGATGACATCATCGTCATGGTAGGTTTTGGCGGAGGCCTAACCTGGGGTGCGATTGCCATCAAATGGGGAAAATAAAGGATACATTTTTGAAAAAGTTAAGAAATGAAGGAGATAGATATTATGGAAAATCGCAGGGTTGTAGTGACAGGCATCGGTGCCGTAACGCCGCTTGGAAATGATGCCGAAACAACATGGAAAAACATATTAGAAGGGAAATCTGGAATTGGTCCTTTGACGAGGGTCAATGCAGATGAATATCCAGCAAAAGTTGCCGCAGAATCAACGGATTTTGATCCTGAAGCTTTTATGGATAGAAAAGATGCCCGTAAAATGGACCGGTTTACACAATTTGCAGTGGCATCTGCATTAATGGCAGTGAAAGATGCGAATTTAACGATTAACGAAGATAACTCCCATCGTGTTGGAGTATGGATTGGTTCAGGAATTGGTGGTATGGAAACCTTTGAACAGCAATTTGAAATATTTCAGAACAGAGGCTACAAGCGGGTAAGCCCATTTTTTGTACCGATGTTAATTCCTGATATGGCTACTGGACAAGTTTCCATTACATTAGGTGCGAGGGGCTTCAATTCATGTACGGTAACTGCCTGCGCAACAGGGACAAATTCCATTGGTGATGCCTTTAAAGTAATACAACGTGGCGATGCAGATGCAATGATAACGGGTGGAGCGGAAGCACCGATTACAAAAATGTCTGTCGCAGGCTTTTGTGCAAATACCGCCCTTTCCACAAATCCAGACCCTAAGACGGCTAGCAGACCGTTCGATAAAAACCGTGATGGATTTGTCATTGGTGAAGGTGCAGGGATTATTGTGTTAGAAGAACTTGAACATGCCTTAGCACGTGGTGCAAAAATTTACGCAGAAATTGTCGGCTATGGGGCAACGGGTGATGCCTATCATATTACTGCACCAGCACCTGGTGGTGAAGGTGGTGCTCGTGCTATGAAAATGGCCATCAATGATGGAGGGCTAAAACCTGAGGAAATTGATTATGTTAACGCCCATGGTACGAGCACAGAATATAATGATAAGTTTGAAACCCTAGCCGTTAAAGAAGTATTCGGTGAGCACGCCTATAAATTAGCCATCAGCTCAACAAAATCTATGACAGGGCATCTTCTAGGTGCCGCTGGCGGGGTAGAAGCGATTTTTACAGTTTTAGCGATCAGAGACAGTATGCTTCCACCAACCATTAATTATGAAACACCAGATCCTGAATGCGACTTAGATTATGTAGCAAATAAAGCACGTCCAATGGAAATTAAAGCAGCGATGAGTAATTCATTAGGCTTTGGCGGGCACAACGCAACGATAGTATTCAAAAAATACGAATGAGTCTTTTGATCGACCAGACTAATGTCTGGTCGTTTTTTTTTTTTTGCCATTTTAATCATTTTTATCTATGAACCACTTTTTATTACCTTCATAAACTGTTCAGAGGGTTAAAGTTAATGGGGTGAAGTTATGGGAATCATTCGAACGGATCAATGGTTAATGAATGAGTTTGAAAGGCCGGTTAAGATGTGTGAAAAACTTGAACCATTTTTTAAAAAGCAAACTTCAAAGGAAATATACAATCAATTAGTGAATTTTGGGATGTACCGACCGTCTCGATCCGCTTGGATTATGTATGATCGAATGAAGGAACAAAATGCGTGGGATCAAGTAGAACAACTCTTTCATCAATATAAAGAAAAATGGAATGGCCCTGATATACCTGTTTTTCTCTTTCCTGTAGCACAAGCGGGCGGATTCTTTTTCAGAGAAGGTAAGAGTAAAGCGGGAGTTTCGTTCCCAGATAAAATGTTTCTTTTTCTCTCGCATTGTGAAGATTTGAAGGAAATAGAGGCACTATTGGTCCATGAATACCATCACGTCTGCCGGCTTTCTCTGTTAAATAAAAGAATGGAAGACTATACCTTGCTTGATTCCATTATCATTGAAGGTCTAGCAGAATATGCTGTTTTAAAAAATTGCGGTTCGGAATATTTAGCTTCATGGTGCCGTATGTATAGTGAAAAGGAGCTCATTATGTTTTGGGATAAATATATAAAAAAACAACTAGCCAAGAAAAAAAATGAAAGAGTACACGATGAATTACTGTATGGGAAGGGAAGGTTGCCTAATTTACTCGGATATGCAATGGGATATAGTATTGTTAAACATTATTACGAATCCCATCATTATTCTACGAAACTATCTTTTTCGAATCCCGCAAAAAAATACCTAGATATCTATAATAATTACCTCGAAAAAAGCCAATAAAATTAGGGTTTTAAAAAGAAAAAATTTAGTAAATATTTTTAATTTTTTAAAAAAATATTGCTTTTGTAACAATTCCGTAATAGAATTTTTATTAAATAGTTTGAATAAACAGAATAATTTAAAAAGTTAGAGGGTGTACTATGAGCACAAAAAAAACGCTGCACAAAGAGGCACCACTGCTAGAAGTCAAAAATTTAGAGACTGCATTTGATATTGAGGGAACTGATTATAATGCAGTTGAAAATGTTTCATTTAATGTTAAGCCTAGGCAAATTGTTGGTATTGTTGGGGAGTCTGGTTGTGGCAAATCAGTCATGAGTCTCTCCATTATGAAGTTACTGCCTAAAGGAAGCGGTAAAATTAAGGCAGGAGAGGTTATATTTGATGGAGTAAATCTTGAGAAAATGTCAGAATCTCAAATCAATAGAATTCGCGGAAAAGACGTCTCGATGATTTTTCAAGAGCCGATGACTTCATTAAATCCGGTCTTTACCATTGGCTATCAACTACAAGAGGTCCTTTTTAATCATTTAAAAATTACTAAGAAAGAGGCTAGGCAAAGGTCGATCGCCCTATTAAAAAGTGTTGGCATTTCAAGACCTGATAAAATAATTGATGAGTATCCACATCAACTATCTGGAGGAATGAGACAGCGGGTTATGATTGCGATTGCCATCGCATGTCAGCCTAAATTATTAATTGCGGATGAACCAACAACTGCGCTTGACGTTACGGTTCAAGCTCAAATATTAGAACTTCTAAAAGAAATTCAAGCTGTAAATGACATGTCCGTTATTTTAATCACACATGATTTAGGTGTAATAGCTGAAATGTGTGATGAAGTAATGGTGATGTACGCTGGAAGGATTGTGGAAAGAACTGATGTTGATACTCTTTTCCACAATCCAAAACATCCATATACTAGTTTACTTTTAGGTGCAATCCCGAAAATGGATGGACAAGAAGAACGGTTAAGTGCTATTAAGGGAATCGTGCCATCACTTATAAATATGCCGAAAACAGGCTGTCGTTTTGCAAATCGATGTCCTAAATCAATGCCCGAGTGCACTACAATTACCCCATTACTTGAAGATGTAGAACATGGCCATGAAGTTGCCTGCTTGCTCTATGAAACAAGTAAACCGAAAGAAGGGGTGAGTTAATGAGTACTGTTTCAATACATAAACAGGGAGGGCAATCTCCCTTGCAATCTGAAAATCTATTAGAGATTAAAAATCTTAAAACCTATTACCCAGTTAAGGGCGGATTTTTAAAGCGTACGATTGGGAATGTAAAAGCAGTAGATAATATCTCATTTGAGATTAAAAGAGGAGAAACACTTGGACTGGTTGGTGAATCCGGCTGTGGTAAATCAACTGCAGGGAGAACCATTCTTCGACTATTAAAGCCAACCGAAGGCCAGATTTTCTTTAACGGGAAAGACATTACTAAAGTAACAGGCAGATCACTGCGAGAGATTCGAAAAGATATGCAAATGGTGTTTCAGGATCCGTACGCTTCTTTGAATCCGATGCAAATGGTCGGAGATATTATTGCAGAACCTATTTATACCTTTTCTAAAAAAACGAAGGCTGAATTAAAACAGGAAGTCATGGATTTATTAAATAAAGTAGGTTTACCGCCAGATGCTTATTATAAGTATGCACATGAGTTTTCTGGGGGGCAGCGCCAAAGAATTGGAATTGCTAGAGCGCTTGCACTAAAGCCGAAACTAATTATTGCTGATGAACCAGTTTCAGCACTAGACGTTTCCGTTCAATCACAGGTTTTAAACCTGTTAAAAGACTTACAGGAAGAATTTAACCTTACTTTTCTTTTTATTGCCCACGACTTAAGTGTTGTTAAACACATGAGTGATCGAATTGGTGTCATGTACTTAGGGAATATGGTTGAGGTTGCGGATAAAGACAGCTTATACACGGAGCCTCTCCATCCATATACTCAAGCATTAATTTCTGCAATTCCATCGCCTGATCCAAGGATAAAAAAGGAGCGGATTATCCTAAAAGGGGATGTGCCAAGTCCAATCAATCCACCAACGGGTTGCTCATTCCATCCGCGCTGCCCTATGGCAATGGAGGAATGTTCTAAAAGTAAGCCGGTACTAAAGGAGGTGAAGCCCTCTCATCGAGTAGCTTGCCACCTTTATTAAATAAGTGGGAAAAATAAAAATCATAGGGGGGTAAACAAATGAAGAAGAGAAGTATGCTTCTGTTAGCAGCATTAATGCTAGTCCTATCCGCTTTTTTAGCGGCTTGCAGCGGCGGAGAAAAAGCAGGAACATCGAACAATGAAAATGATGGAAAGTCTGGTGAAACATCCGAAAAACCACAAGATGGCGGAACACTAGTTTATGCATTGGATTCTGCACCTGAGGGTAAGTTTAACTACACTTTCTATGGAAATGCAACGGATCAATATGTAATTGATTTTTTTGATGAAAACCTAATTGATTATGACGAAAACTTAAAAGCACAGCCGCATATCGCTTCATGGAAAACGACGGACAATAAAGTGTTTGATTTTGAAATTAAACAAGGCGTCAAGTGGCATAATGGCGATGAATTATCAGTTAAAGACTGGGAATTCGCACTGAAAGTTATTGCTGATAAGGATTATGATGGTCCACGTTTTGATAACGTAAGAAATATCGTGGGCGCACAAGATTATCATGATGGAAAAGCGAAAGAAATCGCTGGTATAAAAGTTATTGACGATTACCACATTCAAATTACATTTGATAAAGCTCGTGTAAACAACCTGGATAATCTTTGGACATACCCTATGAACCGTACTGAATTTAAAGGCATGGCAGTGAAAGATATGATGGGATCTGAACAAGTTCGGACAAAGCCTGTTGGTTTAGGACCATTTAAAGTAACGAAAGTTATCCCAGGTGAATCCATTGAAATGGAACGCTTTGATGATTACTTTGGCGGCAAACCACATATCGAAAAAGTTGTTATTAAAGTTATCGATCCATCTCTTTCTGTTGGAGAACTTAAAAACGGAACGCTTGATATGACATCTTTCCATCCGAGTATTATTGATCAAGTGAAAGCACTTGATAATGTAAATGCAGTAACATATCCTGGCGTAAGCTATTACTATGTTGGTTTCAGATTAGGTACTTGGGATGGCGAGAAAAACGTCATGAACGAACCTAAATACCAAGAGAAAAAGCTTCGTGAAGCAATGTATTATGCAATTAATCGTGAAGAATGGGTTAAGGCGTTTTTCTTTGGAGTTGGTAAACCAGTAAACCGTCCAATCCCTACAAATCATTGGATCGCGGCACCTAATGACGAATTAGAGCAATACAAGTATGATCCTGAAAAAGCTAAAGCATTATTAGATGAAGCAGGATACAAAGATGTAGATGGCGATGGCTTCCGTGAAGATCCAAATGGTAAGAAATTTGTTGTAAACTTTAGCCACTATGCCACTGATAACCCTACATTTGAATCCCGTGCCAAGGCAATGACTCAATATTGGGAAGCGGTTGGCTTAAAAACGAAATTAACTATGACGGATGTAAACCTTTATTACGAAATGCTTGATAAAGCTGATAAATCAATGGAAGTATTCTTCGGTGGTTGGTCAACTGGTTCAGACCCAGATCCGACACCACTTTGGGGATCAAAAGCAGTTTGGAACTATCCACGCTGGGTAAATGCTGAAAGCGATAAATTGCTAGATCAAGCACTTGATATCAAAGTAGTTGGAACAGATAACGAGAAACGTAAGGACCTATATGTCCAATGGCAAAAACTATTCATGCAAGATCTGCCTGCACTACCAATTGCGGAGCTAGAGGAAACAATGGCTGTAAGCAAACGAGTTCAGAACGTTAAATTTGACGTTTCTGGTATGAATCGTCCAAATGAATGGTGGATTAAGCAATAGGTACGGTTTTATTAAGTTGTAATAAGAATTATACAAGAGCTTAAAAATACCAACTTAATCTTTCAAATGGGAGAAGGCTTACTTCTCCCATTTGAACAAGTTGAGTGTTGGTTCTACACAACTTGTTGTTACCAAAGCTTATTAGACAAGGAGAATGCACATGTTGAAATATGCATTTCGAAGAATATTGGGAATGATTCCAATGTTACTCCTTACCTCCATTGTTGTATTCACCTTGGCAAAATTAATGCCGGGCGATTCGTTAAGTGGAGAAATTGATCCAAGAAATACTAATCCAGAGTATATCGCGGAAATGAGGGAGAAATTGGGTTATAACGACCCGCTGCCTCAGCAGTATTTCCGTTGGATTAGTGGTTTCGTGGAGGGGGATTTTGGGAAATCAACACGTTTTAAAATAGAGGTATCTGAGGTTATTGGAGAACGACTCCCTAACACCATACTTTTAGGTTTTTCATCTATATTAATAACCTATATCCTCGCATTTTTAATGGGGTCCTATGCAGGGCGAAAGCCATATACCTTAACAGATAACCTAATTGGAGGATTAAATTACATAGGTTTGGCCATACCATCTTTTATTGCTGGGGTATTCGCCATCTTTTTCTTTTCATTTACACTTGGATGGTTTCCTTCAAATGGCTCAGTAGATATTGGTGTAACAGATGGAACATTTGAATGGTGGTTAAGCCGGTTCCATCATGTATTTTTACCAGCAGTTGTTCTTGGATTATTAAGTACAGCAAGTTATACCCAATTTTTACGGAATGATATTATTGAAAACAGCCGTAAGGATTATGTTCGTACAGCCCGTGCAAAAGGCACTCCCGAAAGAAAGATATACAATGTTCATATTTTAAGAAACTCCATTATTCCACTTATAACCTTTTTAGGCTTTGATATCGTTGCCATCATAAGTGGCGCCATCATCACCGAGACCATTTTTACTTATCCTGGTCTTGGACAACTATTCCTGCAATCTGTCGGGACGCGGGATTATCCAGTACTTTTGACGTTGACGATGTTATTCTCTTTCTTAACACTAATAGGCAACTTAATTGCTGATGTTTTATATGGTGTTGTAGATCCGAGAATTAGGCTAGATTAGGGGGCGAGAATAAATGCAAATAGTAACACAAAATGAGAGAGAAGTTTTAGTAACACCCCCGAAAAAAAGTTTATCTCCTTTTGCAATTGCCCGAAAAAAGTTTATGAAAAATAAATTGGCAATGACAAGTCTTATCTTCTTACTGGTTGTTACTATAGTTTCGATCCTTGCACCTTATATTACCACTGCGGATATTACCAGAATTAACATAGGCCAAATGTCGTTAGAACCATCTAGTAAACATTGGCTGGGTACGGACAAGTCAGGACGCGATGTCTTTACAAGATTACTTTATGGCGGGCGCATATCGTTGTTAGTAGGGATAAGTTGTACATTATTTGTTATTTTAATTGGCACGTTAATCGGCTCTATTTCAGGATATTTTGGCGGTGCTGTTGATAGCTTATTAATGAGATTTACTGATTTTATCTTAAACTTTCCTTTTCTTGTATTTGTCATTGTCTTAAATGCCATTCTTTTTGGAAAAGTAAACGGGTTATGGGTCTTAATTGGAACGATTAGCTTACTAAGTTGGGGGGGGATTGCACGAATTGTCCGTAGTAAGATTCTTGCAGAAAAAGAAAATGAATATATTACTGCAGCCATTTCTATTGGTTGTTCACCAACAAAAGTAATCGTTAAACATTTACTTCCAAATATACTATCTACAATTATTGTTCAAGCGACGATTACCTTTGCTACAATGATTGTTGCTGAAACAGGCTTAAGTTTTCTTGGCTTTGGAGTGCCTCAAGAAATTCCGAGTTGGGGAAATATGTTGAATTCCGCCAACGAACCCGATGTTCTCCAATTTAAACTATGGATCTGGGTCCCGCCTGCATTAATAATCACAATTACCATCTTATCGATTAACTTTATCGGAGAAGGCCTCAAGGATGCCTTTAATCCAAAATCAAAACGATAAAAATCTGCCATTAACATGGTAGATTTTTTTTTGCTTTGGCTATGTTAAAACTTATTGTTGATTTTGGCACCCTGTTGATTGCAGTGGAAGGCGCGAAGACTCCTGCGGGAGTCTCCCCGGACCGCCAGCGAACCGTAAGCGCCTGGAGCGGAAATCAACATAATAAAAGGAAGTGGAAAAATAAACGAAGTTCATAAATGGAATTGGAGCAAAATATATATAAAGGAATAATTTAACTAAGGTCTGCCCATACTGATTTACAAACAGTTTCTTGAAGTGAGGGGTTGTACAATGTTGTATCTTCATGATGTATGGGTAAATTGGTTTGAAGGGGAAGAAAACGGATATAATGTTTGTCACTTTCATGAATGGCGTAAGGATGATGGGGTAGAACTGTTGGACCAAGTGCCATTAGTGAAAGTTGAACCGATTTTGTTTAACTACATTGAAAATGATTTGTCAGAGTTGCCTCAACAGCTTCTAGATGATATTTATCAGAAGGCATATTTGAGAAAAAACCATGAAAGAGTTCAACTTGACTATTGCTTTGTCGTAACAGATGGAATAGGTATTTTGGCAATTGACACAATTGGCTATAATATCCCAATTCGTAAAAGTAGGTTGATTCCAAGACAAGAGCAGTTGGTTTATGAAATGATTGGTCAACATGAGGCGAATAAATACCACTTTTATGAGCAGCCAAAGTTGAAGGACTATCACATTCTTTCACCTGAACCGGAATTGATGAGGGGTTTAACTAGAAAAGAACGTCAATTAAAACAACTGTTATTTATGGCCCTTGACCAATTACTTTCATCGAGTAATGAAGCAGAAGTAAGGTATTGGTATACTGAATGGTGTCCAGAGAATTATTCAACGATTCAAGAATTAAATTTTGAAGCAGCTTGGGAACAGTTATTTGAGGAAACAAAGGATGGCTGGTCGAAGAGACATGAAACATTTTGTGAAAATCTTATAAAAGGACAGCCGTTTTTTGAGAAACTTTGGGAAATGGAACACGGTCCAAAAGTAAATTAAAAGCCTGACTCAAAAGATATGAACAACATATCTTTTGGGTACAGGCTTTTTTTATTACCTTTTTCTTCTGCCAAGGCCCATCGCTTTTTCCATTTTTTTAAGGGTTTTATTAGCCACTAGATTTGCTTTTTCGGCACCCTCATCTAATATACGGTCAAGCTCTGATGATTCAAGTAATTCATAGTACCTATCTTGAATTGGTTTAAAGACATTAACAACAACATCGGCCAGGTCGCTTTTAAAATCACCATACCCTTTTCCTTCATACATTGCTTCAATTTCAGGTATTGACATTCCGCCCAAGATCGAATAAATCGACAATAAGTTTGATATACCAGGCTTGTTTTCTTTATCGAATTTAACAATCCCTTCGGAATCGGTAACAGCACTTTTAATCTTTTTGACAATTTGCTTTGGATCATCCAAGGGTGTGATATTTGCTTTTAGATTTGGATCGGATTTGCTCATTTTCTTCGTTGGTTCTTGCAGTGACATAATTCTAGCACCAACCTTAGGAATACTAATTTCAGGTATGGTTAATATGTCACTGTATTTTTTATTAAATCGCTCAGCTAAGTCACGAGTTAATTCCATATGTTGCTTTTGATCTTCTCCTACAGGGACTAGATCCGTGTTATATAGAAGAATATCAGCTGCCATAAGGGGAGGATAGGTTAATAAACTAGCCTGAACTGCCTCTTTTCCCGTCGATTTATCCTTAAATTGAGTCATTCTTTCTAATTCTCCTATATAAGCTACACATTGCATCAACCAACCTGCTTGAGCATGGGCTGGAACCTCTGACTGAACAAACAAAGTAGCTTTGCTAGGATCAATTCCGACTGCAAGATACAATGCAGCTAGGCTTCGGATATTTTTCCGTAATGTTATAGGATCTTGTGGAACTGTAATGGCATGCTGGTCAACAATACAAAAAAAGCAATTGTATTCGTTTTGCATTTCCACAAATTGTTTCATTGCTCCGATATAATTGCCAAGTGTTATCGTTCCGCTTGGCTGAATACCAGAAAAAATCGTTTTCATAATTAACTTCCTCCTAAAAAATATATAAAAAAAACCATTCATCCCCCAAAAACGAATAGGGACGAATGGTTCGCGGTACCACCCTAAATTACTCCAATAAGAGTCACTCAATGCCCAAAATCATCTCAAAGAAAATTTGGACCCCTTTTAACGCAAGGTTACGTCTAATCCTACTTTATAATACACAATAATATCAGTTCAGACAGAGGCTCAAAAGTCCATTCCGTATTTATTCGTGTTTGTTTTCACCATCCACAAACTCTCTGAAACGAAGGAAAATACGTACTATTCTTTATCATTGCCTTTTAAGTAACTATACAATTGACCTTATTATAATGAAACGAATAATTAATTTCAAGTCAGTTAAAAATAATATATGACCAGTGCAATTGCCATAAACAGTCCAATAATAAGCCCGTAAAAGACCAATGGTTTATGATTGAATGTGACAAGTTCTGATAGAGGGGGAATTTCATCAAATCGTCTTTTATTTTGCCCTCTTTGAAAGGCAAAACTAAATGAACGCGAAATGACATCATAGAAACCTGAATGGATAGTATAAACGAGTAAAGAGGTTAACAATAGTACTGCTGAAAAATAAAAAGATATGTTGATATAGCTTAATAAGGAAACTTTGTGATAGGCAATGAAAGAAATAGAAATTATCGCAAGTTGCGATAACGACAATATTAAGAGTCTTTTCTTAAGTAGATAAGTCACTAAATAACCTCCAAAAGATTGATTTATTAGGGATTCACCTAATTATACTATACAAAAATTCGGGAAAAGTCTAAATTATATCACAGTAAAATGTAATGGTAACGTAAAGATTGTTGCGAATCTGTAAATAAAATTCAAAAAAATAATGTACAATTAGTTGAAAATATGTATAATAGAGAATGTAGTAATTTTTCAGAATAATAGAAAAGGGAGGTCTACTAGTGAAGAAATCAAAACTTTCACTACTTTTAGTACTATCACTAGTTCTTAGCATGTTCCTAGCAGCATGTTCAGGCGGAAACAAGAATGAAGGCAAGGAAAATGAAGGCAAAAATAACACTGGAACTAAAGAAACTGCATTAGCAGATGAGCAAGTTCTGAATGTTCTTGAGTCTGCAGAAATTCCTTCTATGGACAGCGTAATGTCTCAAGACGTATTGAGCTTCACAATGTTAAATGCTACAAACGAAGGTTTATATCGTTTAGATCCAGACCAAAAAGTTATTCCTGGAGTTGCTGAAGCAGCACCAACTTATAATGATGATAAATCTGTTATTACAATTAAATTAAAACAAGATACAAAATGGTCTAATGGTGACCCTGTAACTGCACATGACTTTGTGTATGCATGGCAACGTGCAATTGATCCGAAAGTTGCTGCTCCATACGGTGCATACTTCATGGAAGGCAAAATCAAAAATGCATCTGAAATTGTTGCTGGTAAAGCAAAACTTGAAGATTTAGGTATTAAGGCTCTAGATGATTATACTGTGGAAATCACATTAGTAAGACCGCTTCCATACATCGAATCTTACTTAACTTTCCCATTGTTCTTCCCACAAAACAAAAAGTTTGTTGAAGCGGAAGGCGCTAACTATGCGAAAGATGCTACACACCTACTATACAATGGTCCATTTAAAATGACTAAGTGGGATGGTCCTACTGGTACTGAGTGGGTATTAGAAAAGAATGCTGATTATGTAAATGCAAAGGACGTTACTTTAGAGAAAATTAACTTTAACGTTTCTAAAGATCCACAAGCATCTGCAAACGCATATACTGCTGGTGAAGCTGATATCACACCGAAGCTTGCACAAGCTGCAATCCTTTCTCAATTTGAAGGACAAAAAGATTTACTTCGCTATCAAGAGCCATCTATCTGGTGGTTAAAAATGAACGAAAAGAACCCAGCTTTAAAGAATGTTAATATCCGTAAAGCAATTGCTCTATCTGTAGACAAAAAAGCGCTAGTAGATGATGTATTAGCAAACGGATCAATCGCTGCTGATTTCCTTGTACCAAAAGGTTTCTCATTCTTAGATGGTAAGGATTTCCGTGATACTGCAGGAACTTACTTAAGCTCTAACAAAGAAGAAGCTAAAAAGCTTTGGGAACAAGGTCTTAAAGAAACTGGCCTTAAAGAAGTTAAATTTACTTATGTAGGTCAAGATACTGAAACTTCAAAAGTAACTGACGCATTCATTAAAGATCAGTTAGAGAAAAACTTACCTGGATTAAAAATTACAATCGAAGCAGTTCCTTTCAAAATTCGTATCGCTCGTGAAGATGCTGAAGATTATGATTTATTAATGGGTGGTTGGGGACCTGACTACGCTGACCCAATGACATACATGGATCTATGGGTTACTGGCGGCGGACAAAACCACATGAGCTATGGCAATCCTGAATTTGATAAGTTAATCAAATCAGCTAGTGAAGAACTTGTAGCTAAGCCACAAGATCGTTGGAAAGCTCTACAAGATGCAGAAAAAATCTTGTTAGAAGATGATGCGGCAATCGCACCACTTTACCAACGTTCAGTTAACTTACTAATCAATCCTAAAGTTCAAGGTTTTGCTCACCATGCATTTGGTCCTGACTATAGTTACCAGTGGATTAAAATCACAAAATAGTAACTATAACTAATCAAATAAGAAGAGAGTATATTTACCAATATACTCTCTTTTTACCTGTATGAGAATTGTCGTAAGATGTCGAAAATTCAATTAATTAGGAGGTGTAGGCATGGTCAAATATATACTAAAACGTGTTGGCTATATGATTATTACACTTTTTATCGTAACATCGCTTACCTTTTTCCTCATGAAGCTAATTCCAGGTAGTCCTTTTAATAACTTCGAAAAGCTTTCTGAAGTTCAGCGAAATATTTTGCTGGATAAATATGGCTTGAATGACCCACTGCCTGTTCAATATTTTAACTATATGGTGAGCTTGGCAAAAGGGGATTTAGGAGTTTCCTTCCAATTTGATAATACCCCTGTGACAGAACTTATTGCTAATCGTCTTGGACCTTCTGCACAATTAGGTTTTCAAGCTATGCTTGTAGGTTCAATTTTAGGTATCTTATTAGGTGTAGTTGCTGCTCTAAAGCAAAACACTTGGATAGATTACGGTTCTACTTTTATCGCAGTAGTTGGTAAATCTATCCCATCATTTATTTTTGCTGGATTAATGCAATATTATATTTCGGTGAAATTAGGTTGGCTACCAGTAATGTTATGGAAAGGACCTGAGTATACGATCCTTCCTACTATTGCACTTGCGATGTTTCCAATCTCAATTGCAGCGCGTTTTATGCGTACTGAAATGGTTGAGGTTTTAGGGTCTGATTATATTACTTTGGCGAGAGCTAAAGGTGCGAGCCGCTGGCAGATTAGCTTTAAGCATGCCTTGAGAAATGCCTTAATTCCTGTTGTAACTGTTTTAGGGCCATTGGCGGTTAGCTTAATGACAGGGTCACTTGTTATTGAGCAAATTTTTGGAATCCCAGGAATCGGTGAGCAGTTCGTTAAATCGATTAATATGAATGATTATCCCGTTATTATGGGAACTAATATATTATTTGCTGTATTATTTATCGTAGTTATCTTGATTGTTGATATTCTTTATGGAATCATCGACCCACGTATTCGTGTATCGGGGGGGAAAACTAAATGAGCAACAAAGATATAACTATTTCAAAGGATATGTTTGCTCCTGTCCATATTGATCCATCAAAAAGTGAAAAAATTTCTAAACCAAGTTTAAATTTCTGGCAGGATTCATGGCTAAGAGTCCGGAAAAATAAAGGTGCTGTAATCAGTATGATAATCTTGGTTATTATGATTATCATGGCATTTGTTGGACCAATGATTACGCCATATTCCTACGATACACAAAACACTAAACATAATAATTTGCCACCTCGAATACAAGGTTTAGAAGATGTTCACTGGCTTCCGTTTGATGGTACCTTGTCAAGAAGAGATGGTACCGAATATAACGCTTATGAAGTTCGTAAGGTGGATGCCTATTATTGGTTTGGTACAGATGGTTTAGGCCGAGACCAATTTGCACGTGTTTGGAAAGGTACACAAGTATCGTTATTTATCGCTTTTATGGCTGCGTTAATTGACATGGCTATTGGGGTTGCATATGGAGCCATCTCAGGTTATCTAGGTGGACGTATAGATAGTGTAATGCAGAGGGTCATTGAGGTAATAGTTGGTATACCGAACCTGATTGTTGTTGTTTTAATGATTCTCGTGTTAAAACCAGGTATTATCCCAATTATTATTGCCTTAACCATTACCGGATGGACAAGTATGGCCCGTGTGGTACGTGCGCAAGTATTGAAATTTAAAGGTCAAGAATTTGTTTTGGCAGCTAAAACCTTAGGTGCATCAAATTCTTCTATTATTTTTAAACACATGATTCCAAATATGTTTGGTGTAATTATTATTAATACGATGTTTTCCATCCCGAATGCAATTTTCTTTGAAGCATTTCTAAGTTTTATCGGGTTAGGATTACAGGAACCTCATGCATCTTTAGGAACATTAGTAAATGCAGGATTTAAATCAATGATTGCTTTTCCGTATCAAATGATTATTCCTTCGATTATGATTGCATTAATCATGGTATGCTTTAACCTTGTTGCAGACGGATTACGTGATGCGTTGGATCCCAAAATGCGTGATTAGAAGGCAGGTGGATGTAAATGGAGAAAATTTTAGAAGTAAAAGATTTAAATATTTCGTTTCATACGTTTTCGGGTGAAGTTAAAGCTATTCGTGGCGTAAGTTTTGATTTATATAATGGTGAAACCCTAGCCATTGTGGGTGAATCTGGTTCCGGTAAATCTGTAACTACCAAATCAATCATGCGTTTACTTCCTGAACACAATTCAGAAATTAAAAGTGGCCAGATTCTATTTGAAGGCAAAGATCTAACAAAATTAAAAGATAAAGAAATGCAAAAAATCCGTGGAAAAGATATATCTATGATTTTCCAGGATCCGATGACTTCTTTAAATCCAACAATGAAAATTGGCAACCAGATTATGGAACCGCTTATAAAACACCAAAACATGAGCAGACACGCTGCAAAGGAAAGAGCAATTGAATTATTAAAGCTAGTTGGTATTCCTAAGGCAGAGTTACGTGTGGATCAATATCCTCATCAGTTCTCCGGTGGTATGAGGCAAAGGGTTGTTATCGCTATTGCTTTGGCATGTAACCCGAAAGTTCTAATTGCTGATGAACCGACAACTGCGCTTGACGTAACCATTCAAGCACAAATTCTTGAATTAATGAAAGATTTGCAAAAGAAAATTGATACATCAATTATCTTTATTACGCATGATCTTGGTGTAGTTGCTAATGTAGCCGACCGTGTTGCTGTTATGTACGGAGGAAAAATAGTTGAAATTGGGACTGCTGATGAGATTTTCTATAATCCAAAGCATCCATATACATGGGGATTAATCAGTTCAATGCCTGATATGGATACCCAAGATGATGAACTATTCTCTATTCCAGGAACACCACCAGATTTATTAGATCCACCAAAAGGGGACGCGTTCGCGCCACGTAACCCATTTGTTATGAAGATTGATTTAGAGCAAGAACCACCTTTCTTCAAAGTGTCTGATACACATTATGCGGCAACTTGGCTGCTGCATCCGGATGCACCAAAAGTTGAACCACCAGCTGCAGTTCTAAGACGACAAAATCAATTTTCTGGAAATGCCGATTTAGTCAAAGTCGGAAATGCTGGTCAAGATCAATTCCCTGGAAAAAAGGGGGGGAAATAAATGGCTCAAAGAGAGAAATTACTTGAGATTAAAAACCTAAAGCAATATTTTAATGAGGGTAAAGCAAACGAAGTAAAAGCTGTTGATAATGTTTCATTTGATATCTATAAGGGTGAAGTAATGGGACTCGTTGGTGAGTCTGGCTGTGGTAAATCCACAACAGGACGTACGATTATCCGTTTGTATGATGCCACTGGTGGAGAAGTTTTGTACGATGGAGTAAACGTTCATGGTAAGAAATCAAAGAAACAATTAAAAGATTTTAACCGAAAAATGCAAATGATCTTCCAAGACCCTTATGCATCTTTAAATCCTAGATTAAAAATAGCGGATGTTATTGCCGAGGGAATTGATATTCATGGTTTAGCAAATTCTAGGCAAGATCGGATGGAGCAAGTGTACCAGCTCTTAGAAACCGTTGGTTTGAACAGAGAGCATGCAAACCGCTATCCACATGAATTTAGTGGTGGTCAGCGTCAACGGATCGGAATAGCACGTGCTCTTGCTGTTCAACCAGAATTTATCATTGCCGATGAACCGATATCTGCATTGGATGTTTCTATCCAAGCTCAGGTTGTAAACTTAATGAGAAAACTACAAAAAGATAAAAACTTAACCTATCTTTTTATAGCTCATGACCTTTCAATGGTAAAATACATTAGTGATCGTATTGGTGTTATGTACTTTGGTAAAATGGTTGAACTTGCACCAGCGGATGAACTTTATAAAAATCCACTTCATCCGTACACACAATCACTTTTATCAGCGATTCCTGCTCCAGATCCGATTAGTGAACGGACGCGAAAACGGAAATCCTATGACCCAGCAAGTCATAACTACGAGCCTAATGAACCAGTGGAGTTTAGAGAAGTAACTCCTGGACACTTTGTGCTTTGTTCAGAGAAAGAATTCAAACAATTCCAATCACAATCTAAATAGCATTAAAAAAAACGATCTCGCTTAGAGATCGTTTTTTTATAAAACAACACCATGAAAATACCGTTTTTTTCTTATTTACGATTACCGCCAACTGTTTTCCATCCAGTCTGGTATTTGGCACTTTCATCTACAAATTCACTTCGATTTTTACCACCGAACACCTTTTCACCGAAACTGTTTGTAATAACACCCATTAAGGCAGTAATTCCTACAATTAATAAAGCAACAATAGTTAAATCCATTATGTATGCTCCCATGGTTATAACCCCTCCAATTATCAGCTGCTTAGAATATTTGTAGTGCAAATATAAATATCCCTTACACTTCATTGTAAAAGAACTTTCCAACGATTTAAAGAGGAAAGTGACTAACAATCAATAAGTTTTCAAAACAAAATGAATGCGTTTTCATTACGAATTTTTAATTGAGAATAATATTAGACTTATCTTTATAAATCATTCAGTAACTAAATGTTAGAATTTAATATTTTTATGAAGACCCTCCTTTATTCATATAGCGTTGACGAACATTATTGGAGATGAATAATTACGAAAGTGAATTTTCAAGATAAAATTATTAAAAATATGAAACTTTTAAGGGAAATATTCGTCTAATATAGTATAAAAGAAATTATTCAATGTTTTGGTCTAACAATATTTTTTGGAAAAAAGGATACCTTTTTAAGAAACAGTGGTGTATAATCAATGATATAAATTACTAATTTATAATTATTATCGAAATTGGTGCATCCTGATTATGACCAAATCGCTTTATTCAATATACCTGATTTATAAATAGTCTCAAATAAAAGAGGAGTGTGAAGATCGAATGGTAACACTATACACTTCACCAAGTTGTACATCATGCAGAAAAGCAAAATCATGGTTAGAAGAACATGAAATCCCATACACTGAGAGAAATATTTTTTCTGAACCATTAACCATGGAAGAAATTAAAGAAATTCTCCGAATGACAGAAGATGGTACAGATGAAATTATTTCTACAAGATCAAAAACATTTCAAAAATTAGATGTAAACCTTGATGCAATGCCGCTTCAGGATCTATTTGGTTTAATAAAGGAAAATCCAGGACTTTTACGCAGGCCGATTATCATTGATGAAAAACGTTTACAGGTTGGCTATAATGAGGATGAAATTAGACGATTCCTGCCAAGAAGAGTAAGAACGTTCCAGCTGCGTGAAGCCCAGCGAATGGTTAATTAAATAAATAGGCCTTCTATATAGGAGGTCTTTTTTTGTATATAAAAAATAAAATGAATTATTTGTAGTTTCCTTCTTACTTTGATAAAATAAAAGGAATATCGTAACGCTGGTATTATGTTTAGGCATTATCACGGTTTTTTAGATTTTAGCCCTTTTTATTTCCCTTATTAGTGCTTTTGTCATAAAATAAAAGTACACGAGTATTTACTTTTTCGCCCTTTGAAGAATCTTTTGGATTTAAGTAAATGCTATGGCAGTATCTGCTTGGGGGTATTTTGTCCCTTCAATCTGGAAAACGGAAGGGAGATGTTTAGATGGAGATTGAACGCATTAATGAAAATACAGTAAAATTTTACATTTCTTATGGTGATATAGAAGAAAGAGGCTTTGACCGAGAAGAGATTTGGTACAATCGGGAACGAAGTGAAGAACTCTTTTGGGAAATGATGGATGAAGTTCATGATGAGGAAGAGTTTGTTATTGAAGGTCCTCTCTGGATTCAAGTCCAAGCACTTGATAAAGGATTGGAAATTCTTGTAACCAAAGCACAACTAACAAAAGATGGTCAAAAGTTTGAACTGCCTATTCCTAATGAAAAAATAAAAGACTATCCAGGTGAAGATAAATTTGATGAGATTCTTGATCATCATTTTAATCCCAATCATTCTGATGAAGAGGTTATTTTACTTGAAGAAGAAACATTAGAATTCCTTATTGGTTTTAAAGATTTCGAGGACGTCATTAGTTTATCAAATCGTTCAGGTTTAGATGATTTAGTCACAAAACTTTATCATTTTGAGGGTAAGTATTATCTATTTACTGAATTTCCTGAAGACTTATTTGAAGAAGACCAAATTGATGATATATTAAGTATTTTGCTTGAGTACGGTTATGAAACACAGCTTACGATTCACCGTATTCAAGAATACGGTAAAGAAATAATTTCAGCTAATGTTTTTGCTGAATTACGAAAACATTTTCGCTGATTAATGTACCGATTTCATAATTGAAATCGGTATTTTAGTATGAGTTATTTTTGAAAAAATATCTGGCAGGTGAGGACACTGAAAAACACAGTAAGGGTTATTTTGTTTTTATTGGTTTTATCCGTACTATGGTTTTTCTTTAAGGATCAATTAGCAAGTGGAATATTTGGTTTCCTGAGTGTACTAGTTACGCTGTCAGTCATTTTCATTGGCTTTGTAATATTCCTTGAAAACCGTCATCCAACTCAAACTATTACTTGGTTAGTTGTCCTAGGTAGCTTTCCATTAGTTGGTTTTATTTTTTACCTCCTTTTTGGAAGAAATTATCGCAAAGAGAAAATGTTTAGAAAAAAATATTTCCTAGATAAACAAGCTTTTTTGACCGTAGAAGGGGAGGAAGACCCAAGGAATGATGAAAAGCTTACTTTAATGAGAGAACATCAAGGGAAATTATTTAACTTGGCTCAAAAGCTAGGGAATAGTCCTATTTCCTTCGATACAGCCACAAAAATATTAACCAACGGAGAGGAAACTTTTTCTAATATTATTGAGCAGTTAAAAAAGGCACGGCATCATATCCACCTTGAATATTATATTGTTCGGCATGATCATATTGGCCAGGAAATTAAAAGCATACTAATTGAGAAAGCACGTCAAGGTGTTAAAGTACGGTTTTTATATGACGCAGTGGGATCTTGGCAACTTTCAAAGAACTATATTAATGAACTTAAAAATGAGGGGATTGAAATGGTCACTTTTGGGCCTGTAAAACTCCCTTTTTTAAATAATAAATTTAATTTCCGCAATCATCGAAAAATGATCATAATTGATGGAACTATAGGTTTTGTCGGAGGTCTTAATATTGGAGATGAATATCTGGGGAGAAATAAGCATATCGGATTTTGGCGTGATACTCATTTAATGCTCCGTGGAGAAGCAGTAAGGACGCTGCAGCTTATATTTTTACAAGATTGGTATTATATGACAAACCACAGTTTTTTAACAGCTGAATACCTATCCCCACAGAATGATGATGAAAGTCATGGAGGGGTGCAGCTTATTGCTGGAGGGCCTGATAATGAGTGGAGTGTAATCAAAAATATTTTTTTCTCGATGATTGCAAGCGCCGAAAAATCAGTTTGGATTGCTTCTCCTTATTTTATTCCGGATGAAGATATATTTTCCGCGTTAAAAGTAGCTGCACTTAGTGGTATTGATGTACGGCTTCTAGTACCTAACAAACCGGATAAACGGATTGTCTTTCATGCATCAAGATCATACTTTCCTGAACTATTAGAGGCGGGGGTTAAGGTTTATGAATTCGAGCGGGGCTTTATGCACAGTAAGATTGTCATTGTTGATCATGAACTAGCCTCGATCGGGACATCGAATATGGACATGAGAAGTTTCCATTTAAACTTCGAAGTAAATGCATTCTTGTTCCGAACCAAAAGTACACAAAAGCTTGTTGAAGAATATTTAAATGACCTTGAATCTTCCAAACAGTTGGATAAAGCAAGCTTTCAAGAAAGACATCTGGGGTTTAAGGTACTTGAATCAACAGCAAGGCTGCTCTCGCCCTTACTTTAGCCAAAGATAAGAACTCGTCGAAAAATGACGAGTTTTTTTATTTGGTTAAAAGGTATTCATGCGCATTATGACGAATTAACATTGAGAAAGGAGGAGAGTATTAATTGTTAACTGCACAAACAAAAAAGGGTGTAACTATCTGTCTTGGACTTGATTACCAAAAAGAAGCTCTATTAGAACTTCGCAGCAAAGAAGAGTTTTTTTGCCCAATCTGTGGGGAAAGTCTTTTGTTAAAATTAGGGGATCAACGTATATTTCATTTTGCCCATCAACGAGGAGGGAATTGCCGAGAATTTTTTGAAAATGAAACTATTTATCACATGGAGGGTAAACTTCAGCTCTATCATTGGCTGATCAAACAAAAAATACCTTCCATTTTAGAGTACTTTGACAGGGAAATTCAGCAACGACCTGATATAATGTTCAAGTTTAATGGAAAGAAATATGCGTTAGAGTATCAGTGTTCAACGATTCCAGAAAGCCTATTTATTAAGCGGACCCAAACGTATCTCGAGAATGGTTACCAGCCTTTATGGATATTATCCAGCAACAAAATACGCCTTAACAAAAATAATATTGTTGCTTTGTCAAACTTTCAATTTCAATTCATACGAACAACTTCTTCAGGGAAACTTTATATACCCACCTATTGCCCCGAAAAACAACAATTTCATTTTGTTCTGGCTATTACTCCTTACTCCATAAAAAATGCCTTCGCACATCATTCATTTTACCCTATTAAGAAAATGGGCTTGACTGATCTATTGGACCCAATGATAAATCATCAGTTTAATCTATCAAGGTGGATCAAGGAAATAGAAAGCTTTACCCTAAATTGGACTCTTCATCCATGTAAACAACATAAAACCTTTCTCAATGAAATTTATAACAATAACCTTAATCTCTTCTTATTGCCACCAGAAATTGGCCTTCCAAACCCTCATTCGCTAGTTATCCAAACATCACCGATTATTTGGCAAACCTATTTATTTATTGATGTTATTGCCAACAAAAATATTAATGATTTGATAACCTTACAAGAATTAACTACCCAGTTAAATAGAAGAATCCGTAGAAAAGAAGTTGTGATCAGAAATTTACCACTGCTTGAAAATGCAAATCCAATAGCAGCCATTCTTGAGTACCTTTTATTGCTAGAACAATTTGGTATTGTGGAAAAAAAGGAAGATGCAATATTCCAATTAAAACGGAAAATATTTATTCCGAGTTCAAATCGAGAAAAAGAGGAAGCGAAGTTTTTATTTTTTCAAAAATATAACCAAATCCACTCGAATAGATAAATGAAAACAATTAGAAGGGCATACTATATAGAGGTGTAAATAGTTTTCGTATTGGCAATTGCTAAAAGGAAATTGGAAAGATAAGGAGAATATTAAGTAATGATACTTTTTTTCGAAGGAATGTAGAATGGAGGATGAAAGATGGCAAATGAAACGGCAGTAAAATCACTACCGGCAAGAAGTGCAATCCCTGAGCAAGATACATGGAAACTTGAAGATATTTTTGTGAATGACCAAGAGTGGGAAAAAGAGTTTCAGGAAGTGAAAAGTCTAATCCCAGGAATTAAGGAATTTGAAGGAAAATTGGGGGAAAGTGCCGAGACTCTATATAAAGCGCTTCAGTTCCAAGATAAACTGTTAGAACGGATTGGAAAGCTTTATACATATTCACATATGCGTTATGACCAAGATACAACGAACTCATTTTATCAAGGCTTGGATGATAGAATGAAAAATATGTATTCGCAAGCAGCCAGCCAATTGGCCTTTATTGTACCTGAAATTCTTTCTTTAAATGAGGGCCAAGTAGCTGGTTTCTTAAATGATAAATCGGAATTAAAGTTATATGAGCATGCTCTCGCTGAAATTAATCTGCAAAGACCTCATGTCCTAACAGCCGAACAGGAAGCATTACTTGCGGAAGCCAGCGAAGTGATGGATGCTTCTAGTAATACGTTCGGAATGCTGAATAATGCAGACCTTGAATTTCCATCTATTAAAGATGAAAATGGGGCAGATGTTGAAATTACTCATGGCCGTTATATTCGTTTCTTAGAAAGTGAAGACCCAAGGGTAAGAAGAGATGCGTTTAAGGCAGTATATAAAACGTATGGTAATTTTAAAAATACATTTGCAAGTACTCTAAGTGGTAATGTTAAGAAGGATAACTTTAATGCAAGAGTAAGAAAGTATGATTCAGCGAGACATGCCGCCCTTTCTGCTAATAATATCCCAGAAAGCGTGTACGATAACCTTGTAAATACCGTTACCGATAATCTTCATTTAGTACATCGTTATGTGAAGCTTCGTAAAAAAGTCCTGGGTCTTGACGAACTTCATATGTATGATTTATTTACCCCTCTTGTTAAAGATGTGAAAATGGAAATCGAATACGAAAAGGCGAAGGATCTAGTCATTAAAGGGTTATCACCATTAGGCGAGGAATATGCCAAAATATTAGCAGAGGGCTTTGAAAATCGCTGGGTTGATGTCCATGAAAATAAAGGAAAGCGGAGCGGTGCTTACTCTTCAGGCGCATACGGTACCCATCCATATATCCTGATGAACTGGCAGGATAATGTAAATAATTTATTTACACTTGCTCATGAGTTTGGTCATTCCGTCCACAGTTACTATACTCGGAAATCACAGCCGTATCCATACGGAAATTATTCCATTTTCGTTGCAGAAGTGGCTTCTACCTGTAATGAAGCACTCTTAAACGACTATTTATTAAAAACCATTGATGATGAACAAAAAAGAATTTACTTGCTCAATCATTATTTAGAAGGCTTTAGAGGTACGGTGTTCCGTCAAACGATGTTTGCTGAGTTTGAACACATGATTCATCAAAAAGCACAAAACAACGAGGCCTTAACTGCAGATGCATTAACAGAAAGTTATTATGCATTAAATAAAAAATATTTTGGTGAAGAAGACATTGTCATAGATGAGGAAATCGGATTAGAATGGGCGAGAATACCGCATTTTTATTACAATTATTATGTATACCAGTATGCAACTGGGTTTAGTGCTGCGACTGCACTAAGCAAACAAATTTTAGAAGAGGGCGAGCCAGCCGTGAAAAGGTACATTGAATTCCTAAGTGCAGGAAGCTCAGATTATCCGATTGAAGTGCTGAAAAAGGCTGGAGTGGATATGACAAGTGCAGAGCCAATTAAAAATGCTTGTAAGGTATTTGAAGAAAAACTGAATGAATTAGAGCAATTGTTATCACAAGCATAATGAAAGGGGATGGGGCCTTAAGGGCTCCATCCCTTTAAAATCCTTTAAAACGTTTTCTGCCATTGAGGTAAAAAATGAAGATAAATATGGCTGCAAATAATATAGGTGTACTAAGCAAAAGCGGAAAAATCTTTAAAAGTGCAAGGATTTGAAGAAAAAAAGCAATGAAAATAAACAGAAGCATAATCAGGATAGGGAATTTTTTCATAAATGACAGGCCACCCTCGTGAATGTGTTTTAAATCCTAGTACTTCTATGTCTATTGTCCATGCCGTGATTTTATGATATTTGACAATTATGTGAAATAAAGCACAAACTTATTGCCACACATTGAAAGTGCATGCTATATTATATATGTGAAGTTGATCACAACAAACATATACCCCTTTGTTTGACCGTGAAAAATTTCTCCCATCCCCTTTGTTCGTATAAATAGTAAAATGCCTTGCAGTGTAAAAACTGCAAGGCATTTTTCAATTTTCCAGAAAAAAGAAAACATGCCGTTTAACAACATGCTTCTACTCTTCAATATATCTCCAAAAGGTTCCATATTTAGCAGGGATCTGTTCCACCACTTGCTTTAAAAGTAATTTTTTCATTTCACGTTCAATTTGTGAAATAGACATATTATAAACAACCGCAATTTCTTTTGAGGCGACAAATTTAAAAAACTTCATAAACGATTCTAATGGAGGGGGAGGAGATTTGATTGGTTTTTCCGAAAGCATTTCCTCCAAGATATGGACATATACCTCATATGGATAAGAACCAGTTATCTTTATTCCTTCATCCTCAACATTTTCATTAAAAAATACTAAGGTAGGAATCTCCCGTAC
The DNA here is from genome assembly GCF_019219025.1 of Bacillus sp. sid0103. The sequence goes on along the minus strand of NZ_JAHUWN010000028.1, from coordinate 13,671 downwards.
ATCCATTTCAGAAGTTATTTTTAGATCACATTGAAAGGCTTTTGCAGCACTTTCAGAATGAATATCATACATGAATTCCTCTACATCCAAGCCTAAACTCCTAGCACAATCTTTTAACACCTCTAAATTTGACACATTCAGTTTTTCTAGAAATAATCCCTCTTGGATTCTCCGCAGAAAACGGAGCCCAGCCCGCCTCCCCTGTAATTCAGCTGCTTTTAGAGCTATGGAAACAGTATAGGGTGAATCCACAGGATTCTCTAGCCAAAGGCTTCCATCACATGACATACCTGACCTGCTAGCAGTTTTCTCCCACACTTGTGCGATATTCTCAAAATTCTTTTTCTTCGTTATATTTAAATCGGCTAATCGTCCACTTAAAATATGCTTAATAGAAAAATAACGTCCATATTCAATTTGCAATTTCTTTAAAATTGGCTCTAACGCCCAGCATTCAGGACATAAAGGGTCAATAAACATGTAAATCTCAATCGGCTTTTTATCACTGCAATGCCGTTTAGCGCTTGAAGATTTTGAACTATTCACTTTCTTCACCTGTGATCCCGCCAGCGTCTGGCGTGTTAATCATGTGTTGGGCCGTAAGATAAAGGCGTGAATAAAATTCATCCCTTACTGGACCCTCTAATCCTATTTTGTCCATTGCTTGTGACATGCAAGATAGCCACGCTTTGGCGCGTGTTGGTGTAACAGGAAATGGCAAATGACGAGCACGCATCATAGGGTGACCATGTTCTTCCGTATACAATGCAGGACCGCCTAAATATTGAGTTAAGAATTGCTTTTGTTTCCGAGCAATTTCTGAAAATTGATTTGGGAATATTGGAGCTAGATCAGGATGTTGCGCAACAAGGCCATAAAATGTGTCCACAAGACGGTGTAATGTTTCTTCACCAATGGATTCAAATGGTGAAAGCTTTCTTTCAATCATGTTGCCAACTCCCTTAATGTATTATGTAGATTTATTTTATCAATGCGTATTTCATATCTCAAATGAATTGCTTTAAATTTGTAAATTTGTTACTTAAACACATTAATAATGTATGCCAAGTGAGCAATTCTTAATAGAAAAAGCAGGAATTAGCATGTTGGAAATAATATCTTCAAATAAATCTACTTTGAAATACCTTTACGATTCATTTTGATTCGTTTGCTTGTATTTTCGGTGATAGAATCGGTGAATTTTATTTTCCGTTTTACGTGCAGGAATCTTGAATCGCTCAAGCAGTTCGTAAAATATTTTCTTTCCATCCTGATAGTTTTCAACCTCATATTCTAATTCATAATCTTCTGTATTTAGATAAATACTATGGTCCAATACTAGCAATCCATTTTCATATTTGAATTCAGCGCGCTCCGTTAGTAAGGCACCAAAATATTCAATATCGGAAAAAGAAATCTCGTATTCTTCTATAAGAGGTTGGATGATCCCTTTTGGAAGCGTGCCATAATGGATTGCCATTTTTGCTTCCTCTTTACTAATCGGCTGATTTGTTTCAAGAAGCCCGACTGCGGCCGGCTGTTTTAATGTCATTTCGTAGGTTAAGCCCTTTTGGCGGATCCTTAGAGCAGACTTATTCTTCTTTAAAGAAAAATTTGGAGTATCAAAGTAATGGTTCTCCTGTCTAAAAATTTGATTGGTGTCCACCTTAAAAGACTCAATGAGTCGTTCATATTCTTTTTTTGTTAGCATATTTTTAAATTCAATTTCAATATTTTGTGTCATATTTTCATCATCCTTTCAAAAGGGAATCACCTTTATTATCCCATTTCTAAGCTAAACATCAATCCTTGGGAGAAATCGCTGAATTATGCTAAAATAGGTAAGTGGATAATGGAGGTAAAGAGATGAAGAAAAAAATTAAAATCGAAAAAGCATACATAAAAAATGAGCAATTAATGTTAGAAACAAATGAAAGCATTGATGATTTGTTTCCTACTGAACAGATTCTTGTGGATTCAGACGACTATTCATTTATTTATTTAATGGAAGATAAAGATGATTATACATATATCGTTTTACATCAACAAATCTGGCCACTCTTGAAAACGGCAGAGGAAAATAAATTATCTGTTTGGGTTACTTTTAACGAAGGGCAAAAAGAACTAATTAACTTCCATGAAGAATTTAATTATGTATTAACAAATATTAAAGGTAATAGTAATTATGGGAAAGAAATGGTTACGAAAGTAGAGAGTATTTTCTTAACATAATTTGTTTTGAGGTGAAATTATGAAGCATTGGGACCAATTTCTATCCCCATATAAACAAGCTGTTGCAGAATTAAAAGTAAAATTAAAGGGAATGAGGGGGCAATTCGACTTTGATGCTACTCATTCACCCATTGAATTTGTTACAGGAAGAGTAAAACCAATCGTAAGTATACTTGACAAGGCAAATCAAAAAGGAATTCCACTTGAAAGATTAGAAGAGGAGATGCAGGATATCGCTGGATTGCGGATTATGTGTCAGTTTGTTGATGATATCCATACAGTTGTCAATTTATTACACAATCGAAATGATTTTGAAATTGTAGAGGATAGGGACTATATATCACATAAAAAGACTAGCGGATACCGGTCTTACCATGTAGTTATTTCTTATCCTGTTCAAACTATTCATGGGGAAAAGAAAATTTTAGCTGAAATCCAAATCCGAACACTTGCAATGAATTTTTGGGCGACAATTGAACATACATTGAGCTATAAGTACAAGGGGGTTTTCCCAAGTGATATTCAAATGAGACTGAAGAGAGCGGCAGAAGCAGCGTTTCGATTAGATGAGGAAATGTCATTGATTCGGGGTGAAATTCAGGAAGCCCAGGCCTTTTTTACGAGAAAGAAAGAATTGAAACAAGAAGAGAAGGATTGATTACATAACCATCTAATTTATAAGCCATTCAGCACAAGGAGCCGAAAATTATGAAATTTGCGATTACTTCAAAAGGAGATCAAAAGTCCAATATATTAATGCATAAAATGAGGACCTATTTACTTGATTTTGATCTTATTTACGATGAAGACCAGCCTGATATTGTTGTATCGATAGGTGGTGACGGCACACTACTTTATGCATTTCATCGCTATAGCAGCCGTTTAGATAAAACTGCTTTTGTTGGAATACATACGGGGCATCTTGGGTTTTATGCAGATTGGATTCCGGATGAAATTGAAAAACTAGTGATTGCGATTGCTAAAACACCTTATCAAGTAGTTGAATACCCGCTATTAGAGGTCATAATCCGTTATTCTCATGCAGGGAAGGAATCTAGGTATCTCGCCTTAAATGAATCCACCGTAAAAAGTGTCGAGGGGACGCTTGTGATGGATGCGGAGATTCGCGGACAACATTTCGAACGGTTCCGTGGTGACGGTTTATGTGTGTCAACTCCATCAGGTAGTACTGCCTATAATAAGGCCCTTGGCGGGGCGATCATCCATCCATCGATTTCGGCCCTTCAAATTGCTGAAATGGCATCGATTAATAATAAAGTTTTTAGAACAATTGGCTCGCCGTTAATTCTTCCAGCCCATCATACTTGTATGCTTAAACCAGTTAATCGGTCGGATTTTCAAGTGACCATTGACCACCTGACCTTGCTTCATAAAGATGTAAAATCGATTCAATTTAGGGTACCAGACGAAAAAATCCGGTTTGCTCGCTTCCGGCCGTTTCCGTTTTGGAAAAGAGTTCATGATTCGTTTATATCAGATTAAGAGGCAGGTATCGTTGTAATGTTGCTGAGATTTCAAATGAAGTGGGTCATTGGGGAAAGCGATGCTGGAAAACTTGTAAGGGAATTTTTAAAAGAAGAAGAAATTTCTCGGACGGCATTAACAGATATCAAGTTCAAGGGCGGTCATATCCAAGTAAATGGAGAAGAAGTAAACGTCCGCTATCGGTTAGCTATGAGCGATGAAATAACTGTTATTTTTCCTAGCGAAAGTCCTGCTGAGGGCTTACTGGGCGAAGACATTCCATTAGCGATTCTATATGAAGATGAGTATTTGCTGGTAGTAAATAAACCGGCAGGTATGAACACGATTCCGTCTCGAGAACATCCTTCTGGCAGCTTGGCGAATGGGCTGGTTGGCTATTATCAGCGCAGTGGTCTGCAAGCTACTTCGCACATTGTCACTCGCCTTGACAGGGATACTTCCGGAATTGTATTAATTGCTAAACATCGTCATGTACATCATTTGTTTAGTATGATGCAGCGTAGTGGTCAAGTTAAGCGGACATATGAGGCATTTTCGGAGGGCAGGATACCCTTAGACAATGGTACGATAATAGCGCCAATTGGACGTAAAGACGACAGTATTATTGAAAGAGAAGTTCGAGCGGATGGGCAATATGCGTGTACCCATTATCAAGTGCTTGCAAGGCATCGGTCATTTACTTATTTAGAACTTGTCCTTGAAACTGGACGAACCCATCAAATTAGAGTCCATTTGTCATATTTGAAACATCCATTGCTTGGTGATGATTTGTATGGAGGAGGTCTATCGTTCATTGAACGACAGGCCCTTCATTGTAGCAAGATAAAATTTCTTCACCCCTTTTTAAAAAAAGAAATGATGTTTACCGCACCACTACCTAGAGATATGGGTGATTTATTAAAGGCTGACCTACTTTAAATTAAGAGGCAGCCTTTAGTTTTTCGTGATTTAGGTTATTTGAAATTACCTCTTCAATCAAATTGTTTAAATTTTTCCTCAACATATGGCATAGTAGATTTAACTGAAACTAATTCCATTTCAGGATATCTTAAGGCTGTAAGTTTCCCGCCAAAAACTGCACCTGTATCAATATTATAAGTATTATTTATGAACCTGGGCTCTTGAACGGGAGTATGTCCATATATAATACATGGTTCACCATGATACTCTTTCGCCCAGTCTCTTCTAATCGGTGATCCATCCGGATGCTTTTTACCTGTAATATCACCATAAAGAACAAATTCCTTAACTTTTCCATGGGATTGTCCGATAAATTCTTCTTTAATTCCTGCATGGGCGATAACCAGCTTCTTGTTGTCTAATACTAAATAGAGTGGTGCTTTTTCATATAGTTCGATAAATTTTTTTCGAATGGATTGCTGGTCTTTCTTATATAATGATTCATATTCCGCAACGGTTGTTTCAAGCCCATGTGCAATCTGAACTTTGTTGCCAAGGAAGAAACGGTAAAGCTTATTACAATGATTTCCGGGTGTGTAATAAGCTTTTTTTTCTACCATCACCAACTTCCATACGATATCGATTACATCAAGTGAGGCAGGCCCACGGTCTGTTAAATCACCAAGAAATCCAAGCACTCTGGTTTCATGTCTCGGTAATCCGTTCTCCCATTTATAGCCCAGCTTCATTGTGAGTTCCTTTAATTCAGCTAAACAGCCATGTATATCACCGATTACATCAATTTTCATTGGCTCAACTCCTTATTTACTCATATTTTTAGTAGTAGTGTTTGTTTTTATAAACGGATTTCGTACTTTTAATAATGAAAGGAGTATATTTTTATGGAGCAGCATGTTTCTATTATTTCTTTATTAATTGTTGTTACGATGGCATTTTTAACTCCCATTCTTTTACACCGGTTTAAATTGAATTATATTCCGGTAGTCGTCGCTGAAATCATAATGGGACTTTTCATAGGAAAAAGTGGTTTCGATCTGGTTCATGGAGATATTTGGCTCTCAACCTTATCAACCCTCGGTTTTATTTTTCTCATGTTTTTAAGCGGGCTTGAAATTGACTTTAAGGCCTTTTCTGGAGGGAATAAGCGTAAGGTCCTTCCAAATGGAAAAAAGGAGCCCAACTCATTTGTAGTGGCATCATTAGTGTTTGCAGGTATTTTTATCTTCTCACTTGGTTTATCGATTTTGTTTGTCATGGCAGGTTTCATTGATAATGCTTTTTTAATGACATTAATCATTTCGACCATATCCTTGGGAGTAGTAGTACCAACCTTAAAAGAGGCCCATTTGATGAAAACGGTCATTGGTCAAATTATCTTATTAGTTGCAGTTATTGCAGATTTAGTGACGATGATCTTACTTGCTGTCTTTGTTTCGCTAAATGAATCCGGTCATGGAAATACATGGCTGTTACTTATTTTGTTCGCAGCAGGGATCGTACTTTATTTCATTGGCAAAAGATTTAAAAATCGTACGTTTATGGAATCACTATCAACGGGGACCGTCCAAATTGGAACACGGGCTGTTTTCACACTTATCATCGTTTTGGTTGGTTTGTCTGAAACAGTAGGTGCAGAAAATATCTTAGGTGCATTCTTAGCAGGTGTTCTTGTTTCGTTGTTATCACCTAACCAAGAGCTTGTACATAAATTAGATTCTTTCGGTTATGGATTTTTGATTCCGATCTTTTTTGTAATGGTAGGTGTAAATCTTGATATTTGGTCTCTATTCAGCGAAAAAAAACTTTTGTTATTAATACCACTTTTACTAGCAGGACTGCTTTTTTCTAAACTTATACCAGTATATCTATTGAAAAGTTGGTATGATATAAAAACCGTCATTGCCTCCGGATTTTTGCTTACATCTACTCTTTCCCTTGTCATAGCGGCAGCGACAATTGGCGAAAGACTAGGAATCATAACAGCGGAGATGAGTGGAACACTAATACTAGTGGCAGTACTTACTTCTATTTTTACACCAATTGTTTTTAAAAAGCTATTTCCTAAAGAAGTAGTTGCTAATAAAAAGGTCAATGTTGCCTTCTTAGGTGCCAATCAGACTACTTTGCCAGTTTCTCGAGAATTAAAGTCAGGACTATATGATCCAATACTCTATCATACGCCAATGGAGAAATCAGAAAAGCAAATTGCCCATTCACTATTTGAAATAGTTGAAATTCCAGATTATTCGTTGGCAACGTTGGAAAATACAGAAGTTTTTCAGTCAGAGATTGTCGTGATTTCAACTGGTGAAGAGAAGATCAATGCAGAATTGGCGATTGCTGCGAAAGAAAAGGGGAAATCTAGGATCATTGCACGGATTGAAAGCCCAGATTTAGAGGAACATTTACGGGCACATAATATTGAAGTGTTTTCTACTTTTATGTCAACAAAAGTATTACTCCGGTCGCTGATTGAATCACCAACCGTGATAAATATACTCACAAATCAAGAAACAGGACTTTATGAAATTGTCATGAAGAATAGCCAATTTGATGGGATGTCCCTACGAAAATTTCCTTTTACAGGCGATATTATTTTTGTACGGATTTTTCGGGGCAAGGATTCCATCGTCCCACATGGAGATACAGAATTGGAGATGAATGATCGTTTGATTGTAACTGGCTCAATAGAGTATGTAGATGAGTTAAAACGCGAGCTGGAATTCTGTGAAATCTGTTAGTGGATTATTGATTTGTTGTTGAACTTTCCATTTATCGCAAATTAGTGTAAAATTAGTACCAAGTACTAATATCATGTGTAACTGTAGGAGGACTTTTTCGATATGAATCTTTCTTTAACTGGAAAAACATACGTAGTAATGGGTGTTGCCAATAAACGTAGTATTGCTTGGGGGATTGCCCGCTCGCTTCACAATGCAGGAGCAAGATTAATTTTTACTTATGCAGGTGAAAGGCTAGAAAGCAGTGTCCGTGAACTGGCTGGTTCTTTAGAAGCTGAAGGAACAATTGTATTACCTTGTGATGTAACAAGCGATGAAGAAGTGGCCAAGTGTTTTGCTGAAATCAAAGAAACTGTGGGATCCATTCATGGAGTAGCGCACTGCATTGCATTTGCAAATAAAGAAGAACTAAGCGGAGAGTATTTAAATACAACTAGAGAGGGCTTCTTGCTCGCTCACAATATTAGTTCGTATTCCTTAACTGCCGTGGCGAAAGAGGCACGGGGATTAATGACTGAAGGAGGAAGCATTGTTACGTTAACATACTTAGGTGGTGAACGTGCAATCCAGAACTATAATGTTATGGGTGTGGCCAAAGCTTCTCTAGACGCTAGTGTACGGTACTTAGCCGCAGATCTTGGTAAAGAAAACATTCGTGTCAATTCAATTTCTGCAGGTCCAATCCGAACATTATCTGCAAAAGGAATAAGTGATTTTAATTCAATCCTAAAAGAAATAGAGGAAAGAGCACCATTACGTAGAGCAACCACTCCAGAAGAAGTTGGCGACACAGCTGTATTCCTATTCAGTGATCTTTCACGAGGAATTACTGGAGAAAACATTCACGTTGATTCTGGATATCATATACTATAAAGCGGAAGCGCCCGTATAGCGTCGTAAGGACTGGAGCGCTTCGACTGAGATAATTTTTACTTGAAGAGCGAAGTCCACTAGACGCTAGGCGCTAGACAGCTATCAAGGTTCAAAATTTATATTATATTTCGGATAAAAGGAAGGCCCGTATTTATTGCGGGTCTTTTATTAATGTAGAAACTTTTCTCTTAAAGTTGCATTTTTCAGTGACCTGTATGGGCTTCTAGCATAAATATAATGTGAAGGATTACGTTAATGGAGGTGCCCTAAACATGTCGAAAAAAATGAGCAAGGGACCCTTGCTCTATATCCACCAGCCGTTTTCAAGACCCCCTGCCACGAACATGCAGGAAACATACACAATCAAACAAGAACTAATCGAACAGGAGGAAGAAAATCCCAGTGAGGAAGAAGGTAAAAAGAAACTCTCGCTTGCAAAACAGGAACTAGTCCCAGAACAGATAAAAAAAGGCGTAAAGAAAGAAGAAAATTCGTCACCAACACGACACATGAAATCACTGGCATCACCGACACAGTTTCAGGATAAGAAGCGTACATCACTTAATCGGGTAAAGCCTTTTAAACAAATGAATTTAGGAGAAAGGTTAGATTATTTACTTAATTATCCAAAGGCCCTTCCACCTGCTCCTTGTGTTTTTGTCACCGAGGAAAATAGCTACCAAGGTTATCTAATGGAATACGATGGTCAAAATGTGACGATTCGATTTCATGATCAAACAACGAAAAGCGTGCCAGTTCATGCCCTTAAAAATGTGATGTTGATTGGAATTAGGAAATAGCTAAAAAATAAAAAAAGCCAGCCGTTTTACCGACTGGCTATAATATTAATTACAAATTCCTAAGTTAACATCTGCAATACATTGCACTGCACAGAAGCACTTTAAGTCAACGGTAATGCAGTCGTTACTTGCACGGAATCGTTCAACCTGACATACTTTATCAAGATTGATGCAGCATTTATCTCCGCCAGAAACCAAGTTAACTGGACAGAAGGTACCACCCTCGCGGCGTCCTGGAACTAACACACGAAGTGTAGCACAGCAGTTGTCAAATACATCTTCGACGCGGAAGTAGATAGATACACATGCATTGTTTTCGTTACTAAAGAATGCATGGAATGGAGAACCATCCGCAGTACTTAGTACAAATACGCGAGTATCGACAGGATCTCTCCGCGCTGGTGACACCAATGACCCTAGAGGCTCATTGAAACAACTGGAACACTCTGGGCAATCGTTTTCTTCTACTGCATTGTCTTGGATATCTTTAATGGCACGAACGACTTCGCAAACGCAATTCCCTTTACGAAAATCATGATCATTCCCACAACCCATTATTTTTCCTCCTTAATCCGATATATATCTTACATTATTAACATATTTAATGGAGCACTTTTGGGACACGGACAATAGCCTTATTTAAGGAAATTAGGCTAATAAAATGCTTTGAAAGGAAGAAAGGAAGAAAGGACCGTACAACATGAAAATAACCTTTTTAAACCTGCTTCTTCTAACGCTGGCGAGCTTTAGGCTGACAAGGTTACTTGTTTTTGATAAAATAACCGAATTTATTCGGGTTCCTTTTTTTAATGAGATAATAGAAGAAATGGAGGATGGAGAAATCGAGGTTTATTACCTTCCGAAAGAAAAGGGGGTCAAAAAATTTTTCGGAGAACTTCTTAGCTGTTATTGGTGTACGGGGATATGGGCTTCCACTGGTATTGTTAGTCTTTCACTTCTATACCCAGACTTTTCATTCCCAATTATCTTAATTTTAGGGGTAGCAGGATTTGCTTCCATTTTGGAGTCCATTGTGCAGTATTTTATCGAAAAATAGTGGTGTCCGCTGAGACAAGGCTTAAAGGTTGTTCATATTCTGTTAGTAGAAGACTAAGTATTGACAGCAAGGGAGAGAAGAAAATGGGACAAAAGAAAAGGAGAACTCAATCCACTGAGAATACTCAATCAACACAATCATCCCAGTCAACTTACATGTATCAACCATCGAAATCCATAAAGCAAAAAGGATCAGGTTGTGGCTGCGGTAAAAAAACTTCAAGATAAGTGAAAAGAAACTGTCAGAATAGTTGCTGGCAGTTTTTTTTATGCCTGCTTTAGCCAAAGATAATTTCCAAGCTCTTACTCATAATTTTTATCAATGTCGAAAAAACTACATAGTAGTGGTATTTATAAAATGGAACAAGGGATGGGATTCATATGAGAGCAATTCATCGCTGGGTAATATTTGCTTGTTTATTCTTTCTTTCCTCCTGTAATCAAAACATACAGGTTAAGGATAGTCATTTAACTCTTATGAAAACAACGAATCCTAGCCCGCTTGTAACACAAAAGAATAAAAGTAAAGATCATGTAAAAAAGATTGAGCAGGATGTAAGCTCGTTTCCAGAATTATATGATGTGGCCGTAGTTAAAGGGAAAAAAGATACACTAGTTGTATATAAGGTTAAGCATCTGCATCGATTTAGAATGAAAAAAATTGAGAAAGACCTCAACAAAATGCTTGAAGAAAAATATCCAGATGAGAACTTTACGATCTCTAGTGACTATAAAATTTTCCTAGAAACAGTAAGACTCGAAGAGAGAATGAAATCCTCTAAATTTACACATCAGAAAGCTGAAAAACGGTTTAACCAAATTGTTAAAATGACGAAAGATATGAAGTAAGAAAGGAAGAATAAAGATGGCAACGAGTAAGCAAAAAAACATGACGCCCCAACAGCGCAAATATCAACAACTTCAACAAAAGCATGAAATAAAACGGCCTGTTTTGAAGAACTGTATTAAGGCATTTTTTGTTGGCGGAATTATTTGTGTGATCGGTCAAGCCATCAGTTATTTTTATATTTATTTTTTTGATTTTACCGAACAGAGTGTAGGAAATCCAACAGTGGCAACAATGGTCTTCCTATCTATGTTATTAACTGGATTTGGAGTTTACGATCGTCTTGGGCAGTTTGCCGGAGCAGGAAGTGCTGTACCCGTGACTGGCTTTGGAAATGCTGTAATATCAGCGGCAATTGAGCATCGAACAGAAGGGTTTGTTTTAGGAGTAGGTGGAAATATGTTTAAGCTTGCTGGGTCAGTTATTCTTTTCGGTGTATTCTCGGCCTTTGTGGTTGCGCTGGTTAAAACACTGCTGGTGATTTGGGGGGTATTGTAATTGTTAAAAGGGCACCAATCTTGGATTTTTACAAATCGACCAATGATCACCTCTACTGGTGTGACTGGTGGACCATTTGAAGCCAATTGTAATTTAGCAGAGGATTTTGATTTATTATATGAAGATTTATGGATGGGAAAGGAAACTTATGAAAAAGCGCATCGGTTATTATTAGAAGAAGCTATTAAAACAGCATTAAAAAAAAGAAATATTGATAAAGAACAGATCCAATTTTTATTTGCTGGAGATTTAATTAATCAAATAACACCAACAAGTTTTGCCGCAAGGACCATGCAGATTCCCTATTTCGGTCTTTTCGGGGCATGCTCAACTTCAATGGAAGGGTTGGCGCTAGCCTCATTTGTTGTTAATTACCAGGGAGCAAAGTACGTCTTAACGGGCGCATCAAGTCATAATGCAGCAGTTGAGAAGCAGTTTCGCTACCCAACTGAATATGGAGGTCAAAAGCCGCCGACTGCGCAATGGACAGTAACAGGGGCAGGAGTGGCACTAATTCAGCCTAATGAACCCGGTCAGGTGCACCCAGTGACAACTTCAGCAACCATTGGAAAAGTGATCGATATGGGATTAACGGATCCATTTAATATGGGCGGGGCGATGGCACCAGCCGCAGCAGATACAATCATGGCCCATTTCCGTGATCTTCAATTAGACCCCTCTTATTATGATTTGATTGTTACTGGGGACCTAGGCAGGGTCGGTCATGATACAGCGTTTGAGTTAATTAACAAAAGTGGTCTTGAATTAGAACGAAAACAATTCCAGGATTGCGGGTTATTAATGTATAAGGATGATCAGCCAGTACAATCTGGGGGAAGTGGTGCAGGCTGCTCTGCAACTGCCTTGTATGGACATCTATTGAACCAATTGAAAAAGGGTACATATAACCGGATCTTAGTAGTTGCAACAGGCGCATTGCTGTCCCCGCTCAGCTTTCAGCAAAACGAATCGATCCCATGTATTGCACATGCTGTTGCCATAGAAATGAATGGAGATAAGGGGTGATCATATGTTAGCTATGTTTTTTTGGGCATTTGTGATTGGCGGGCTAATCTGTGTAGTTGGGCAGCTATTGTTTGATGTCGCTAAGCTTACCCCTGGCCATACATTAAGTTTGCTCGTTGTTATTGGCGCTGTATTGGACGGTTTCGGTCTTTATGAACCATTAGTTGACTTTGCTGGGGCAGGAGCTACCATTCCCATTACCAGTTTTGGCAATTCCTTAGTACATGGAGCGATGCAGGATGCCGAGAAACATGGACTGATTGGCGTATTGACAGGGATGTTTCAGGTAACAAGTTCTGGAGTCTCAGCAGCGATTATTTTCGGATTTATTGGTGCATTAATTTTTAAACCTAAGGGATAAACTTCACATTTTTGAATGCAATTTACTGAAATAGATGTCTCGCCTACACACAGTACAAAGTAATTTCATATGTTATTAATGAGATTACAGAAGTGAGGTGACATTCTATGTTTGGATATGGCGGCTGCTGCGGCTACGGCGGTGGGTACGGCGGTGGGTTTGGCTACGGTTCAACTTTTGTATTAATCGTCGTATTATTCATCCTTTTAATCATTGTTGGTGCAAGCTTCTATTAAAAAATAGTGCTTGCTTAAGGGAAGGGGTTGGCCAGATTAAATGGCCAGCCCTTTCATCTTAATTCCTGAAAAGTGCCTAGGGGCGTGTACGCTTTCCATTTTATTCACCAATTTACCAATCCTTCATACAATAAAAGTAGTTTATGAAGGAGCGTGATCTTTAAATATGGATAATGGATTTTTTAAAAACATTGAAAAGAAAACGGGCGTTAATATGAAAGACATCTTTGAATTAGCTAATTCATTACAAAATGCGAATTTTAAAGATGAAAAAACAGTCCGTAATGTGATCCGTAGAGTTTCTCAAATTGCCAATAAACCGGTGAGTAAGGAAATGGAGGATCAAATTGTTAAATCCATCGTTAACGATGGTAAGCAGCTTGACCTCAATACGATTTCCAATATGATCAATAAAAAATAAAAAGAAGAAGACCCCTTTCCTAAATTATGAACTGTAACCCGAATAATGGACACTAATTAAAAAGTGCCCCTTTATTCGGGTTTTTCTATGTCCCCAGAAAGAAAACCCGTTTATAATAAAAGAATTATTGTGGACGGAGGATTTACATGAGTA
>NZ_JAHUWN010000027.1 GCF_019219025.1 Bacillus sp. sid0103 | reverse complement strand
GATTTCCCATAGCGCAAGCTAGTAAGAACCCTGAAAGATGATCAGGTTGATAGGTCAGAGGTGGAAGCGTGGTAACATGTGGAGCTGACTGATACTAATCGTTCGAGGACTTAACCATTTTTAAGGCTTTCTCGAGTTTACAACTTCTTCTGCATTATCTAGTTTTGAGGGAATGAAACCTCAAACCAAATAGTCTGGTAATTAAGGCGAGAAGGTCACACCCGTTCCCATACCGAACACGGAAGTTAAGCTTCTCAGCGCCGATGGTAGTTGGGACACGCGTCCCTGTGAGAGTAGGACGTTGCCAGGCACGAAAAAAACAACCTGAAAAGGTTGTTTTTTTGTATTCAATTTCTATATTCTAATCCCCTTTTTATGTATTAAACTCTAATAATCCCTGGGTTATAAGGAAGCCTCCATCATTGCCCGAGCTGTCGAATATTTTGGCAGCAAGGTAAATGAACCGCCTTTTCATTTACCGAGAAGACATAATATTGTACAACAAGGTAAATGAAACGTCTCTTCATTTACCGAGAGGGCAAATTTTTGTGTAACAAGGTAAATGAACCTCCTCTTCATTTACCGAGAGGGCAGATTTTTGTACGACAAAGTAAATGAACCGCTGCTTCATTTACCGAGATAGCAGATTTTTGTACGACAAGGTAAATGAACCGCCTCTACATATAACTAGAAGCTAAATTTTTGTGTAACACAGGAAATGAAGGCAACAAAAATTAGAAAAAAACCGTGAAAAATGACTCCAATGCGATGAACTTCAACAAAATAAGCCAATAAAAATAATAATACCTATAAACAAAAAAAGGGCAATGAATTCAAAAAGTTCATTGTCCTTTTCCACGTCCTTACATATTGATACTATCGCTTCAATCGTCTTAATACCTTATCTTCAAAATCATCATGATTGATATCCAATCCTATTACTTCATTTCGAAAGGTCTTGAACCGTCCATTTGCTACTTCAAGTGTGAAATATCCTCTTTCACTTAAAAGGTTAATATCCCCAATAATATTTTTCCTGAGTACAGGGTCAAATAAATTTACTAAATTAGGGTTACTTGGATGAGGTTTGAACATACATCCTTTTTCTATACATGTTCTTACAATGTTTTGGACCTTTGGATGTGCAATGCTTTCAATTTTTTTATTTACTTCGGTACTATACATAGTCATTTGGCTCCTTTCCCGTCTTAAAACGATATGCATATGCAAAGACAAATATGCAATATCCTCTTAGCAACATACTAGTATATGTGTATATTAGAAGAGTAATTGCATTTACGTGTTAAAATAGAGGAATGCAAGTAACATCTTTTTCTATTGAATGAAAACAAGAAAAGAGGTTTAAATATGATTCATCTAGTGAATGGGGATGTTGTGGGCAGTAAGCTTGGAAATCTTCCAGGAGATGTTCTCGTTTGGCGGGAAATGTATGATTTTGGTCCACTCTGCAATGACATTTCAGATGAAATTTGGATCAGACGCAGGGCCGATTTTTTTGAAAAAAAGGTAGCTATACCGGCTCCTTTATTCATTCAGAATTGTGAAAATCAAAATCGATTTCTAGCTGGGGTTCCAAGGGAAACAGAGATGATCCTCTGGTTTGAACATGATCGATATGATCAAACGATGTTAATGTATTTACTAAATGAACTATATAATAAAGAGTTTAAGAACTTATCAATGGTGACTATCAATGAGTATCCGGGGGTAGACACCTTTTATGGCCTGGGTCAATTATCCTCACAGCAATTAGAGGAACTTTTTTATACTAAAAAACAACCTATAACAAATGAGCAAATAAATGAAGCGATTACGTGCTGGGAGGCATATACCTCAAAGAATCCAACGGAGATAGAAAAATGGATTGCCGCTTCAAATACAAAATTACCTTTTTTAAGACAAGCATTACAATCTCACTTAAGCTACTTTCCTTCAGTACACACAGGGCTAAATGAGGTAGAAACTTTTGTAGTAAATTATCTTGAACGAAATACTTGCTCCTTTGTGGAACTGTTTCAAGCTATTGCCGAACAAAGAAGTAATGATGGTATGAGTGATCTTTATTTTGCAGCTATGTTAAACCAGCTGATGGATGCGTCATATCCATTGTTGGAGTGTGATAGTCCATTACCAAATTTTCATAATCCAGAACCGAAAGCCAAACTTTGGCTTTCGTCTAATGGTTTAGATATTTTAACTGGCCATAAAATTCATTTTGAATTTGATTCACGTGATTGGTGGATCGGAGGAATAAACATTAAAGAGGACCATTGGTTTTGGGATGGGAACAAACTTATTAATAATTTATAGGATTTGGGTCAGTCTCTCACACATTTGTAGTGGGGGGCTGACCCTTTATACGTCTTAGGGCTGAGTTAAAAATCAAGCTTAGGCTCAATTATGATAACTCAATAAAAAAGGTAAGATGATATCAAG
Organism: Bacillus sp. sid0103; assembly: GCF_019219025.1. The sequence continues at coordinate 81,935 of NZ_JAHUWN010000027.1, read as the reverse complement.
AAATACAAAGGAGGAAAAACAAAATGAAAAAATTTGGATTACTTGTAGCAGGTGGAATTGCAGCCATCGTTCTACTTTCAACAATAGGTCCGATGGTAGGACTCGTACTAAGTGTGGCGTTGTTATATTTCATCTACAAAAAGTTCTTAAAAACAGAATCCACAGGCTGGAAAATTGGTTTAGGGATTATTGGTGGGATAGTCTTGATAGCTTCACTACACAATATTCCAGCAATTATTGGTGTCGCAGCTGCTTATGTTCTATACCTTGTTTATAAAAATTGGAATAGGAGCAAGCCGGTCATTGGGAAGGAAGAGTCAGATCCATTCATCAATTTTGAAAAGCAATGGAATGAATTACAAAAATAGAGAGTGATTTGGTGTTTATGACAAACCAAGCAATAAAAATACAATTTACCTAAAAAAGGAGAGAATAACATGACAAACTTATTTACAAGAATTAAAAACACAATTACAGCTGATTTACACGAGGCTCTTGATCATAAGGAAAAGAAAAATCCCATTGCCAATCTTAATCAATACCTTCGCCAATGTGAGTTGGAAACAGAAAAGGTTCGAAAGTTAGTAGAACGCCAATATACCTTGAAGGATGAATTTCAACGAGAATACCAACAGGCAGTTGAACTAGCTGAAAAAAGAACCTATCAAGCGAAAGTGGCTTCAAAAGCAGGGGAAACTGAGCTATATCAATTCGCATTGGCGGAGCAACAACAATATACCGAACGAGCAGAACGTTTACGTACTTCTCTTGAACAAGTTAATGCGCAGTTGGGTGAATTAGAAAGAAAATATGAAGAAATGAAGCATAAGGTAAAAGATATGCATCTGCGTCGGATGGAATTAATGGGTCGTGAAAATGTGACACGCGCGAATCTTCAAATTAACCAAGTGCTTGATTCCAATTCATACTCTGATAAATCTTATTCAAAGTTCAAGGAGATCGAAACCTATCTTGACCGCTTGGAGCATCATGTGAACAGCTCATTTTACCGCAGTACAATCGATGCCCGCGTAGCACAATTGGAAAAAGAAATGAAAAAAGAAACCATTTCATAATCGCTGACCTGAACAAAGAGCGAGGCATCATTGCCTCGCTCTTTGTTTAATTTCAATATAAACCATACTTATTCTTTGATGAATTCTATGCTACTTCTGACGGTATCAATCGGCCTAACCAATTTCTCGATTTGTGCTCGTTTTGGTTCTAAGAACGGTGGTAAAGATAATTTTTCACCGAGTGTTTCGTAAGGTTCGTCACCCATAAATCCTGGGCCGTCAGTGGCAAACTCAAAGAGAATCTGTGGTGCCACTCTAGTATATAAGGAACCGAAAAAGAAACGATCGACGAAACCGGACGTTTGGAAGCCGAAGCTTTCCATGTGCCCTATCCATTCTTCTAAAACTGAGCGATCATCGACACGGAAGGCGGCATGGTGGACAGTCCCGAAACCTTGTCGTGCTTGTGGGAGGATCGCATTATACTCAACAATTACTTGTGCGCCATTTCCGCCTGTACCTACTTCAAATAAATGAAACGAGCCTTCTTGTGCGATCTCTTTAAATAAAAGGACTTTTTCCATCATTTCTTTAAAGTAATCAAAATTGGCAACACGAACAAAGATTGGTCCTAATCCTGTAATCGCAAAGTCCAGTGGAACGGGGCCTTTTTGCCAAGGGGTCCCAGCTGCAACCCCTTGATTATGTTCATCTGAAATTAATTGGTATTGCTGGTCGTCAAAATCAACAAACGAGATTGTTTTTTTACCAAATTGTTCTTTAATGCCTGTATGTTTTATTTCTAAACGATCAAATCGTTTCTTCCAGTATTCAATCGCTGCATCACTTGGAACACGGAAGGATGTTTTTGAAATTTCATTGGTTCCATGGACGCCTTTAGGAATGCCGGGAAAATCAAAAAAGGTCATATCGGTTCCCGCGCTGCCAACATCATCGGCAAAGAATAAGTGATAGGTTTGAATATCATCTTGGTTAACGGTTTTCTTGACTAGGCGCATCCCTAAAACATAGGTGAAAAATTGATAATTTTTTTCTGCACTGCTCGTAATTGCTGTTACGTGATGTATGCCTTTTAATCCATTCATTGTAAATCCTCCCATTACCCTCAATAATGAACAATTATATAAATAAAGAATTCATAACTAGTATCTACTAAATTACATGAAACTATTGTCTTTAATTCATTTATCTTTAATTCGAGATAAATATACCATGAATTTATGATGTTGTCAAAAGTTATGGTAGAGTTTAAGGCTGATAAGAATTCAGACTTACTATTTCGTAAAAAAGGTAGAAGTCTCTTTGGATTTGATCTATTTTTATCTTCAGGAAGAGAAATGAAATAATATTCTGAAAAAAACAGGACTAATTACATACATTCAGAAGACAAAAAAGTAATAAAGGCCTATTCTTATCAAAATAATGATGATGAGATAATAACAAGAGGTAAGCGTTTTCTTTATTTAATTGCGCAAACGTTTGCTCAAAAAATATTACTTATAGGGGAGGAAAATGCATGAAAGGAAAAGTACGTAAGTCTATCAGTTATCTGGCACTTTTCATTTTGATTGTGCAAACGATTGCAGGAACGACTTTTTTTCACCCAATGCCAACCAGTGCGGAAGGGAGGGTTGTGACGCTAGTCGGTAACCTACAAGATGAACTCGGCGGTTCTAGTGAATGGAATCCTGCAGAATCCGCAACACAAATGAAGCTGCAGGAGAATGGGAGGTACATACTGTCAGGAACATTGCCTGCAGGAAACTATGAATATAAAATTGCCATAAACGGTTCATGGGATGAAAACTATGGAGTGAACGGCGCGCCTGGAGGCGATAATTACAAGTTGTCTCTTGAAAAAGAACAACAGGTTACGTTCCTCTATGATGATCGTACGCATCGCGTAACGATACCGATTGAACTGCCAGATGATCAAAAGCCAAGGATTGTCGGTGACATTCAGCCAGAGCTAAATGCTGGTGGAGAGTGGGCGCCTGATCAATCAACAGCGATTTTACAGGATGATGATCATGACAATCTATATACGTTAACTGCTCATGTTCCTAAAGGAAAGCATGAATTTAAGATCGTCCTTGGGAACAATTGGAGTGCACCAGCGTATCCAGACAATAATTTTGTATTAAATGTATTAAAAGACGCAACGGTTACGTTCTTTTATAACCATGATACAAAAGAAGTATACACTGATTATGACCCAGGTTTACCAGACGGAAATGTTCAGGGGGATAAGCTTTATCACAATACTTGGGATTCGGCATACCGTTCACCGTTTGGGGCCATTAAAGCTGGGGACATAGTTAAACTTCGTCTCCAAGCAAAGAAGGGTGACTTAACCGGGGCAAAGGTTCAGTTGAAGAACTACAACACGGGTAATACCGTAACAGTAGATATGGAGTATGCGGGCTGGCTTGAGCAAAAGGGAGGGCCAGTTGAGTTTTGGGAGGCAGAAGTAAAGCCTATAGAAAAGGGTGTTTATGGGTATAAATTTATAGCGCGTGACGGAGAGGGTCAGAAAGAGTACGGGGAAGACGTCCAAGAAGGGGGAAAAGGAACGGCCGCTGATTCTAATGCTTCATTATTTCAGTTAACTGTGTATGATCCAAACTATAAGACACCTGATTGGATGAAGGAAGCGGTTGTGTATCAGATTTTCCCAGATCGCTTTAACAATGGTAATAAAAACAATGATCATGCAAAAACCAATGCACGCGGTAACGAGCCAATCGAGGAAAAGGATTGGACCGATTTACCGGATAATCCTCGTCTAGAAAATACGGATGGATATGATGATGATGCAATTTTCTCAAATGATTTCTTTGGGGGAGATATTGCAGGAATTCAAAAGAAATTAGATTATATTCAATCTTTAGGTGTCAACACACTCTATTTAAATCCTATTGCTGAAGCAGCTTCAAACCATAAGTATGATGCAGCAGACTACAAATCGGTTGACCCAATGTTTGGATCTCCTGAGGAATTCCAAGCGTTTGCTAAAGAAGTAAAGAAACGCAAAATGCATTTAATCTTAGACGGCGTGTTTAATCATGTTGGTGACGATTCGATTTACTTTGACCGTTATGGAAAATATCCAACAGTTGGTGCGTATGAATATTGGTCAGCCATCTATGACCTTGTCAATAAAGGGGTAGCAGAGGAAGCAGCTAAAAAACAAGTGGAAGAAAAATTCATTGCGGAAGGACAAGTATTTAGCCCATACGGCTTCCAAAACTGGTTTAACATTCAAAATGAAAAGGTAGACGGTGTTTATAAATACCAAAGCTGGTGGGGCTATGATTCTCTTCCGGAAATCAAATCGATTCCTGGTGAAGCAGTGGATTATCCATCCGAGCTAAATAATAAGTCATTCGCGAATTATATTATGTATGATGACGATTCAGTGGCCAAAACATGGCTTAAAAACGGTTCATCAGGCTGGCGATTAGACGTTGCAAACGAAGTGGACCCTGAGTTTTGGCGTGAGTTTCGTAAGGAGCTGAAAACAGGCAAGAAAGACGAACCATTAATTTTAGGTGAAATCTGGGATGATGCTTCTGAATATTTCCTTGGGGACTTATATGATTCCGTCATGAATTACAGATTCCGCGGTGCAATGATTGATTACTTAAAAAGTGGAAATGCAGAAGGAGCAGAAAATCAGCTCAATGCCGTTTATGAAGACTATCCCAAGGAAGCATTTTATGCCCTTATGAACTTAATGGGCTCTCATGATACCGCCCGAGCTTCATTTATTTTGGGGAACGGTACAGATTCTTATGAAAGGGCCGAGTTTGATAAAAATTATAATCCGAAGCTTGGGAGTCAGCGCTTAAAGCTTGCTGCCATCCTGCAAATGGGTTATGCAGGTGCACCTACGATTTATTATGGCGATGAAGCTGGAGTAACTGGTTCAAAGGACCCGGATGACCGACGAACCTATCCATGGGGTAACGAGGATAAGGATTTGATCAAACATTATCAAACGATTGGAAAAGTAAGAACTGATTATCATGATTTGTTTAGTTATGGAGATTTGACCCATCTTTATGCCAAAGGCGATGTTCTTGCCTTTTCCCGTTCTGACAAAAAGAATGTCGGTGTTGTGATTACAAACCGAAGCAATGTAGAGAAAACAGTTGAGCTTAATGTTGAAGATTTATTGATTAATGGAATCAAGTTTACTGATCAGCTTGATCAAAAGTACACAGCTATATCTAAAGACGGACATCTTACCATTACTGTTCCGGCAATGAGCGGGCGCATGCTTGTATCCGATAAAGGCCAAAACTTAAAACGTCCGTCAGTGGTTACGGCATTAACAGCTAAAGAAGGAAGCCATACGGCAACGTTAAAGTGGGAAGGCGATGCGAAAAAGTATGCGATTTACCAAACGACGATTTCAGGAGCTTTTTATCAAAAAGTAAAAGAAACCTCTAGTAACTCAGTAACCATTGACGGCTTAGACAATGGTCGTAAATATTACTTTGCTGTTGTTGCGCTAGATAAAAATGGGAATAGTTCTGAAAAGATAGAAACCCAATCTGCTATTATTCCGCATGTGGAGTTAACAGAAGAAAATTACAAGATTGATAACGTTACAGCCCTAGAATCTAGTATTATCGACCTTTCCAAGCAGGAAACGATCACAGCCAATATATACATTAAGGGTGAAACAGAAGCAGGACAAATAGACGGCTTGCAGGCAAAGCTAGAAGTTAAAAGGCCAGGAAGTGATCTCTGGACCTCTTATAAGGCTAGTTATGTGAGTCAACAGGAAACGTCCAATGTCTTTAGTGCTAATTTCCTTCCATTTAAAGAAGGATCTTATGAGTATCGTTTTGCTTTCTCCAACGATTTGGGACGAAGCTGGGTAGCAAGTAAAACACAGTCAGTAAGCTTCACAAAAGGAGACGATACGAAAGCACCCGCTGAAAAAGTAACTCTAGAACAGCCGGAAAAGGAATCTGGTCAGGTCAATCTTTCTTGGAAGGTCGAAGGCGCGAATGACCCTTATATGATGGCGATAGTCCGCGATGGTGAAGTGATTGATCAATTGTTGGATATTTCAAAGCAATCATATCGAGATATCAACGTAACAAATGGAAAATCGTATACGTATGAAGTTCAGATTTATGACCGGGCTGGAAATATGGTGAAATCCAACTCGGTTACTGTCATCCCTGAGCTAGTAACCGTAAAGGTAACATTTAAAGTGAATGCACCAGCCTATACTCCGCAAGGCATATACATCACGATGCCTGGCAGTAAAAACGGCTGGAATACCGGTGCATGGCAGATGACACGCGGCGGAGCTGTCACCAATGATTATGAATATACGGTCGAAGCACAGGAAGGCGAAGTGCTAACTTACAAATACGTAAAAAATGGCACATGGGATCAAGAAGGCTTACCTGACCATACAGCAGCAAACACCAATGATGATGACGTCAGCTTTTATGGGTACGGAGCACAAGGTACTGACTTGTCAGTAGCCGTCACAAACCAAGGCGGCAATCAAATGGTGGTCCAGGATAAAATTCTCCGCTGGATTGATCAGCCGATTGTGGTGACATCTCATACAGACGGGCAGACAGTCTCTTCAGAGAGCATCACTTTACAAGGAAATGCAATTAAAGATGGAGTTCTTACCATCAATGGAGAGCCTGTAGCAATCAATAGTGATATGAGTTTCTCTCATACCATCAAGCTAAATACAGGTGAAAACAAACTTAGCATTCACATCGAACCATCAGAAACTAGTAAATCAACAATCTTTAAAAATGATGGCGGGGCAATTGCTAAAGCTACAAAGACGATTGATTTTATTATTAATAAAAACTAATAGAAGTGCCTCTTTCCTAGAGATAGGAGAGAGGCTTTTTATACTTTTTTATGCTAGAAGAAATTTCCTTTTCTTTGTTAAATAAATTCATTTTTCGTCCTAGAAGATTTCACCATTACCATGTACTAATGATGTAAATCACAAACAAACATTTTAGAAGGTGTTAAGTTATTAATGAGAACAAATATCAAAAGTATTATGCAACAGTGAAGGAGAATCCTGATATGAGTGAAATCATTAATAACCGTGAACAACTGACCAATAAAAATACAGAACGCTTAGCAATATTAAAAGAACTCTTTGTCGATCTTCATCATGGCAGAAACCTGGATGAGGTCAAAGCTCATTTTGATGCCTTTATTGGAAAAATAACCATCGATGAAATTACTCGACTCCAACATGAGTTTATCGAAGTGGGAAGTATTCCTTTAGCAGAACTACAACATATTTATCAACAGCATAGGGCTATTTTTCAAGGAGCGATTGACTTCGAATCACACGATAATGGCAAACAAGAAGACCAGCCAGGTCATCCAGTTCACACCTTTAAGCTTGAAAATCAAGAAATTGATAAATTGTTATCAACGAAACTTCAAGGCCATTTAGACGCGTTTGCAAAAGAAGATTCCGCTGAAAATATCTATCAGCTAATCGAAGATATCAATCTTTTGCTCGATATTGATAAGCACTATAGTCGAAAAGAGAATTTGATTTTTCCCTATTTAGAAAAGTATGGAATCTACGGTCCAACTACCAATATGTGGAGAATCGATGATTTCATCCGGGATGCCATTAAGGATGGCAGGCAACAACTTGCTAATTATCTCGGTGATAAGCAGGCTGTTATCAATGTATTAAATTTTGTGATTCATGAAGTGGCAGGGATGATCTATAAAGAAGAGAATATCCTTTTCCCGATGGCTTTAAATCATTTTACCGAAGATGAATGGGTGAAAATAGCCCATGAAAGTGATGAAATTGGTTATTGTCTGATTGCACCTGCCCAGTTATGGAAGCCGGAGAGAAAAGCATTAGAAGAAAAGGCAATTTCTGAAGGATTTATTAAGATGGAAACCGGTATTCTCTCATTAAAGCAGTTAGAGTTATTATTAAACCATTTACCGGTCGATATCACCTTTATTGACCAGGATGATGTGGTCCGTTATTTCTCTCACGGGAAGGAACGAATTTTTGCCCGGACGAAAGCTGTCATTGGCCGAACTGTTCAAAACTGTCATCCGCCAAGAAGTGTCCATGTTGTAGAGAAACTGTTGGCAGATTTTAAGTCCGGTAAAAAAGAGAGTGAGGATTTCTGGATCCAGTTTAAGGATAAATACGTTTATATTCGCTATTTTGCCGTTCGTGATGAGAACGGGAACTATATCGGTACCCTTGAATTTACCCAAAATATCGATCCTCTCAAAGCGATTGAAGGGGAAAAACGAATCTTATATTAGCATACGGTGACAAAATAAACTGCTATTTCAACGACGAAGATAATCGCCGAGAAATGGCAGTTTTTATTTAATTGGAAAAAGTTCTTTATCTAATATTACGACAATACTAGCTAATTTTAGAGTGAGCTTCCTTGTTAGTGTCGATAAAAAAGCTGGACATTTTCACAAAGGTGTAACAGGTTCAACGGAAAAATGGAAGAAAACGGAGATAATAAAAGTATAAGAAGTTGCAATAACGTGCACTCACGAAAGGACTAAATTTACGAGGAGGGAAACAATGAGAAAACAGAAATGGATTGCTTTGTTATTGGCAGGTGGAAAGGGAACAAGATTAAACCTGTTAACAAAATCACTAGTTAAGCCAGCGGTCCCATTTGGTGGGAAATACCGCATCATTGATTTTGCTTTAAGTAACTGCAAGAATTCTGGAATTGAGACGGTGGGCATTTTAACACAATACAGACCATATGTGTTGCATTCACATCTTGGTCATTACAGCTATTGGAATTTGTATAGTCGATACGGGGGCTTAACCATTCTCCCGCCATTTCAGCGCAATAACTCTGGAGTAGAATGGTATGAAGGTACTTCCCATGCTGTCTTTCAAAATATTGAATTTATCGAGCAGCAAAATCCTGAGTATGTGCTTATTCTATCAGCAGACCAAATCTATAAAATGGATTATTCTTTAATGCTTGAGCAGCATATTGAAACAAAAGCGGATTGTACCATAGCCGTAGTTGAAGTTCCCTGGGAGGACGCGAGCCGCTTTGGTCTCATAAAAATAGATAAGAATAGCTATAAAATTATCGATTTTGAAGAAAAACCGGAAAATCCGACGACAAATTTAGCATCCATGGGTATTTATATTTTTAAATGGGCCGTGTTAAAAGAGTATTTGCTACAAGAGGAGCAAAAAGAATTTACCAATCGAGATTTCGGCAGGGATATCATTCCTTCCATGCTTTGTGATGGTTTGCGGCTCTATGCCTACTATTTCGATGACTATTGGAAGGATGTAGGAACGGTCCGAAGTTATTGGGATGCAAATTTGGACCTTTTGGATCGAGAGAGTAACATCTTCCTTCACAATCCGGAGTGGCAGATCCATACCGTCGAACATAATGCACCCCCATTATTTATGGATGAGGGTGCAAAAACACAGCAGAGTTTACTGAGTGATGGCTGTGAAATATATGGAACGATTGAAAAATCAGTTCTGTTTAGCGGAGTGAAGGTGGGAAAGGGGGCACGAATCAAAAATGCCGTTATCTTGCCGAATACGATCGTGGAAGAGAACGCCTGGATTGAAAATGCTGTCATCGGCAGCCAAACGGTCGTCAAGAATGGTGTCATCATTGTCTCTATGGATTCCAAAGCGCATTTAATGGTTGTCGGAAATAATGTAACTGTGGACCCTGCCATCTACGATTTAACAGCCAAAAACAATGTGTTAACATTATCATCATAATTTTTTTATTGTAGCTGATCTTCGCTTTATAAAAAATAAAAAATTCAGAATCATATATTTTTAATTTTTAAAATGGTAAACTATTAAAATATATCTTTTGAACAAGGAGAAGATCACATGATTAAAGCGATTTTTTTTGATTTAGATGATACACTGCTTTGGGATCAAAAAAGTGTAAAGGAAGCTTTTGCAGCCACGTGTCAAGTGGCAAAGGAACGGTATGGAATTGACGTGGATCAATTAGAAGAGGCCGTTCGAGAGGCTGCGAGAGAATTATACTCTTCCTATGAATTTTATCCTTTCACGCAAATGATTGGGATCAATCCTTTTGAAGGTCTTTGGGGAAATTTTTTAGATGAACATGATGATTTTAGAAAAATGAAGGAAACGGTCCCTGCCTATCGGAAAGATGCCTGGACAGCGGGATTGAAGGCTCTTGGTGTGGATGACGCTGATTTTGGCTTGGAGTTAGCGGAACGGTTCCCACAAGAGCGCAGGAAATTACCGTTTGTATATGAGGAATCATTTAAAATTCTTGATAGATTAAAAGGGAATTTTCAACTGTTGCTGTTAACCAATGGTTCACCAGATCTTCAAAATACAAAATTAGAGATCACACCGGAGCTTGTTCCATATTTTGATCAAATTGTTATTTCAGGTAATTTTGGCAGAGGAAAACCAGATCCGACCATCTTTGAACACGCCCTGGAATTATTGTCGGTTCAAAAAGATGAGGTCATCATGGTAGGGGATAATCTCATGACCGATATCCTTGGTGCAAATCGGGCAGGGATCAAAACGGTCTGGATTAACCGTCACGACAAAGTCAGAAATGAAGTTATTCCAACTTATGAGATTAAACATTTGGAAGAACTTTTTCCTTTATTAGAGGAATTGCTGGCGAATTAGAATGTATTTTTCATTAAATTGCTGTAAATGTAGGGACTTTATCTATATTTATGGCAATTTTTTTATTTTTTGTGGAGCTAATCGAATTTAATTAATATTGAAAAACATGTAACTTTGTTCTCCATTTCGGCGACTATATGGCTAAGACCTACAAATTTCCTTTTGGAAAAGGGGAGAGAAAATGCGAAACAAGAAATGGTTCCCTATTATCGGTTCTGTATTGGTGATTGGCTTGTTGACGGGGTGTGGAATGGGGGATGCTCCAAAGGGCAGCTCAGAAGGTACTAAGAGAAAGGCTCCTGATCAAAGTGAAATCGCCGCTAAGTTTCATGCCACGATTGAAACGAAGCCTGAGAACCATTCGATGATTGTCCAATACACGGTAAAAAATCTTTCAGTCAAAGCACAGAAACTAACTTTTACTAGTGGTTTAGAGGCTGATTATATTGTCTACGATTTACAAGGAAAGAAAGTCAGACAATATTCGGATGAGGTCATGTCAACACAAGCGATCAAGATACTAGATTTAGGAAGTAATCAGGAAATAGCTAAGAAATTTACGATTTCAGATCTTCCCAATGGCCATTATAAAATCGAGGTGTTCTTAACAGCAAAAGAAGAGGAAGCCAAAGTGGTGACCGACTTACTCATTAAAAATTCGTTTAGCAAAGGATCCGGTGTTCTGGTAGGTCAAATGGATCCGCATACGATAGAAATCGATATAGAAGGTAAGAAAGTAGCCTTCCAGTTAACAGAGGAGGCGATAAGGCAATTATCATCACTGAAAGAAGGCAATCAAATTTCCTTTTTATACACGGAAAATGAAACTGGACAAAAGTTGATTTATAAGTTTGTCAATGAATAAATGTTAGTGTTTTTTCTAAGAGGCCCTTGCCGAAAAGTCGGACAAAGGTCTTTTTTTATTTTTCTAATCTTAATTATTAATTATATTAAAATAACATCGATTAGTTAGTAGGATACATGTATTTTTTTGTCTATTTAGGATAATTCCAGTAAATTGGTTGCGAACTAGTAGATTATTCCTTTCGAAATTATCAAATTAATCTCAAAAATAGGTTGATATTAAGTGTTGTGGATAGTAATATTATTGTCGGAATATATTGAATCCAAACGGATTAAACATGTAGGTAGGAGAAGCAAATATGCAAAATAAATTACCATTTTCAAGGTATTTCGTGATAGGAGTCATGTTGTTTGCCTTGTTTTTCGGAGCAGGGAATCTAATTTTTCCCGCAGCACTCGGTCAGAATGCAGGGTCAAATGTATGGATGGCCATCACTGGCTTTTTAATAACTGGAATTGGATTGCCGTTTCTAGGAATCCTGTCGATGGGGTTCTCAGGAAGTAAGAACTTAGAGGAACTTGCAAGCCGTGTCCACCCGCTCTATGGGGTAATCTTTACATCGCTTCTTTATTTGACGATTGGGCCATTTTTTGCAGCACCAAGGACAGGCGCTGTCGCCTATGATATCGGGATTGCACCGTTCGTAAGCGAAGGTTATGGACAAATTGGCTTGTTCGTGTTCACCTTGCTATTTTTTATCGTGACCCTTTGGTTTTCGTTAAACCCAGCCAAGCTAGTGGATCGGGTCGGGAAAATTCTTTCTCCTGCGATCATCGTCCTTATTTTTATCTTATTAGTAATGGTTATTGTCAAACCGCTTGGTTCGATACCAGCTCCGCAGGCGGCTTATGCAAACGGGGCGTTCTTAAAAGGTTTTATGGAGGGCTATAACACGATGGATGCCCTTGCATCGCTTGTCTTTGGGATCATCGTTATCAATTCGATTCGTTCGATGGGTGTAACATCAACAAGCGGTGTCCTATTAGCTTCAGCTAAATCTGGACTAATTGCGACCATTTTTCTTGGTATCATCTATGTGGGCGTTGCCTATTTAGGGGCAACGAGCACTGATGCATTCGGACTTTTTGATACGGGAGGTCCCGTCCTAGGGAAGGCATCTTCGTATTACTTTGGAACGTTTGGAACGGTAATGTTATCGGTTATTATCCTGCTTGCTTGTCTGACAACGAGCATCGGCTTGATGACTGCGTGTGGTGAATACTTTCATACACGGCTACCTAAAGTCAGTTACAAAATATGGGTGGTTTTCTTTTCACTCGTATCGTTTGTGATCGCAAACTTTGGTTTATCAAATATTATTAATTTTTCCATTCCTGTTTTAATGTTTCTTTATCCATTGGCGATTGCGTTAATGCTGTTGACATTTTTGTCAAAGCTGTTTAACCATTCACGGCTTGTTTATGTAGCTGCGATTTCTGTCACTTTCATGATCAGTATTATCGATGGCTTTAAAACATTATGTGACCTGCTTGGAATCGAATATTTCGGCTGGCTTGCTCATATTATCAGGGTTTATGAACAAATATTACCTTTCTATAACAATGGCCTCGGCTGGCTGATACCAGTTTTGGTTACGATCTTAATTACGGGAATATTCGCCAATGTACAGAATTTCTCTGGAGTCCGTGTTTAAAAAAACTGAAAGTGCCAAAATAGCATTTGAAATACATCTCCCACCCCTGTAGGAGATGTTTTTTTGAAATGATTTCATTTCTAGTAGATTTTAAAGCTTACTGTCGTAGCCTTTGTGGTGCCTGACACCAAAAAGAACACAAAGTAAAAAACAAATTTGCATTTCTATCAATTCTCTGTTATAGTTAGGAAGAATTATTTTTGTTAGTTGTAGGATAATAAGTGCTAAACTTTCTGTCTTGAAGAACTGAGCAAGGATAGTAACACAATGTGTGCAAAGCACACGAGGAGGAAACAACAATGGAACAAGGTAAAGTAAAATGGTTTAATGCAGAAAAAGGTTTCGGATTCATCGAACGCGAAGCAGGAGACGATGTATTCGTACACTTCTCAGCTATCCAAAGCGAAGGTTTCAAAACTTTAGACGAAGGTCAAGCTGTTACATTTGAAGTAGAACAAGGTCAACGTGGACCTCAAGCTACTAACGTTCGTAAAGCATAATTGAACCTAACTATCAAAAGACTCTCTTAGGGGAGTCTTTTTTTGTGCGTATAAATAGAAAAAATTCTACTCTGCAGTTGAGTAGGGCAGGCTTTTAAAATGTTCCCTCCTATATTAAATTGATAGAATTGCTTGAAAAGAATTATAATGGAAATATATCCAATTAAACCAGTTTAGCAGTTGATGTAACTGTCATTCTTTAGCATCCTAAAATAACCACTAGTAGAAAAAAGGAGACTTAATAAATTTGACTAATAATACTTTATTAGAAGCCTATAAACAAGCAAAATATAAGGTCCCTGGTCATGGTTCTAGGGACATTCATACGTTAAAGTCTGTTTTAGATACGATCGATGGACAACTTGAGAGTGACACCTACGGGAAGGGAAAGATTATTGAAGACTTTCAAGGAAAGATGGCAAAGTATTTAGGGAAAGAAGCAGCTGTTTTTTTTCCTAGTGGAACAATGGCCCAGCAAATTGCCTTAAGAATTTGGTGTGATCGAAAAGGAATAAGAAAAGTGGCCTATCATCCGTTGTGTCATTTAGAGATTCATGAAGAAGACGGCTTGAAAGAATTGCATCATATCGAAACGATTTTCCTGGCAGATAACGATCGTGTGATTCACTTGAAAGATGTTCAGGATATGAAGGATGAAATTTCCTGCTTATTGTTGGAATTACCACAACGTGAGATTGGCGGGCAACTACCAGATTACAAAACTTTAGAGGAGATATCAGCCTATTGTCGTGAAAAAGAAATTAAACTCCATTTGGATGGTGCGAGACTTTTTGAAATTCTTCCCTACTATGAGAAGTCTGCAGCTGAGATCTGTGCTCTATTTGATAGTGTTTATGTTTCTTTTTACAAAGGAATTGGCGGGATTGCGGGAGCTATTCTTGCAGGAGAGCAAACTTTTACAGATCAATCAATGGTTTGGAAACGGCGGCATGGCGGAGATTTGATCAGCCTTTATCCATATATTCTTAGTGCGGATTATTACTTTGATCAAAAAATCGGTAAAATGAAACAATATTTTGATGAAGCGAAGGAACTTGCAGGATACTATAATCACTGTCATGGAATAGCGACCAAACCGTTGGTACCTGTTTCTAATATGTTTCATGTTCATTTTCAAGGTTTAAAAGAGGACATCGAGTCAATTCTTGTCGATCTTTACAAGGAATCAGGGATTGGTTTAACTGGTAATATAAGAGAAGTTAACCATACATCATGTTACTCTGAAATAAGCGTAGGTGACTTGTTTTCTAAAATTCCGAAGACTGAGTTAGAAAAGGTCTTTAGACTTCTTAATGAGAAGATGAGGGAATACCAAGCTAGAGTTAATTGATCAGAGGTGTAAACTTTGGAATTTAGACAGTTACAACTATTTATTGAAGTCGCAAAGCATAAAAGTATCACAAAAGCAGCAGAGCATATACATCTCTCACAACCAGCTTTGAGTAAGTCTGTCCGGGCTTTGGAGGAAGAGTTAGGGATGACGTTGATTATTCGTACCAATAAGACAAGTGACCTGACTGATGCCGGAAAAATTGTTCTTGACTATGCACAGAAAATGGCTGGAATTCTAACTGAGATGAAAACCACTTTAAATGATATCACTAACTTGACTAGAGGGCAGATTAATATTGGGCTGCCCCCCTTTATAGGCAGTTTATTTTTTCCAAGAGTGATCGCGAAGTTTCATCATACCTATCCAAATATAAAACTGAATATTACTGAGTATGGTGGAGCAAGAGTGGTAAAGAGTGTCGAGGAAGGGGAGTTTGAGCTCGGTGTGGCCGTTCTCCCTATTGATGAGCAGGAATTTGATGTGTACCCCATTGTTGAAGAAGAAATGAAGCTATTGGTTTATAAAGATCATCGTTTGGCACATAAAGAAGTAGTCGATATTAAGGAATTAAAGGATGAAGAGTTTATTTTTTATCATGAGGAATTTGCCTTGAATCAAATCATGCGAAATCATTTCATTGCAGCTGGTTTTGAGCCTAACATTTTATTTATGAGTTCTCAATGGGACTTGATGACAGAAATGGTTGCTGCAAACCTCGGAATTACGATTCTGCCTCAATCGATTTGTAATCGGGCATTTAACACAGATATTAAGATTATCGATCTTGAACAACCGATTCTGTGGAGGCTGGCGGTCCTAACTAAAAAAGAACGCTATATTTCTAACGCCGCGCGAACTTTTATTGATTTTATTTTAAAAGATCCATTATAACTTTCAGTTATGAAAATCATTCGGAATATGTATTTTACGAATAGTGATAATCAGCGTACTATTACTCTATAGTTATTTTCGGAATGAAAAGGAGTCTTAAAGCTCCTTTTTTTTGCTTTGAGGAGGGGATTATTTCGATGAAACTTGGAGTAATTATCGTACAAGTACTATTAATACATGTGTTTTTATTTCTAGGAGCGGCACTGAAAGAGATGATTCCACTTCCAATCCCTGCTTCGATGTTCGGAATGTGCCTTCTGTTTCTTGCGCTTTATTTCAACATTGTTAAATTAGATTGGGTGGAAAAAGGTGCAAATTGGCTGTTAGCTGAGCTGTTGCTTTTCTTTGTGCCTTCAGCAGTTGGGATTGTAAATTATGATGAAATTCTAAGTGTACAGGGCGCAGAAATCGTCGGTTTGATTGGCATTAGCACGATCATTGTTATGGGAATCACGGCACTAATTGCCGAAAAAATAACGGGTGGGAATAGGGGTGAGCAGCATTGATGATGATTTTATTTACCATATTAACGTTCCTTATTTATCGTTTGTCCAAAAAGGCCCATGCAAAATGGAGCCTGTTCTTTTTCCATCCCTTATTGCTTGCACCGTTCCTATTAATAACCTTGATATCAGTGACTCATGTCTCAGCTGATCAATACCTCGAGGATTCCCAATGGCTGACACATATGCTCGAACCAGCAACAGTTGCATTTGCAGTACCGATTTATAAAAACTTAAGCATTGTAAAAAAATATGTGGGTACCATTATCATTAGTATTAGCACAGGATCACTAGTAGCGATTTTTTCTACATTTGGTTTGTCAAAATTGCTCCACTTGAAATATGACTTTATCACATCGATCCTTCCAAGGTCGATTACAACGCCGATTGCCATTGAGGTTTCAAAAGAAATTGGCGGTCTGCCAACATTGACAACTGTTTTCGTCATTTTAACAGGTATTATTGGGAGCATTGTTGGCCCATCGGTGATCAAAGGGCTATCGATTAAAACACCAATTGCCAAAGGCCTTGCACTAGGCATGGGCGCACATGGTGCAGGAACAAACAAAGCGTTTGAATACGGGAAACAAGAAGCAACATTCTCATCCCTGGCCATGATCTTCGCCGCATTGATTACCTTAATTTGGGGAGCACTCCTCATCCCGCCCCTAATGAACTTCAATATCCATCATCTTTTTTAAGACAAAAAAACTAAAAAGGTGTCAGGCACCATGTGAAGAATTCACATGGTGCCTGACACCTTTTCATGTATTTATAGGTATTGTTTTATGAGTTATTAGGGACACGATTTTGTTTTTGATAGCGCGTTTTAAACATGCCCGTTGGCTTTTCCCAAAAGTACGGTAAGTGATCTATATTCTGATTGCAAAGTTCAATTAATTCGTGAAAATTCTTCATTTCATATAGAGTAAAGGCAATGCCATTTTCTGTTTTTACCTGGAAATAACATGTGGTAGTATTATTTTCACCTGCAGATTCTTTCTCATAATAGAGAGTTTCGGTTACGTCCTCCCATGAATATTCATTAACAGATATACCTTCTCGCTTGTTTGCGATCGTGACAGTAAAACCATTTTCATGACAGATAACGGTGGTGTCATTGCCAAAGTAATACATAATTAGAAAGATGACAAGGGCAATAATAATGATAATCGACCCAATCAAGACATTAATGAACATGAATCCAATACCGATAAAACAGAAAATAAGTCCAAAAATACCGGAAGATTTTGAAGACGTTTTATTTGAGAATTCTCTGTTCATAAAAAATCCCTCCTTTAGTAAGAAGGGTATGCTCTCCACTATTTTAAATGACTTCACAAGTCTTCTAGACTATCTGAAATTAATCGACAAATTTTGCGGAGTTACATTCTATTATTGTATCTTCTCTTTGGTGTTTAATAACTGTAACAACTCCCGTACTGCATAGGAAAAACCATCTTCGTCATTAGTTTTAGTGATGATATCGGCCTTTTGTTGGACATGGACAGGTGCATTTCCCATTGCGACGGATGTGGTGGCCACTTCAAACTGGGCAAGATCATTACCGCCGTCACCAAAAGCGATAATTTCATCAAAAGTAAGATTCATCATTTGTTGATAACGTAATAATGCTTTACCTTTATGAGCTTCACTTGACGTTATTTCCACATTATTTGGAAAAGAGGAAGCCATTGAAATATCAAATTTTCCTGCTAAAGCTGTTTTAACCTCTTCAATCGTTTCTAATTCGTCCGGGTGTACCAAGGCAATAAGTTTATAGATTTTTAGATTGTCTTTTTCAAGAATGTCATCATAGTTAAATTCTTGAAAAAGGGTGTCAAGCTCTTGTTTACTTTTGCCATGTAATGGCGGCAATGTGGATGGAAAACCACCATAATTGGTGTAAACCAAAATGCCAACACCCAATCCTTTTAAAATCGTAAATATATTTTTGTACATAGAAGTGGTCACCGTTGCTTCGTACATCAGTTCTCTAGTTTCTGAATATAATACTGAACCATTGATACAAAATATCGGAATCTCCATATTTTGAACAGCTTTTAATTTAATGACATCTGCGTAAGCACGGCCCGTGTTCAAAATAAGGCAGTGACCTTGATCCTTTAATTCATTTAGGACAATCTCATTTTGCTCTGAAATTTCATGTTGAGAGTTTAATAAGGTACCGTCTAAATCAATTGAAATACATTTCATAGTCTTTATATTCCTTTCCATTCCATCATAATGACTACTATATCAGATTAATCCACGAAAAGGTGATTCCAAATTTATGATGAAGGGAGAAATTGCGGGCCTGACACCAATTGTCAGGAAAAGATGGTTGGATATTTAACATTTTGGTTGAAATAGCATTTTTTTCCTTCTATAATCAATACAATAACTTTATTAGTAAATGTAGTTTTTCCCTCTTCCTCACCGTACCTTTTTCATGCATTCTTTTTAAGAATTAGAGATCAGGAGTGAGTAGTGATGATATTAAGAATTAATGAAATATCTGGATTTCTTCATGACTTTGAAAGATATGCTCAACATGATGGTACGAAAAACTTTCTTACATTAAACACAGTCAGGCCTAATGGAACACTTACGATTATGAAGTATCCAAGTGGAAAATTTACTTACCATCGAAAAAATGAAAATTATTGGGACATTAAAGAAATCGATATTGAACTGGATATGTTATCCGATATCATTTGGGGATTTAGGAATACCATTAACGAAATGATCGTAAAGAGCACAATTGCACAATAGTTGTTTTTGGAAAACCTACGAGGCCTTTGCCTATACAAAGGCTTTTTTCTTGTTCATTTAAAGTATTTTACCGGAAAATTATGGACAATCTAATGTCGAGGTGATGGAATGGCAACGGCAAAAATTGGCGATGTAATTTCCTTTCAACGGGATGGAAAGAAATTAGAAGGTGTCGTTTCTGGGATTAGAGAAAATTCTGTTATGGTCCAATATGGTTTCTCGAAAGAAAAAGATGAACCACTGACAACCATTGTAAACCATAAAAATTACAAAATTAAGAAGTAGGATAATCGAGTGTGGGACTAATGTCTCCGCTCGATTTTTTTTAAGGCTATGTTAGAGCTTATTGTTGATTTTGGCACCCTGTTGATCTACGTTCCATGCGCGAAGACTCCTACGGGAGAACCGGACAAAAGGAGACCCCGCAGGAGCGCAGCGACGTGGAGGCTCCCCGGACCGCCCACGAACCGCACGCGCCTGGAGCGGAAATCAACAGGCAGGTTTAACAGGGCCTTTATTAAAAATTAATCCGATAAACATTTTCAGAAAAATCAATTTATTGATTGACAAACTGCTACTTTGGGACAAGAATAGACTTGTGATGTAAACATCAAAGGGAACAATACGCGAAAAAATTATCCATCACTCTCATTAAAAATAGAGGAGTTGGTGAAATGTTTTCCCCATTAACCCCATTAGACTGGAAACGCAGGGCGGTAAAGTATTATCCCAATAAAATAGCCGTCATCGATGGAGACAAAGAATTTACATATCAAGAATTTGGCAGGCGCGTCGATCAGCTCTCTGCTGCCTTGCACCAAGCAGGGATCGGCCAAAGTGATCATGTAGCAGTCATGCTGCCCAACACGCATTATATGCTTGAGTGCTTCTATGGTATCTGCCAACTTGGTGCTGTTATGGTACCACTAA
This sequence comes from Bacillus sp. sid0103, assembly GCF_019219025.1. Next base: position 61,729 of record NZ_JAHUWN010000027.1, on the reverse strand, counting down.
ATTACAGACTTTCAAGTGGTGATTTGGAGTATATCATTCGCCATAGTGATGCGAAAATGTTAATTGTCGATGAGGAATTTTGCGGCCCAATCGAAAAAATCATTGATAATCTTTCGCTCGAACAAATTATTACTGTTTCAGTCCCAGGACAGGAAACAGCGTTAGCTGGTGTGGATTATGAAGATTTTTTGCAACATAGTTTGGAAACGTTTACACTACCTGAAGTAGATATCGATGAAAATCAACTTCTGACTTTAAACTATACAAGCGGTACAACGTCAAAACCTAAGGGAGTCATGCTTACCCATCGTGGGAATTATCTGAATGCAGCTAATTTCATGTATCACTTGGGTGTCAATCATGATGATGTTTATCTTCATACGTTGCCAATGTTTCATGCCAATGGTTGGGGCGGTGTGTGGGCACTTACCGCAACAGGTGGGACTCATGTCTGTTTAAGAAAGGTTGACCCGCAGCTGATTCTTGATTTATTTGAAAAAAGGAAGATCACACTATTATGCGGTGCGCCTACCGTTGTCAATATGCTGGTCAATGAGCCAAAGGCCAATGAAATAAAGATTGAAACGAACCCTCGGATGGCAACAGCTGGGGCACCTCCAGCGGCTGCCTTGATTCAAAAAGCACAAGAGCTCCTTGGCTTAAATATGATCCATGTCTATGGGCTAACGGAAACCTCACCGTTTATACTATACTGTGAGTGGAAAAAAGAATTCGACTCAAAACCAGCCGAAGAACAAGCAGCAATCAAGGCACGACAAGGAATTGAACTTGCTTTTAATGGTGAAACAAAGGTTATTCATCCGGACGGGGAAGATGTAGCCTGGAACGGTGAGGAACTAGGAGAAATCATAACAAGGGGCAACGTTGTGATGGCAGGATATTACAAGGATCCCATTACGACAGCTGCGGCGATTAGGGATGGATGGTTCCATACGGGTGATTTGGCTGTTACCCATCCCGATGGGTTCATTGAAATACGAGACCGGGCGAAGGATTTGATCATTTCCGGGGGCGAAAATATTTCTTCCACAGAAGTGGAAGGAGTACTTTATAAGCATCCTGCTGTCTTAGAAACGGCTGTGATTGCGATTCCTGATGAAAAGTGGGGCGAGGTTCCAAAGGCAATTATTGTCTTACAGCCTGAGGCAAAAGTAACCGAAGAGGAGATTATTCAGTTCTGCCGTTCACAACTTGCACATTTTAAAGCACCGAAATCAGTTGAATTTGTAGAGGCTTTACCAAAAACAGCTACAGGTAAATTGCAAAAATTTCGATTAAGAGAAATGTACTGGGCAGGTCCGAAAAGAGTCAATTAACTAGCCTATATTTGGAGTTCTTTCCTCTTTAGTGGGGGAAGGGACTCCTTTTTTGTTTTCGACAACCAGATGGATAAGAGGTACTAACCTAATACGATAAGCATTTCATTAGCACTTAATGGATAAATCAGGTAATCTGTAAAAGTACGTTTTTAGCTTTGACTCATGGTGATAATCACCATCATGACGAAAATTGAAGGGGAATGGGGGATGGATTGATGGCGATATCAGGGAATAAGCATTCGACCATTATTGTGCTTTTGCTTGCAGGGACGTTTATTGCTATTCTAAATCAAACATTAATGATCACAGCGATACCTCCAATTATGGAAGAAATGCACATCACCGCCAACAGCGCGCAATGGCTGACAACGGTCTTTATGTTAGTAAATGGGATCATGATTCCGATTAGTGCATTTCTATTAGAGCGGTTTACCACAAGACAGCTGTTTCTCTCGGCAATGAGTATTTTTGCTATTGGTACACTTGTAGGGGGGATTGCTTCTAATTTTGAGTTACTGCTTTTAGGCAGGATCATCCAGTCTTGCGGCGCAGGAATTATGCTTCCATTAATGACAACAGTATTTTTGATGATTTTTCCAATCAATAAACGCGGTGCTGCAATGGGGTTGGTCGGTCTAGTCATATCTTTTGCACCAGCAATTGGTCCAGCCTTGTCGGGATGGGTGACATCACATTACTCTTGGAGAGTACTGTTTTTTATCATTTTACCAATTGCACTTATCGATATTCTTGTTGCTTTCATTGCTTTAAAAAATGTAACAGAGATATCAAAACCAAAAATGGATGTTTTTTCGATCATTTTATCGACCCTAGGTTTTGGCGGTCTGCTGTACGGATTTACTTGTGCAGGAAATTATGGATGGTCAAATACCACCACGCTGCTTAGTTTGGGGATTGGTGGAGTGGCACTTGCCCTGTTTATTACTAGGCAATTAAAACTGAAACATCCCATGCTTGAATTGGGTGTTTTTAAGTATTCAATTTTCCCATTTGCAATAATCATTGGTATGATCGGCTTTATGGGTCTTATAGGGGCGGAGACTATCATTCCTCTATTTATGCAGAGGATGAGGGAATTTACGGCAGTAGAGGCAGGCATTGCCCTTTTACCTGGTGCTCTAATAAGTGGATTGATGGCACCCATTATTGGGAGAGTCTTTGATAAAATCGGCGCGAGATGGTTAGTGATGATTGGTTTATCTATTATGACAGCTTCATCGTTTGCTTTTACTAATTTAGGTCCTTCTACTACGATGACCTATATTACGGTCTTATACGGGGTCAGAATGTTTGGTTTTTCGATGGTGATGATGCCGGTCGCAACATCTGCATTGAACCAGTTACCAAAACAATTAATACCTCACGGAGCTGCTGTCGATAATACGATGAAAATGATCGCTGCCTCTGTTGGTACTGCCATACTTGTCACAGTCATGACGACAACAGCAGAAAATGCGCAGGAGCGACCAGAGATTTCTCATCCGGATATGTATGGAGCCAATATTGCTTTCATGGTAGTTTCCTTCCTGTCATTGCTCGGTCTCGTACTTTCCTTTTTTATCAAAAAAGACCGTGCGTCAGAAGTCGAAGGGAAGCACCAAAGGAAGGTAAACGTTAAGTTGCAGGAGTAGACAATCTAAATAACATCAGTGAACTCTGAGAAACAAAGTTAATTTGTTTTTTGGAGTTCTTTTTTTTTAAAACTTTTTCGTGATCACAGATGTTGAAAGAATGAACCTTTTAGTTAGGTTCATAATAAAACCAAAAGGAGGGAGCAACATGGATAAAAAAGCCAATACAGGCGATGATGCTACTTTTGAATTAAAGAGGGCATTAAACAAAAGTCAACCCAGAAGCAACCCAAATATGAGCGAAGCTGAACGGAAACTGAAATTTCCAAATAAGCAAAGCTAAATAGTTTATTTTGTTAATGTGGGATTTGGGGGGAGGTGAGACAATGCCAAAGAATAATCCAATTGAATATACTGGGAAAGTTCTAGACCAAAGAAATGATCTTACCGGGCCCGATGCAGGAAAGGGTTCCTATCCAGAACGGCCACAGCATGTACAAATTCAGGACCCAACTATCAATAATAATAAATAATAGAGGAGGGAGATTTTTTGGAAGAGTCACTGAAAGTTGGTGACCTGACTCCAGACCTTTCTTTAACGGCAACGACAAAGGAAAAAATTGCCTTTGCCTTGTCTGATTATCGCGGGAAGAAAAATATAGTCGTTGTCTTTTATGGAATGGACTTTACGCCCGGCTGAATTAAGGAAATTTCCTCTTGGAAAGAGGATTACAAACGATTTGAGCAATTAGATTCAGAAGTACTGGGGATTAGTGTGGATCATATCCACTCCCATAGAGTCTTTGCTGCAAGTATGGGAACGCTGCCATATCCCTTATTATCAGATTGGTTTAAACAAACGGTAAAAAGCTATTATGTGTTCAACGAAAAAGGCGGGACGGCGATTCGTTCAGTCTTTGTGGTGGATAAAGCTGGCGTGATAACCTACATAAACACCTCATTTAAAGCAGATAAGAAAGAAGATTATGAAGCAGTTTTTAATACACTTGAAAAATTAACAAGTCAGTAATCGTTATTAAAATGGCTCTGTTAAACTTGCCTGTTGATTTCCGCTCCAGGCGCGTGCGGTTCGGGGGCGGTCCGGGGAGCCTCCTCGTCGCTTCGCTCCTGCGGGGTCTCCCCTGCCCCGTCCTCCCGCAGGAGTCTTCGCGCCTTCCGCTCCAATCAACAGGGTGCCAAAATCAACAATAAGCTTTAACATAGCCATAAAAAAAGGTGTCAGGCACTAATCGCGTGCCTGACACCTTTTTTTATTTAATAGTCGGTAACTATGAAACCTCTTTCAAGAAAATCTTCAATGACTTCACTAATTTGAAAGGAAATCTGCGGAGAATCATAATTTTCAAAGGCATGTTCACAGCTGTTTTTATAGTTCATGGTTTCATCATAATGGGCCATGTGGCGGGCAATGTCTTGATCATTATCTTGTCGTTCCTTTTGTCTCTCAATAACCGTATCGCGGTCGGCATAGATGAAGAAGCGCATGACACGATCACCGTACATTTGTTTTAATTTTTCGGTTCCTTCAGGATTTAATGTGAGGTAGACGAGGTTGTGGGATTCGAATGCTTTAACAATGTCCTCTTCGCGAATGCCATAATGGATTCCATCGATTTCGACGCATTCAAGAAATTCTTGTTTCTCTTCCATCTTTTTGAATGTTTCCTCGTTAATAAAATGGTAGTCTTCCCCATTCTTTTCATAATGACGAGGAGAACGAGTCGTGTAAGAGATAACTGTTTCCATATCAAACGCTGTCGCAACCATTTTGGCAATTGTTTTTCTTCCTGAACCATCTGGTCCTGTGTAAATGAAAAGTTTTTCTTTATTCTTGATTTTATACATAGATAACCTCCTGAAATGGATTATATAAAAAAGGATTTACATCATTACACCATAATATGGACGAATTGGAATAATTTAATTATAACAGATAGATACCGAAAGAGAAGGTTGACTTTTCTGCTTTTTGAAAGTCGATACTATAGTACTAAATCTATTCAAAAATTAATGGAAGCTCACACTCACTTGGGTGATCAAGACAGATTGTGAGCTTTTTTGATCTTTACAATTATCCTTTGCGGTACAGCCCCATTGCATCTACGTCTTAGGACTTAGTAGAAAATCAAGCTAAAGCGCAATTATGAAAAGAAGTGGAAAAAGGTAAGATGGAATTAAGATAAAGACAAAAGAGTGAAACGAAGGAGGAACATAACATGAAAAAATTTGGTTTGCTATTAGCGGGCGGTATTGCGGCATTTGTATTACTAAAAATGATTGGTCCGATGATTGCGTTACTTGTAAGCCTAGTGATTCTCTATTTAATTTATAAACAGTTTTTGAAGACTGAATCGATAGGGTGGAAAATTGGGTTAATCATCATCGGCTTAATGGTTCTTTCAGCAACGATTCACCATATCCCAGCTCTAATTGGTGTAGGTGCAGCTTATATCCTATTTCTAGTTTATAAACAGTGGAATAAGAACAAAAAGCCGCCTGTGAACAAGGAGTCAGATCCTTTTACAAATTTTGATAAACAATGGAATGAATTAAAAAAATAATAATTTCAAAGGGGAAATGAATAATGGCAAACTTATTAACAAAAATTAAAGATCTAATTATTGCTGATTTAAATGAATCGATGCAACACAAGGGACAACAAAATCCGATTGCCTTACTCAATCAATATCTTCGTGAGTGTGAGCAAGAGACAGAAAAGGTTGGCAGGCTTGTTGAACGTCAAGCTAGCTTGAAAGCGGAATTTACAAGAGAATATTTTCAGGCGACCGAGCGATCGGAAAAACGAAAGCATCAAGCAGAGATTGCCTTAAAAGCTGGAGAAACAGAACTTTATCAATTTGCTGCAGCAGAGCATCAGCAATATGCAGATCGTGCAGAGCGCTTGAATATTTCTCTTGCCAACGTAACGGATCAACTCATTGAATTAGAAAGAAAGCATGAAGAAATGAAGCAAAGGTTAAAGGATATGCATTTGCGCCGGATGGAATTAATGGGCCGTGAAAATGTAACACGGGCTAATCTAAAAATAAATCAGGTTTCAGAATCCAATTCATTGAGTGAACAATTTTCCTCGAAGTTTAAGGATATCGAGAACTATCTAGAACGATTAGAACAAAGGGTGAACCATTCCTTTATCCACAGCACATTTGATGCGCGCGTGGAGCAGTTAGAAAAAGAAATGGCTAAACAGGACGATCCATCTGTGAAGTTAACCAAAGAATAGCGTTAAGAGGGTAGTGATTTTGCGATCACTGCCTTTTGTTTTGAACTCATAGCATTCTGAAGAACAAAACTTACTTCAGGAGCAAGAGAATTGTCTATCATAAACGTGATGAAGGACAAAACTTACTTCAGGAGCAAGAGAATTGTCTATCATAAGCGGGATGAAGGACAAAACTTACCTCAGGAGCAAGAGAATTGTCTATCATGAGCGTGATGAAGGACAAAACTTACCTCAGGAGCAAGAGAATTGTCTATCATCAGCGGTATGAAGGACAAAAACTACCTCAGGAGTAAGAGAATTGTCTATCATAAGCGTGATGAAGGACAAAACTTACCTCAGGAGCAAGAGAATTGTCTATCATAAGCGGGGTGAAGGACAAAACTTACCTCAGGAGCAAGAGAATTGTCTATCATAAGCGGTATGAAGGACAAAACTTACCGCAAGAGCAAGAGAATTGTCAATCATAAGCGGTATGAAGGACAAAACTTAGCGAAGGAACAAGAGATTTGTCCTTCATAAACACAATAAAGAAAAATCCACAGCGATATTATCTTGCATACTTTATTAATCTCCACCTGAACTACTTGATGCAACAGTGGCAGCTGTAATGCTTGCCGTCATTGCAGCCTGTTGAGCCTGGATCAAAATTTCTATTGTAGTATTTAAGGTTGTTTTGGCCGCATCGCCCAATGTAGTCAAATGACTCATTAAAAACAGAACGCTCATCATAAAATTGATATCTTTATTCCATTTAAACATCTTATCTTTATTTAAACTTTCATTTATTTCATATAAGGTCTTGATCTTTTGTTCAATATGGTCCAAATAGGTCAGCATCCCAATATAGGGGTAATAGGCTTTTTTTGTTTTTAAATTGTTTTCTTTCAGCAGTTTTTGAATGTGGCTGCATTGATTCGCTTTTTCATTTGGATGATGTTTTGCATCTAATGCAAGGATGTGGCTTAAAAATTGGAGATCATTTCCGATTGAAAATCCTTCATCTTTGAGTGCATTGTAATAGTCTTCCACCTTGTTAATGATCTCCGCTGGTTCATAATTAGATAAGGCAAGGATGGCTGATAATGGGTAATCAGCTGAATTGGTAAGGAAGAAATGATGCTCCTTCATCCCTTTATAAATGATGCTTGTCTTTTTTGTGATTTCATCCACTTGCGTCTGCTCCACTTTTAAAAGGGTTCCAGCCGCTATATAGGTATAAATCTGACGGCTGAAGCCATTTTCAATAAGTTTTTCATAGAGCTTAATAAAATGGTTAAAGCTCGATTTAGGATCATCTGTCAGCGTATCGAGGGTGGCAGCCGTGGTATATCGTGTCACAGATTTTAATTGCGAAAAGAAGCCTACTTCGCTTTTAATATAGTCAGCAAGGTCCATGAATCTCTTGAAGTTAAATTCTTTTCCGTTTGTGACATACATCGCTGCAATTAGCATTAATGATCTCTTATCCGTTTTCCACTTTAATCCTTTATACAATTGTGAATAAATATCTTTATATATGTCGATTTTTACCATTCCTGCTTTTTCAATCACGTATGTACCCCTCTCCATGATCTTCTATTAAATAAAGACGAGAAAAAGTGAACTAAGTTTCAGGTGAACCAATTTCTATCGCTGGAAAATGGTCTTATTCTACAAAACCTACGTATATGTATCATGAATCCAGTTATGAGAAAGAGGGGAATGTATTATGTGGAATTATCCCAATCATCTAAATGGTCCATTAAATATTTATAGTTACTATGTAGGTTCAAACCCGATAACTACCCTAAATCCAACTCCCATTTTTCCAAAAATTAATAAAACGACTTTTTTAAGTCCGTTCACCTATATCGTCGGCGATGTCACGATTCGGAAAAATACGTTTGTCGGTCCTTTTGTCAGTATTCGTGCAGATGAAGGGACGCCATTTTATATTGGAAGCAACTGTAATCTACAAGATGGTGTAATCCTTCACGGCTTAAAAAACAAACATATCGAGATTAACCAAAAGAAATACTCAATCTATATTGATGACGAGGTTTCCTGTGCCCATGGGGCGCTGATCCATGGTCCCTGTCAGATTGATCAAAAAGCATTTATCGGGTTTAAGACAATTGTTTATCATGCCCATATCGGAGAAGGGAGCTTCATCGCCTCTGGAGCCGTTGTTACCGGTGGAGTTACTCTTAAGCCAGGTAGTTTTGTTCCACCAGGAGCACATATTGATAACCAGAAAAAGGCTGATTCCTTATCGCCTGTTCCTAAGAATGAAGTGGAGTTTGCACTTGAAGTCCAGCGAGTGAATCAAGAATTTCCTTCTGCCTATTCGATGTTATTCGGCAAAGACCGATGCACTTGCGGTTTATCTTGTTGAAGCCCACCCTTAAATTTTAACTGATGGAAATATTAACTTTTTAAAGGTTTTCAATCCTATTTTGTTGAAATTAGAATAAAGAATATTTGGGTGAGGTGGGAGAATGGACGATATCCAATTGGCGTTTATGGAAGAGTCTGGTGATTATAGTTTTGATTTTGAAAATAATGATGTCTCGACCCACTTTATTATCGTTGCTATTCTAGCAAAAGAGTCTAATAAAGAATGGCTAGAACGTGAAGTTGATAAGGTTAGACAAAAATACTTTCAAACCGAAGAAATGCAATCTGACAGAATCGACAACCCTCATCTTAGAATTCAACTATTAAATGAACTGAAGGAGTTACCGTTTAATATATATGCCTATGTCATCGACAAAAGAAAAATAAGAGAAGATAGCGGGATTACTTTTGAAAAGACGTTTATAAAATACATGAATCGATTGATCTATGCTGATTTAAAACGAACGTTTGACCAACTCGATCTTGTTTTAAATCAGCAGGGTACGAAGGAATTCATGACTGAATTTAAGACCTATATCACCGAAAAAAGTATTCCTGATTTATTTAATTATTCGTCTTTTGGATTTAACAATCGCACATCAGAAAACCTCCTTCAATTGGCGAATATAATCGCAGGGACGATTGCGATAGGTTATAATCAAACCCAGGATTCGGAACATTATCTTCTATTTAATAAAATCATCAAAAAGAAAATCATCGCGATTAATTTATGGCCGCAAAACTATAAAAATTATTTACATGATTACATATCCAGGAATCAGGACTCAGAGTTTGATGAGGTTATTTTTAAACAAACGGTGAATTTGACCCTTCAATACCTTGAAAAAAATAAAAAGAGTGAAGACCTGGATGAAAAAATCAGGATCGACTTACTCAAGTTTCTGTTATTTAATCTGCGAGAAAATCCAAATGAATATGTATATACACAAGAAATTCTCGATAATCTAAACGCGATCCGGGTGAACAAAATCAATCATCATTACTTTAGGTCGAACATCGTATCCAAGCTCCGGGATAACGGGCTGTTAATAGCCAGCAGTAATAAAGGGTATAAACTACCTGTTTGTTTAACTGACTTATATGATTTTGTAAATTTATCGAGCCTTACAATCCATCCGATGCTTCAAAGAATCTCGAAGTGTCGAAATCAAATTCTTCTCGCCACAAATAATGAAATCGATATTCTCGACAATAACGAATTTGAATATCTTAAAAGAATTATTGAGATGGAAAAATTAATGGTTACAGAATAAAAGGTCAGTCCTGGCAACATCTGGGACTGACCTTTTTTAATTGACCAGAAATGTAATCTTTGTTATTCTATAATTAACTTTTATTCTTATAAGAAAACTCTTGATAATAGCTTTTTTGAAATATAAATTTAACCAGAAGGTGAATATAATGATGCTGCAGACAGATGTTGTTATTGTGGGTGGCGGACCAGCAGGGACATTATTAGGTTTTCTATTGGCTAAAAATGGTGTATCAACCATTGTTCTTGAACGATCTTCTGGAGTAAATAGAAAATTTAGAGGGGAACATATTACTTCTGAAACGGAAGCAATTTTAAAAGAACACCAATTGTTTGAAAAGATTGAAGAACTAGGGCTTCTGAAAATGGAAAAAGTCCAATTTTTTGCCGGAAACCATCTTGTTAATACTATTACTCCTTCACTCGGAGAGGATCATGTAGGCATTCATGTTCCGCAAGCGAATTTATTAAGTGCAATCATTCAAGAGTCAAAGCAATTTGAAAATTATCGCCTCCTTTATAACACCACGGTATCGGAATTGATCCAGGATGATCGCGGGGTCTTTACGGGTGTAAAAGCAGTAAGGGACGGTCAAGAAATTATAATCGCAAGTTCAGTGGTTGTAGGGGCGGATGGCCGTTATTCCACAGTGAGAAAACTGGCGAATATCCCAACGTTTGAGATGAAGCATGGGTACGATGTATTATGGGCCAAAGTTCCTGCACCTCAGGGTTGGGAGCCAACAACAAGAATGGTTCTTGTCAATGGCCATCAATTAGCCTTGTTTACCCAAACTGGTGGATTCATTCAAATAGGCTGGAATATTGATGAAGGATCCTTTCCTTTATTAAGAAAACAAGCATTGCAGCCATTTCTAAAACCCTTAATCGAGTGCTTTCCAGAATTAAAACAGCTTGTCGAAAAGAACCTTCAATCGTGGAATGACTTTGTCCCTTTAAAGGTCCAAAGTTCACGTTCTGAAACTTGGGTAAAGGATGGATTAGTCATCATCGGTGATGCTGCACATACAATGACTCCAACTGGTGCAATCGGGATAAATTGTGGAATGAAAGACGCGCATGTCCTTGCGCCTCTCATAACCCAAGCATTAAGAGAAAATAACACCTCCACACAAAAATTGAAAAGATTTGAAACAAATAGAAAGTCGGAGATCAAAGAGCAACAAGAAATGCAGATGAAACAAGAAGCGACTTTTTCAGAAAAATTTGACCAGTTTGCGCTAAATTAGATAATGGACCTTTACCTATCTCTATTTATGGAGTAGGTGGAGGTCTATTTTTATTTGTGGGAGACTGCCAGAATGTTGATTAGAAGGACTGGTTTGTTTTACGATAAATTTAGAGCTTTGTGAGGAGTTGTTATATTATGGAAGATTTTATATCTATGGAAGTGCAAGCAGTTTATAAGAAGCTTATAGATGCGTGGAATGAACGCAGTGCCAAGGGAATGGCAGCGTTATTTACGGATGATGGCGAGAGTATAGGATTTGATGGAAGTCAAACGATTGGCAGACAAGAAATATTTTCGCATCTAAAACCAATCTTTGAACATCATCCAACCGCACGATTTGTAAGTAAAGTAAAAGAGGTCCGTCTTTTAAGTTCCGAGATTGCCATTTTACGAGCGATTGCAGGCATGGTTCCTCCTGGGCAAGCGGATATTAACGCAAACGTGAACACACATCATACACTTGTTGTTGTAAAAAGAGAAGGGGATTGGCGAATTCAACTGTTTCAAAATACTCCTGCTCAATATCATGGCCGACCTGAATTAGTGGAACAAATGACAGAAGAGTTAAGGGAGATATTAAAATAAAGTTGTTAAACTTTTTTTAAAAATTACAAAGACCTCCAGGGTGAGCATTTATTTTTGATTTCTGTATTCCTATTGTTACTATAGTAGTATTCTCTTTAGGGAAAGGAATGATAAAATGACAACCATTCATATACCTGTATCTGTCTTGAATTTAGCACCGATTCGGAAGGGGCAAAGTCCCAGGCAAGCGATTGAATCCATGGTTGAATTGGCGCAGGAAGTTGAAACGATGGGCTATCAACGCTATTGGATCGCAGAACATCATAATACAGCTACACTTGTTAGTTCAGCCACATCGATTTTAATCAAACATGTGTTAGAACATACAAATACTATTCAGGTAGGTTCTGGTGGAATCATGCTGCCAAACCATTCCCCGCTAGTGGTCGCAGAACAATTCGGAACTTTAGCGACCATTTATCCTAATCGCGTCGACTTAGGTCTCGGCCGGGCACCTGGAACAGATATGATGACGGCAAACGCCCTGCGACGCGCTAAAAATGATTCCGTTTATACTTTCCCGGATGATGTGAAGGCCTTGCTCACTTATTTTGGTTCAGCAGAGCAGCAAAGTTATGTGAAAGCCTATCCCGGTGTTGACACGAATATTCCGATTTATATCCTCGGTTCTTCCACCGATTCTGCCTATTTAGCAGCGAGTTTGGGTCTGCCTTATGTATTTGCGTCCCACTTTGCTCCAAGATTTATGGAAGAAGCGATCTCAATCTATCGGAGTCGTTTTCAGCCATCTGAATATTTAGCTAAACCGTATATGATGGTTTGCTTAAATGTCATTGCTGCTGAAACTGATGAAGAAGCTCAATACTTATCAACCACAATGCAGCAGTTTTTCCTTAATGTCGTGCGTGGTACACAAAATCCGTTACAACCGCCAGTTGAAAGCCTGGATGAGATTTGGACCCCGATGGAAAAGGAAATGGCCGCATCGAAGCAAAGTGTGACATTGATTGGAAGTAAGGAAACTGTCCGCCAACAATGGACGAAATTCCAGGAGTATTATCACGTTGATGAACTCATGGCGGTATCCTATATTTATGACACGGAAAAACAAAAACGTTCGTATGAAATATTGAAAGAAGTAGTCGACGGTCGATAAATAGAAAGATGAAAAAATCACCCTCTTAACAAAATGAGAGGGTGATTTTTCTTTAGCTATTTTCTGCTTGGAATTGAATCATAAATTCTTTAAATGCCTGGCAGGCTTCCACTGGTACAGCATTATACGCAGATACGCGGCATCCGCCGATTGAGCGGTGTCCGTTTACACCAACGAAGCCTTCTTGTTTCGCTTGCTCAAGGAATTTCTTTTCTAAGTCCTTCGAAGCTAAGTTAAAAGTAAGATTCATGAGAGATCTGCTTTCCGGTAACGCATGGCCAATGTAAAAACCATTACTAGCATCGATTGTATCGTAAATCAAGTTTGCTTTTTTTTCATTTAGCTCAGCAATGGCAGTCAAACCGCCCAATTCACGGGCCCAATTTAGAACCTCTCCGAGCATGTAAATGCCGAAAGTAGGTGGTGTGTTGTACAATGAATTATTTTTAGAATGGGTGCTGTATTTTAACATTGTTGGAATATTCGTGTTTGCTTGTTCAAGCAAATCCTTACGAATAATCACAACGGTTACGCCTGAAGGGCCAAGGTTTTTTTGGGCACCAGCATAAATAAGCGCAAACTTGCTAACATCAATTGGCTTAGACAGAATATCACTCGACATGTCTGCGATTAATGGAACATCACCAGTGTCTGGGAAGTCCTTCCATTGTGTACCATAAATTGTATTGTTTGAAGTTAGATGTACATATGCGTCAGATGAATCGTATTGTAATTGATCAAGCGCAGGAATACTACGATAGTTGCTCTCTTTCGTAGAAGCCGCATGGTAAACCTCACCAAAAAGTTTAGCCTCGGTAAAAGCTTTCTCTGACCAAGAACCAGTCATGACATATCCAGCCTTTTTTCCAGTTTGTAAAAAATTCATCGGAATCATTGAAAACTGAAGACTAGCACCACCTTGCAAGAAGAGTACTTCATGTGTATCCGGAATCGACAGCAGCTCTTTTAAGTTGTCAATTGCCTGATTATGTACTTCTTCATAAGCTTTGCTGCGGTGGCTAAGTTCCATGACCGACATTCCCGTACCTCGAAAATCAATCAGTTCTGCCTGAGCTTTTTCTAATACAGAAATGGGTAACGCGGATGGCCCCGCATTGAAATTATACGAACGGTGGACTTGCAATTTCATTTTTATCACTCCATTTTTTCTTTTCTATGACTATACCACACATATAAAATTCCGAAAATAAATTTAATTGTGAAATAGTGAATTTTTAAATATTTTTTTAAAAATAACAAAAAAAATAGGATGTCATTTCCAGAGATCCTATTTCTTCTACTTAGCTTTTTTCAGTTATTCTTTGATTGCTACGTGACCAGATAACGACTGGAATAAGGAGGAGGGAAAGAATTCCGCCAGCAAATGAGAGCCCTGCGTAACTCGTCTGCTCGACCACCATTCCGGATAGGGCTCCCCCAGAAGCACCTGCTAAAGCAATCAAGACATCTACCGTCCCTTGTGTTTTGGCACGGGTTGAGGGGTGAGTGGAATCGACGATCAGTGCGGTGCCACTTATTAAACCAAAATTCCAGCCAAGCCCGAGCAATGAAAGCGCGATGATGAGGGTAAACATGGAATCAGCAGGTGTACTACCAGCAAGAATACCTGCTGTAAGGAGAGTAGCACCTGAAGCAATGGCCATAGCGGTCCGTCCAATTTTATCCACGAGGATTCCAGTCACGAGAGAAGGAAGATACATGGCGCCAATATGGAAGCCGATGACCATTCCAACTTCTCTCAGACCATGTCCATGATGTTTCATGTAAACAGGTGTCATGGTCATAATTGAGGTCATGACAATTTGAGTTAACACCATGATGGTAGCTCCGACAACAATTCCTCGTTTATTGATTGCCAGATTACTAGATTGCTTCTCAATAGGATTACTCCTGTCGATGACCTGCCTATCTACAATGGCGTTGGCAACAATCAGAGGATCTGGGCGCAAAAAAGTTAATAGGACTAAACCTGCAAGAAGAAAGGCTGCCGCCCCTAGAATGAAGGGACCAGCAAGAGCAGGAACACCAATAGAGACTGCAAATTGACCCATGACATCCACCAAGTTTGGTCCTGCCACAGCCCCGAAGGTCGTTGAAACCATTGCGATGCTGACAGCTGTAGCTCGCTGTGTAGGTTTTGCTAAGTCAACTCCTGCATAGCGCGCTTGTAAGTTTGAGGCAGAGCCCGCACCGTAGACCAATAGTGAAGTAAATAGCAGAAATATATTACTAGTAATGGCAGAAACAATGACTCCAATTGCACCGATTCCGCCGGTCAAGAAACCTCCCGCAAGTCCTATCCGGCGTCCAAAACGTTGGGAGACGCGACCGATTAGCAGCGCTGCCCCAGCAGAGCCAAACGTTAATAATGCTGCTGGAATGCCTGCATACTGATCCGACCCTAACATATCTTGGGCAAGGAGTGCACCAACAGTAATACCAGCAGCAAGTCCAGCTCCACCGAAAATTTGTGAGATGACCACAATCAGCAATGTCCGCCGATACAACTGTTGCTGCTTTTCTGGTGAATCTATGTAACTCTGTATCCAAGCTGGTTTTGAATTTTTGGGAGTATGTGACACATTTAAACCTCTTTCTTTCTGAAGGATGAACCCCTTCTTCATTTGATTTTCATTTTATCAAGAAAGAATAGTAGTTTATATAGAATAATGTCGAAAAATTCAATATTTGTTCATATGAAGTAGGCAGTGATGGAGTTTTTTTATGATAGGATAATAGTGGATGTATTACTATATGTTTACAGCTAATAAATTAGAAAAAGGAGTTAGAAAATGGGACTGGATATGTATTTATTTTCTTTACCTAAGATCACTGGGATGAGCTATGACGAGATTGTTAAAGCGAGTGCAGAAATGGGTAAGCATAAAGCAGAGCAAGATGAAATCTATGAAAAGCTGAAGCCGCACATTAAACATTTTAAGGAGTATGATTCATCTTGGTCGAGTATTTATGAAGAAGTGGCCTACTGGCGAAAAGCCAATCAAATCCATAATTGGTTTGTTGAAAACCTCCATAATGGGGAAGATGAGCCTTGTTTCTCGCAAGAAGTGACCAAGGAAAATTTACAAGACCTAAACAACTTATGCCTCCAAGTTCTACAACAAAAAGAACCCCCTATAAATTTTTTACCAACAAGACCTGGTTGTTTTTTCGGAAACCTCTCATATGATTCCTATTATTACAGGGAAATAGAAGAGACCCAGGAGTTATTAGCAGCCCTCATTAAAAATTTCAATTTTGAAACCCACTATTTGTTGTACCAATGTTCTTGGTAAACCCACATTACTTATCAATTCCTTATGCATTTGTGGTGTAACTGCTTCATTTATTTTGTCTGCTAAAATAATCACTTCTCTTTTTTATTATTCCCAGATAGTAATAACAATATATTCCCATCTTGTACTTACTTCGTTAAGGGGACAATATTGATGAGGTGAGAGATAATGAAACGTGATGAACCACGTGATTATATAACGATTGAAGATGACCTCGGTAATCTTAAAGATTATGCTGTAGAAGCATTATTTGATATGGAGGATGAATCCTATGCGTTATTAAAGGCTAAGGATGAAACCATCGTCATGAAAATAGAAGGAGTGGAAGGGAATCAAGATTTAGTGGGTATTAATGATCCCTCCGAAAGTGAAGCGATATTGGATGCATACCAAATCGCTGTGGAACATGCTCCGGCAGAATAAGACAAAGAGCGAAAGGTAGTTCCAGTTAACAAAACGGGACAACCTTTCGCTCGATTTTTGCATCAATAGTAATTAAAGCCTAGATAGATGATATAAATTATGATAGCTGTCATTGCGATAATCCAGACAAGAAACACCGGATTTAGTAAATAAGGATGTCGTTGTGTGCCCTCATTGATTTGTGTATCGAATTCCCCCGATTTAGTACTAACCATTCTTCCTGTACCTAAAGTAACAACTAAACCAACGATTAAGATTAACAATACAGCTCCAGCTAAAATGAGATGCCAATTATTCATGAGTAACCCACCTTTTTCTTCATATAATTTGAGAAAATGTGGCCAAATATTCATAAATAGGATTAATTTTCTTCAGGAAAATATGATTGATTATTCATTCATTTTTCGATACAGTTATATTAAATATTCGGAAAATTAAAAAAAGAGAGGTGCAGGTCTCAATTATGATAAACGTGTTTACGAATGAAGAAGTTTTATGTATTGAGGGGAATGTTCAAAGCGCTGGTCTCAAATTAGGAACGGTTTATTCTTTTTTGGTTGATGGAATGCTAATTGATACAGGAACCCAATGTCTTGAATCAGAACTAATCCCAATTTATGAGCAGCAAAGTATTGATTTGGTCACGTTAACGCATAGCCATGAAGACCATTCCGGTCTAGCGCCATGGATTCAAAAGCATAAGCATGTTCCAATCTATGTCCATCCAAACGGTATTCCTATTTGTAATCAGCATTGTCCCTATCCAAAGTACCGACAACTTACCTGGGGAGTACGGACGCCCTTTGATGCCTTACCGCTTGGGGAAAAAGTTCAATCCCGCAATCAAGAATGGAAAGTGATCTATACACCTGGACATGCCGATGATCATGTCTCATTCTTTCATGAAGAATCAGGCCGATTATTTTCGGGTGATTTATTCGTAACAACACGAACGAAAGTCATTATGGACAGCGAATCGATCCCTGTGATTATCCATTCATTACGTACACTGCTCACCTATGATTTTCAGTCGCTGTACTGTGCGCATAGTGGGTATATTGAGGATGGTAAAAGCAGGATGAAGCAAAAGTTAGATTATCTTGAAAATCTTTCTGGCGAAGTGGAAAATCTCTACAATGAAGGGCGCTCCATAGATGAGATTACTCAAATGCTTTTTCCAAAAAAGTACCCCATTATTGCTTTTTCAGATGGGCAATGGGATTCTCGGCATATCATCTCTTCAATTGTATCAGCCTGTTAAATCAAAAAAAGCTGAAAAAGGTTAGATTACCTTTTCCAGCTTTTATTAGTTTAGGTCCGTTAATTCTGATGAATGAACCAATTGTATATTATGTAGACTATCTACTTCCTTAATTTCGCAATATCCCGAAGTGTACTTATAAAGAATTAAGTATTTCTTGCCATTGTAAAGAACATACTCCATTTTATCTCCATCCTTTTCCAATCTAAAATAATTGTATGGTTGCCATACATAGTAATCTATGAAGTTCGAATAAAGATTATGTAAATTTTTTTGAAGAAATTTGGATTTGAAGGATGGACACCTTCAAAAATAATAACTTATCGTATGAATGTGTTAGAATTATGATGATAGTGTTACAAAGTTTAAGGGGGAAGAAATTTGAACAAGAAACCAATTATTGGCATAACAGGTGCCTATGTGAAACATAACGAATTTATGGAAGGTGTCTATGTGCACCATGATTATCATAAAAGTGTTGCTGCCAATGGGGGAGTACCGATTATCCTTCCCTACATTAACCCTGAGATATCAATAGAAACGCTTGCATTATGCGACGGAATTATCCTCAGCGGGGGAGAGGACGTTGATCCAAACCTTTTTGGTCAGGAGCCACATCACAATTTAGGTCCAACAACACCGGAGAGGGACTTGGCAGAAATTGCAATCGTGAAATATGCACTTGAAAACAACATCCCACTGCTTGCCATTTGCAGAGGTGTTCAAATTTTGAATGTCGCCCTTGGCGGGACGTTAATCCAGGACATCCCGAGTCAAGTCAATGATTCAATTCAACATTCACAAAAAATAGAGAGAAGTAGGGATACACACTGGGTGACTCTCTCCACAAATAGTAAATTATTTGAAATCATTGGATCTGAACGAGTGCGTGTGAATAGTCTGCATCATCAAGCAATCGATAAAGTAGCCAATGATCTTTGTGTCGTTGCCCAATCATCTGACGGGATCGTTGAAGCGGTTGAGTATATCCATCCAACCACATTTACGGTCGGTGTTCAGTGGCATCCTGAATCAATGGCGAATAAAGACCTTGCCATGAACAATTTATTCAAAGAATTTATAAGCAGCAGTGCAAAGGTACCAGTTTCAATCTAAGGGGAAGGAAGGAGTCATAGGATGGAAAAAATTTATCTTGATTACAATGCCAGTACACCGATAGCACCTGAAGTAGCCGAAACGATGAAGCCGCTCCTGGAGCATTTTTATGGGAATCCGTCGGCCTTACATTGGGCAGGGTTACCGGTGAAAAATATATTACATCAAGCCCGAGTACAGGTGGCCGAATTAATTGACTGTTCCCCAAAAGAAGTTATTTTTACAAGCGGGGGAAGTGAAGCCAACAATCTTGCGATAAAGGGTTTTTATTTTAAAAATCGGCATAAAGGTAATCATATCATTACTTCTAAAATTGAACATCCTGCGATAATGAATCCTTGCAAATTTCTTGAACAATTTGGGGCAAAGGTCACATATGTAGACGTTGACCGGTATGGGAAGGTTACACTAGAAGAAATAAAAAAAGCTATTACAAAAGAAACCATTCTGATTTCGATTATGCACTCCAACAATGAAACAGGTACCCTGCAGCCGATCAAGGAAATTGGGGAGATAGCTAAAAAGCATGGGATCGTTTTTCATACGGATGCTTCCCAATCGGTTGGAAAAGTCCGTGTGAAGGTGGATGAATTGAATGTGGATATGCTTACAATTGCTGGCCATAAACTCTATGCACCAAAAGGAATTGGTGCGTTGTATATCAGAGAGGGAATTCAGCTCGAACCTCTCATCCATGGAGCGGGGCATGAATTTGGTCTTCGGGCAGGTACAGAAAATACTTTACTGGCGGTAGGTTTAGGTAAGGCCTGTGAACTAGCAGAGCAATATATAGGAAATTTTCTAGTAAAGGAATTGACCGAGTATTTTTGGTCGCGATTAAAAGATGCGTTCGGGGAACTAGTAGTATTGAATGGCCATCCGGAGGACCGTCTCCCGAATACATTGAATGTCAGTTTTGTTAGAAAAGTAGGTCAAGATCTGTTAAATGCGATTCCTCAACTAGCTGCATCCAATGGCTCAGCATGTCATGCCGGCAGTATTGAATTATCACCGGTTTTAAAGGTGATGGATGTTCCTGAAGAAATTGGAATGGGTGCTATTCGCTTTAGTTTAGGCAGGGATACGACTAAAGATGAAATTGATCAAGTGGTGGAACTGTTAAAAGGGATATTGTAAAACAAAGGCTAAGGGACTACTTATCGCAGGTAGTCCTTTTTTCTGTGGGGTAACTAGGCTTAGAGAGTGCGTCTATTTTACCGAAGCGAGTTGATTTGATGTGGTAGGGTAAGAAAGAGTCGTCTTATTTTACCGAAGCGAGTTGATTTGATGTGGTAGGGTAAGAAAGAGTCGTCTTATTTTATCGAAGCGAGCTGATTTGATGTGGTAGGGTAAGAAAGAGTCGTCTTATTTTAATGAAGCGAGCTGATTTGATGTGGTAAGGTAAGAAAGAGTCGGTTATCTTACCGAAGTTAGTTGATTTAATATGGTAGGGTAAAAAAGGGGCGTCTTATTTTACCGAAACGGAATAATTATTAGAGGGGGGTAATAAAAGAGCCTCTTATTTTACCGAAACCAGAAAATATAAAAGGTCCTAGACAGTGTTTTATTGAATTGATATTTGCACAACTTATAGGGAAAGAATGGGTGGTATTTATAGTAAAGCAATTTAAATTCTATATGGATGACCAAACTGTCGAAAAAATAATTCATAGGCTCCGTACCTCTGGTTGTGTCTTTGCAGAAGAAGAGGCTCTACTTCTTATTTCTGAAGCACAGACAATGGATGAACTTAAGAAAATGGTCGAAATGCGAGTCGGGGGATTACCAGTTGAACACGTTATTGGGTACACAGAATTCTGTGGTCTGAGGATAAAGATAGACTCGGAAGTCTTCGTGCCTCGCCAACGAACAGAGTTTCTTGTCCGCCAGGCACAAACGCTTACTTGTTTAGGGGATATCGTTGTTGATATGTGTTGCGGGTCAGGAGCTGTAGGTGCTGCACTTGCAGCAACTTTAGGCCAAGTAGTGTTATACTCTGTTGACCTCGACCCCGCTGCGGTACGCTGTGCTGGCGGCAACATATCAGCTTTCGGTGGCCACGTTTTTCAAGGAGATTTGTATAAAGCTCTACCCTGTTCCCTTCAAGGCCGTGTGAAAATCATAGTTGCAAATGCTCCTTACGTACCTACCGAGTCCATCAAGTTGCTTCCTCGGGAGGCTCGCATATATGAACCAAAACTGGCCCTTGACGGAGGAAAAGACGGACTTGACCTACAGCGTATGTTAGCGAAAGAAGCACCTCTCTGGTTAGCTCCAGGAGGGCACCTTTTGGTAGAAACGAGCGAACAACAAGCAACCCAAACCTTTGAAATTTTTTCTCATAACGGGCTGATCCCGAAAGCAACCAGAAATGATGAATTGGACGCCACGGTCATCATCGGCACTAATCCTGTCATCTAAAGTAAAGATACAACTAGTACAAACACAAAGAAGTGTCATTAAATTGAAAATGATTTTGCAGGGCCGGCTCGATGAAAATGGTAAAATAATCACATACAGAGAAAAGGAGACAGAAAGAAATGAACCAAGTAGAAATTATTGCTCGTAGAATACTAGGTTGGAAGTTAAATAGATGGGACAGATGGTTCGATTATGAAACGGGGACATTCATTCCTGTTGCTGATTTTCAACCAGAGCAAAATCTTGACCATGCGATGCTCATCGTTGAAAAGTTAAAGGATTTCGGGTTCACCTATACAACCAATGGGGACTCCGAAGTTCGCTTTAATAACATATGTGAGACAGGCGATACATTAGCACAAGCCATCACCAATGCAGCCTTCACGATTGCTGATAACAGCTCCATCGCTGAGGAATGGATGTGAAAATTAAAAAGACGTTCAATACATATAAAAAGCTTGTAGATATAAGTCCATATGGACATATCCTACAAGCTTTTATTATTGCTTTTTGCTTCGTAAAACAGTTATAAATCCATCCAAAATCTCATGGCTTACAGAAAATCCTTTGCGTTTATAAAATTCCAGCGCGTCATTATTTCCATTAGAGACAAATATAAAATAATCTTCAACCTCATCAAATTGATTTAACCATTCCATCGACATCTTGAAAAGTTTAGAACCAACCCCGTACTTGCGGTATTCTTCCTTAATATAAAATTGCGATAAACAACCTACATTCTGCCTTCCTACCGAAGAAAGGTCAAAAAAAGTGGCAAAGTCATTGGAATAGGCCTCTTTGGGAGAGATATTGGAATATACATACCCAACGCTTTGATCCCCGTCTTTTACGATCACAATATAATTGTGAATGGCGCTATTTATGGAAGGAACCATCCGGGTGTCAAAATTCATGCTATCAAACAATTCTGGTGTTATGTACGCTCTCGACTTTTGAAAAGCCATCAGTTCATTGCATAAATCTCGGCATTTTTCTATTTCTTCATCCGAGATCACTTCATAAGATAAATTCATTTTCTCCCACTCCTTATCTCCCAATTGCAATATTGAAATCAGAAAAGAGCACTCCGTTCAAATTAAACCGAGGCGCTCTAATCCATAGCGGACACCGTCTTCTTCTGCTGAGAGGGTCACCATATTGGCCACTTTTTTTAACTCTTCGCGGGCATTTCCCATTGCGACGCCCATTCCGACCAAAGACAGCATTTCCATATCATTTAATCCATCCCCAAAGGCAACTGCTTCATTAGGAGCAATCCCAAGCTTTTCTAATAGTTTACTGAGACCAACAGCCTTGTTTGAATTTGACAAATTCACATCACAGGTTCGAGCACCTGAACTCCATCGGCGGAAATCTAGTTCCGGAACCTTTGTTTGATAATGCTGTTCTTCCTCAACATCACAATGAAGAAACAATTGATAAATTTCTTGGTCAGTCCAAAATTGCGGCGGAGCAAGCTCAGGCTTCCATGGATCATGCTGGTAGGCTTCCAAAACAAATGGATGGCTTAGGTCGGTTGCTTTAAAACTTGTTTTGCTCAAATAGGTAAGAGGATGTTGAAAATCATTAGACAATTGATGAACTTTCTCTAATACAGGTTTCTCAATGGCACTTTTGTATATTTCTTTTCCTTCATGGTAGGCATAGGAACCATTAAAAAAGACCATCGAATCGACTCCGGTTTCTTGAAGAATCGACTCTGTAAAATATGGTGCTCTCCCAGTGGCAATTACCACTTTCATTTGTTTCTCCTTTAACCGCTGGATGGCATCCTTTGTGGCGTGACTAAGTGTTTTTCCATGCGGGAGGATGGTTCCGTCTATATCTAAGATGACAACTTTGTAATTCATAAAACACACTCCTATGATGCATTCTCACTTTATAAGCCATTATTCTATAGCACAGTATACCATGTTTGAACTTAAAGGGTATCTGAGTGGGTTTTCATTATACATGAAGGAATAATGATATGCATCTTTAACGCAGGTGAACGTTGAATTTTTTTTGCAAATTTCCTGTTGCCGCTCCGTATTTCAAACCATCGAACCAGTTTAGATCTGAAATAGTTCAAATGAATATGATAAATCATATTTATTTGACAATAACAATATTATGTAAACAGATTAAAGATATTTCCACCATCCCATTATAGGATGGCGGTTTTAATTTTTAATCCTCATCATTTTGCATACCAGTAAACATAAGAACAAAACGAAGTAACTCCGCAACGGCTACTACTGTTGCAGCCACATATGTTAAGGCAGCAGCATTGAGTACTTTCTTTGCACGATACTCTTCATCATTTCTGATCAGACCCGAACCAACCATTACATTCAGCGCTCTAGAACTCGCATTGAATTCAACAGGCAAGGTAACCACCTGAAATAGTACGGCCGCGCCCATAGCTATGATTCCAAGTAATAAAAGGTTGGCAGATGATAGGAGGACACCAATTAAAATTAAGATAAATGAAAAATTCGAGCCGATATTCGCCACAGGTACTAATGCATGTCTAACACGTAATGGGACATATCCATCTTTTTGCTGGAGACAGTGTCCAACCTCGTGAATCGCAACAGAAATTGCTGCAATGGAAGTGCCATGGTAATTCGTCGAGGAAAGTCTAACACAACGACTTCTTGGATCATAGTGGTCCGATAAGTGACCTCTGACTTCTTCGACGGAAACATCGTACAAACCGTGTTCATTTAAGATTCTTCTAGCTGCTTGGGCTCCTGTTAATCCTGCAGAGGCTCCCACTTTTAAAAATTTCGAATAGGTATTTCTTAAATACATCTGCACAAATATTGGAATTATCATGATTAGAATAAAATAAACAATATAACCCATGATGTATGCTCCTTCTCAAGATGCTAATATATACATTATTATACTTTAAGGTCTACTTTTTTAGTAATAAAGTGCTTTTGAAAAAAAGGACATTTTACGAAAGGTTGGTTTTTTCTCCTGTTTTATTTATATATTTCATTCATCAGTTATAAACCTTTTAATAACATCCGGAGCTTCCTCGTTATAAACTAACTTCCAAGCATCAAGAACATTCTCTTTTGTTACTCTTAAAGGGGGAACAGCTACATAAGCTGGAGCCTGTTTTCCAATCAGTGCATAACCTGCCAAGATGGCTTCCGCCACTCCTTGTTGGTAAGGCAGCTGGGCACCCAATCCCTTAATAAGTCCATCTTTAACCATTTCTAATACAACATTAACCCCCATATCAATCGTTGTGATAACTAGATGATCAGCACCTGCCTTACGTGCTGCAGCTATGACTCCTTCGGCAGGATCACTCCATACAACAAAGATTCCGGCCAAATCTTTATTTTTCGTTAACATACTAGTTGCTGCAATTTCTCCTTCATATGGACCTACAATCCCTCTACGGTCCACAATTTTTATGTTTGGATAATGTTTCATTATCATATTTTCAAATGATTCTGTCCTTTGTTTTGTGGCGAAGAAGTCGGCAGCATGATAAATAACCCCAATCTTGCCTTTGTAAGATAATTTCTCGGCCATAATATGTGCTGCCTCACTACCGTTTCCATAATTGTCAGCAGATACAATGCTAACATAATCCCTTCTAGGCAGTAATCCCTTTGGTACATTGTCTATAAAGACCAGATGAACCCCAGTTCTCGACGCAACTTGGAAGGTGTTTGACGTTTTTTCCGGATCAACAGGAATCCCTACTATAATATCTGGCTTTAATTCTAAGATGTTTTCAATATCTACCACTTGCTTCTCCCATTTAAAATGTGCATCTGTCACCGCAACTACCTCAATACCTATTTTCTTAAAAGTGGCTTTTAGCCCTTCCACTTGAGACCTGGACCAATCATTATCTGTATAGTGCATGGAAATGGCAGCTTTATATTTTTTATCCTTCAGTTGCTTTAGATCCTTTACCGATAACTGTAGTGTTTTAGCAGAAACAGCTTCCTCACCGTATGGACCTGTACTTAAAATTTTACGTTCGGGAATATTTTGATTGATCGTACTCGTTAGAGTCTCGTTTACCGTTGTTAAGAATCCCTTTACATTAATGGGTTTTATCACATAATTATCAAACCCTTTGTTTAATGTATGCTGGATGTCATGGGGCAAAGCATTGGCACTTACCGCAATAATCGCGATATCTTTCGTATTCTCATCCTTTTTTAAACGGTCAAATAATTCGAAACCATGGATATCCGGGAGGTTAAGATCCAGCAGAATTAAATCGACTTTTTCAGTCCTAGCCAGTTCTAATCCTTCTTTTCCGGAACGTGCCGTTAAGATGGTATAGGAGGGTTCCGATTTCAGGATGCTTATGACCAAATTTAAATTAGATTGATTATCTTCCACATATAGCAAACAGTAGTGATCAGTCTTGCCATTCTTAGCTGGAAGATCGATCACTTCTTCACCCCATTGCATCGCAGCCTTTAATTCATAGGGAAGAGGGAGTCGAAAGCAAAAATCACTGCCTATTCCTTTTTTGCTAGTCACACTGATTTTTCCGCCCATCACCTGGACAAGCTGCTTGACCAAAGACAATCCAATGCCCGTACCTTCCTCTTGTGTCCCTTCAATCCGATAAAATGGGACAAACACTTTCTGATATTCTTCAACTGAAAGCCCGACTCCTGTATCGGCGATATGAATAACAGCCTCGTTTTGTTTCATATAAGAGAAAATCATGACTTTGCCGTCTTCCCGGTTATATTTGATGGCATTATCGAGAAGATTAAGAAGGATTTGTTTCAGACGGATAGCATCGGCAAGAACGACTATTGTTTGCGATTGATCCAATTGGTTATGAATCGTAATTCTCTTCTTCTTGACAAGCGGCTGGACGATATTGATACATTCACTGATAATGGTCGGAAGGTCTACCTCTTCTATCGAAACTTTTAATTGGCCTGTATCGATTCTTGAAAGATCTAAAATATCATTAATTAAACTTAATAGATGCTTTCCTCCGCTTAAGATCTCTTGGACAAAGTCCTGCTGCTCCTCATTTAAGGTTTCATCTATTTCTAATAGCTGGGCAAAACCAAGGATTCCGTTCAAAGGGGTCCGGAGTTCATGACTCATTTTGGAAAGAAAGTCCGATTTGGTTAGGTTTGCTTTTTCCGCCGCTTCTTTTGCCTGAATGATTGTTTGTTCCATCTTTTTTCGTTCGGTAATATCCGATATGGTCACAAGCGCGGCTTGTTCCCCGTCTTTATGTAATTTAAGTGGTTTTGAAGTAATGGAAAGCCATTTAGTCCCATTATTTCGATCGCTTACTCCCAAGACATAATCATGGAAAGGAATCCCCTGTTCGAGGGTGATGATTCCAGGCAATTCTGAATAGGGTAGGGAGGATCCGTCTTCTTTTACATAATCTAATTTGCTTACATTTGCTTCCGTTAATAAATCGGATTTAATACCAAGTACTTTTTCAACATTTTCATTAAGCGCAATCATTCTACCCGACTTTTTATGAATAATGACGCATTCAGACATGGTTTGTAAAACTTCTTTATATAAATTTTCGTTAGGGGTGATTTCCATTTTTATACCCTGCCTTCCGAAAGAATAGTCATGCATTTTCCCGAAGCCGTAGCTTTAGTATAGTCCACAGTAATTCTTCTTTATAACTGCAAAAAACCGCCATACCTAATTAATATTAAAATACTTCCTATCCTGCTTAAACTGCCTTATACTGAGAGTAGTTAGTTTGACAGCGATTTCAAATAGTAGTATGTTATCTATTAATTTTTATATTAATGTTCCAATTAAATAGAAGCTTTTAATATGAGGTGATCTTTTGAGAGTTTTAATTGCAGAGGACCATGCACCATCCAGAAAACTATTGAAGCATCTCATTAAACCTTTGCAGAGTTATGAAATGGTTGGAGAAGCAGTTAATGGTGAGGATTTAATTTGCAAGGTGATTGTTGAAAAGCCAGACATCATTTTGGTTGATATTAATATGCCATTGTTGAATGGGATGGAAGCGGTGAAATCTTGTAAAAAAGTAGTCCCTTCATTGCAAGTTATCTTTATCACCGGGCATGATGAGTTTGCCTTAGAAGCTTTTAGTGTAAATGCAATCGATTACATTGTCAAACCTATTGACCGTGACCGTCTTTATGCAGCGTTAGGACGAGCAGCTGCACTTGCTAAGACTCCAGCCGAAAGCGAGCGCCCAACCGTTAAGAAGGATTTAATGGTTAAACAGTCCAATCAGTTTTCTTTTATACCGTTAGATGACATTATTTTTATTGAACGAGCGGACCGAAAGGCCGTCATCCATACAATTGATCAAAAAATAGAGGTAAATGAGGCGTTAACGAATCTTGAAGAACTCCTTGATTCCCGTTTTGTAGCCTCCCATCGTTCCTATATTATTAATTTGCAATATTTAAAGAGGATTGAAACGGCAGGGCAAACGTACAAAGCATATTTTAAAAATTATGAGGAGACAGCAAAGGTTTCCAAGAATAAGTTAGCAGAATTACAAAAAAATAAATCGTTGTGAGGTCCGGGTTTACCGGACCTCAATTTTTTTGTTTTTTTAAAAAATTTATGATTTTATTGTCCGAATGAACGATGATTGTGTCCAAAAGGATAGAAAACGATTTCAGTTGGAAAAAAACCTTGTCGGAAGATGATTAGACGACAATTTTGTAATCGATTACAATCCAAATATAGAAACAAGAAAGGACAAATAACAAAGATGGTAGGGATTGTAGATGTAGCAAAGAAGGAAATTGTTTCTGCTAAAACCATTCTAGTTGTTGTGCCTGACATTACAAATCCGTTTTTTTCAAAGGTGTTTAGGGGGATTGAAGCAGTAGCGGTTACAAATGGATATCAAGTTATACTCGGCGATACAGGCAATGATCTGGAACGAGAAAAGTGGTTTTTAAACCTTTTGCATCAAAAAAAAGCAGATGGAATGGCTTTATTAACTGCTCAAACGGATGCAGCAACCGTTGAAGAGGCGGCCCAAAGATTTCCGTTGGTCCTTGCGTGTGAGTATTTGGAAGGTTCCAACATCACAACTGTTTCGATTGATAACATAAGCGGTGCCAGAAATGCAACGGAATATTTAATCGATTTGGGACACGAAAGAATTGGATGCATTATTGGACCTCTCAATAGTGTCTTGAACCGAGACCGTCTCAAAGGATTTTATCAAGCAATGTCAAGCAACAACCTTATCGTGGATCCTGTGTTAGTCCAGGAAGGTGATTTCTCTTTTGAAAGCGGTTTTAACCTTATGATGAAGTTTTTTGCCATTGGTCAACTCCCATCTGCGATTTTCGCTGCCAATGATGAAATGGCAATGGGAGTCATTAAAGCCATTAAATCTAAGGGGCTTAAGGTGCCAGAGGATATTTCGGTTCTCGGTTTTGATAATCTGAAATTCTCGTCCATATTCGAACCAGGTCTGACAACGATTGCCCAGCCCGCGTTTGAAATTGGTGAGAAAGTGGCGGAATTATTATTGAGGCTCATCAACAAAGAGGAAATCAAACACGAGCAAATGTTTTTAGCTAACCAGTTGATTGTAAGAAAGTCTTGTCAGCAGTATGTGAAAATTTTTTAGGAAAAAATGTAATCAATTACATTTTTTGAAGTCCATAGAAGCCTGGTTTTATAACTTAAATGAATGTAATCCATTACTAGTAATATTCTATTAAGCTTACATTTATGAAAAGGGGGTGGTGCCACACTTATAGATTGTAAGGTGGTACCGACAAATAACGGGCTTCAACTAAATAACTACTATAGTGGGGGTAATCAAATGAAAAAGAGTTTTTCTATTACAGTTTTACTGTTACTTGTTTTAAGTGTTTTTCTTGCAGGGTGTGCCGGAAAAAAATCTACATCTGAACAAGCGAGCACGAAAAAGAATGAAAACTACTCAGAAACAGCTTCAGGTCCATTAACGATCAATCCAAAGATTCCTGATTTAGCGGTACAAGATAAAGGGCCGAACGGAGAACAGGCCGTTTCAGCTAAGACATTGCAGCTTACGGAAGATGAGCTAAAGAAGATTAAAGAAGGTAATTATAAAGCAGCGATTGTTATGCACTACTCTGGTACTGACTATATGAATGCCGCAGTTGGTGCGATGAAGGATACATTTAAGAAGATGGGCATCAAGATCGTTGCTGTAACAGATGCACAGTTCAAAGCGGAAAAGCAAGTAAATGATATCGAAACCGTTTTAGCGAAAAAGCCGGACATTATGATTTCTGTTCCAGTTGATGCCGTATCTACCGCACCAGCTTATAAAAAGGCTGTTGCCCAAGGCGTAAAGTTAGTATTCATGGATGGTGCTGCACAAGGTTTAGTTGCAGGTAAAGATTACATCAGTATTGTGTCTGGTGACAACATGGGTAACGGAGCAACCGCAGCAGACATTATGGCTGAAAAACTTGGCGGAAAGGGTAAAGTTGGCATTGTGTATCACGATGTAAACTTCTTTGTAACCAAAAACCGTTCTGATGCTTTTGAAAAAAGAATCAAAGAAAAATATCCAAATATTGAGATTGTCGCAAAAAGTGGGATTACTGGTCCAAATCAGGCAGAAGAAGTAGCATCTGCTATGTTGACAAGACACCATGATATTGATGGTATCTTCGCTCCATGGGATGTACCGGCTGAAGGTGTAATGGCTGCAGCAAGAACGGCTGGCAGGGATGACCTAGTTGTTACAACAGTTGACTTAGGTACAAACGTAGCAATCTCCATTGCACAAGATGGAATTGTTAAAGGTCTTGGAGCACAGCTGCCATATGACCAAGGTGTAGCACAAGCGATCCTTGCCGGCTATGCCTTATTAGGAAAAGAAGCACCAGCGTATGTTGCTTCACCATCCATCAAAGTTACGAAAGAGAATGTATTAGATGAATGGAAGTTAATCTACGGAACAGAGGCTCCTGACACAGTAAAAAATGCGATGAAATAATTTTAAAAAAAGGATAGAGGCTGCTTTTGAAAGCAGCCTATAACATAAAAAGAAGGTGAACTTGGATGGAACAACCGATTCTCGAAATGAGAGGTATTAATAAAGCTTTTAATGGGATTACCGTTTTAAACGATGTCCATTTTTCCGTCAAAAAAGGTGAAGTTCACGCCTTGATGGGGGGAAATGGTGCCGGGAAATCGACGTTAATGAAAATCCTCACAGGCGTATACTCTGCAGACAGCGGCGAGATTTTAATTGAAGGAAAACCGGTAAGCATTAAAAGTTATGATGATGCTCAAAAGAATAATATATCGATGATTTTCCAAGAGTTTAGTTTAATTCCTACCCTTACCGTCGCCCAAAACATCTATCTTACTCGTGAGAAGAAAACATCATTAGGGCTGCTCGATGATAAGGATTGTGAGAAGAAAACAGAAAAATTGCTAGAAGAATTAGGCGTAGATATTAGACCGAATGATGTAGTTCAAAACTTGGGGGTTGGCTATTGGCAGATGACGGAAATTGCCAAAGCACTTTCCCAAGAAGCAAAGATTCTGATTATGGATGAGCCAACCTCGTCCTTAACCAAAAATGAAACGAAAGTACTCTTTAGTTTTATTAACAAATTGAAAGCAAAAGGTTATTCCATCATCTATATTTCTCACCGGATGGATGAAATCTTTGAAATATGTGACCGAATCACGATTATGCGTGATGGCCGATATATCACAACAGAAAAATGCAGTGAAACCGATCTTGATACTGTAATTTCACATATTGTCGGTATGCAATTTGACCAAGCGTTTGAATGGAAAGAACGTTTCTACGCAACGGACGTGCCGCCGATTTTTGAAGTAAGAAACTTAAATGCCGAACATGTCCAGGATATTAATCTAAAAATTCAGCCGGGTGAAATCGTCGGAATTGCCGGGTTAATGGGAAGCGGCCGGACGGAATTACTTCGAAATCTCTTTGGGATTGACCCAATTAAGAGTGGAGACATCTACATCAATGGTCAAAAACAATCCATTAAGAACCCAAAGAATGCCATAGAAGCCGGACTTGCACTGATTCCGGAGGACCGCCGGATGCAAGGATTGGTCCTTGAACATAGTGTCAAGGATAATATGATTCTTCCAATTCTTTCGAAGGTGAAAAAAGGAGCTTTTATTGATAGTAAGAAATCCAATGAGATTAGTAATGAATTTGTTAGGAAGTTAAATATTAAAACAGATAATATTTTTAAAAAGGCCGGGTTGTTATCGGGCGGTAATCAGCAAAAAATCGTTCTAGCCAAATGGCTGGCGAACGACCCTACTGTCTTGATGTTGGATGAACCAACAATTGGTGTGGATATAGGTGCAAAAACAGAAATTGTTGAAATTATTCGAGCTATGGCCGAAAACGGCAAGGCGATCCTTGTGGTTTCCTCCGAGCTCCCAGAACTGCTTGCTTTGAGTGACCGTGTGATCGTCATGCATGATGGGAAAATCAAAAAGGAAATGACCCGCAGGGAGATTAAATCAGAGGAGGAATTACAATATGCAATCCAAGGTTTCTAGTATTCAAAAGGCAGCAACTCCTTCATTGAAAGGATTCGAGTGGCGTAATTATATTGTCTATTTTGCCTTCGTGGGCGTATTAATCTATTTTTCTATCAGCTTAAGTGATGAAGGTTTTTTAACTTCAGGGAACTTATTAAACATTGTTAGACAAACAGCGACGATTTCTTTGATGGCGTTGGCAATGACATTTGTTATTAGTACAGGGGAGATTGACCTTTCTGTTGGTTCCATTGCTGCCCTTTCTTCTCTAGTCGGTGCATTAGCCATCCAAGCGGGTTATGGCATTATTGGTGGACTCATCGGCGGTGTAGGTACTGGACTTGTGGTTGGATTAATCAATGGTTTGCTAGTAACAAAAGTAGCGATTCCTTCCTTCTTGGTAACACTGGGAACGATGGGAGCCATTAAAGGTGCTGCGATGTGGGTTACAGATACTGCTCCAGTTCCTATTGTAGACGCAAATTTCAATTTCATCTTTGGTTCAGGGGACATTGGTCCAATTCCAGTTTTACTTATTTGGACTCTAGTATTTACAGTGATTGCCCATATATTACTTCGTAAGACATCATTTGGCCGTCAGGTATTGGCGACAGGTGGTAACGAAAATGCGGCAAGATTCTCTGGCGTAAAGACAATGAAGATCAAGCTAATGGTTTTTCTTGCAACTGGTTTAATGGCTGGGTTAGCTGGTCTTCTCTATGCGGGCCGTATGAATGCCGGACGTTTTTCCTTCGGTGAAGGGGATGAGCTTTCTGTTATTGCTGCGGTTATCCTTGGTGGAACAAGCTTGTTTGGCGGTGTAGGAACAATCATCGGAACGATTGTTGGTTCCCTAATGATTGGTACGATCAACAATGGTTTGATTATTATGGGTCTTGATGTCAGCCAGCAAATGATTATCAAAGGAATTATCATTATCTTGGCGGTGGCATTTGGTAAGAAAGCGATGAAACGATAATTTTAATAGAGAATTCCGCGGAATAATATTAAGTTCCGCCGAATTCCTCCACAAATAGACGGAATTAATGATAAAACATACGGAATTGCACCAGAAATTGGCGGGATTATTGCCTAAACAGGCTTCAAAATCTCTTCAAAAAGCGCGGAATTAAAAGTTCACCCTTGAACAACAAGATTAACTTTGAACAGGAGGAAGAAAGGTGGAGAAGATTAAAGTTGGTATCATTGGTACTGGTTTTATCGGGCCAACTCACATTGAAGCCATCAGAAGGCTTGGTTTTGTAGAAGTATGCGGTTTGGCGGAAACCAGTCAAGAAATGGCTGAAAAACAGGCAGCTGAGCTTGGAATTCCGAAGGCCTTTGGTGATTACCGAGAAATGCTGAGAGACAGCGAAATCCAGGTCGTGCACAATTGCACACCAAATCATCTTCATTTTGCCATTAATAAAGAGATTATTTTAGCTGGAAAGCATGTTGTCTCAGAGAAACCACTGGCTATGAACAGTGATGAATCAGCAGAATTGTTGGAGTTAGCAGAAAAACAAGGCGTCATCCATGCGGTGAACTTTAATTACAGACAGCATGCGAGTGTACAAAACTTAAAAGCGAAAATCACTGAAGGTGATCTTGGGAAAGTGAACTTGGTTCACGGAAGCTACTTGCAGGACTGGTTATTATATGAAACAGACTACAACTGGCGTTTGGCGCCGGAAGTAGGCGGAAAGTCACGCGCAGTAGCGGACATTGGTTCCCATTGGTGTGATACCGTCCAATTTGTAACAGGCAAAAGGATTGTCGAAGTTTTTGCCGATTTAGCAACTGTTGTTCCATTAAGAAAGAAACCGACAGGAAACGTAGCTACTTTTGGGGCACAGACGGCGGAACATATGCAATATGAAGATGTACCAATTAATACAGAAGACTATGCATCCGTTCTTGTCCGGTTTGAAGATGGAGCACGAGGAGTCTTTACGGTATCTCAAGTAAGTGCTGGACGGAAAAATAGATTAAGCTTTGAGATTAATGGAAGTCAAGCTTCAGTATTTTGGAATCAGGAAGAGCCTGAGAAGCTATGGATTGGGCACCGGGATAAAGCAAATGAAGTTCTATTAGCTGATCCGGCGTTGTTTTCACCAGAGGCAAAGTCTGCTATCCATCATCCAGGAGGGCATTATGAGGGCTGGCCGGATGCTTTGAAAAATATGATGTTGAATTTCTACTCGTTTGTTCGTGACGGCAAAAGCCTGAAAACAGACAAGCCAAATTTTGCGACATTTGCAGATGGACACCTTTCGATGTGTATCACAGACGCAATCTTAGAAAGTAACCAGCAGCAGAAATGGGTGAAGGTTCAGGCTAGCAAGGAGGTACTTGCGTGAAATTAGGTGTATTTACCCCGCTGTATCAGAATCTGCCATTTGAAGAAATGCTGGATAAACTGGCAGGCATGGGTGTTGAGGCCGTTGAATTGGGGACAGGAAATTATCCCGGCAACCATCACTGTAATCCGGATGAATTGCTTGCCTCACCTGAAAAAACCAGAGCATTCCTGCGAGCGCTTGAAAAAAGGGGAATAACCATCAGTGGTTTAAGCTGCCACGGGAATCCGCTGCATCCGAATGTAACAATAGCCAAAGAGTCACATGACGTTTGGCGAAAAACCGTTTTACTGGCAGAACATTTAGAAGTTCCTGTTATCAATGGTTTTTCCGGCTGTCCGGGTGATCATCTAAGCAGCAAGAATCCAAATTGGGTTACATGTTCATGGCCGCCGGAATATTTAGACGTGTTGAACTGGCAATGGAACGAAGTCGTGATTCCTTATTGGAAAGAGGAAGCGAAATTCGCAAAACAGCACGGCATTAATCAAATTGCTTTTGAAATGCATCCCGGCTTTGTGGTCTATAATCCAGAAACATTACTGAAGTTAAGGGAGCATGCCGGAGAAAATATTGGCGCCAACTTTGATCCAAGCCACCTAATCTGGCAAGGAATTAACCCGGTCGAGGCGATTAAGAACCTTGGCCGTGAAAAAGCGATTTTCCATTTTCATGCGAAAGACACTTATTTAGATCAAACCAATATTAGTGTGAATGGTGTTTTAGATACAAAGCATTACAGCGAAATTTTAGACCGTTCATGGACATTTAGATCTGTAGGATATGGCTCGGATGAAAAAATGTGGAAAGACATTGTGAGTGCCTTAAGAGCGGTTGGTTATGATTATGTCATTTCCATTGAACATGAAGACATGCTGGCTTCAACGGACGAGGGATTAAAGAAAGCGATATCTCTATTAAAAGGCGCCATATTTAAGGAACAAGTAACTGATATGTGGTGGGCTTAATTTTTGTGATTCAAACTAACTTATTGGAGGCAGTACGATGACAACAATGCAAGCTGTATTTTTTCCAGGAGACAAAAAGGTAGAAATTCGTCAGGTTGAAATCCCAACACCAGGTCAAGGAGAAGTATTAATTCAATTAAAAGCTTCAGCAATTTGCCGAAGTGATATGAGCTTGTACTATGGAACATCTGTTTTTGAAGGAACAAAATGTGGATGCACGGTTCCTGGACATGAGCCTGCTGGAGTTATTACGGAAATAGGTAATGGTGTATCTAATTTCAAGTCGGGCGACCGTGTTGCCGTTTACTTAGCATTAGGCTGTGGTGAATGTGCTCATTGTAAGAGCGGCTACAAAATGTTCTGTAAAGAATTTAAGTGCATTGGTTTTGATTCTCATGGCGGCGACGCTGAGTATATGGTAGTTCCGGCTGAAAACTGCATGAGACTTCCAGATAGCATGAGCTTCGTAACTGCTGCCGTTTCTACAGACGCAGTGGGAACTCTTTATCATGCTCAAAAGAGATTAGGAATTTCTGGTAGAGACTACCTTGTAATCTTTGGAATGGGTCCTATGGGCGGAGCTGGTGTTATGATCGCCAAAGGCTTAGGCGCTACGGTTATTGCGGTTGACATGCTGGATGAGCGTTTAAAGCTTGCGAAGGAATTAGGTGCAGATTACACGATTAACGGAAGCGCAATGAATGTGCAAGAAGAAATTGCCCGCATTACAAACGGGGCTGGCGCAGACGCAGCGATTGATTGTTCTGGAAGCCCTTATGCTGAAAATGATGCACTAGATTGTGTAAGAGCGCATGGTCGCGTAGCATTTATTGGCGAAAGCAAAGAAACAACAATCAAACCAAGTCAGCAGTTAATTCGTAAACAAATTTCAGTAATGGGTTCATGGTACTTCCCAATTCAAGAGTTCGACGAAATTACAGAATTCATTGTGAGAAAAAATCTGCCTGTTGAAAAATTAGTGACACACCAATTTAAACTAGAAGAAGCTGAAACAGCGTTCCGTTTGTTTGATGAAAGAAAAACTGAAAAAGCTGTTTTCGTTTGGGAATAGGAAAAGCGGAAGCGCCCCGTTTAGCGGCGTAGGGAGATAAGTGAAGTCCAATAGCCGCGGGGCGCTGTAGCTAGACAGTTATCTAAGTAAAAAACATTAAAAGGAGCTGTTCAAAATGAAAGGTATTTCATTCAATACATGGGTGTATAGTAGTTTTCCAAACTGGCTTTCTTCTTATCCATTAGAGGAAGTTATCAATCGTCTTTCTTCTTTTGGTTACGATGCGATTGAAATTGGCTGTGCTGCTCCACATGCCTGGCCAGACTATCTATCACCTGAAAGAAGACAAGAAATCAAAAAATTATTAAAAGAAAAGAACTTAAAGGTTTCATCCATGCTACCAGCACCAGGCGGCGGTCCAGGGATGAACCCAAGCTCTCCTTTAAAGGAAGAAAGAGAATTTACCATCAATCACTATAAGGAAGTTGTTCGTTTAGCGCATGAATGGGAATGCCCGACGGTCATGTGGATTGCCGGCTGGGTTGTGTTTGGAACTTCGCAGCAAGAAGCATGGAACTACAGCTTGGAAGGCTTAATTGAAGTAGCCAAATATGCAAAGGATCTTGGTGTGACACTTGTGGTTGAACCAACTCCTGCAGACAGCAACCTAATTGAAACAGCTGATGATGCCTTGCTTTTAGCAGAGCAGTCAGGTATGGATAATGTCAAGGTCATGTTTGACACGTTCCATGCATTATATCGAAATGAAGTAGCCAGTGACTATGTTTACCGCATGAAGGACAAGCTTCATCATGTTCATATCGCTGACAGCGACCGCCTCCCTCCTGGACAAGGAAAATGTGATTATGATGCTGTATTAAGAGCATTAAAAGATATTAATTACGAAGGATATCTAGCAATGGAAGTCGGATTCCATGCCAGACAGTCCGAACCAGATTGGTATGCGAAAACATCGATTGCTTATTTGAAAGAAAAATTAAAAGAAATTGGCTGGGAGTAAGCATTAACCTCATATTTTTAAGATGAAATTAAAACGAGAGCTAACCTTGATAGCTAATATTCTACAAGGTTGGCTCTCTTGTTCTAGAAATTTTTACATTGTAAGTACATTTATATACTAGTAATTTGATTTCCATATTAATGCAAAAATTACATAGTATAAAAAGAATATTAAATGTAATCGATTATATCTTTAGTGCTACGTTTCTACTAAAAATCAAGAAAAATAAGGAGGCAAAAAAATGAAAAAGTTTTTATCCATTCTTACTATGATTCTATTAATGGCTAGTATCGCACTTGTCGGCTGCAGCAAGGGAAGCAGCGGAAGTAAAGAAAAAGAGGGTACAAAAACAGAAGAAACAACCGCAGTTTCAGGTCCGATAACCATAAATCAGGATATCCCTGAACAAGAAATATTAAGTAAAGGTCCTAGTGGAGAAGCGGCTGTTTCAGCAAAAACATTACAGCTCACAGAAGAAGAAGTGCAAAAGATCAAAGAAGGAAAATACAAAGCGGCTCTAGTTATGCACTATGCTGGAAACGACTGGGCCACAGCACAAATCGATGGCCTAAAAGCAACCTTTAAAAGAATGGGAATTGAAGTGGTAGCCGTTACGGATGCCCAATTTAAGGCTGAAAAACAAGTATCTGATATCGAAACTGTTTTAGCGAAAATGCCGGATATTATCGTAGGGATCCCGGTTGACCCTGTTTCAACTGCATCTGCTTTTAAGAAAGCGACAGATGCGGGGGTGAAGGTAGTATTTATGGATAATAAACCCAACGGATTGGAAGCAGGCAAGGATTATGTAAGTGTTGTGTCTGCTGACAACTATGGCAATGGTGTTCAAGCAGCGGACATTATGGCAGAAAAGCTTGGTGGAAAAGGAAAAATCGGTGTGATTTATCATGATGCAGATTACTTCGTCACAAAACAGCGCACAGAAGCATTTGAAAAAACAATTAAGGAAAAATATCCGAAAATAAAAATAGTGGCAAGAGGTGGTATCATTGGCCCTAACGATGGTGAGAAAGTTGCATCAGGAATGCTGACCAAAAATCGTGATCTCGATGGAATGTTTGTCGTTTGGGACGTTCCGGCTGAAGGTGCTTTAGCGGCAGCGCGTACCGCAGGAAAGAAAGATTTTGTCATTACGACGATTGATTTAGGGACAAATGTTGCTTTGGATATTGCCTCAGGCGGTATGATTAAGGGACTCGGTGCTCAGCTGCCATATGACCAGGGAATTTCAGAAGCGATTTTAGCCGGTTATGCCTTACTTGGTAAAGAAGCACCAGCATATGTAGCTGTCCCTGCGTTAAATGTATCTAAAGAAAATGTATTAGATGCATGGAAACTTGTTTACCATCAAGAGGCACCTGAATCTATTCAAGGTGCGGCAAAATAACAAAAATATCGCAACCATTCGTTGAAGATATATAAGTTTCACTCTAACTCAATGATGGATATAGTATCGAGTTTATGGAATCTTTGAAATAGCTAACAAGCTAGTCGGTAATTCTTGAAAATACGGTTACGGATGAAAGAAATGAAAAGAGGCTCGGATTTAGGGAGCCTCTTTTATTAATAAAAGCTCCTAAAGTAAAGATGAATGCTTTCGGAGTGTATCTCAGGTCATAGAGGCACTTCTAGGGGGCCCCTTTTATTAATCTCAATTATTATTCTTAAATCATTTGTTACTATAGGGGGAGATACAGCGTGGGAAAATCCTCTATTATATTAAATTCTCCTCGATTTATTACCATAACAGAAATAAATGAAAATAGTCCTAATTGGTTTAAACAACATTGCGATACAGAATATACAGAGATTATATA
Organism: Bacillus sp. sid0103; assembly: GCF_019219025.1. The sequence goes on along the minus strand of NZ_JAHUWN010000027.1, from coordinate 22,656 downwards.
TATACATCAGGGGAGTGGAGAGTTTATTTTTGAACAAAAACCTTATATCGGACAAGATGGAGATCTTATTATTTTTAATCCTTTCAGTCCTATCGAAGGAAAATCTTGTATCGCTGATCCTCTTAAAGCGATTTCTATATGTTTTTCAAATCTGCATATCAATGGTAAAGATAAAGGTTGGTTAACAAATTCTACGGAACTTCCTATTATTCATTTGCTAGAAGAAAAAAATGAGATTCATAACTACTTTCATGCTTTATTACGTGAATATGACTTGAAACATTCTGGATATCAAGATGTAATCACCTCTATATTACAAACCATAATAATTAAAATTACTCGTCTTTTGAAAAATACGAATCATCATTCCGTTTCTCCAGTCTGCCTTGAAGTAAAAAAATATATAGAAGAAAATTTTAGACGTGAGCTGACGTTAAACGATTTAGCTAACATAGTTTATGTAAGTCCCTACCATTTAGCGCATCTTTTTAAAGAAGAAGTGGGCTTGCCGCCTATCCAATATCTAATTTATTGCCGTATAGAAGAAGCCAAACGATTACTTAAACATTCAAATCTTTCCGTAAGAGAGATTGCGGCTATCATAGGATATGAAAACCCTAATTATTTTAATTTACTATTTAAAAAAATGACAGGAAACCCACCAGGGAAATATAGAAGAATTAGTACATAAAGCTGTAATCTTTCCAAAAACATAGGGAATATTACAGCTTTATGTATTCGATTAAATTCGTTTATTATGTTTATAAAAAATGATGCCGTTTTATAAGGCAATAATATATAGTTTTACCGCAATATTTTTAATTATTTTTTTTATAACATCATATAAACTATTAGATATAAATAAGTATTGTTTGGTAGGTGGATATATGCTTCTAGAATTGAAAAATATTCATAAGTCTTTTTTTGGTACGAAAGTGTTAGATGGAATAGACTTTGAATTAAAATCAGGCGAAGTCCATGCGATTATCGGAGAAAATGGCGCTGGTAAGAGCACATTAATTAAGATTATTGCAGGCATTTATACACCTTATGAAGGAGAAATTTATATAGATGATGAAAAAGTCAAAATTTCTTCTACTAATGAAGCTCAAAAATTAGGGGTTTCAACTATTTACCAAGAACCAATGTTAGTTCGAAGTATGAGCATTGCTGAAAATATCTTTTTAGGCAATTACCCTAAACTATTAGGATTTATTCCTAATTTTTTAAAGATGAAGAATGAAGCAAAGCGCTTATTAGAACTCCTTGGATGTCCAATGAACCCCAATGCACTTGTTTCTTCGATTGATCCTGGTGAACGAAATATCGTTTCCATTGCTAGAGCGCTTAGTAAACAGTCAAAAATTTTAATAATGGACGAAACAACGGCAAACTTAAATGAAGTAGAACGTAATCGATTGTACAAACTAATCAAAGAATTTAAAAAGCAAGGAATAGGAATTATCTTTATTTCCCATCAATTGGATGAAGTCATAAAAATCAGTGACCGGGTGACTATTTTAAGAGATGGCCGGCATATCAGTACGAACGATATTAAAACCGTAAATAAACGTGAAATTGTTAAACAAATGATCGGAAAGGATATTCATCATTATTTCCCACCTATTTTCGATCATAACGGTGAAGAGATGTTAAGGGTTGAGAATTTGTCCCGGTTGCCGTTATTAAAGAATATTAACCTCTCATTATATGAAGGAGAAATACTTGGAATAGCGGGTTTATCAAGGTCTGGCCGAACGGAGTTATCAAAAATTATCATAGGACAGGTGACAAAAGATTCTGGCAATGTTTTTTGGCGGGGTAAAGAAATTGAATTAGAGCATCCCTACGAGGCTGTAGGAGAGCGTATTGGATACGTTAGCGAAAATCGTCTCGAAGAAGGGCTTTTAACGAATATGGATATATCGCAAAATCTTACCATATCCAGTTTAGATAAATTCAATAAATGGCAATTTATTAGACTAAATGATGAGAGGGATACTGCATTAGAAAAGGTAATGGAACTAGATATCAAATTAAAACATATCCATGATCAAATTAAGTATTTGAGCGGAGGAAATCAACAAAAAGTTATTCTGGGAAAATGGTTAGTCGCCGATAGTGAATTGTTTTTATTAAATGAACCTACTCGAGGAATTGATATTGGTTCAAGATGTGAACTTTATTTAGCCATTCATGAACTTGCCCAGAAAGGAAAGGGGGTAATGGTCATCTCCTCCGACATTTCTGAACTAATCGGGTTGTGCCATAGAATCTTAGTGTTGCGTGATGGGCAAATTGTAGATGAAATTCATCATAGCCAAGCTTCTGAAGAAAGAATTAGGAGAGTTGCAATTCAATAAAAAACTTTTTAGTCTTTCCAATTAAATGAGGGAAGGCTATTTTTTTGTGGAAGCGTTAACAATAATATGTACTTTTATTCGCAATTTTATTAATTTTTTTGCAATTCAAATCCATGTACTATTGAAATTGTAAGAAAGATTATTCTTGATCAGGGGGGAAGGTATAAGAATGAAGAAAAGCAAAAGATTATTTTCAATTTTAGCAAGCTCATTAATGGTTGCTAGTTTGTTAGCAGGATGCGGAGCAAATCAGGAAGCTGCGAAAGGTACTCCAGCAACTGAAAAGGAAGCTAAAAATGGGTTAGCAGCTTTACCACCATTAAAAGAAGAAAAGGTGTTAGGAAAGGCTGCAGGTGTAGAATCTCTTGAATTAACACCTGAGGAAACCGAAAAAATTAAACAGATGAAACCATTTATTGGCTATTCCGTTCATTTTGGTGATATTGCATCGGAGAAGGTGATTGGCAAAGCGATAAAAGAAACAGTTGAATCATTTGGCGGAAAATATGTTCAAACCGATGCACAAAGAAATTTAAATAAACAAATGAGTGACGTTGAGTCCTTAATCCTGCAAAAGGTAAATGGAGTTGTAGCTATTGGGGTAGATACAGCTGCATTTGGACCAGCGGTAAAGAAATTAAATGAGTCCAATATTCCGGTTGTCCTTGGCGGCGGTCCTCCGAATCAAGGTAAATTTACTAGTTTAGTAGATCCAGATGGCTACGGCGGTGGATTTGCAGCAGGTAAGGCATTGGTAGAAAAACTGAAGGAAAAAGGAATTAAAAGTAAATCGTTAGCAACGATGGGTTTAAGAGCCTATATTCTAACATGTGAACAAAGGGTTAGAGGGTTCGAAGATGCTGTTCGTGAAGAAGGGTATAAAATTGTTGCCAGGGGTCAGGCTGATACAGCAGACCAGGCTCAGCAAGAATTTGAAAATATCTTAACTGCACACCCGGATGTAGTCGGAGGATTTGGCGTTTATGAAACACCGGCATTAGGGATGGAGGCAGCGGTAAGAACATCTGGACGTGATGATGTATTTGTTGTAACGCATGACTTAAGTGACCATTTAGCGCAAGGTATGGCAAAAGGAAATCAAATCGTTGTTTTCACTTCTTCTCAAGACTTGTATGCAGAAGGAAAATATAAGACTTTAGCCGTGCTGAAAAAACTTGCAGGCGGCGAAGTTCCTAAATATGTAACAGTGCCAACATTACCTACTTCACCAGAAAACGTTAAAGAACAATATAAGACTGTATTTCAAAAGACTTTAGCCAATTAATATGTTAAAACTTTTGTTTCTGGGTTAGATTCAATTTAACCCAGAGACATTTCTAGGGGGGGTAATCTTGGTTTGTAATGTTCTTGAAATGAAACAAATAACTAAAGTTTTTTCGGGTTTTAAGGCAGTCGATAACGTAGACTTTGACCTGAGAAAAGGAGAAGTTCACGCTTTGCTGGGCGGGAATGGGGCCGGAAAAACAACCTTAATGAAGATTCTTGCTGGAGTGTATCGCCCTGAAAATGGCAGTATTCTGATAGATGGGAATCAAGTACAAATTAACTCAAGAAGTTCATCCCAGGAACAGGGGATTGCTATGATCTTTCAGGAGTTAAGTATATTGCCGAACTTAAGTGTAGCTGGAAATTTATTTCTTTCACGAGAAAAGAAAAAGGGTATTCGCTTAGATGATAAACAGATGGAAAAAGAGGCACAAACGCTGCTTGATAGTTTAGGAATGAATTTATCCCCATCCCAAATTGTCAAAAATTTAAGTATTGGGGAAAGGCAGCTTATCGAAATTGCAAGAGCCATCACAAGTGATGCGAAAATTATTGTCATGGATGAACCAACCACAGCGTTAACGCAGGATGAACAGGCAAAACTTTTTGAAATCATTAGAACGTTAACCTTTAGAGGGACAGCCATTATTTATGTATCGCATCGTATGGATGAAATCTTTGAAATCTCCAATCGGATCACCGTACTGAGAGATGGCAAAAAAATTGAAACACTTCAAACACAAGAGACAAACACGAAACAAATTATTAATATGATGATTGGCGATAATGAGTTGTTGTACGATTCATCCATAAAAAGGAAAAAGGCGGGTAAAAAAGCTAGTCCTCTTTTACAGGTAAAGAATCTGACAGGACAAAAATTCAGCAATCTAAGTTTTGAACTTTTTGAAGGTGAAATCTTAGGAATTTCAGGGTTACTTGGCAGTGGTAGGACAGAGATTCTAAGGTCTATCTCAGGAATTGATCCAATAATCTCAGGAACAATCCAAATAAATGGTGAAGTTGTAAAGATAAAATCTATTCATGATGCTATTCGATTAGGGATTATTATGGTCCCTGAAGATCGTAGGAATGAAGGAATCATCCCTGGTATGTCAATAAAAGAAAATGTTACTTTAACGAATCTGCCTCAGTTATTCCCCAAAGGCCTTCTTAAATCTAAGGATGAGGACAGGATTGCCAAAGAAAATATTGAACATTTAAACATCCGTCCAGGTGATCCAAAAAAGAAAGTTGGGAAGCTAAGCGGTGGAAATGCCCAAAAGGTTGTAATTTCCAGATGTTTAAATCTTAAACCTAAAATTCTATTACTTGATGAACCTACTCAAGGAATTGATATAGTAGCCAAAACGGAACTACAAATGTTATTTCGCCAATTAACAGAACAAGGGATGGCCATTATCGTTGTTTCTTCAGAATTACCTGAACTTGTATCACTCGCAGATCGTACGATTGTTCTCTATGATGGAAAGATTAAAAAAGTACTTGAAGGCACTGAAATTACGGATAAAAATATTTTATATTTTGCAACTGGGGGGGTTTAAATGAGTTTAGGAGTTGAAAGACAGGCGATCAATTCAAAACAAAATAACAATAAGAATTTACAGATAGGAAAAATATTAACCTCATCACAAGCCATTATTTTTATAGGGCTAGTTATATTAGCATTTGTTTTTAGCTATCTTTCACCATATTTTTTGACCTTTAGTAATTTTATGAATATCATTCGCCAAATGGCTATGATTGCAATTGTGGCTTTTGGAATGACGTATGTCATCATCGCTGGGGAAATTGATTTATCGGTTGGATCCATTATTGGGATTACTGGTATGTTTGCTGCGATAACCATCGAAAAGGGTATGAATCCTATTCTAGTTATCTCATTATCTCTCATGTTAGGTGCCTTGATTGGATTATTTAATGGAATTATGGTCGTAAAGGTAAGAGTCACAGCCTTTTTAGCAACATTGGTGACCATGTCTGTAATAAGGGGGCTGTCGTTAGCATCAAGCCCTGGTTCAGCACCAATCACGATTGACTCATCGACTTATGTTGATTTAACAACGATGAATATTGGACCTATTCCAATTGTTCTTATTTATTTAGCAGCGATTTTATTTATGGCACACTTTACATTAAACAGAACTGTCTTTGGAAGACATATTTATGCAACGGGCGGCGGTCCCATTGCTGCTTCATTAGCTGGAGTGAATGTTGGCCGAGTTAAAATCATGGTTTTCGTTATTTGTGGTTTCCTTTCGGCTTTCAGTGGAGTTGTTTTATCAGGACGTCTATCTGCTGGTCTTCCTGATTCCGGAACAGGCTGGGAATTAGATGCAATTGCTGCAGTCGTACTAGGAGGAACAAAGTTTAGCGGCGGTCAAGGTACTGTTCTTGGTACGATTGGCGGGGCGCTTATCATTGGCGTTCTTAGTAATGGATTAACTCTATTAGGTATGACCTATGCTTATCAATTGATGATTAAAGGTGCCATCATTGGACTTGCGGTTATCCTAGATATTTGGGTTCGTAGAGAAGAAGCTTAAGAGCTTAGTAATTTACTAATTGGAGGAACATTATGAGTAACTTTGATTATCTATTTACACCATTTAACATTGGAAACGTTACCGTGAAAAATAGAATCGTCTTCTTGCCGCATTTTAATGCTCTATGTAATGAAGACGGAATGCCATCAGAACGGGATGCGTATTATTTTGCTGAACGCGCGAAGGGTGGAGCCGGATTAATTATTATGTATGCGATTGCCGCCACTCGTTCAGGGAAAATGTCAGAACGATTTATCCACGGATGGGATCCGAAAATTGTGCCTGCATTAAGTAAATATGCGGAATTAGTCCACGAACATGGATCGAAAATTTTTGGGCAAATCAACCATGGCGGGCACACGACTTTAGTGAATCCGCCGCAAATCTTAATGGCTCCTACGCAAATGCCAGAGCCATCCAGCCCATTTAATACAAAAGAAATGGAATTGGAAGATATTCAGGAAGTCATAGAAGGCTTTGCGAAAACAGCTTTCCATTTTAAACAGGCGGGTTTTGATGGAGTGGAAATAAAAGTTGCTCATGATGGGCTGCTAAGGTCGTTTGTGTCTGAGTATTTTAACCAGCGTACGGATCAATACGGCGGTTCGTTTGAAAATCGATTAAGGTTACCGATGGAGATCATCCAGGCGATTAGAAATGAAATAGGAGATGACTATCCGATTGGCATCCGCCTTTGCCTTGATGAATTTACCGCTTGGGGGTATGACCTTGAGTATGGTATTGAACTGGCGAAAGCATTTGAGGAAACGGGCCAGGTTACATACATCAATACGGATGCGGGTACTTTCTCCAGTTTTTACATGGAAATTCCTCCTGCTTCTGTTCCGGCTGGATTTGCAGTTTATATGGGGGCAGCCCTTAAAGAAGTGATTAATCTGCCGATTATTGCTTTCGGCCGAATTAATGACCCGATTCAAGCAGAAAAGGTTTTAGCAGACGGACATGCCGATTTGGTCGGTATGGCCCGGGCATTAATTGCCGATCCCGAACTTCCTAATAAAGCTATGCAAGGTGAGGTAGAAGACATTCGAAACTGTATTGCTTGTAATGATGGATGTATCTACCAAGTCATGCAGGACAAGGCCATTCGTTGTATTCATAATCCGGCAGTCGGCAAGGAACGGGAACTTGGAATTGGAACGTTGCTTCAAGCGGATAAGAAAAAATCGATCGTGGTTGTCGGAGGCGGTGCAGCCGGCTTGAAGGTCAGTGAAATTGCAGCGCTAAGAGGCCATAAGGTCACGCTCCTTGAGAAAAATGACAAATTGGGCGGGCAAGTGCTTTTAGGAAGTAAGCTTCCATTTCGAGATCAATTCCAAGGGGTTACCTCTCATTTAATCAAGCGTGTTCAGTCACTTGGTGTGGAGATTTTGTACAATAATGAAGCAGATGAAAATACAGTAATGAATCTAAATCCTGATGCCGTCATCATTGCGACTGGTTCACGTCCATTGGGTTTAGATATACCTGGATCGGACCAAGAAAATGTCTACAATGTATATGATGTGATTGAAGGTAATGCTGAAGTAGGCGAAAGAGTATTATTTATCGATTATAACGGACATTACAAAGGGGCTGGGGTAGTAGAACTGCTGGCAACACAAGACAAACATGTAAATGTTGTCACACCAATGGACTTAGTTGGTGAAAATTTAGAACCAGGCAACCGGGTTATGCTTTATCAACGTATTATGGCAATGGATGTTGAAATGACCCCGCACTATGAAGTGACAGCCATCGAAGGTGATAGTGCAACCATTAAAAACTGTTATACAGAAGAAGAAGTGACGATTGATGGGTATGATACATTCGTTTATGCGAACCATAATTCTTCTATTGCTGAGTTGTATTTTGCTCTTAAAGGGAAATGCCCAGAAGTTTACCGTGTTGGTGATAGTGTAGCTCCAAGGATGATTGAACAAGTAATTTGGGAAGCAGAAGAACTGGGCCGCGCACTGTAAATGGACTTCATGAGGGGAGATTACGATGATGAATAATGTCCTGGTTTTTCTTGAAGGTCAAGAAGGAAAATTAACGGAAGATAGTAAAAATGTGCTGAAGGATGCTAAAAAATTAGCAAATCAAATGGGAGGTACCTTAATTGGTACCTCCTACCGGGAAAGTGTATCACAACTGCAATTAAACACTGCAGGGTTGGATGAGTATTGGGAGATTCCATTGACAAAAAATGAAGATCCCTGTGGGCAACTGGCAGGCGAAGTAGTAAAAGAAATAGGAATTAACTCAAAAGTTGGGCTCATCTTAGCCATCAATAATTTGCTTGGAGAAAGTATACTGGGAACGGCAGCGGCCTCCTTAAATGGTGTATTTTTTCATTCTTGCAGACAAGTATCTCTTGATAAAAATGTCTTTAAAATGCATCAGACCACCTATGCTGGAAAGGTTGATGAAATCCGCTCATTTTATAAAGGAACAAACGTGTGCTTAGCGACCATTATCCCAAGTGGGACGGGTAGAAGCAGCAGTTCCGGGCGTAATAAAAAGGTTGAGAATCAACAAGTAGAAGAGCTGATTAAAGCAATAGCCCCTAAAATTATGGATGTGTTTAAGGCGAGCCCTGAAGAAATTAATTTAACGGAAGCAGAATTAATTGTTGCGATGGGTGATGGAATCGCTACTGAAAAAGGATATAAGTTGGTATCTAGGTTTGCCCAGCTTATTGGGGCCACTCTTGGAGCAAGCCGGGTAGTGGTGGACAATGGCTTTTTCCCGCATAGCGGTCTCATTGGTTTAACAGGAAGTATTGTCGCACCCAAAATTTATATTGGGATTGGTGTTTCAGGAGCACCGCACCATCTCATTGGGATTAAGGAATCGGGTGTCATTGTTGGGATTAATGCAAATGCAAACGCTCCTTTAATAAAAGCAGCAGACATTGCTATTGTAGGTGATGCTTATGAAATATTACCTGCATTAATCGACGGACTAGGAGGAGAACAAGTTGTCTAATAAATTCGATGTCATCATAGTAGGCGCTGGTATGGCAGGTACTGCAGCAGCTTTAGAGATTGCCCGCGAAGGCTTAAATGTTTGTATAATCGAACGGGCCATTATCCCTGGCGAAAAGAATGTCACTGGCGGCGTACTATTTTCTAGTGTACTTGATGACTTTATTCCGGGTTGGAAAAATGAAGCCCCGATTGAACGATGGGTGGCAAAAAAAGGAATTGGGATAGTTTCGGAAAAATCTCTCTCCTTAATGCAGTTTGAAGTTGAAAAAGAATTGGAAGATAAAAAAGCTTTTACAGTAAATAGAAATGCATTTGATAGTTGGTTTGCCCAAAAGGCAGAAGAAGCAGGAGCCGTTTTATTAACAAATACATTGGTTGAAGATCTCATTATTGAAGAAGGTTTTGTAAAAGGAGTTAAGACACACCACTCTGATGGTTACTTAGAAGCTGACATTGTTATCTGTGCGGATGGGGTTAATTCCTTGCTTGCAAAAAAGGCGGGGTTAAGAAAACGAGATGTATTACCAAAGGAAATTGGTTTAGGGATTAAGGAGATTGTGTCATTGCCTGTTAATACTATTAATGAACGTTTTGGAATCAGGGAAAACGAAGGATGCGCCTACGAATTTGTTGGTAATTTTTTAAATGGAGTGTTTGGAGGGGCCTTCCTCTATACCAATAGAGATACTCTATCTATTGGAGTTGTGGTGAATTTAGGCTCTGTTGGCGATACTTCAACAAATGCCAGGTCTATTTTAGAAAATTTTAAGAGTCAGCCGCAAATTAAAAAATTAATTGATGGGTCAAGTTTGGTAGAATACAGTGCACACTTGGTACCTGAGATTGGCTTAGATATGGTTCCTGATTTATATGGTAATGGGATTTTAGTAGCGGGAGATGCAGCAGGCTTTGTCGTTAATAATGGTTTCAGCATTCAGGGAATGAACTATGCGATTGCTTCTGGAATAGAGGCTGGGAAAGCGGCTGTAGCTGCCATTAGAATTGGGGATGTATCTACGAAACAATTAGTCTCTTATAAAAATAAAATCGATCAGTCATTCGTCGGTAAAAATCTTAAAAAGTATCGAAAAACGCATAAGGTCTTAGAGAACCCGCGGTTGAGCAATCAGTATCCGGCCATTATGGATGGAATAGCTAAAAAGCTGTTTGGCTTTGATGATGAAATTCAACCTAATATAGGAGAAGCTGTCAAAAGTACGCTTCGTGGAAATAATGTTTCGCCTTGGCAATTAATGAAAGACGGATTCGATGTTTGGAGGTATATGTAAGATGGAGATAACCGAAAAACTATTGCGTGTTAATTTTTCACCAGATGAAAACCCGCATATTAAAGTGAACACCACTATTTGTGATTCATCCTGCAGTACAAAAGTTTGTCTCAATATTTGTCCTGCAGAACGGTTTACATTAGAATCAGAAAAATTAAGATTTGTAGTGGATGGCTGTTTAGAATGTGGGGCTTGTCGAATATCGTGTGACACAGGAGCAGTATCCTGGTCATATCCCCTTGGTGGGGCTGGGGTTCGTTTCCGCCTAGGATAATTATCATTCCATAGAGAAAGGACGATAAGGTTTGAATATCGCTGTCTTAATTCGGGAAAAAATAGAACCGGTTGGAAATCCTATTTTTTCAGAAGCTAATAAAAAATTAAGCGATTTAAATACGATTTTATCTATTGATAACTCTGATCTTTCGGCTATGAAGGCTGCAGCGAAAATTAAAAAACAAATTCCTGATTCTACTATTCACGTATTTTATATAGGTAATAACCAATTTATGCTGCGGAGTGTATTAGCTTTAGGTGCCGATAAAGCTGAACTGGTAAAACTAAAAGACGGTCAACATATGTTTGACATTATTCCAATGGTTGATCAAATCATGAGTGAGAATAAATTTGATCTTATTTTAACGGGCCAACAGGGCGCAGGGGCAAATGGCGCAGGGGCAACTCTTGCCTCATTATCAGGTTCAACCCTCATAACAGCAGCTATTTTCCTTGAGCTTTTAATGGATGGAACCGGTGTTGCTACCCGCACTCTTGGCAGGGGTCAACGACAAAAGGTTGCCTTTCCATTCCCAGCATTTGTGTTATGCGATCGTACCATGCACATTGAGGAACAATCCACGGTTCCCGCTTTACTTAGTGGATCTAAAATCAGGATTAAAGAACATGAGATAAAAATTCCTAATAAGTCTGAACGGTTAATGCTTCAAATTCCAAGTCCAAGACCGAAAAAAATCTTTATGCCGGATAGTAAGGCAGGGGCTAGCAACAGACTTAAACAGATATTATCTGGCGGAGTAAAGCAGCGGACGATGGATCGTTTAGAAGGAGAACCGAAAGAAATTGCCCAGCAATTTATCAGCTTCTTAAAAAAGGAAAATATCATAGCAAAATAAACTCAAAAAATATATCTCTAGCTTCCAAAGATATTCTTTTTTGCTGATAGGAAAGTATAACTTTCCTATCAGGCATAAGGGCAACTACGCCTCTGTCTTCGCCCTTAGGGGCTCGCCAATTGGCGAGCTTTCTAAAAATCAGATATAATAAACATCCTCACCTTTAGTAAACTTTTCTAATTCATGCTTTTTTATACAATATAGATGTTTATGTTACGAAAGCCCAATTCTAAAGGGCTTTTTTACATTTAATTTAAATTTCAAAAATTATTGTATTTCCACATGTAATCGATTACAATAAATGTAAACGAACACTGAAGGGGAAAGCAATACATGGTCAGAATTGCGGATGTTGCAAAAATGGCAAATGTTTCAACGGCCACAGTATCCCGAGTCATTAGTAATGCAGGGACTGTAAAAAAAGAAACAGCTGAAAAAGTTTTAGAAGCCATAAAAGAATTAAATTACCAGCCTAATATGCTGGCAAGACAATTAAGAAGATCTGAAACCAAAACAATTCTTGTGGTGGTTCCTGATATAACCAATACTTTCTTTTCTGCGGTGCTGCGCGGAATTGAATCCGTTGCCATCGAAAACGGATATCAAGTACTTCTAGGAGATGCGCGAAACGATGTCGAAAGCGAAACTAGTTTTTTAACGATATTAGGTCAGAAAAAAGCAGATGGGTTGATATTATTAACGGCAAGGACAGATCAAAAAATATTAGAAGATTTATCCCAGGATTACCCTGTAGTATTGGCGTGTGAATACTATGAGGGTTCCAAGCTGCCTACGGTCTCCATTGATAATGTTAGCAGTGCAAGAAAGGCAACTGAATATTTAATTAGCTTAAACCACAAGAGAATTGGACATATTTCCGGACCCTTGAATATTGTCGTTGGACGAGATCGATGTAGGGGGTTTTATCAAGCAATGGCTCAACACGGCTTGTCTGTGGATCCAAGTTTGGTACAGGAAGGCGAATTCTCTTTTGAAAGTGGATTTAATTTAATGATGAAATTTTTGTCACTAGAGAATCCTCCTACAGCCCTTTTTGCCGGTAATGATGAAATGGCTATGGGTGCCATTAAAGCCGCTAAATCTAAAGGTTTAAGAGTTCCAGAAGATTTATCTGTTGTGGGCTTTGATGATATTCAATTTGCATCGATTTTTGAACCTGCTCTAACAACCGTGGCACAACCAACGTTTGATATGGGTCAAAAAGCGATGCGTTTACTGTTAAAATTAATTAAAGATGAAGAAATAGAGAAAGATCAATTTATTCTTCCTGATAAACTCATTGTCCGTGAATCATGCAAAGAACTTACCATAGAAGAGTAGTTTAGCCTATTCCTGTTAGAATTAAAATAATAAAAAACAAAAGGGGAGTGAACTTAATAATGGTTCACTCCCTTTTATCATTATTAGGGGACCAGCGATTCGATTGGTTCCAGATCAGTTTTTATCATTCTGATTAAAAAAGAATCGAGGAAGTTTTAAAAAAAATATTGAATTCTATACTGTAATCGATTACAATGAGGGTGTCGAAAAAAAGAGTAAAATATTTTAGTGCTAAGTGAAAAGGTATTTTATTCTGAAAGGTTATTTCTTAATATAAAAGTATGAATAAATTCAAATTTTTTTCGACGAAAATGTAATCCATTACATTTATTGAGGTTTGAAGGATTAGGTAAATTATTTATTTTCTAGGAATAAACACATATTTTTTGCAAGGTATTGTAATCGATTACATTAAATGACTTCTACTCATTCTTGGGTGAATCGAAAAGTTCGATTGGAGGACGGAAAACAAATGGAAAAAATAAAAGTAGGAATCATCGGGACAGGTTTCATTGGCCCGACACATATTGAAGCAATCAGAAGACTTGGATTCGTGGAAGTCGTAGCATTAGCCGAGACGAGTCAAGAACAAGCGGAAAGAAAGGCAGCTGAACTTGGAATTCCGAAAGCATACGGAGATTACCTTGAAATGCTGCGTGACAACGAAATTCAGGTAGTTCATAATTGTACCCCAAACCATGTGCACTTTACGATCAATAAAGAAATTATTTTAGCAGGTAAACATGTGATCTCAGAGAAACCGCTTGCGATGAATAGTGAAGAATCAGCGGAATTGTTGTCATTGGCTCAAAAACAGGGTGTTGTACATGGTGTGAACTTTAATTACAGACAGCATGCGAGTGTGCAAAACCTGCGAGCTAAAATTGCTAACGGTGACCTTGGGAAAGTGAATTTGGTTCACGGAAGCTATTTGCAGGATTGGTTACTATATGAAAAGGATTTTAACTGGCGTTTAGCACCGGAAGTCGGCGGAAAATCTCGCGCAGTAGCAGATATCGGGTCTCATTGGTGTGACACCGTTCAATTTGTTACCGGTAAAAAGATTGTAGAAGTATTTGCTGATTTAGCAACGGTCATTCCAGTTAGAAAGAAAGCAATTGGAAGTGTGGCCACTTTCAGCACACAAAGTACTGAAGATGTAGAATATGAAGATGTTTCAATCAATACAGAAGACTATGCATCCGTACTAGTTCGTTTTGAAGATGGATCAAGAGGAGTCTTCACTGTTTCACAAGTAAGTGCAGGCCGAAAAAATCGTTTAAGCTTTGAAATCGATGGCAGCAAGAGCTCTGCTTACTGGAATCAAGAAGAGCCAGAAAAATTATGGATGGGGCACAGAGATAAGCCGAATGAGATCCTTCTTGCCGATCCGGCACTGTTCGCACCTGAAGCAAGATCAGCGATTCATCATCCAGGAGGTCATAACGAAGGCTGGCCAGATGCACTGAAAAATATGATGTTAAATTATTATACGTTCATTCGTGATGGTAAAGATCCTTTAAATGATCAAGCTAATTTTGCTACATTCGAAGACGGTCATATTTCGATGGCTATTACCGATGCCATTTTAGAAAGCCATGAACAGCAAAAATGGGTGAAGGTTCGTGCAAATAAGGAGGCTTTAGTGTGAAACTAGGTGTGTTTACAGTTCTATATCAAAATCTTCCTTTCGAAGCCATGTTAGATAAATTAGCCCAAATAGGAGTAGAGGCCGTTGAGTTAGGAACCGGTAACTATCCGGGGAATAGTCATTGTAATCCTGATGAATTGTTAGGGAATCCAGATAAAATCAAATCGTTCCGACGGGCGATTGAAAGCAGGGGACTAACCATCAGTGGACTAAGCTGCCATGGCAACCCTCTACATCCTAATGTAAAGGCTGCCAAAGAGGCGCATGATGTATGGAGAAAAACGGTTTTACTGGCTGAACAGTTAGAAGTACCAGTTATCAATGGTTTTGCTGGATGTCCAGGGGATCATCCGGGTGCCAAGTTTCCAAATTGGGTGACCTGCTCTTGGCCTCCAGAATATGCAGAAGTCTTAGAATGGCAATGGAATGATATCGTTATTCCGTACTGGAAAGAAGAAGCGAAATTCGCTGAAAGACATGGGATTCATCAAATTGCTTTCGAAATGCATCCGGGATTTGTTGTTTATAATCCGGAAACACTATTAAAACTAAGAGAACAAGCAGGAGAGAACATCGGAGCCAACTTCGATCCAAGCCATTTGGTATGGCAAGGAATCGACCCAGTCGAAGCTATTAAAAAATTAGGCCGTGAAAATGCGATCTTCCATTTCCATGCAAAAGATACCTATTTAGACCAAGCCAATATCAAGGTGAATGGTGTTCTCGATACGAAGCATTACAGTCAAGTATTGGATCGCTCATGGACCTTCCGCTCAGTGGGCTATGGCCATAACGAAAAAATGTGGAAAGATATGATCAGTACACTTCGTGCAGTAGGGTATGATTACGTGGTTTCCATTGAACATGAAGATATGTTGGCGTCTATCGATGAAGGCTTAATGAAAGCAATCACATTGTTAAAAGGAACGTTGTTTAAAGAGCAAGTATCGGAAATGTGGTGGGCTTAAGGAAGCACAGGGACGGGTTCACATGCTTCCGAAGAATGAGAACCGTCCCCCCTGCACCCAATTAATAAAAATAGAGGTGTTAAAAATGAAAACGCTTGTAGGTCAAGAACGTACTTTAGGCGGACTTCCAATGGGAGTCGTTTGGGGATTTGTTGCAACTTTAATTTTTATGGCCGGTGACGGTCTCGAGC
Source organism: Bacillus sp. sid0103 (assembly GCF_019219025.1). The sequence goes on along the minus strand of NZ_JAHUWN010000027.1, from coordinate 6,876 downwards.
ACGCATGGTTGTCTCCCTATCTTATTGAAAAGGGATTGACCGTTCAACAATCAGCCACTCTTTTTGCGGTTTATGGAGCCATCTTGGCTATCGCATCTTATTTTTCTGGTGTACTCACCGAGATGTGGGGACCAAGGAGAGTAATGGTTATCGGTCTTGTTACTTGGTTAATCGGTCAAGTTCTATTTATTGAATATGGTTTAAAGTTAAACAATTTCGCTATTATGCTCCCCACTTATGGGATTCGTGGTTTAGGTTATCCTTTATTCTGTTACTCTTTCTTAGTGTGGGTTACTTATCGCAGTCCAGAGCGGATTTTGGCGACAGCTGTAGGATTGTTTTGGGCAGCGTGGAGCGGCGGGCTCTATGTTGTAGGAAGTTATTTCCCTGCTTACATGCTTCCGAAGATTGGATATATCGGGTTGTTGTGGAGTGCAGTAGCTTGGGTATTAGTTGGAGGAATTGTTGGTCTTATCGTGGTAAAAGGTGATGTAAGAACGGAACAAAAGGGAAATCCGAAGGAAAAGCTAAAGAGCTTAATGAGTGGATTCACCATTTGTATCGAACAGCCGAAAGTGGCGATCGGTGGCGTGGTCCGGATTATCAATTCAACGGGGATCGGTTCCCTGCCAATCTTTTTCCCGATGTACTTGAAGTCAAATTACGGATTTACCACTGAACAGTTTCTGCAAATGTGGGGAACGATGTGGTTTGCAAATATTATCTTTAACCTAATCATTCCTTACATCAGTGATAAATGGTTAGGCTGGCAAAAAACGATTCAATGGCTTGGCAGCTTCGGTATGGGCGTCATGTTACTTGTCTTGCTTTACACGCCTGAAGTATTTGGCAGCAGTTTCTTGGCCTTGAATATTGCAGGTATTTTAATGGGAATTGTGCTTTGTGGTTTCGTGCCACTTTCAGCTCTAGTAGCATCTCTTGCTCCTGAGAAAAAAGGATCAGCGATGGCGATTGTAAGCTTTGGTGCAGGAATGTCCTACTTTATCGCTCCAGCAATCGTTGGGTTATTTATTGGACTTATCGGTGCAAAAGGGGTTATTTGGATCTTCGCAGGCACGTATTTCTTTGGTGCGTATTTAATGAAATTTATGAAGCTTCCTTCCGAAAAGGATAATAAAAAAGAGATTTTATTAGAAAAACATGCAGGTTAATTATTTTTAAAAAAATTCGCTCATTAAGGGGGAAGAACAATGATTATCATTCACGCAAAAATGAAGGTGAATGCGCCTTATCGTGAAATATTCTTGGAAGAGGCAAGGCTTGTAACAAAACCGTCTCAAGCGGAGTCCGGAAATATTAGTTATCAATATTATGAAAATCCAGAAGAGGCGAACAGCTTTATCTTTGTTGAGAAATGGAAGGATGAAGAAGCGATTCAACTCCATGAGGAAACCCCTCACTTTAAAAGATTCATAAAAGCTGTTGAACCCATAGTTGCTGAACCTATCCATGCAGAATTATTTGAGGCTTCAGTGAAAAATTAATATTAGACAAAAATAAGGATTAACTCCGAGCTGTGTATCAGCTAGAGTTAATCCTTATTTGGTAACTACAATTTTATCAGGTTAGTATAGAAAGGAATGGATGAAAAAATGAATCTGGAATTAAAAAATAAAACCGCACTTGTGACTGGCAGCAGTAAAGGTATTGGGAAAGCAATTGCCATGGCGTTTGCGGAAGAAGGTGCCAACGTTGTAATTTGTGCACGCGGCGCGGAATCGTTAAATGAGGCGTCGGCTGAAATCGAAAAAACCGGAGGAAGTGTTCTTGCTATTCAAGCCGATTTAACAAAACAAGCAGACGTCGACCATCTTGTTGCTTCTGCTATTGATCGTTTTAAAACCGTCGACATCCTCGTTAATAATGCGGGGATTGCAAGTGGATTTGATGACTTTGAATCATTGGATATAGACGAATGGCAGCATATTTTTGACGTCAATCTTTTTGGAACTGTACGTGTAACTAAAGCAATTATTCCTTTTATGAAAAGAACAGGATTTGGCCGCATTATTAACATTTCATCAGAATCCGGCATTCAACCAGACGCATTCATGCCTCATTACAATGCCTCTAAAGCAGCACTGATTAATTTTACAAAAAGCTTATCCAAGGCATATGCCGCAGAAGGAATACTTGTCAATACGGTATCGCCTGCGTTTATCATGACACCTATGCTTGAGGACCTGTTGAAGGATAATGCCAAAAAGCTAAACATCAGTCCTGATGAAGCAATCCAGCAATTTCTTAAGGAAAATCGTCCGAATGTTGAAGTGAAACGGCCAGGGACGGTGGAGGAAGTTGCTTCAGCTGTTGTGTACCTTGCTTCAAACAAGGCTTCTTTTATAAACGGTGTCAACCTTCGAGTTGATGGTGGCTCCGTTGCAAGCCTCTAATCTGAATGCTTTAACTATGGATCATCGTCAACATCTTGAAAAGCTGGCAGTAGGTATCGCTCACGAAATTCGTAACCAATTGAAGGTTGTAAAGGGATTTATTCATGTTGATAGTATAAAAGCAAAGGGAACAACTTTTACGATTTCCTTTCCTCCTAAGCTTATGGTGAACAAATTGTGACATTTTGTGACAATTTAAAATTATAGGTTGCATATTCAGGTGTAATCGATTACAATAATTCATGTAAGCGACACAACATCTATTATTCTTGTCTGATGATAGTATTGACTAGAAATAAATAGAGATTAATTCATTACTTCCTTTTAAAAAACAGCAGTTCATCTGCACATAAAAATGTAATGGATTACATTATGCTAAACCGTAAATAATGGATTAAATCTTAATATTATTGAAAGTTTAGAGAAATTTTTAAAAAGAAAATGTAATCGATTACTATAATTGAAGGTGAGTTGCTTCGGTTTTTATAGGATGAAATATGGCACACTAAATTCCAAAAGATATGGAGGTAATCAAATGAAATTAGGTTATCAAACAAATACTTGGGGCGGCGTAGTTGGTCATCCAGCGGGTGTTACTTCTGTTAAGGATTCTTACTACCTTGCTTACGGATCAACAGAAGAGGCATTAAAGGATATTTCCGAAGCTGGCTATAATGGCTTTGAAATCTTCGATGGCAACTTGATGGAATACAAAGATAAAAAAGATGAGTTTTTAAAATTGATGAACGAGCATTCTTTAACTTTGGTTGGTGTTTATACAGGCGGGAACTTTATTTTCCCTGATATTTTAGAAGAAGAATTAATAAAAATCGAAAGTGTAGCGGCATTCGCATCAGAAGTAGGTGCAGAGCATCTTGTGATCGGCGGCGGAGCAGTACGTGCAAACGGGATTCTTGAAAGTGATTATACCGCCCTTGGTAATGCGCTTAATAAAGTAGTAGAAATTGCTGAAAAATATAATCTTGTTGCAAGTTATCACCCTCATTTAGGAACGAATGTTCAGGCTCCTGAACAACTAGATAAATTAATGCCATTAACAAAAATTAATCTTTGCCCAGACACAGCTCATATCGAAGCAGGCGGTGGAGATCCTGTGGCTGTCATCAGAAAATATGTGGATCGTGTCAAGTATGTGCATTTCAAAGATTATGCCAATGGAGATTTTTTACCATTAGGTGAAGGGCATCAAAAATTTGATGAAATGGTTAAAGCATTAGAAGAGGCAAACTATGATGGCTGGATTACGGTTGAGTTAGACAGCTACCCAGATCCAAAACATGGGGCTAAAATCAGCCGTAGCTATTTAAATCAATTTGATAAAGTAAATCAAGCATAAACGTTTCATCCATTAGGAATATCAAACTTTTTAAAAATAAGAAGATAATAGTGGGAGGATACTAAGATGAAAAAATTAAACGTAGGTATGATCGGCGGAGGATTTATGGGTAAGGCGCATTCACTTGCATATGCAGGAATGCCAATGTTTTTCTGGCCAGCACCAGCAATTCCTCATCGCCATACAGTAGTTGACGTTAATGAAGGATTGGCTAAAGATGCGGCAGCAAGATTAGGCTTTGACAACTATGCGACCGATTGGAGAGAAGTTGTTAACAATCCAGAAATCGATGTCATTGATATCGTAACTCCAAATAATACTCACGCAGAGATTGCGATTGCAGCTGCAAAAGCTGGTAAACATATTATCTGCGAAAAGCCTTTGGCATTAGGCGCAGAACAAGCGAAGGAAATGCTAGAAGCTGTAAAAGCAGCAGGTGTAAAACACGCGGTTGCTTTCAACTACAGGAGAACACCAGCTGTTGCACTTGCGAAAAAATATATTGAAGAAGGAAGAATTGGTAAAGTTCTAAGCTTCCGTGGAACGTACTTACAAGACTGGTCAGCTGATCCGAACTCTCCATTATCATGGCGCTTCCAAAAGAAAATCGCTGGGTCAGGTGCTCTAGGTGATATTGGTACACACGTAGTTGATTATGCTCGTTACCTTGTTGGCGAAATCACAGATGTAAATGCGATCACAAAAACATGGATTCCTGAAAGACCAATTCAAACTGGCGGCATCGACAAGTTAGGTACTGTGAAGGCCGGTAGCGACGATGTACCTAAAGCAGCTGTAGACGTGGATGATGAATTTATTACGATGGTTAAGTTTGATAATGGTGCAATCGGAACGATTGAAGCAACACGTAATGCGCATGGCCGCAACAACTTCCTAACTTTTGAAATTCATGGTGAAAAAGGTTCTTTATACTTTAACTATGAGCGCCGTGACGAACTTCAAGTTTGCTTCGCTGATGATCCAAGTGATGCAAAAGGATTTAGAACGGTTTACTCAGGACCAGCAACTCCTTACGGTGAAGGACTATGGCCAATCCCTGCTCTAGGTATTGGTTACGGTGAAACAAAGATCATTGAAACATATGATTTCTTTAAAGCAATCAGTGAGGGTACTGAATTCTCACCTAACTTCAATGATGGCTACCAGATTGAATTAATCGCTGATGCGATTCTTGAATCTGCTGAAAAAGGTCAATGGGTTAATCTTGAAAAAACAGCTGCAGCTGTAAAATAATGAGAAAGGCAGAAGCTCCCGTTAGTCACTGGGCGTTGGAGCTAGACAATTCTCAAACTTGACAAGAGGCTTCTCAATCGAGGAGCCTCTTTTGTAAAAATGGCGCTTTTCGGAGTGGGAAAACATGAAGGAAATGAGTGAATGGTTATGGAAGAAAGATGGTTAGTTGGTGTTGATATAGGCGGGACCACGATTAAAATGGCTTTTATCAGTTTGCAGGGTGACATCATTTATAGCTGGGAGATCGATACTGATATAAGTAATAAGGGCAAACACATACCTGCATCGATTGCAAGATCGATTGATCAAAAGTTAGAAGAATTAAATCAAACAAAAAATCAGTTAGTTGGAATCGGAATCGGTGCGCCGGGCCCTGTAAATTCGAAGGATGGTTCAGTTGAAGTGGCGGTTAACCTAGGCTGGGAACGATTCCTTTTACAAACCATTCTTGAGAGGGAAACATCCCTGCCGGTTGTTGTGGACAATGATGCTAATATTGCGGCAATCGGTGAAATGTGGAAAGGTGCCGGCAAGGGTGCTAAAAACTTAATCTGTGTCACATTAGGCACAGGTGTAGGAGGTGGAATTATCGTCAATGGCGAGGTTGTGAATGGTGTAAATGGAGCCGGTGGTGAAATAGGTCATATATCATCCGTTCCTAAAGATGGTTCACCTTGTAATTGTGGGAAATCAGGATGTCTGGAAACGGTAGCATCCGCAACAGGAGTTGTCCGTTTGGCAATGGAGGAATTAGCTTCTACCAACGAGACTAGTATATTACGAGATTATTATGATGGACAGCCCCTGTCTGCCAAGCGTGTTTTTGACGCTGCAAACGAAGGGGATGAACTCGCCAACAGAGTCATAGGTGAGGTTGCCTACCATTTAGGATTGGCCCTTGCTAATTTAGCCAATGGCATAAATCCTGAAAAAATCGTTATTGGAGGCGGAGTCTCAAAAGCTGGTGATACATTGCTGAGACCTCTGAAAGAGGAATTTATTCAATTCGCTTTTCCGAGAGTTGCACATGGTGTCAAGATTGTTATTGCCACACTAGGCAATAACGCAGGGGTCATTGGAGGAGCTTGGCTGGCGAAAGAGAAGCTAATTAATAAGTTAGTACTTCAATAATGTACAATAGGTTTTTTCTAATTCAAAAAAGATTAAAGGCGAAAAACTACTGTTTTTCGCCTTTGTCCTTTTTAGGCTGTATCATTGTTTCTTAACGTGCGAGATATTATATGAAGTGGTGCAACTCACACATCAATGTGTTCATGGTTATTGAATAGCAACCTTTTTAGAGCTTGTCGGCCAAAAATACCCGATAACCGCACCCTCTAAGGCAGGTAAAATCCATCCAAGACCAATATTGTAAAGCGGTAAATACTCAATATAAGCAGCCTTAATCGATTCGAAAAAAGAGTTTGTCACGCTTGGGTAAGCTGCTGGCTTATGAGCTGTATTCATAGAAGAAACTTACACAAAAAGTAAAGAACGTCGACGCAGCATAGACACTTTGCTTATGCTTGAATAATGGTGAGCTGAGCGCTAATAAAATCAGAACGATTGCTAACGGATACAGCAACAAGCTCAACATAATTTATTAAAGGCAGAAAATGAACTTTTAAAAAAGATACGATTTGCAGAAAGGGGCTGAAGAAAAAGAAATAACTTTATCAGCTGACCAAAAGTTTATCCTTATTCGTTCCGTTATTGAGAAGTATGAATTGAAAAATATGGTGAGCTATTTATGTGATGTCGCTGGAGTCTCACGTTCTGGCTACTATAATTATTTCTCTGCAAAATCTCAAGAACGAAGAAAACAAAAAGATGAACAGGACGAAATCGTAA
>NZ_JAHUWN010000026.1 GCF_019219025.1 Bacillus sp. sid0103 | reverse complement strand
AAGCGCGCGAAATTTTGATGGTTTGGAAGGGGGTACCCCCTTCCAAACCATCAAAATTCATAAAAGCTGAAAAACATTGTAACCATAGGAAATACAATTTACACAAAATATAGGACTTGACTCTCTGGGAGGTTGACAGTGCCCGAAGACGTGGAAAAATGTCGGTCGCGGTCCCTCTGAGAGGTTGACAGTGCCCGAAGACGTGGAAAAATGTCGGTCGCGGTCCCTCTGAGAGGTTGACAGTGCCCGTAGTCGAGGGAAAATATCAGTCACGGTCCCTCTGATGAGGGCCTTTCTTTTCGGGATTCACATGAAGGAACTTTTTGGAGATAGAGTACCATTGCGACCTTTGGTATAATGGGAATAAAGTTTAGGATTAAGGGATGGTCATTGAGATGAGATCTGAAAAATTGGGTTTGGTATTAGATGTTGAGACAACCGGTTTAGGTCCGACCAAGGATGAAGTAATTGAGCTTGCCTTAAAATTATTTTCCTATCGGGCAGATACTGGCGAGGTGATCGATATTATCGATGAAGATTCCTTTTTGCGTGAGCCGCTGTCCCGTACAGCTAGGAACAATTATGACTCAGCCTATCGGGTTCATGGTATCCCTTACGAGTTAGTTCAAGGGAAAAGCTTTTATGATGTAAAAATCAAGACATACTTCCATCGTGCCGATTCGGTGTTTGCCCATAATGCTTCCTTTGACAGAAGTTTTCTTTATCATATGTATCCGGAAGTCAACGACCTGAAATGGTATTGCACCATGAGAAACATCCCTTGGAAAAATTACGGCTTTCCAAATGGAAAATTACTAACCCTATTACAAGCACACAATATTACAGACTACCAAACACATAGAGCACTAGACGATATTACATACTTATTGGAACTGCTCAAAAAAACAAGTCCGAACGGTAATCTCTATCTTCAAGAAGTGCTAGAAAAGGCACCAATGCGAAAATATCAGCCTGCCGTTTCGCGTTCAAAAATGGGTTAAAAAACTAATCAGAACTTGATTAGTTTTTTTGTTAGGTTGTCAATAATGGTAGGAACTGTACAAGAGGGAAGGTTGTTGTCTAATGTTTATTATCGGTGCAACACAAAAGGTTTTAAAAGAATTGCAGTTTGCAGTAACGGACGATGTAAAGATTTCTAAAAACCTAAATGAATGGCATTTAAATCTATTTAAGATTGGTCACTATTAAGAACGCAGTTCCAATTGAATTAAATAAATTTAATAATAAGCTCATATATAAGCCAATAAACTATCAAAAGCCTAAAAAATATATGAAAGAACAAATTCTAGAAGTATTTTCCCAGCCTATTTAAATTTATGATGATAGATTTTGGGATATTGACAACAGATAGACGATGGAAATCAGCCAATTAAAGGGAGGATGTTTACAATGTCAAAAGTTACACCATTTTTAATGTTTCAAGGAAATGCAGAAGCAGCGATGAATTTTACATATCTTTAATTGAAGACTCAGAAATAACCAATCTTACTCGTTATGGGGCAAACGGACCGGGCGAAGAGGGAACGGTTATGCATGCATCCTTTTCCCTTAAAGGTCAGGAGTTCATGTGCATTGATAGTAATGTAAAACATGAATTTACGTTTACTCCCTCGTTCTCCATCTATATTACTTGTGATACAGACGAGGAAATAAACCGACTATATGAAAACTTATCAAGTGGAGGTGCCTTATTAATGCCGTTAGATAATTACGGCTTTAGCAAAAAGTTTGGCTGGGTAGTGGATAAATTCGGTGTTTCTTGGCAGGTAAATCTACCTTTAGAAAATTAATGGAACTAAAAAAAGCCCGGTCACAACTGGACCGGGCTAATCTATTTCTTTGGTGTATGTAAGATTTTAATGTTGCTTGCCCTCAGTGAAGATTTGGAAACTTACGCCAAACTTATCTGTTAAATTGCCGTATGCAGGGCTGAAAAACGTTTCTTGAAGCGGCATGGTTACTTGGCCGCCTTCTTGTAAGGCTTCAAAGAATTTATGTGCTTGGTCTGCGTCGTTTGTTGAAATACAAATGGTAACTTGATTTCCGATTTGATGCGGCTGGCCAGGGAATGTATCAGAAAACATTAGTTCGGTTTCGCCCACTTTAATCGTCGCATGACTTACAAGATCTTTCGCTTCAGCAGGAAGTGGGAATTCCGGGTTTTCTGGCATTTCTCCGAAAGATTGAGTAAAGAGAACTTGTGCATCTAAAGCCTTTTCATAAAATTGAATCGCTTCCTTCGCATTTCCATTCATCACTAAATAGGGAATCAAACGTACTGTCATAATCAATCTCTCCTCAATTTAAAAAGTATTTTTCGAGATCCTCATCGGATATAACTGGACAATCTATTTAGAGCGTCCCACTTCTTATTATTACCGATATTTTCATTATAAAACAAAGAACAGGTGTTCGCAATCTTTATTTGAGCAAAATTAAAGCCCGTGAGATTAGATGATTTCACGGGCTTTAATTTTGTTTATTTCAATATTGGCAGATATCTTTCAGTAATAATATTGAAATGGTGGAGTGCATGGCCTGCAATAATATAGGCGATGGCACGGGCGGTGACTTCATTGTTATTGGCAAAGCCAATGTTTGCCCAAGCATCTTCCGGCATATTTTGAAATAAAGTAAGCGTAGCTTTTCTAGTTGCTATAAAATCCTCAAGGATATTTTTGATCGGTAGATTGTTGATCTGTGAGCTTTTTACATAATCGTTCTCGTTAAAACCAGCTAGTGCGGTCTTGTCTCCCCGTCCAACCCGGAGCAGACGATAGCTCATAATTCTTTCCGTATCTGCCATATGACCAAGTACTTCTTTGATGCTCCATTTATTTTCTGCATAACGAAATAGGCCATCTTCCTCTGAGAGCGACTCAAAAAGCTCAATCGTTTTTACCAAATTCTCTTTCACAATTGTTAAGAGATTATCTTCCGAAACTAGATTTACATACGGTGTATAATATTCTGGGTACTCACCATCTAAAGGACGTTTTAACATGTTATTTTCTCCTCTCTACCTTTCATGACATCATTCTCCCCATTTTAAAGCTATGAGGGATGGTTAGAACTTTATTCGTAATTTCAACGACATCCTTGTATCTTTCTTATACTTCACTCATTAAAGCATGGGTGTTTTCTTCTGTATCTTTAAAAAATGTCATCCAGGTTTCTGTTTGGCCAACTTTTGCAACGATGTGCGGTTCGTCGATAAAGTTGACACCTTTTTCAATCATTTTTTGGTATGTCTCTTTAATATTCTCGACATGAAAATAAATGACCGAACTGGAGTGAGCGAATTGTTCATTCTCAGGTAAGCTTAAAAAAAGGCGAAGGCCATTGCATTCAAAGAAGGCCATCGTATCAGTATTAAAAAGTAGCGGTAAATCTAGTAAATCCTTATAAAAATAAATGGCTCTATCCAAATCCTTTACAGGAACACCGATTTGTCCTACTTTTTGAACGTTACCCATGATTATAACTCCTATCAATAAATAAGATTGAATTTTTGCATAACTACCCTAGATAATATTAACACAAATGGTAATTAGTTGATACCATACTAAATGAAACTGGATAATTGAATTTCAAAAAGTGTACGGACAGTTTGTTGGCGAATTCATATGATAAATAGATAGTAGATATCATTTAAAGGGGGAGAAAGAATGGATTTTTTCTTGGTAGGAATCGTCTATTGGCTACTAGTTGGCGCAGCTGCACTGCTGTTTGTTATCGGTGTTTGGAAGAAATCATGGAAAGCATTTTTTTGGAGTGGGATTGCCCTTGCTGTCCCAACCATATCAGTATATGTCGGTGGTGCCGAGGGTTGGTTTAGACTAGCTGGCCTGCTGCCGCTTCTTTTGTGGGGACTTGCTTTTTATACAAAAAAATAGCTTTTATATGGAATTCCAAATTAAAGAAAAGAATATTTTTATAAAATCATAAATAAATTTTTCTAATTTGTGCTTTCTAAAAAGAAAAAGAGAATGGCATATGGATGAGAAAAGATAAAATGATTTTACTCGTTATCATGATATTGCCTTGGTTGTCGATGTCGTTCATAGGGAAACGGACAATCAAGCGATTTTATCCTAGAGCCTTCTTCAAAAACTATTCTCATAGATGACACACTATGTGAAACAGTCAGTATTTGCTGTTTTCATAGGGTGTTTCTTTTTTTGGGCTGTGTTAAAGTTGCCTCTGATCTGAGTTCCATGCGCTTCGGTTTCCTTGGGCTTTGCGGGGAGCCTCCTTGGCTCCAATTAACATAGTAAAAAAATCAACAATGACCTTTAACACAGCTTTTTTTAATTAAATTCGAGAAAAGATAAGGGATGTACATCATATATATCACCATGACCGTTTAAAAAGATAAAGAAAACATTGAACCAGAAACACGGGAGGGATGCGAACGGTGACCACAGAAAGTACGTACATTCAAGAGTTTAGAAAAATGCTGCAAGAAATAAAGCCAATCACGAGGATGGATTCCGAACCTGAAAAGATTGGGAAAGACCGGCAACAGAAAGTGAATGAACTCATCCATTTAACCATCCAAGCGGTCGATGCGATGGATTTAATATTACAATCAGCTCTTAAGATGAATCTCAAAGAATGGGGAGAACAGATAGAAGTAATCATTAATGATTACCTCAAGATACTAGAGTTGCAAGGAATTGAGGAAATTAAATCATTAGGCCAATTTATTAATGGCGATACGATGACAAGTATTGGAACCATACCAGAGAGCTTCCAAGCAGAATTACAAAAGTTCCAAGTATTTGGGGTTCACGAACGTGGTTTCCGTGATAAACATACAGGAAAGCTTATCCGTGAAGCAAAAGTCATCACCATTTATTAATCCACATAGGGGGTTTTTAAAGTGTCTTTATTAAGGTTCAATTCAGGAATGGTAAAACTAGACAAGTTCATGTATTGGGTTTTGAGGAAGATCTGATGGAGGTTCTATCGTATAATCTGGCCATTCAATCCTTACAGGTGGAGAGGTATGACGAGGCAGTCATTATTTTAGAATCGATTGTTAACGAATATCCCTTATGGAGTGAAGCTAGCTGGGCGCTAGGGGTAGTTTATGTTCTTGCGGGATTCCCATATCAAGCAATGAAACAATGGGACAACGTACCAGATGCTAACCTTCTTATTTATAAACAAATGGTTGAGGAGAAAATTCCCCTCTATGATGAGCTTTACCTGAAATACAATCAGGCACTTCATTTCGCTCAGTCCGGAGGAGTCCATAGGGCGAAAAATATTTTTCATGATCTTCTTTCTTTTCAAACGCAAATTCCTTTACCAGTTGATTTTTACCATGCCTATTTATTGACTTTGATTGTTTCAGGGGAAGAAGAAAGTGTATCACAAGCATTAAATCAGTTTCCGCTTTATGTAAAAAACAGTTCAGTCATTCGCGAATTGGAACAAATGTTAGATAAACATCAGTTAACTGAACCGGTTGTTACGGGAAAAATATCCTTCAATAAGGGGTGGCCAAAGCGTCTTTTCATAGGTTCAAGTTTGGTAGCTTCTTTATTAATTGGAGGGGTTGGTGTACGGGTTTTCAGCCAACAAAAAGAAATAAAAGAAACGAAGCCAGGGATTGAGCAACATGGAAGTATCCACAAAACAGACACTTTTGAAAAGGAAATAGCGGTTGTATCAAAGGAACAGAGTGGTGGGCAACAAAAGCAGCCGAAACGAAATGACACCAAAAGTCTTGGGGATTTTGACAGGATAGATTCATCTCCTATTGCTGGTTTAAGCAATTATCGAAAAGGGCTAGCAGCATTTAGAAATAAGGATTACAAGACGGCAGAGGCGCAAATGGAAAAGAGTCTATCACTAATGCCAAATGAATATTTTTCAGATGACGCCTTGTTCTTTTTAATTGAAGCGAAGCAAAGATTGAATGAGCAGGAAAACATTTTCTTCTTTTATGATCGCTTTCTTTCCGAAACTAGTCAGCACTATGTCTTTTCACCATATAAGGATGACCTGCTGCTCGGTAAAGCAAAGAAATTGATTGAGGCTGGAAATACCAAAGCTGCTATGTCCTTGTTGAAAAAAATTCTGACCGATTATAAACAAGAGTGGACCTCAATAGAGGCAGTATTACTTATGAACCAAATTAAAGCAGGTGATAAATAGAAGGAAAGGACCTTGGAACCAAAAACCATTGCAAGGTTTTTTAAAAAATGATAATATTTGAATTAACTTTAATTTAATAGGATTGTTACTGTTAAATCAGGCAAAACCTAAAACTAATATTGTCTTTATTAGTTTTAGGTTTTTTTTTATAAATACTTCCAAAAAAGGTGATTTATATGAAAATCGCAAAAGTGATTAATAATAATGTTATCAGTGTTTTGGATGCGCAGAATAAAGAATTAGTGATAATGGGCCGGGGGATCGCTTTTCAAAAGAGACCCGGGGAAGAAGTGGATGAAAGTAAGATCGAGAAGACCTTCAAATTGGACAATAAAGATGTTTCAGAAAAGTTTAAGACGCTATTATATGATGTTCCATTAGAATACATGGATGTTTCGGAAAGAATCATTTCCTATGCCAAGGAAAAACTGGGAAAGAAGTTAAATGACAGTATCTATGTATCATTAACGGACCATATTACTTTTGCCATTGAGAGAAACAAAAAGGGGTTATTGATCTCCAATGCGTTATTATGGGAAATCAAAAGAATTTATAGTGACGAATTTGCGATTGGCTTAAAGGCGATCAAAAAGATCGAAGAAATGCTTGGGATTACTCTTCCTGAAGATGAAGCTGGCTTTATCGCCATGCATATTGTGAATGCTGAGCTCAACGAAGAAATGCCCAATGTTGTCAGTATGACAAAATTAATACAAGATATCCTAAACATTGTAAAATATCATTTTAAAATCGAAATTGATGAAGAATCTTTGAATTATTTCCGGTTCCTTACTCATTTAAAATTTTTTGCGCAACGCCTTATTAGTGAAAAAAACTTGGAAAGTCCAGACGATTATCTTTATGACATGGTGAAAATTAAGTATCCAGATGCCTTTGTATGTACCGGGAAAATAAAGGAATTTATCGAAAAGGCACATAATCATAAAATAACGAAGGAAGAAATGGCGTATCTTACTATTCATATTGAAAGAGTAGTTAATCGAAACTAGATAAAATTTTTATAAAAGAAAGCGTTGACATGAAATGAAAGCGCATGCTAGTATGGACTTATAAATTAATATTAATTGATTAGGATTGTTACTGATTATGCAGGCAAAACCTAAATTGTGATGTCATATTTTTATGGCGTGCAATTTAGGTTTTTTTTATTCTCTTTGAGAGGCAGATGTACGATCGTAAGTTACTGGCCAAAGCTTCCGATTGAATGAGCGGCTTCTTCAAAACTTAATAATAGCAAAACAGGATTGTTACTGGTAAGGCAGGCAAAACCTGAGGAGCTCGAGTTCTGATTTTTTGTGGACTCCTGCTGCTCAGGTTATTTTTTTTTAATAAATAAGGAGGAATCTCACATGAATTACAATAATTCGGCTAAAGAAATAATTGAACTTGTCGGCGGAGAAGAAAATGTTCAACATGTGATTCACTGTATGACAAGGCTTCGCTTTAACTTACATGATAAAAGTAAAGTAGACCGAAAAAAGATCGAAAAAGTAGCTGGAGTTATGGGGACAAATATTAGCGGTGATCAATTTCAGATTATTATCGGAAATGATGTTCCAAAAGTATATAACGCAATTTTAGGAAACAGTTCCATAAAAGCAGATAGCCATGGCAAGCAATCAGGAAAAAATAAAAATGTGATCAGTGCCATCTTTGATGTGATCTCAGGTGTGTTTACCCCAATTCTGCCAGCCATTGCTGGTGCGGGGATGATCAAAGGGCTATTAGCGATTGCCCTTACATTTGGCTGGCTTTCTGATAAGAGCCAAGTTTATACAATTTTAAATGCGATTGGTGATGGTGCCTTTTATTTCTTGCCTATTTTACTAGCAGTTAGCGCAGCAAGAAAATTTGGCAGCAACGTTTATGTGGCAGCAACCATTGCAGCAGCACTTTTACATCCAACTTTAACAGCTTTATTAGGTTCAGGTAAACCGGTTGCCTTCCTTGGATTACCTGTAACCGCAGTCACCTATTCATCAACGGTTATCCCCATCTTATTAGCTATTTGGATTGCAGCAAATGTAGAAAAATGGGTGGACCGTATTATTCCAAGCATGTTTAAACTGATTCTTGTTCCAACGCTTACGATCTTGATTGTTGTACCTGTTACCTTAATTGCAGTTGGACCACTTGGTTCAGTAATTGGAAACTGGCTTTCATTAGGAGTTGGCGCATTATTCGAACATGGTTGGATCTTTGCAGGTTTAATCCTAGGCGGTACATGGTCATTAATCATTATGACTGGTATGCACTATGCATTTATTCCAATTGCAATGAACAATCTTGCAACAAAAGGCTACGACGTGATCTTGCCTTCTATGTTCATGGCCAATTTGGGCCAAGCAGGCGCCGCATTTGCTGTATCCTTACGTTCTAAAAACAAGTCTTTTAAGTCTCTTGCGATGACAACAAGCTTAACAGCCGTTATGGGTATTACCGAACCCGCAATGTACGGGGTGAACATGCGTTTGAAAAAGCCTTTTATTGGCGGATTAATTGGAGGCGCTGTTGGAGGAGCCTACTATAGCGCAGTAGGTGTAAAATATTTCATTATGGGTGGTAATGTAGGTTTACCAGGCATTGCGTCCTTTATCGGAGAAACTTTTGTATGGGCCGTTTTAGGATTACCAATTGCTTTCGCGGCCGGAGCGATTGCAACTTATCTTATGGGGTTTGAAGATGTCGAAAGTGAAGATGAAGCGGATACATCTGCAACAGAAGAGAAACCAGCAACTTTACATTCAGATTTAGTTGTTGCAGCAGAACAGTTATACAGCCCAATTAAAGGTCTAGTCAAACCACTAAGCGAAGTGAATGATGCCACGTTCTCAAGCGGGATCATGGGTAGAGGATTCGCTATTCAACCAGAAGAAGGGAAAGTAGTCTCTCCAGTAGCTGGAAAAATAACAACCATTTTTAAAACAAAGCACGCCATTGGCATCACAAGTGATAATGGCGCGGAAATTCTCATCCACGTTGGGATCGATACAGTGAAGCTTAATGGTAAACATTTTACATCCCATGTGAAGGATGGGGAATTTGTTGAAGTGGGAGATACACTAGTAACCTTTGACTTAGATGCGATTAGGTCAGAAGGTTATGACTTAATTACACCAGTTATCATCACAAATCCGGATCGATATCAATCTATTAAGCCTGTCAAAGAAGGCAAAGTTAATAGCAGTGAAGCATTCATGGCATTACTAGTGTAGGTTCATAAGGGGGAAATCTTTCCCCCTTACATATTCCAATATATAAGCATTAAAGACTTTATCTACAAAACTATAAAACTTATGAGGTGAAATAAAATGACAACAAATGAAACAAAATTTCCAAAAGGATTTCTATGGGGCGGAGCTACTGCTGCTAACCAAATGGAAGGCGGATTTTATGAAGGTAATAAGGGGTTAAACATTGCAGATGTCTTACCAGGTGGAAAAGAGCGACTCTCCATTCTGCAAACTCCTGGTTTTAATTTTGAAATCGACAAAGAGAAGTACAGCTATCCAAATCATGAGGGCATTGATTTCTACCATCGTTATAAAGAAGATATTGCTCTGTTTGCCGAAATGGGCTTCAAAGCATTCCGGATGTCGATTGCGTGGACGCGGATTTTTCCGAACGGCGATGAGTTAGAAGCAAATGAAGATGGGTTGGCCTTCTATGACCGAGTATTTGATGAATTACACAAGTATGGTATTGAGCCTGTTGTAACCATCTCTCATTATGAAATGCCGGTTAACCTAGTAAAAGAATATGGCGGCTGGAGAAATCGCAAGGTTGTGACTTACTTTGAACGATACGTAAATGCTATTTTCAATCGTTACAAGGATAAAGTGAAAAACTGGATGACATTCAATGAAATCAATAGTGGTTTGGTCATGCCGATCATGGGTCTTGGGTTCTCGATTCATAAAGAGGAAGACAAATATCAGCCAACATTCCAAGCATTCCATCATCAATTTGTGGCTAGCGCGATTGCTGTAAAAGCATGCCACAAAATCATTCCTGATGCAAAAATTGGTTGTATGATTATCTTTGCGCCGGTTTACTCTTTCGATTCGAATCCAGAAAACGTTATGCATGCCCTGCAAGAAGAGCGTTTGTTTAACCATTTCTGTGCGGATGTACAAGTGCGCGGCGAGTATCCTGCATTCATAAAACGCTATTTTAAAGAACATAATATTGAATTAGAAATTCAAGAAGGCGATTTGGAGATTATTAAGGAAGGTACTGTCGACTATATTGGTTTCAGTTATTACATGTCTCGGACGGAGAAGAAAGTAAAATCTGAGCTGGAAGCATCACAAGGAAATATCATCGGCGGAGTGAAAAATCCATTCCTTAAAGCAAGCGATTGGGGTTGGGAAATTGATCCAACCGGTTTACGCATTAGCTTAAACAAATTATATGACAGATATCAGGTTCCATTGTTTGTCGTGGAAAATGGGCTAGGCGCATATGACAAGGTTGAGGAAGACGGTTCGATCAATGATGATTACCGTATAGATTATTTACGTGAACATATCAATGCCATGGGTGAAGCGATTGAAGATGGCGTTGAACTAATGGGCTATACCAGCTGGGGCTGCATAGACTTAGTTAGTGCGTCATCAGGTGAAATGTCCAAGCGCTATGGTTACATTTTCGTCGATAAACATGATGATGGCAGTGGTACATTAGAACGCAAGAAGAAGAAGTCATTTTTCTGGTATAAAGATGTCATTGCTACTAATGGAGAAAAACTGTAACGAAGAGAAAAAGCGTCGATAACCCTTGTGGTTATCGGCGTTTTTGTATAAGGATGTTTTCTGAGATATGGTTTCTCTTTTGATTGAAAATATGTTATCAACCATCAATCGTTAACACCAGCTCCCTTACTAAGGTCACAGAAACTAGGATTTTGTCCTTCATAAGCGGCATGAAGGACAAAAGTGGGAGCAAGAATAAAAGATTTGTCCATCATAAGCGGTATGAAGGACAAAAGTGGCCGCAAGAATAAAAGAATTGTCCATCATAAGCGGTCTGAAGGACAAAAGTGGCTGCAAGAATAAGAGAATTGTCCATCAGAAGCAGTATGAAAGACAAAAGTGCCGCAGGAGCAAGAGAATTGTCCATCATAAGCGGCATGAAGGACAAAAGTGGGAGCAAGAATAAAAGATTTGTCCATCATAAGCGGTATGAAGGACAAAAGTGGCTGCAAGAATAAAAGATTTGTCCATCATAAGCGGTATGAAGGACAAAAGTGGCCGCAAGAATAAGAGAATTGTCCATCATAAGCAGTATGAAAGACAAAAGTGCCGCAGGAGCAAGAGATTTGTCCATCATAAGCGGTATGAAGGACAAAAGTGGCCGCAAGAATAAAAGAATTGTCCATCATAAGCGGTCTGAAGGACAAAAGTGGCTGCAAGAGCAAGAGAATTGTCCATCAGAAGCGGCATGAAGGACAAAAGTAGCCGCAAGAATAAAAGATTTGTTCATCAGAAGCAGTATGAAGGACAAAAGTGGCTACAAGAGCAAGAGAATTGTCCATCAGAAGCGGCATGAAGGGCAAAAGTCACCGCATGAACAAGATTTTTCAAGTTTCTATCAACTTTAGCATGATACAATTAGTATAAATTGTTAATATGGGGTGAAAGCGTGAATCCATCTAATATAAACACTATCTCAAGATCCACCGAAATCGATTTAAAAACTATCCTTAAAAATGAAAACAAAGAAGAATTAATTAGGATTATTCTTGACCTATCAGAAGATTTCCCCGAAATTGAAACACGTTTGCTTTTTAAATACACTCCTCAAGTAGATGAAATTTCATCAGCTAAAAAGCTTATTACAGAATCTATTAATCGTGAAAAAAGAAAAGGATTTATCGACTGGCGACAGGTGGGACCAGCGTTACAAGGTGCAGAATTGACACTCCAAAAGGCAGGGGAAAAAGTAGAGAAAGGTGAATGGGAGAGTGCGGTGTTATTATCACTTGTTGTCATGACGCCAGTTGTAAAAATGTTCAATTTTGCTGATGATTCAAATGGATCTATCGGTGAGGTTATGAATTGGGCGATAAATACAATTGATGATGCAGTTATTTCCAGTATGCCATATCTGAATGAAAATGAGAAAAAGGGTCTTTTTCACGCGATTATGAAAGAAGCTGTAAAAGTACATTATGATGGCTGGAGTGATTGGCGATATGATCTAATAAAAATTTGCACCTATTATTCTCCTCGTAAAGATTTGAGAAAAAAGTTAGAAAAACAGCTGGAAACCCTCTTTTTGAAGACAGATTCATCGTGGAGTGATAGATTTGAAAAAAAACAAATTAAATTGCTTCAGCTCGAAATTATTGAAAGATGTGATGGTGGAGACGCTGCTGATACATTTATTTATGAGAATATCCAATATAGCGAATTTCGTGAAAAGGCTATTGCTAATGAACTAGGAAAAGGCGATTACAAGAAAGTGATTCAACTTTGTCTAGATGGAGAACAAGCAGACACCGAATATCGAGGCCTTGTCCATCAGTGGCAGGAATACCGATTTCAAGCCTATGAATTGCTTGGAGATATCGAACAACAAAAGCAGCTGGCGAGAGAACTGTTATTCAAAAATGAATTTTCCTATTACTTAAAACTAAAAGAGTTATATGCAGCAAGCGAATGGGAAGCAACATTGAAAAAAATTGTTGCAGATTTTAATAAAATGGATAACCAGCCCTCCGCGTACCTTTCTATATTAAAAGAGGAAAATTTAACTGCTGAACTTTTAAAATATTGTCAAAATTATCTCCCAGCTATAACCGATCTCTATCCATATTTAATTAAGGAATACTTAGAAGAGGTAAATGACCTTTTTATAAATTATATTGAATACGCTGCAGAGGAAGCTACGGATCGAAAAAAATATCGTACGGTTTGTTCCATCATAAAAACCTACAAAAAAGCCTGTGGAACGGTCCAGTCACATAAGCTAATTGGAAAATTAAGAGAAAAATATAAGCGCCGGCCTGCGTTTATAGAGGAATTGGGAAAAATAAGGTAAGCCATAAGGAGATTGAAACCATGCTGCATCATTTAGAGATTTATGTTTCCAACCTCAGCAAATCAAGTGAGTTTTGGGGTTGGTTATTAACAGAATTAGAATACAATCCCTACCAGAAATGGGAATCAGGAATCAGCTGGAAACAGGGCGAAACCTATCTTGTTTTTGTTCAGGCGGAAGAACGTTTTTTGGATGTGCCTTACCACCGCTCACGGGTCGGTCTAAACCATCTTGCTTTTCATGCTGTATCCAAAGAACAGGTTGATCAAATAACAACGCAATTAAAAGATAAAGGGGTAAACATTCTTTATAAGGATATCCATCCATTTGCAGGCGGGGATGATCATTATGCTGTTTTTTTCGAGGATCCAGATCGAATCAAAGTAGAGTTAGTAGCACCGAAAAAAGTAAACACATCCAAATAAAAGGGGCTTCCCAGTTATGTGCTAATTCGCCAGATGTTAATTTTGGATTTTGCTTATCTTCTGTCATCATTTGTTCCTTCCTTATACGGTTTTATTGTGTTCAAGTTAACGGTTTAGATACGTTTTATTAGAGATGATAAGGGCACGGAAAAATAAATAGGCATCTCTTGGATATACATACTCATTTCAAAAAAGTTGCTCGTCCTTTTTAGAAAGGGATGGAAAATTATGCTTGGGCCCATATAGTGTGATTTAACTCACGAAACGCCATCCGGAATTTCTTTATAATTAGTAGAAATCAGGGGAAAATGAAAAGTGGATGGTGACGAAATTGGACTACAAATTTAAGACGCTGTATGCAGAAATTGGCGGGCAGAAAACGATTGATAAACTCGTAAATGCCTTTTATCCGCGTGTATATGCTGACCCAGAGTTAAGACCATTGTTTGAAGGGGATATGGAAGAAATTAAGCGGAAGCAGCGGATGTTCCTCCCGCAATTTTTAGGAGGACCAGCCCTTTACAGCCAGGAATTTGGCCCGCCGGCCATGAGAGAGCGGCATCTGCCATTTGAAGTCACGCCAAGAAGAGCAACATGCTGGCTCCGCTGCATGAAAGAGGCATTCGAGGAAATTGGTCTTGATCAACAACCTGCAGGACTTGCCTTTTATGACCGTTTAACTCAGGTTGCGGGCATCATGGTTAATAGCCCTGATCATGAATAATTAAATGTATATAACTATAAATCCTTACTTGCTTTTTACGCTGGTGAGGATTTTTTAAAACAATTATTGATGCAGGAAAGATTAACCCATGTTTTGATTTTGTGGTATAGTGTGGTTGTTTATAGTTAGGAGGGAAACAATTGAATTTGAATGATCAGTGGTGGAAGAAAAGTGTTGTATATCAAATATATCCACGAAGCTTTATGGATTCAAATGGTGATGGAATTGGTGATATCCAAGGAATCATCGAAAAACTTGATTATTTAAAATTATTTGGTGTTGATGTCATTTGGTTAAGCCCTGTTTATGATTCACCTAATGATGATAATGGCTATGATATTCGTGATTATCAACAAATTATGGATGAGTTTGGCACGATGGCTGATTTTGATCATATGCTTGAAGAGATACATAAACGAGACATGAAATTAGTCATGGATCTCGTTGTGAATCACACCTCAGATGAACATGAATGGTTTATCCAATCTAAAAAATCGAAAGATAATCCATACCGTGATTATTATATTTGGGGTGAAGGTGAAGAAGGAAAAGAACCGAATAATTGGGGGTCATTCTTCAGCGGTCCTGCCTGGGATTATGATGAAACCACAAACGAATATTATTTACATTTATTTGCTAAAAAACAACCTGACCTAAATTGGGAAAATTCAACGTTACGACAGGAAGTATACAACATGATGAAATTTTGGCTGGATAAAGGAATCGATGGCTTTCGAATGGACGTTATCAATATGATTTCAAAACAACCAGGTTTACCCGATGGGGTGCAAGCGGAAGGTCAACTATATGGTGATGGCAGTCCATACTATATGAATGGACCAAGAATTCATGAATTTTTAAAGGAAATGAATCAGGAGGTTTTATCGCAATATCCTATTATGACGGTAGGCGAAATGCCTGGAACAACACCAGAAGATGCCATTCTATATACGAATTCTGAGAGAAATGAAGTCAATATGATTTTTACCTTTGAGCATATGGACTTGGATAGTGCGCCAGGGGGAAAGTGGAACTTAAAACCATTAAATCTGGTGGACTTAAAGGAAAACCTGTCAAAGTGGCAAGTGGGTTTGCATAACAAAGGATGGAACAGTTTATACTGGAATAATCATGACCAGCCAAGGATTGTTTCCCGTTTCGGCAACGACCAACAGTATCGTGTTGAATCTGCAAAAATGTTAGCTGCCTGTCTACACTTCATGCAAGGCACCCCATATATTTATCAAGGGGAAGAGATTGGAATGACCAATGTGAAGTTTAACTCCTTAGCTGATTACCGTGATATTGAAACGCTGAATATGTATCGAGAACGGAAATCATTAGGTTATTCACATGAGGAAATCATGACTTCGATTTACGCAAAAGGCAGAGACAATGCACGAACACCAGTTCAATGGGATGAAACTGAACATGGAGGCTTCACCTCGGGAACCCCATGGATAAATGCCAATCCAAGGTACAAAGAAATCAATGTGAAAAGTGCATTAGAAGATCCACAGTCGATTTTTTATTTTTATCAAAGATTAATCTCGCTCCGAAAAGAAATGGACATAATCGTCGAAGGAGATTTTCGACTCTTATTAAAGGACAATCCAGCTTTATTTGCCTATGAAAGAAAGTGGAAGAGCGAAATTCTTCTGGTTTTATGTAATTTTAGTGAGAACGAGTTAATCATTGACGATGAAGAACTTGTTAATAGACTTCCAAAATATAAAATGCTCCTTTCCAACTACGATGGTCAAGAAGCCAATGCACTACGTCCATTTGAGGTAATTGTCCTAAAAAAATAAATATAATTGCGAAAAAGCATCAGAAACGACTGATGCTTTTTCACCCTTTAGAAAAGATAGTTTTTTAAAAAAATGATTGCGCATACATTTTAAAGTGTGCTACTATGAATCTATCGATTAGTGCAAACGTTTTCGCTAACGATATATAAAAAGTATAGGGGGTATTAGTAGAGATTACTGTAAAGTAAGGTAAATTTTTATTGAGAAATAACGTTTTTACAGTTTTTCTGCTATTTCGTGCAAACGATTTCGTTGGAACCTAGTGATTTCACTATTTCTAAGATTATTAAAACAGTTCAACATACTAAAAAAATTATTTTTATTTATTCTTTAGTGCAAACGATTGCATTAAAAAGCAGTATTTTAAATATAATTAGTATGTTTAAGGTTTTCTTAGAATATCTAATTCACGCTAGAACATAATAAAATCAACTATGTTTTCCCACGGTTGCACACACTTTTAGATTCATAAAAATTGTAAGTATGGGGGTAAATCATGAATAAGAAAAAATTATTTTCTGGAGTTGGAGCTGGTCTTCTTTCATTAAGTCTCCTTTTAACGGGCTGTAATAACGCTGATAAAGGTGACGGAGCTAAAGAAGGATCAAAAGGCGGAAATGTTACATTAGATGTATTCCAATTCAAAGTAGAATTCAAAAAGCAATTTGAAGATGCGGCAAAGAAATATGAAGACTCACACAAAGGCGTAAACATCAACATCACAACTGTTGGTGGTGGAGAAGATTACGGTGCAGCTTTAAAATCTAAGTTTGCTTCTGGTAAAGAACCAGCAATTTACAACATCGGTGGACCACAAGACGTGGAAGATTGGCAAAAGAAATTAGCTGACCTTTCTGATACAGAAGCATCTAAAAAGGCATTAAAAGGAACACTTGACGGTGTAACAAAGGATGGAAAAGTATTAGGTTTACCATACAACCAAGAAGGTTATGGCTTCATCTATAACAAAGCTGTATTCGAAAAAGCTGGCATTGATCCAAAATCAATCAAGAGCTTTGCAGAACTTGAAAATGCTGTTAAAACTTTAGATTCTAAGAAAAAAGATCTTGGTCTTAAAGCAGTATTTGCACTTCCTGGTAAAGAAACTTGGGTAACTGGTTTACACTTATCCAACGCTTTCCTTGCGCCTGAATTTGATAACAATGTACTAAATGCATTCAATGCTAAGAAGGTTGACTTTAAATATGGTGATGCGTTTAAAAAGGTTCTTGACCTTCAAAACAGCTATTCTGTACAACCAACTGTAAGCCTTGACTATGCTCAACAAGTAGAAGAATTATTCTCACTTCAAAAAGTAGCAATGATCCAACAAGGTAACTGGGCATATGGCTCAATTGCTGGTATTGATCAAGATTTTGCTGATAAGAGCATTGGTTTCTTACCAATCCCTGTTGAAGGCTACAAAGAAGATGCCATTCCTGTTGGTATCCCAATGTATTGGGGTGTAAACAGCAACAAGGACAAAGATACACAAGCAGAAGCTAAGAAATTCTTAGACTGGTTATACACTTCTGACGAAGGTAAAGAAATTGTTCTCAACGACTTTAAATTTATCCCTGCTTATGATGGCTTTGATGCATCAAAAATCAGTGATCCACTTTCAAAAGAAATTTATCAATATGCTCAAGACGGAAAGACAATCGGCTGGGCATTCATGGGCTACCCAACTGGCTGGGGACAAGATACACTTGGTGTTCAAATCCAAAAATATTTGAGCAAAGAAGCTAAGTGGGAAGACGTAGTGAAGACGTCAAAAGAAGCTTGGGAAAAAGCAAGAAATAAATAATCCCTTTTGAAATTTATATAATGGGTCCTTCTTGATAAAAGCAGGACCCATTATAAATTAGTAGAGAGGCAAGCGGCTGGTTCATAAGGGGGGATAGGTTAGTGTTAGGGTTTTCTTATCAATCAGCCCCTTTTCTTTCAAGAATTTACTAACTTATAAAAATTACAAATATCACATTGGAGGTTTTTCCCATGATGCGTACTCGGGATATATCATATTGGTTATTTTTAGCCCCGGTTCTTTTAGCATTATCTATGGTTGTTATCATTCCATTGCTCTTTGGGGTCTATTATTCTTTTACAAACTGGAATGGTATTGAAGTGGGCGGGTTTATCGGCTTTGAGAATTATTTGAATGTTTTTAAAGATAAGGAATTCTTAGATTCATTATGGTTTACTGTAAAGTTTACAGTTGTATCCATCATTCTTATTAACTTCTTTGGGCTTGCATTAGCACTTATTGTTACATCTAAAATTAAGTCAAGTAAGTTTTTGCGTACAATCTTTTTCATGCCAAACCTGATTGGTGGATTAATTTTAGGTTTTATCTGGCAGTTTATTTTTATCAAAGTATTTGCGGGTATAGGAAATTTATTTGGCATTGAAAGCTTAGAAGGCTGGCTTTCTACGACTCAAACCGGTTTTTGGGGCTTAGTTATCCTAATGAGCTGGCAAATGGCTGGATACATTATGGTTATTTATATCTCATACCTAGAGGGTGTACCAACAGAATTGATCGAAGCGGCTGAAATTGATGGTGCGAGCTCATTACAGCGCCTAAGGTTTATTGTATTCCCGTTAGTTGCACCTGCATTCACAGTTAGTATGTTCTTAACATTGTCGAATACTTTCAAGCTTTACGACCAAAACTTATCATTAACAGCGGGTGGACCTTATAATTCCACGCAAATGGTCGCAATGGAGATCTTCAAAACGGCATTTGGTGAAAGTGAAATGGCTTATGCTCAGGCTAAAGCAGTTATTTTCTTTCTCATCGTTGCAGCTATTTCCTTAACACAAGTGTATATCAACAAGAAAAGGGAGGTTGAAATGTAATGGGAAGAAAATATAAATTGCCGCTTGAAATCCTTGGTGTATTATTAGGACTGTTATGGCTGTCTCCTTTTTACTTAATGCTTGTTAACTCCTTTAAAACAAAGAGAGAAATCTTTTCAGACACGTTAAAATTACCGGAAGTATTTACTTTCGATAACTATATCGAAGCATTTAACGAACTTACCTTTTTAAAAACATTCATGAACTCAGTTATTATTACACTAGTAAGTGTAGCCATCATCATTATCTTCTCATCCATGGCTGCCTATGCTTTATCTAGAAATAAAAGCAAAATGAGTACGGTTATTTTCTTTATGTTCGTCGCGGCGATGCTAATTCCGTTCCAATCCGTTATGATTCCGTTAGTTACGATTTTCGGGAAAATAGAATTGCTTAATCGTGTTGGAATTATCTTTATGTATTTAGGCTTTGGTGCGAGTTTATCTATTTTCTTATACCATGGTACTTTAAGCGGGATTCCAAAATCTTTGGATGAAGCAGCAACGATCGATGGAGCCAATCGTTTTCAAATCTTTTGGTACATCATTTTCCCGATGTTAAAGCCAATTACTGTAACGGTTGCGATTTTAAATACGATTTGGATTTGGAATGACTACTTACTTCCATCTCTTGTTATTAACCAAGAAGGAATGGAAACTATTCCATTGAAAATGTTCTTCTTCTTTGGTGAATATACAAAGCAATGGCATTTAGCACTTGCAGGATTAACAATTGCAATTATTCCGGTAATCATTGCTTATTTCTTTGCACAAAGGGAAATTATCAAAGGAATTTCAGAGGGTGCTGTAAAATAATTTCTATTTTATAATAAAGTAAAAATGAGCGATTTATTGGTATTAGGGGGAAGTAATGGTGGTTACAATTAAGGATGTGGCAAGGGAAGCAAATGTGGCACCTTCGACTGTTTCAAGGGTAATAGCTAATAACCCGCGAATCAGTGAACAAACGAAGAGACGTGTAAAAGAAGTGATGGAACAATTAGGATACTATCCTAATTTGCAAGCACGTAGCTTGGTTGCTAAAACAACTCAAACCATTGGAGTGATCATGCCGAATTCGGCCTACCATGCCTTTCGAAACCCATTCTTCCCTGAAGTATTAAGAGGAATCAGTATGTATGCCCATGAAAGTAAATATGGCATTTACCTTTCTACAGGGTCAACCGAGGAAGAAATCCACGAAGAAGTCATGTCGATGGTAATGGGCAGACGTGTGGATGGTATTCTCCTTTTATATTCACGTGTCAATGACCGGACCATGAACTACCTTGAAGAAATTGGCTTTCCTTTTACGGTAGTTGGGAGGCCAAGTGTGAATGAAGAGAGAATTACCTATGTCGATAATGACAATATTTTTATTAGTAAACAGGTAACCAACTATTTAATTGAGCACGGTCATAAAAATATAGCCTATGTTGGAATCAACCCAGATTTTATGGTGACTGTTGACCGAATTAACGGATATAAATCAGCACTTAAAGAAGCTGGACTTACAGTTAATGAGGCGTATCTCGTTAATGAGGAGATGGTCAATGAACAAGGGATAGACGCCATTTGTTCGCTTATGAAGCTTAAGGATCCTCCAACAGCGTTGGTTACACAGGATGATTTAATGGCGTATGAAATCATTAGCCATCTCGAGAAATTAAACATAATAGTCCCTGAAGATATTTCTGTTGTTGGCTTTAACAATCTCTCGTTATCTGAGCATTCAAGGCCTCCATTAACTTCTGTGGATATCGGTACGTTTCAATTAGGACGTGTTGCTACCGAATGTTTAATTGAAAAAATCGAAAATCCTGAAACGTTGCCAAAACGAATAACGATACCAACAAAGCTAATTGAACGGAAATCTGTGCTGTAAAAATAAATTTTGAATAAAATGTGAATAAATAAACATAAAAAGAGTCAGTGAGGATTTTACATGAATAAATTATGGTGGAAAGAAGCAGTTGCCTATCAGATTTATCCTCGAAGCTTCATGGATTCCAATGGAGACGGGATTGGGGATATCAATGGCATCATCTCTAAATTAGATTATTTAAAAGAATTAGGGATTGATGTCATTTGGGTAAGTCCGATGTATCAATCGCCTAATGACGATAATGGCTATGATATCAGTGACTACCAGGAAATTATGGAAGAGTTCGGAACAATGGCGGATTTTACTATTCTTTTAGAGGAAACACATCGCCGTGGGATGAAACTAATCCTTGATTTAGTGATTAACCATACAAGTGATGAGCATCCTTGGTTCATCGAATCCCGTTCGTCCAAAGATAATCCGAAGCACGATTGGTATATTTGGCGTGACGGAAAAGATGGAGAAGAACCGAATAACTGGGAAAGCATCTTCGGCGGGTCTGCATGGAAATATGACGAACTAACCGATCAGTATTTCATGCATATTTTTTCAAAAAAACAGCCGGACCTTAATTGGGAAAATGGAGAGGTGCGGAAGGCGCTTTTTGAAATGGTCAATTGGTGGCTGGATAAAGGGATTGACGGCTTCCGTGTTGATGCGATCAGTCACATCAAAAAAGAAGAGGGCCTAAAGGATATGCCGAATCCTGAGGGGCTGCCATATGTTGAGTGCTTTGATAAAATGATGAATGTCGATGGGATTCATACTTTCTTACAGGAATTAAAAGAAGAGACATTTGCAAAATATGACATTATGACTGTTGGAGAAGCGAACGGAGTAACGGTAGACGACGTGGAAGATGTGGAGCTTTGGGTCGGAGAAAAAACAGGGAAGTTCAATATGGTCTTTCAATTTGAGCATCTAGCACTTTGGGATGCCGAGGCGAAAAAAGAGCTTGATATTGTGGAGCTTAAGGATGTATTATCCCGCTGGCAAAAAGGCTTGGAGAATAAAGGGTGGAACGCCTTATTCATCGAGAACCATGACCAACCACGAGTTGTATCCACATGGGGAAATGACCAAGAATATTGGCGTGAAAGTGCTACAGCGTTCGCGGCTATGTACTTTCTAATGCAGGGAACTCCATTTATTTATCAAGGTCAGGAAATTGGCATGACAAATGTCCAATTTGACTCGATTGAAGATTATGATGATGTATCTGCAAAAAATATGTATCGCTTGAGGAGAGCGGATGGTGTTCCACACGAGGAAATAATGGAAATTATCTGGGCTTCTGGCCGTGATAATTCGAGGACGCCGATGCAATGGTCCGACGATGTGAATGCTGGTTTCAGTACAGGAAGTCCATGGTTGAAGGTCAATCCGAACTATAAAGAAATTAACGTAGCAGTCCAGCAAAAAGATACCAAATCTGTTTTAAATTTTTATAAGAAGTTGATTGCTTTGAAGAAGGCAAACGAAATATTCACCTACGGTAAATATGAGTTGCTTTTTGAAGATAATCAGCAAATTTACGCCTACACGAGGACGCTAAATGATGAAAAGGTAATTATTATTACGAATCTTTCCACCCAACCAGCTGAGATAGAAGGGGTTTCCCTTGATTATCGTCACTTGCTTCTGAATAATTATGAGGTCTCAAAACATGAACCACTGCAGAAAATAACATTAAAGTCTTATGAGGCAAGAGTTTATCGTATGTAGTAATCGAATATTAATAGACGATATCATATGTCTATATGAATGTGAAATGAGCAGAGCCGAAATCCGGTCTCTGCTTTTTTTTATTTTTACAAAGGCTGTGTTAAAGGTTATTGTAGATATTTTAGCAATGTTGATTGGAGCGGAAGGCGCCCCGAGCCGCTCGCGGAAAGCGAAGCCCCTGGAGCGCAAATCATCATTCCGATATAATAACAGCCTTATCAAAAGGAAAAAGAACGACTTTTTTGTAAATTTTGGAATGCTCATTTACCTATGCTTTTTTACATTTCTTTAATGATCTCTATATGCTAATTAAATTTTCACTTAATATTTTTCTAATACAATTTTATATGTAGTACACATATAAAAGGGAGTTGAGGAAAAATGAGAAAAACAACTTTATTAGGAGCGGGCCTTGCGTTTACTTTATTATTTAGTCCGTTTCAGCATGCTTTTGCTGCAGAAACAAAAGGGGAGTTACGACAAGTGGATATTGTTGCTCATCGCGGAGCATCAGGATATGCGCCTGAAAATACTGTTGCTGCTTTTGATAAGGCGGTAGAAATGAAAGCAGATTATATTGAAATTGATGTACAAAGAAGTAAAGATGGGAAATTGGTTATCATCCATGATACAAAGGTTGATAGAACAACCGATGGTACGGGGTATATTAAAGACCTATCATTTGATCAGATCAGAAGTCTTGATGCAGGCAGCTGGAAGGGGGAACAATTTAAAGGCGAAAAGATCCCCACATTTGATGAAATTTTAGATAGATATCATGGAAAAATTGGTATTTTAATAGAATTAAAGGCACCTGAGCTCTATCCTGGAATTGAAGAAATGGTAGCTCAAGAATTAAAAGAACGAAACTTAGATAAACCGCAAAATGAAAAAATCATTATTCAATCCTTTAATTTTGAATCCATGAAGAAAACGAATAGCTTGTTGCCTAAAGTGCCGATCGGTGTCCTTACTTCGAATAAAGTGGACACAACGGAACAAGCATTGAAGGAATTTGCGACCTATGCAGATTATTTTAACCCAAGTTATGGAATTGTGACGGAAGAATTGGTTAATCAAGTACACGAAAAAGGTTTAAAAATTCAATCCTGGACTGTTCGCAGCCATGAAGCGGCTGACTTTCTCTTAAAAATGAAGGTGGATGGAATTATAACTGATTATCCTGATTATGTAGATCCAAGATAATAAGGAAACAAATGCAAAAAGAGTGTCAAAAAGTAGAAACTTTTTGACACTCTTTTTTTGGGTTTAATAAGTTCTGAACTATAGCACTGATCCTAAATTGGAAACATTCATTATTGGAATATCTCGTGGTAAGTTGATAGGGGATATGTTAAATTGAATAGATAATAATAGTCAAAGCTTATTGATTGAGCAATAGATTGTAAGGGTTTTCTTTTGTCTGGGGGGATACGATGTTTTTTTCCTTACGCAATCGCTTATTTATTATATTTACATGTTTGTTAACGATTCCCTTAATCATTTTATCGATTATTATCCCAAGGTGGTTTACATCTATTATTGAAGACCAGACGCAGGATTTAACTATAGAAGCTATGGACCAGTACTCGCTGTATACTGACTCTATTACAACTCAGGCAGAGGATTTAGGAAAACAGGTCCTGGTAAATCAAACCACACAGCAGTGGTTAAGGTTAGAAAAAAAAGATGAAGAAATACCAAGAGAACAGAGTTTGTTACAGAAGAATCAACTGAAAATGCTACTATCCTCGATGATGGTAAACAATTCTAATGGGATGTCTATCTCGGTCGTACTGAATAATGGTGAAGGGGCATGGGGGAATAATCCCAACTTACACAACATCGATTGGTTCCAAGACTTTACGATTAATGAACAACGATTTGTAAAATCACATATTGATCCTTATATGCCAGGACAAGGAAATAGTAATAGTTATATTTTGCCACTCGTTGACTTGAATACGGTAGTTTCCTATGGATTTATAAAGGTGAATTTCCCTTCAACTTTGCTGGAGACAGCCTTAGGAAAAATCTCGATTGGAAAAAAAGGACATGCATATTTAATAGATCAGCAGGGAGCAAATGTGTTAGAAGGGAAAATTGATACTCCAAAGTGGGTATTAAAAAATAGTTTAACTAATATAAAGAATAATCAAAAGCAAAAAGGGTTATTAGAAACGGATTATCATGGTGAAAAATACTTTGTGTTTTTTCAAAAGTTAGCAGTAGGTGATTGGATTCTAGTTAGTGAAGTAACCAAATCTGATTTATTTTCAAAAGTGAATGTGCTGCAACGCAACCTACTATTAATCAGTGCGTTCGTTTTTATTCTAACAATTGTTGCTTCTTTCGTGCTATCATCCAATATCGTCAGCCCGTTAGGTAAACTAGCAAAGGCAATGAAATTTATCGAACGCGGAGATTTTGTGGGTGCCAAAAGCTTTATGCCAACGATTAAATCGTCAAACGACGAGGTTGGTTACGTGGTAAAGGTTTTTGATCATACAGTCGATCAATTGAAGAATTTAATTGAAACAGAATATGAAGCGAACATCCGCCGAAAAGATGCGGAATACAAAGCATTATTACTACAAATCAATCCTCACTTTTTGAACAATACGCTTGAAATCATCGGGGGATTAGCCGTTCAAGGGAAAAATAAAGAAGTCATGAACGTAAGCATCTACTTAGGCCGGATGATGAGGTATTCATTGAATACACAAAATGATGTTGTGAGATTGAGTGAAGAGATCAGTTATATCCGCAGCTACACAGACATTTTAAAGGTAAGATATGAAGATGCTATTACGATTGATATTGTGGAGGATCCGGAGACCAGGAATCTGCCAATTATTAAATTCGTCCTTCAGCCACTGGTGGAAAATGCCGTCAAATATAGTTTTATAGAAAAAACTACTGCTGAAATATTTATTAAGACAGAAAAAATTAACAATCAAGTATTGATAGTTTTAGAAGATAAAGGGATAGGCATGTCTGAAGAAGTGATAGCAGACTTAGTGAGTGAAGAAACAAAGAATGAAACGCTTAGTGTCTTAGCTAGCAAAGGAAACAGTATTGGGCTAAAGAATGTGCTTGGCCGCTTAAAGCTTTACTACGGTCAAAACTTTTCCTATAAGATTGAATCTGAAAAGAATATAGGCACGAGGATTACATTGTGTATTAATTTTGATCGAGGTGATATACATGATGAAGGTCATCATAGCGGATGATGAGATTCAAATTCGTAAAGGCTTGCGGATGAAGGTGGATTGGGAAGAGGAAGGATTTCAAATTGTTGGCGAGGCTTCCAATGGTAAAGAAGCGCTTGAATTGCTCGGAAAAATGGATATTGATTTGGTTCTTACAGATATGAGAATGCCGATTATGGATGGCCTAGAATTAGCTAAACGTTGTCAGCACGAATTTCCAAAAGTAAAAGTGATCGTATTATCGGGTTATTCCGATTTTGAATTGGTTCGTGGTTCAATGAAAGAAGGGGTTAAGGACTATCTACTAAAACCTGTTGCCCCGGATGAATTAGTTGAAGCCTTACAAAAAGTCGGTAAAGAAATTGAGACAGAGAGGCAAAAACAGGTTGAAACGACCCAGATGCGTCAGCTTGTTCTTACCCAACTACAAGAAGTACAGGAACAATACTTGCTCTATTTAGTAAAAGAAGAATGGTTACAGCTAAATTTAGTCATCGAGAGACTCCGCCAGCTTCAACTCGAGGAACTTGTCAATGACAACACGGTGGTCCAATTTGTCACCGTCGAAATTCGAGAGAGGTTTGGTAATCCCAATCGATTAAAAGAGCTCTGGCTTCCTTTTCAAATGTTATGCAAGGAGATCTCTAAAGAGCATGAAGGAACTTATTCTTTTTACGATCCAAGTTATGCAAATATGGTTCATTTTTTACAGAGGATTGATTTAGGAAGTCTTAATAATTCTTCATGTTTAGTGGATTCTGTACAGCGAAATGTGAAGAAATTGCTAAATTTAGAAACGGTGATTGGAATTGGAAATGTGGTAACCGGTCTGGCTAACTTTAAGACAGGTTATATTTCTAGTTTACTTGCTTGGAGTCAAAGTCAGTTAGGCTCTCAATCACAGGTGATTGATGCGGCGATAACAAAGGAGGAAGCCTTTGAATTTTCACCTGATTTTGAGAGAAAGTTAACCAACGCGATTGAAAATGTCCACTTCGAAGCGTTTAGAGAAAATATTGAATCCTTTTTCCGAGGGAACGGGAACCAATCGATTTTATCGTTTTCGTTTGCTGCCAATCGAGTGTTATTTTTGTTAGGGTCGCTGGCCAAAAAATATGATCTCGAAACAAAGGATATTCAAAAAACGATTTGGAATTGCCAACAAAGTATCTGGGAGCTTAATTCGCAAAGTAAAGTATTTGAAAACCTCCTTCAATTAGCTCAGTTAATTATTGAAAAGGTACGTTTGGCACGGTTTTCAAATGGAAGGGTAATCGTGGATAGTGTTCGGCATTATCTGGACCAGCATTATGCCAGTGAGATTTCCCTGACCATATTATCGGAACTCTTTCATATCAATAGTGCTCATTTATCGGAAACTTTTAAGAATTATGTTGGTCAGAATTTTAGTGACTATCTGGTGAACTTGCGAATGGACAAAGCCCAGCAGTTTCTGAGGGATCGACAGCTAAAGATCATTGATGTAGCAAACTTAGTCGGCTTTTCTAACTCCGGATATTTTAGTACGGTTTTTAAAAAACATGTTGGACAAACACCGGTTGAATTCCGTAATACCTTAGATTCCTAAGTTTTCAAGAAAGAAAGGGAATTTAGATGAAAAAATGGTTCACTATTTTTGCAATTATATTTTTAGGTATTTTAGTGTATGCTTTGTCTTTTTTTGATACATTCTCCGGCAGCAGCCAAAAAGAAAAAGAGGAAACGGTAAAGGATTCCAAACGAATCCAGTTGACGTTCTGGCGAAATAGCGGAAACGCGGCAGAAAATAAAGCATTTGAAGAATTAGTTTCTGCTTTTGAAAAAGCAAACCCAAATATTTTGGTGAATATGAAGTCGATTCCCTATAGTGATTATGAAATCAGGCTGCGAACGGAACTGGCCGCAGGGAACCCTCCGGATATATTGACGATTGACAGTCCTACGCTGGCTCTATATGCAAATACCGGATCGTTATTATCCATCGACCCTTTTATGAGAAAAGAGGGAATGATCGATGATATCCCTGACTCCACCTTAAGAGGATTAAGTTATAAGGGGCAAATTTACCTCGCACCGATTGTAGAGTCAAGTATTGCTTTATATTACAATCGGCATTTATTAAAAGCGGCTGGCATTCCTTATCCATCAGAAGATCCCAATAACCCCTTAACATGGGATGAGGTATTGGAGATTGCTAAAAAAGTGAATAATCCTGCTAAAGGTGTGATCGGTATTGACCCAGCACAGGGATTCAATGATGGAGAATCTCCTGCTTATTTTAAAACACCACTTCTTTGGCAGTTCGGTGCTGATATTTTAAGCCCTGATGGAACTACTGCAAGTGGATATTTGGATTCAAAACAAGCATTAGATGCCTTGCAATTTTACAAAGACTTGTATCATAAATATGGAGTTGCTTGGCTTGAAATACCCGGTGGTGCCTTTGAAGAAGGGAAGCTGGCAATGACCGTACTTGGTTCCTGGACTCTCGAAGATTTGAAAAAAAATCACCCTGAATTCAAGTTGGGAGATGATTTTGGGGTAACGCCTTTGCCAAAGGATAAGTATCAGTTTGTTCCAAATGGAGGATGGGCGCTCGGAATCACATCAAAATCAAAACATCCACAGGAGGCATGGAAGTTTATTAAATTTGTGACAAGTTATGAAGGAATGAAAAAGTATGTCACGATTACTGGTGATGTCCCGGCAAGATACTCTGTAGCAAAAGATTTCCCAGAACTGAACGAATATCCTAAGAATATATTTTTACAACAAACTCAAAAGTTTTCAAAGAACCGCCCCGTAACACCGACCTACCCTGTTGTCAGTGATGCCATTAGGAAATTATTTGAGGATGTTGGAATCGGCGGGAAGGATGTAAAGACTGCGGCAAAAGAAGCAGTTGAAAAAATCAATACAGGTCTTAAAGAAATCCAATAGTTTAGGGGCAGGGGGTAAATTAATTTGAATACATCTGAAATAACCATGAAAGGTCTCATACCAATCCTGCGAATATTTGATGAGGTGAAAGCCAAAGAATTTTATTTGGATTTTTTAGGATTTGTGATCGATTGGGAACATCGATTTGAGGAAAATCTTCCATTGTATTTGCAAGTTTCCTATAAAAATTGTATTCTACATCTTTCAGAGCATCATGGGGATAGCTGTCCTAGTGCGGCGGTTCGAATTGAGATCGGGAACATTGAGCTATATCATGCCCAGCTTCTTTCGAAGGAATACAAGTACGCCCGTCCCGGCATCGAAGAAACCCCATGGAATACCAAAGAGCTATGCATCCATGACCCGTTTGGAAATAGAATAATATTCTTTGAGATTATCTCCTCTAGTTAAGATGCTAGAGGAGTTTTTTTGTGGTACCAGGTTGGAGAAGGCTCCTAGGGACAAAATCTCCTAATGGAACAGAAAAAATGTCTATCGTAAAGGCTCCGAAAGACAAAACCCCCTAGTAGTTCCCCTTTTTCAACTGCTCATAGGTATAAGTCGGGTTCCAAATGGAATCGTTTTCAACTGCCGAAAATTTTAAACCCCTGTTTCCAAATATATTAAACTCTTCTCATTTTTTATTTTGTTAAAGTTAAACCAAGATAAACAATAGATAGGAGGTTAATAGCTTGCAAGAATTAGTAAATGTCCAAAAAGAACCAGCAATACAGGTCCAAGCGGACAAGAAAGCGGCATCGAAACTGAAAGGCAGATTGGAATATATCAAGAAAAACTATCATCTTTATTTGCTTATTGCGCCAGCTGTTATTCTAACAATCATTTTTAAATACATCCCAATGTATGGTGCGATTATTGCCTTTAAAGATTTTAGTACCATCAAAGGTATTTTAGGGAGCGATTGGACCGGATTTGATAATTTCACCAAATTCTTATCCTCACCTAACTTTACTGACATTTTTATGAATACGCTTAAACTCAGTTTTTTTGGCTTAATAGTTGGTTTTCCAGTCCCTATCATCCTTGCATTAATGCTTAATCAACTACGAAGAGCAGCCATAAAAAAGAATATTCAACTTGTGCTCTATGCACCAAATTTTATTTCAGTGGTAGTTATTGTGGGAATGGTGTTTATTTTCTTATCACCAACAGGTCCAATTAATCAGCTGGTTAGCTTCATAACAGGGAAGCCGCTTATGTTCATGTCAAATCCTGATTACTTTCGATCAATCTATATCATCTCTGGCATATGGCAGGCAGCAGGCTGGTCATCGATTATCTACGTAGCAGCTTTAGCAAATGTTGATCCTGAATTGCACAATGCTGCCACAATTGATGGTGCAAATATATTGCAAAGAATGATCCACATTGATTTACCGACACTTAAACCGTTAATGGCAGTTACATTTATTTTGGCTGCTGGAGGGATTATGTCGATTGGCTTTGAAAAAGCATATTTAATGCAAACCGCTATGAATTTACCGGCTTCTGAAATTCTGCCAACTTATGTCTACAAAGTAGGTTTACAGGCTGGTGACTATGCCTATTCAACCGCTGTTGGACTATTTAATTCAGTTATAAACGTAATCTTGTTAATTGTGGTTAATAAAGTCGTTAAAAAATTAAACGAAGGTGAAGGTCTATATTAACTTTAAAAGGAGTCTTGAGATGAATATAAAGCACACCCGCATAGACCGAATCATATTAAGCTTTAATAATATCTTTCTATGCATAGCTGTACTAGTCGTGTTAGTTCCCTTAATATACGTCGTACTTGCGTCATTGATGGATCCAACGGTGCTATTAAATAAAGGGATTTCTTTCAATTTTAATGATTGGAGTTTAAAAGGTTATCAGTTGATTTTATCCAATGATGCGATGCTGCGAGGCTTCCTCAATTCCATTCTCTACTCAGTAGGATTCGCCATTGTAACTGTTGTAGTTTGTATTTTTGCGGCCTATCCGTTATCCGTAAATGGTTTTGTCGGGAAAAATTTCTTCATGACCCTATTTATTATAACCATGTTCTTTGGTGGCGGACTCATTCCAACTTACCTAGTTGTAAAAGACCTAGGAATGTTAAACACTGTTTGGGCCATTTTAATACCTGGTGCCGTGAATGTATGGAATATTATCCTGGCAAGGACTTATTTTAAAGGGATTCCTTACGAATTGCATGAGGCAGCAAAGGTGGATGGAGCATCGGATCTATTAATCTTCTTTAAAATCGTATTGCCGCTTTCAAAACCAATCATCTTCGTTTTAGCGATGTATGCATTTGTTGGTCAATGGAACTCATATTTTGATGCGATGATCTATCTCGAAGATCCAAATTTACACCCATTACAATTAGTTTTGAGATCGATATTAATTCAAAATCAGACAGGTCCAGGAATGATTGGTGATCAGCAGGCGATGGCTGAACTAAAAAAGCTTTCTGAAATGATTAAATATTCATCGATCGTAATTTCTAGTCTGCCGCTCATGGTCATGTATCCGTTTTTCCAAAAGTACTTTGAAAAAGGTGTTATGGTTGGCTCATTAAAATAATGAGTTAATTAAAAATAAAATTTTGTAAATGCTTACACAAAAAAGGTTTAGGGGGATTCTTTATGAAAAATGTAAAAAAAGTTATGGCTGCATCACTGGCTACGATATTACTAGTTTCAGGCTGCAGTAATAGTGGCGGCAAAAGTGAAACAGCATCAAAAGAGTATAAACTAAAAGATGTTTCTTTTCCTTTAAAGGAAAAAGTGACCTTAAACTTTATGACTCAAAGCTCACCATTAGCCCCAGCTGATCCAAATAAAAAATTAGTTTTTAAGCGTTTAGAAGAACAAACGGGTGTTCATATCAAATGGAAGAACTATACCTGGGATACATTTGCTGAAAAAAGAAATCTAGCAATGGCTAGCGGAAGTCTGCCTGATGCAATTTTTGATGCCGCATATAGTGACTATGATTTATTAAAGCTAGCAAAAGATGGAGCAATTATTCCAGTAGAAGATTTAATTGAGAAACATATGCCAAACCTAAAGAAAGTTCTTGAGGCAGCACCTGAATATAAAGGAATGATAACCGCTCCAGATGGGCATATCTATTCTTTCCCTTGGATTGAGGAGCTAGGTTCGGGGAAAGAAAGTATTCACTCAGTGGATGATTTCCCCTGGATCAATGTGGAATGGTTAAATAAATTAGGCTTAAAAATGCCAACAACAACAGAAGAGTTAAAGCAGGTGTTGATTGCTTTTAAAACCAAAGACCCAAATGGCAACGGAAAAGCCGATGAAATTCCAATGTCATTTATTAATAAAACTGGCGGCGAAGACTTAGCTTTCCTATTTGGTTCGTTTGGTCTAGGAGAAAACTGGGATCATACGGTTGTAACGAATGATGGAAAAGTTACGTTCACCTCATCGGATAATGGATATAAAGAGGGGATTAAATTTATCAATGAGCTATTTAAAGAAGGTTTAATTGATGTTGAATCTTTTGAACAAGATTGGAATACGTATCTTGCCAAAGGAAAAGACAATCGCTATGGTTTATATTTTACTTGGGATAAATCGAATATTACAGGTATGAATGATAAATATGATCTGATGCCGGCACTTGCAGGGCCAAATGGTCATAAAAACGTAACCAGAACAAATGGAATGGGCTTTGATAGAGGAAAAATGGTTATCACAAGTGAAAACAAAAACCTAGAATTAACGGCAAAGTGGATTGATCAACTTTATGAACCACATCAGTCTGTACAGAATAACTGGGGTACTTACGGAGATGAAAAGCAACAAAACATTTTTGAATTAGACGAGGCTACAGGGATGTTAAAACATTTACCGTTAAATGGAACATCTCCATGGGAATTAAGACAAAAAACATTTGTTGCTGGACCGTTAGCGTTATTAGATGAATATTACGGTACAGTTACAACTAAGCCAGACGATGCTGCTTGGAGATTAGATTTAATGAAAAAAGTTATGGTTCCAGATATGCAGGCAGAAAATATTTATCCTAAAGTATTTTTCTCTAAAGATGAACTAGATAGACTCTCTGCGATAGAAACCGATATGTTTGCGTATGTGCTTAGAAAACGAGCAGAATGGATTCAAAATGGAAAAGTGGATAAAGAATGGGATGCCTATTTAAAAGAATTGGATCGTTTAGGGTTGCAGGATTGGTTAAAGATTAAGCAATCTGGATACGATAAGTTCACTAAATAATAGATTCAAACAAATAGGTTAAGGCTGTAACAGTATATTGCTAGATACAGCCTTTTCCAATTAATAAACTAAAGGAGAAATAAATAATGAAACTAGAGTATAAAGAAAAGCATCGTCCTCAATATCACTTTTCACCTGAGGAGAAATGGATGAACGACCCAAATGGTATGGTCTTTTTTAAGGATGAGTACCATCTATTTTATCAATATCATCCGTTTGGCAGTACGTGGGGTCCGATGCATTGGGGGCATGCCGTTAGTAAGGATTTGATCCATTGGGAACACCTTCCGATCGCGTTATACCCAGATGAGCATGGAGCGATTTTCTCTGGCAGCGCGGTAGTGGATTGGAAAAATACTTCAGGCTTTTTTCCTGATGGACCGGGATTGGTGGCCATTTATACAAGTGCGGATACGTATCCTGATTCCGACTGGCCGCGTCAGCGGCAAAGCCTCGCCTACAGTAAGGACGACGGGAGAACATGGACAAAATATGAGGGAAATCCTGTTTTATCCGATGTCAATATTACTGATTACCGCGATCCAAAAGTGTTTTGGCATGATGAAACGAATAAATGGGTGATGGTATTAGCGACTGGACAATCCATTACGATCTATACCTCTCTAAATCTAAAAGATTGGGAGTTTGCCAGTGAATTTGGAAGTAAAGCCGGGTCACATGACGGCGTTTGGGAATGCCCAGACCTATTTAAGCTGCCGGTAGATGGTGATAATAATAATAAAAAATGGGTCATGTTTGTCAGCATTGGTGATAACGGTCATTCTAGCGAAGGTTCAAGAACACAATACTTTATTGGTGAGTTTGATGGAATGAACTTTGTGAATGATAACCCGGATGAAACCGTTCTATGGATGGATTTTGGCCGGGATAATTATGCAGGTGTAAGCTGGTCGGATATACCAGCAGAAGATGGCCGAAGAATTTACATCGGGTGGATGAGCAACTGGCGTTATGCGAACCAGGTTCCTACTGAAGGATGGAGAAGCGCGATGACCTTGCCAAGAGAGCTATCTCTTACTTCTACCGAGTCAGGAGTTTGTTTGATACAGAAGGTTGTGTCCGAATTTAATTCCATTCGGAATCATACTGTAGTCACTCATGAATTAACCATTGAATCTAGCACCTCCATAACTTTTGAGATGCCAAGTCACTTAATGGAAGTGA
Source organism: Bacillus sp. sid0103 (assembly GCF_019219025.1). The sequence goes on along the minus strand of NZ_JAHUWN010000026.1, from coordinate 74,816 downwards.
TTGTTAAATTTGAGAAGAGGGACGCAGCTTTCTTTGGAATTATTTTTGAAAATGGTGAAAATGAAAGGGTTCTGATTCAGTATGATGCTGAAGGTGAAAACTTAATTGTTGACCGAATGCAAGCTGGAATTAACAGCTTTTCCGAATCATTTCCAGCAATACAGGAAACCGCATTGAAAATGGAGAACGGCAAAATAACCTTACAGATCTTTATGGACGCTTCCTCTATTGAAGTACTAGCCAATGATGGTAAGGCAGTTTGCACAAGCTTAGTCTTTCCGAAGCAGCCATATGATAAAATTCTCCTCTTCTCAAACAACGGAACAACGCAGGTCTCCTCACTAGGGCTAATTGACCTTTATTCAATCTGGGGGTAGGTAAAGGATGAAACCAACTTTTATTAAATGGACTTCTGTATTTATGTCCACCTTACTTATCGCAGCCTCCATGGCAACGATTCTTGTTGTTCCTGCGACAGGCTGGGCCACCGAATCGAATGAAACGGTAAGGAATGAAACAAGGGAGGGGGCCGCTATTTTTGAAAGAGTATCCAAAGCAACTACTAATCTAACAGACTGGCAAATTAAAGGAAAAGGCAAGTTAGAAGACACAGACCAGGGACTATTGCTTACTTCAGAACCTAAAGAGAACGTAATGGCTATATCAAGTGTCACATCTGAAGATTTTATTTATGAAGCAGATGTAAAAGTAATAGACAAGAATGCGGATGCCACCTTAGTATTCCGTTCTAGTGAAGATGGCTGGGACTCCTATATGCTGCAAATCGTTCCAAATGCTGGAATCATTCGTCTTCGTGATGCTCGTGATGAGAGGAAATTAAAAGAGGAACGCCGAGTAAACCTCCAAGAGGGAGAAATCTATCATCTGAAGGTGAAGGTGGTAGAAGATACGATCAAAGTTTATTGGGAGAATAAGTATGCTCCTATTATGGATGTTAACAATCCTGCATACGAGAAGGGGTTTCTTGGTCTTCATGTATGGGATGGAGCAGCGTTGTTTCAAAATGTAAAAGTTAGCGCACTTTCAACAAATTTAGGTCCACCCCTATATAAGGAAGGAAACTGGGAACCTGCCATCAAAGGTTTAAAGGGGATTGCTGTGGATGGTATGAAAGCCATGGAAATTTTCAATAAGAGTACAAGTGATTTTATCCTTGAAGGCAATGTTTCTTTTGATCAAAATTCATCGGAAGCAGCACTTGCATTTCGTACAAATGAACAAGGAACAACAGGTTACCTGGCTGCGCTTATTAAAGAAGGGAGCACTGTCAAAGCGCAATTAAAGAAGGCAGATGGTACTGTGCTCAAAACATCGAACCGCACCTATATAACCCAAGAAGGTACCAAACACCATCTTGAAATTATTGCAAACGGCAATCAAATCGAACTTTATGTTGATGGATATTCTGAGGCAGCCGTAAAGGTGACGGATATGAGCTGCAGAACTGGATTTGCCGGATTAACCGTCACATCAGGTTCTGCTTACTTCCAGGATGTATATCTTGTTCCAAAATCCAGCTATTACAAGGAAAAATATAGACCAGATTATCATTATACTCCAGCTCGCGGCTCTGTAAGTGATCCGAATGGTCTAGTCTACTACGAAGGCGAGTATCATTTGTTCCATCAAGATGGGGGGACTTGGGCTCATGCAGTTAGTAAGGATTTGGTGAATTGGAACCGCCTTCCTATTGCTTTGCCGTGGAATGATCATGGGCATGTTTGGTCTGGTTCTGCTGTAGCAGATCTGAATAATGCTTCCGGCTTATTCGCTAATTCTGGTGGTAAAGGGCTGATTGCGTACTATACTTCCTTTAATCCAGATGGACCTAATGGTAATCAGCGTATTGGTCTTGCCTACAGTTTTGATCAGGGCCGTACTTGGAAATATTCCACAGAGCGGCCAATTGTCATTGAGAATCCGGGCAAGAATGGAGAAAATCCAGGAGGCTGGGATTTCCGTGATCCTAAAGTAGTCCGAGATGATGCGAACAATCGGTGGGTAATGGTTGTATCTGGTGGAGATCACATTCGCTTCTTTACTTCTACTAACCTAATTGATTGGAAGCTTACTGACAATTTTGGTTATGGAAATTATGTACGCGGCGGTGTATGGGAATGCCCTGATCTCTTCGAACTTCAGGTAGACGGTTCAGGAGAGAAAAAATGGGTTTTGATGATTAGCACAGGAGCAAATTCGAAGACAATAGGGTCAGATGCGGAGTATTTTGTAGGACATTTGACACCTGATGGTAAATTCGTCAATGACAACCCAGCTGGTAAAGTACTGAAAACGGATTACGGTAAGGAGTTTTACGCATCTATGTCCTTCTCCAATATGCCGGATAACCGCCGAGTAATGATCGCATGGATGACCAACTGGGATTATCCATTCGCTTTTCCAACTACGGGCTGGAAGGGAGAACTGACGATTCCGAGAGAAGTTAGACTGGTGAAAACAGATCAAGGGATAAGACTTGCACAATCTCCAATTAAGGAACTACAGTCGATCCGCAGTACCATATTCCAGACACAGAACAAAATAGTAAATCATGCTAATGCTTCAAACTTGTTAAAAGGTATCTCTTCAGGAGCCTTTGAAATAGAAGCAGAGATTGAAATTCCATCTGCCAGCAAAATAACCGAATTTGGTTTTCTAGTTCGTGAAGGAGCAGACCAAAAAACGGTCGTAGGATACAAAACATCAGATAATCAAATATTCGTTGATCGTGCTGAGTCAGGAGAAATGGATTTCTCCAGATCATTTTCAACCTTCCATGAAGCTCCTTTAAAACCGGATAATAAACGTATCAAAATGAATATCTTTGTAGATGATTCGTCCATTGAAGTATTTGCTAATGATGGAAAAGTTGTTTTTTCAGATGTTATTTTCCCTGATCCTTCAAGTAGCAGTATGAACTTCTACACCAAGGGTGGCGAAGTGAATCTTGTATCATTAAAAGTTCATTCTCTTGCCGACACTTGGAACCAAAACGCGGATGAGGAAACAAGAATTGTAATGGATACAAATCAAAGAGAGATGAATATTGGCGATGCTCTATCAGTGCATGCTTCCGTGGCGAATGGAAAAGGAAAGGGAGCCCAGCCAATAATATGGAAATCTAGTGATTCGGATGTAGTGAAGGTTGACTCATCTACTAGCTCCGAAGCAGTACTTAAAGCAGGAAGCAAGGGAGAAGCGATTATTACAGCCTCTACACCAAATGGAAAAGCTTCAGCAAGTGTAGTTGTAAGTGTGTATGATGGTGAATTCTATACGAATTTGACTGGATGGAAATCAGATCTTTCTGCCTCCAAATGGACAATTACGGAAAATGGAATCCGTGGTACGCATACAAGTGATGCAAACTATATAGCCAAGGAAATTGCAGGAGACTTTACTTACGAAACAGATATGATGCTGGGACAAGAAGGAGGAGCAGGTTCTATTTTGTTCCGGGCAAATGAGGATGGAAGAAGCGGCTATTACTTCAATTTTGATCCGAATATGAAGGCATTCCGTCTTTTTTACAAAATTGACGGCCGCTTTGAGGTACGTATGGTAATTGGGAAAGTTCCTGCCTTTATACAACCAGGAAAGACGTATAAGGTGAAAATCGAAGCGAAAGGTCCTCACATCCAGATTTATGTTGATGGTCAGAAAATCATGGATTTACAGGATGGATCCTTTGCAGAAGGCCATTTTGGAGTAAATGTATTTGGTGGTCAAGCATACTATCAGAATGTGAATGTCAGTAATGTTTCAAAAGCAAACTTAACCGTAACAAGCTTAACGAATGCACCAACAGGGAAAGCGATTTATACTGCTAATTCTCAAAACGGTGAGCCTGTGATTGTTTCGGATGCAGACAAAGCTACAAACTGGACTTTGATGCCAACAGGTGATCAGCATGGTTCTTATTCCATACGTACAGAAGGCGGCAACGCGCTTGATCTGGATACGGGGCAAAATAAACTTCAGCTGTACAACTATCTTGGCTATAATAATCAACGCTGGGTTATTACCAAAAATGATAATGGAACTGTAAGAATCACTTCAGTCCTTAATGGCAAGGCACTCGAAATATCGGAAGAGGGAAATTTGATTCTTAATGATGTGAATCTGGATCAAAAGCGTCAGCAGTGGACACTTTCGTCTAATATAAAATAAAAAAGTTAAAAAGTGTCTTTATTAACCGTAACGGAGTTGGATGCTATTCAGAAAAAGTAATTTTATTTTTATCCAAAGCTCTAATCGAACATATCGGGTTAGAGCTTTGTTTTTTTAAGAGATATATTTTAATCAAATAAATAGAAAAGGATGGATGAATGTAAATGTATATTAATTCATCAGTCATTTGTATCGGAGAATTGTTAATTGATTTTTTCTGTACAGATGTGGATATTGACTTAGTCGAAGGTCGAAGGTTTGAAAAACAGGCAGGGGGAGCACCTGCCAATGTTTGTGCAGCGATTGTGAAATTGGGGGGCAGAGCTTCTTTCTGCGGCAAAGTGGGAAATGACCCGTTTGGGCATTTTTTAAAGAAAACATTGGATGAAGTGAATGTTGATACCTCCATGCTTATATTCGATGATGAGCATCAAACAACATTGGCTTTTGTTTCGCTAAAGGCAAATGGGGAAAGAGATTTTGTGTTTAACCGTGGTGCAGATGCCTTCTTAACGGAAAACGATCTTGATAAACAAAGAATAATGAAATCCAAGATACTTCACTTTGGTTCAGCGACCGCTTTATTGGTTGACCCATTTCGAACCAATTATTTAAATATGATGCAGGCAGCCAGGGATGAAGGAAAATTTATCTCGTTTGACCCTAACTTTAGACATGACCTTTGGAAGGGCAGAAATGACCATTTTATAGACCTGACGAAAAAGGGAATCGCGATCGCTGATTTTGTCAAAGTCAGTGATGAGGAATTAAAGATTATCACTGGAGCAGATGTTTTAACAGAAGGAATTGCTGCCCTTCATCAAATAGGGGCAAAAGCAGCAGCCGTCACGTTAGGGAAAAAAGGAACATTGATCTCAAATGGCCAACAGATTGACACCGTTCCTAGTATTGAGGTTGAATCAATCGATTCTACCGGTGCCGGGGATGCATTCGTAGGCGCAACGCTTTATCAGTTAGCTGGAGAAAAAGAACCGAAAAGAGTGTTGGAAGACTTCGAACAGTTAAAACAAATTATTTTCTTTAGTAACAAAGTGGGCGCGATGGTCTGTACGAAAGTAGGGGCAATTTCGGCTTTACCAGCCCAAGAGGAAGTAAATAGTTTCCAAAATACTCGGATTAATAGTCTTTAAGATCGTCAAATTCTTTAAGGGGAGTGAGATCATGAAACTAGGCTTTATCGGTTGTGGTGTTATTTCGATTGCACATGTGGAAGGATTGGAAGAGTTAAAGCGAAAAGGACTGGAAACATTTGAATTGTCAGCGGTTTGTGACATTCAACATGAAAGAGCCGACCAGTTTGCTTCAGCGGTGGCAAAGCGATTAGGGAAACGCCCTGCAGTCTATACGGATTATCGTGTAATGGTAGAGAAAGAACGATTAGATGCTGTATCCGTCCTGATCAATCATGATTTGCATCATACAGTGGCTGAAGATTGCTTTGCTGCAGGGGTCCATGTACAAATGCAAAAGCCGTTGGCCATTTCACCGTCTTTTGGGTGGAAAATAATTGCTGATGCGAAGAAGTTTAATAAAGTCTTAACCTTATCTGAACCAAGTGTTTTAGGGGCAGAAAATGTGGCCATGGTGAAGGCAATAAAAGATGGTGTATTAGGTTCAATTTCTTTAATTTTGGATTATGCCACTGTTACATTGAATCGCGGATTTTTTGCGGGTACTCCATGGCGGCATATGAAAGGTCAAGCAGGGGCGGGCTGGATTAATGATCATGGAGTTCATCGAACTCACTTCTTTACTGAGATTAACGGTTCGATTGATGAGGTTTTTGCCTATACGGAAATTTTTGAAAAAGAATTAAGTAATGGGTATGTGTCCATTAAACCTACCGGAGAAGATACGACAGTTACAGTTTTCAAATATACCAACGGCGGACTCGGACATTGGATGTGTGCAACATCGGCTCATGGTGAAAAGACCGGAGGTGCATGGATTTATGGAAGTAAGGGGTGCCTTCGCCCGGGACAGCACGTAACTCTTGCAGATGGAAAAAAAATTCTGTTGCCGGAATTAATTGAACGTTATGCACCAGATATCGTGGAACATCCTTTCGCCCATTCCTATGTGGAATTATGGGGAGCCATTGCTGAAAATAAGCCAACAATTTCAAGTGCAGAACGAGGGCTGGAAGCACTTGGAGTTGTGTTTGCTGCACTTGAATCAGCAACGATAGGCAAGCCGGTTAAAGTTCAAGACATACTTAGTGGAGAAAAGCATGCCTATGAAGATACAGTACTTGAAGAAATGAAAATATTGTAAGTTGATTGGAAAATACGAGAGGAAAAAGTTTATACAGATAAAATTTTTCCCTAACCGTCTACTTGCTCACCACAAGCTTGGTTAATACCCTCTTGATCTATCAAACATCAAGGGGGTTAATTTATTTTAGAGGAATATTTTCCTGATCCCCCAAGATATTCAGAGTCCCTAAATATTATTTGAATTATTCAATTTTTCTGAAAAAATATTGAATTTATGTTTTAAATCTATTAAAGTAGTAATGTAACCGTTTTCTGAAATCGATTACAAGAACTGGTGACTTTTATAAAGGAGGGAAAGGGGGGGGATTTTGTTTGGCAACGATTGCCGATGTAGCTAAAAGAGCAGGGCTTTCAAGGGCTACCGTCTCAAGGGTGCTTAACAATCACCCAAATGTGACAGAAGACAAGAAAAGGTTAGTTCGAGAAGCAATGGAGTCGTTAAAGTATGTTCCAAATACAACTGCTCAGAGGCTGAGGAATCAAAAAACAGATACTATTGCCATATTAGTTCCAGTCCTAACAAATCCATTTTTCGCTTACTTGCTGGAAGCAATGGATATGGTAGCAACGAAGAACCATCTTCAGTTACTTATTTGCCAAACGAGATATAGCAAACAAAAGGAACTGGATTTTCTGGAGCTATTAAGAACAAAGCAAGTAGATGGTCTCATCTTAACTTCCTATGAAAACGAGTGGAAACTAATTGAGCCATTTTCAGCGTTTGGCCCCATGGTTTTATGCAATGAATATGAAAGAGATACAAAGGTGCCAATCATCCGGATGGATCAATTTGAGGCCAGCTACATAGGAACACGGCATTTGATTGAACAAGGCCATATAAGAATTGCATGTACCTGTGGCGATAAAAGTAATTTAGCAAAAGATAGACAGGCCGGGTACAGGAAAGCACTTGTGGAAACAGGAATTTCGGTTCAAGAGGACTGGATCTTCTCTAATGTATTCGACATCGAAGACGGTAAAAGGGTATTAAGAACGATTATGAATTTAAAAGAAGCACCTACAGCCGTTTTTACAGGGAGTGACCAGGTGGCAGCCGGAATGATTATGGCAGCCAAGGCGTTAGGTAAAAATGTTCCTGATGATATCGCCATCATTGGTTTTGATGACCAGCCAATTGCCAGGGTGGTAGAGCCGGCTCTTACAACCATTAGACAACCAATCGAAGAACTTGGAAAGACAGCAATGGAAGCAATGATTGATTTCATTGCCTTTAAGAAAGAAGTCAACCACCAAGAGATTCTATTACCCTATGATTTGGTAATTAGAGATTCAACTATGTCAAAATTGAAATCGATTTCAATATAGGGGGAATAACATTGAAAAAGTCGAAAAAAGCAAAACTTCTAGCCGTATTTGCTACATTATCCTTAGCACTTGCTGCCTGTAGTTCCGATCAAACAAGCACAAAGGAAAAGCCAGCTGGCGACAAAACAAAGACAGCAACTGAGCAAAAAGTAAAAATTATCTATGCACGCGGGAAGGATGTAACAAAGGGAACGGAAAAAATGGTAGAAGCATTTGAAGCATCCCATCCAAATATTGATATTGAATTCCGTGAAATGCCTTCCGATACCGGGCAGCAGCATGATGCCTATATAACCGCTTTTAATGCAAAATCTTCTGAAATTGATGTTATTGATATGGATGTAATTTGGCCTGCCGAATTTGCCCAGGCTGGCTATGTGCTTCCGCTTGACCGTTTCATTCAGCAGGATGGAGTTGACTTAAGTGAATATAACCAGGGTGCCTTAGGGGCTGCCCAATTTAACGGGAAACAATGGGCCCTTCCTAAATTTGTCGATGCTGGTCTATTATACTATCGAAAAGATTTAGTTAAACCAAATGAAATACCAAAAACATGGGATGAGCTATTGGCACAAGCTAAGGCAAAGAAAGGACAAGGTAACACGAAATTTGGTTATGTTTTTCAATCGAAGCAATATGAAGGGCTTGTCTGTAACGCTGTAGAATTTGTCGCCTCCTATGGCGGAGCATTTATCGATAAAGATGGTAACGTAGCCGTGAATAGTCCTGAAGCCATCAAAGGATTGAAGAAAATGGTCGAAATTGCCAAGTCGGATGTAGTTCCTGGCAACGTCACAACATTTACAGAAATAGAATCAGACCAAGCCTTTATTGAAGGACAAACCGTATTCTTGCGCAACTGGCCATATGAATATGCAAGTGCAAATGATAAAGAAAAATCTAAAATTGTTGGCCAAGTCGGTGTAGCACCACTTCCAGCAGGTGACAAAGGATCTGCTGCGGCACTAGGCGGTTGGATGGCTGGTATCAATAAGTATTCCAAGCATCCGAAAGAAGCTTGGGAATTCTTAAAGTTCATGGCGGGAGCTGAGGGTCAAAAGATTGATGCAATCTACGGCGGACATGCTCCAACAATTACAAAGCTATACCAAGATCAAGAGATTCTTAAAGCGAACCCAACTTTTGCTGATAAGGGTTTCGTAGATGGTTTAAGTGCAGCAGTTTCTCGACCAGTCGCTCCGAATTATCCAGAAATTTCAGAGATTATTCAAATTAATATTTCAAAAGCAATTGCAGGGGAACAAACCGTTGAACAAGCGGCTCAAAATATGGAAAAAGAAATGAAGGCAGCCCTTAATAAATAATATTTAAAAGCTAGGATTAGCCTTCTCCTTGGGGGCTAATCCGTTTAAATCCCTAAAAAAGGAGGGGTTAACGTGAAAAATAGTGCCCTTAAAGTAGAAATAGATGACTATAAAGCATCGGTTAGAAAGACTTCTATTACCCCGAAGAAGAAAAGAAAAAAGCTCTTTACTGAGAAAACGGCCGGGTATTATCTTGTGGCACCTGCTATGATTTTAATCTTCCTCATTGCCATTTGGCCTGTCTTGCAATCCTTTTATTTCAGTTTGTTTGATTTAAAGTTAAACAATCCCACTAAATCGGAAGTCCATTTAAGTTATAATCTCGACCTAGAACGATATCTGAATAACTATCCGTTTTTAATCGGAACCATTGATAATGAAATTAAGAGTGGGAATGGCACCGAGGAGCTTCAATCCATAAAAGACAAGCTGCAATCATTAGATAAGAAGATTCGCAGCAGATCTGAGATCAGCACAAAATATGATTCCGTAAACGATAAGTTAATGAATTTTGAACAGGTGAACTCTAAGCTTAGCATTGCAAGAATTGATAGAAAAATGGCAAAAGAATATGAAAATACTTCTGAAATTATTAATAATAAAATGAAGAAATTGTCCGTCAATGTTAAGTTCACTCAAGAAAAGAAACTCCTTGGTTTAGTCACAGGATATGGAGATGCGCTCATTCAGCCTAATTTTATCGGTTTGCAACATTACAAAGATAATTTAACATCTAGCAGAATGTGGAAGGCGATTGGAAATACTACTACATTTACGATTATCTCTGTCTTTGTGGAGCTTGTTCTTGGACTAGCGATTGCCCTTTTGATTAATAAGGCTTTCATTGGACGCGGGCTTATTAGGGCGAGCATTCTGATTCCTTGGGCCATTCCGACCGCGGTCTCCGCCCTTATGTGGAAGTTTTTATATGATGGGCAAAATGGCATTGTTGCCAAAATTTTCGCAGATATCGGGTTCGTGGATAAGATGGAAAAACTTCTAGTAACTGACACCGGTGCCATGTTTTCAGTCATCTTTTCTGATGTCTGGAAGACCACTCCATACATGTCTTTGCTGTTATTGGCCGGGCTTCAAACCATTCCAGACTCACTTTACGAAGCAGCTTCCATTGATGGTGCAGGTAAATGGAAGCAATTTATGAAAATTACATTGCCTTTGTTAAAGTCAAGCATACTTGTTGCACTTCTATTTAGAACACTTGACGCTTTTCGTGTTTTTGACTTAATTTACGTTCTAACTGGCGGTGGGCCTGCTAACTCTACTGAAACCATTTCTATCCTCGCTTATAAGGTGATGTTTTCTCAAACTAATTTTGGTGACGGTTCTGCCCTCTCTGTCATTGTATTTATATGCGTAGCCATTATTTCAATGATATATATCAAATTTTTGGGCAGAGATTTACTAAATGACAGATAAGGGAATTCGACAGTACACCATTTTTTTAGGGGGAATTTTAACATGCAGAAAAAAGCAAGCCCGTTCTTTTATGTGTTTCTCATCGTGTTTGTATTTGTTGTAATGTTTCCATTTTTATGGATGCTAATTAGTTCAATAAAACCGGCTACTGAATTGTTCGGGGACAAGGCATTTACTCCCTACACCTCACATCCGACAATGGAAAATTATAAATCCGTTTTCTTTGATCATCCGTTTTTAAGATATTTATGGAATAGTACGGTGGTTTCAACTATTACAACTGTGTATGCGGTTACAGTTGCGTCATTTGCTGCTTATGCCATTGCGAGGCTTCAATTTAAAGGAAAAACTTTTATTCTTGGGATTGTACTATCTGTCTCGATGTTTCCACAAATCGCAACCATTACACCTATTTATATCTTTTTAAAGAACCTTGGACTTACCAATTCCTATTTAGGATTGATTATTCCTTATTCAACCTTCACGCTGCCACTGTCTATTTGGATATTAGTAACCTTTTTCCGCAAAATACCGCTAGATCTTGAAGAAGCGGCAAAAATAGACGGAGCTACCTTAATGCAAACTTTTTGGAAGGTCATCATGCCGCTTGCAGTACCAGGAATATTTACAACCGCTATCCTTGTTTTCATTGCAGCATGGAACGAGTTCTTTTTTGCCCTTACCATCAATACAGATGAAAAGTTTAAGACAGTACCGATTGGGATAGCGATGTTCCAAGGGCAATTTACCATCCCATGGGGTGAAATTGCAGCCGCAACAGTAGTTGTAAGTGTTCCTCTCGTAATTATGGTTTTAATATTCCAACGGAGGATAGTTTCGGGCTTAACCTCAGGATCAGTAAAAGAATAATAGGTAAAGGCTTACAAAAATGTTTGGAATTTAAGTCACTACTTGTTTACATAGGCTGTTTTAGGAGTATCACTTAATCTAGTATTCTTGACGCCTATAAGATCCTGGAGCCTGGCCATACTTCTTTTTAAATACTTTGTGAAAATATGGGTAGGTTCCGAATCCACAATCAACGGCAATCTGCTCAAGCGTCATCGTCGTGTATTTCATTCGTTCGATTGCCGCAGATATGCGGATTTCCTGCGCATACTCCAGCATCGTTTTCCCGACGCTGCTTTTGAATAAATGAACCGACCTGGAGACGCTAAGGCCGGCATGCCCAGCCACATCCTCCACTTTGAATGCGCGCGTGGCATGTTCTTCAATATAGCGCATCATCCGTGTAACCGTATACGGGTGATGGGAAGAAGGGACCGTTTCGTTGACGGCTCTTTCCAGAGATATACATAATGCTTGCAGTAAATATCCGGTGAGCTCTTCGTTTTGGCTGGATGATGGCCGGCGCTTTTCAATCATAATATGGCGCCATAAATTAAGCAGTTTTTCATCAAGGTCGATTCGGGAGACAGCTGGCTTTTCGGATCGGCTCCACCATTCGTCGATCCATGCGCCTTCGCAGCCCAAGTGATAGTCACCGCTATTTTGGCCTTCCTTTACCAGCAGTTCATAATGGTCCCCTGGTTTAATGAACAGGAGGTCTCCTTTCTTAAGCTCATTTTTTCTGCCCTTTACCACAACTTCGCAGAGACCTTCAGTTTGCAGGCGGAATAGATAGGCCGGATAACCGGATTTATATTGGGAATGATACCCATTTGCGTGATAAGAATAGCCGCAAAAAAATATTTTTGTTGTCATAATCATCCTCTGTTCCAAAACATAATAGCAAAATTGTAGATGTTTTAATTATATCATCTATATTTATTTCCTAGATAAACAATATATCATGTAATTAAATAAGAAATGTTATTAGGGGTGAAGAGGTAGGATGGCAAGAATTCCGATAGCTGTACAAATGTATACATTACGAGAAGAAAGTGCCAAGGATTTTGCGGGCACTTTAAAAAAAGTCGCTGAGCTTGGGTTCGACGGTGTTGAGTTTGCGGGATATGGAGGATTGACTGCAAAAGAAGTAAGAGTGTTATTGGATGAGTTCGGTCTTCAGGCAGCGGCCAGCCACATACCGCTGGAAGATTTGGAAAACAATCTTTTCCAGGTTATTGAAGACCAGAAAATAGTAGGGAGCAGCTATGTGGTGTGCCCTTACTTAATGCCAGACCGTCGCAGCAAGGAGGATTATAAAGCTCTTATTTCATTTTTGGATCAAGCAGGTGAAACATGCCGCCGGCAAGGTATCACTCTTTGCTATCATAACCATGATTTTGAACTAGAGCGCCTGTCCAATGGCATGACCGTACTTGAAGGAATTCTTGAAAGAACAAACGCGAACAATTTGAAGGCGGAGCTGGATGTGTATTGGCTTACAAAAGCGGGCGAAAAGCCGGTGGATTGGATGAATCGTTATAAAAATAGAACACCGCTCATTCACCTGAAAGACATGACAACAGATGGAGAACAATTTTTTGCGGAGCTTGGAACTGGTGGTGTTGATATCAAAGCAGTGCTAAAAACAGGAGCAGAAAACGGTGTAGAGTGGTGGGTGGTTGAGCAGGATATGAGCCGCCGCTCTCCCTTCGAAAGCATAGAAATCAGTATGAATTATTTGAAGACGCTGCAGATTTAATAGTTTTTTGTTTAATATTTTCCACCTTTTTTGTCAATGTAAGCTATTTCAATAATGTTCTCAATCTCTAAAATAAAGGTAAAGTAATCGTTATCAAAGGAGTAGATTGTTATGTTGAAAGTTACTATATGGAACGAAAACCGTCATGAGCAAAAAAATCCGGTTGTCAGGGATATTTATCCGAACGGCATCCATGGTACGATCGCTGAATTTCTTCAAGCTGAAGGCTTCGAAACAGGAACAGCAACTCTTGATGAGCCGGAGCATGGCTTAACAGATGAAGTACTCGCTGCTACCGATGTCCTAGTTTGGTGGGGACACCTTGCACATGGTGAAGTAAAAGATGAGATTGTTCAAAAAGTCCAACAGCGTGTTCTCGATGGAATGGGGTTAATTGTTCTTCACTCCGGTCATTTTTCAAAAATCTTTAAAACCTTAATGGGTACCAGCTGTGATTTAAAGTGGCGGGAAGCCGATGAAAAAGAACGTCTTTGGGTGGTTAGCCCGAGTCATCCCATAACAGAAGGGATCTCTGAATATATTGAATTAACGAAAGAAGAAATGTATGGCGAGCACTTTGATATCCCACAGCCGGATGAGCTTATCTTTACGAGCTGGTTTGAAGGCGGCGAAGTATTCCGAAGCGGCTGTACCTTCAAGCGTGGAAATGGAAAAGTATTTTACTTCAGACCTGGTCATGAAACGTACCCGACCTATCATAACGAACAGATTCAACGTGTCATTATCAATGCTGTCAAATGGGCAGCACCTGTCAAACGGGAACGTCCAGTCTATGGGAATGCGAAACCACTAGAACAAATCAAAGGGGGACATCAATAATGGAAAAGTTAAGAGTTGGCATAATCGGCTGCGGCAGTATAGCTCAGCATCGACATATACCTGAATATCAAGCCAATAGAAATGTCGAAATAGTGGCTGTTTGTGATATTGATGAAGAACGGGTTAAAGAAATTGCTGAGAAATATGAACTCGCTGCTTACACCAGTTTTGATGAGTTAATAAGCAGCGGCACGGTTGATGCAGTCAGTGTTTGTACACCGAATTATCTTCATGCCCCAATCTCAATTGCTGCGTTAAATGCAAACTTGCATGTTCTTTGTGAAAAACCGATGGCTACTTCTAAACAGGAAGCAGAAGCGATGATTGCTGCAGCAAAAGAGAGCGGTAAAAAGTTAATGATTGCCCATAATCAGCGTTTTGTCCCTTCCCATCAAAGAGCCCGTCAGTTGATTGCAAGCGGAGAAATCGGTAAGATTTATAGTTTCCGCACAGCCTTCGGACATGGCGGTCCCGAGGGATGGAGTGTAGATGGAAAAGATAGTTGGTTTTTCCAAAAAGAAAAAGCATTTGTTGGTGCTATGGGGGACCTAGGGGTTCACAAGACAGATTTACTTCGCTATGTGTTAGGGGAGGAAATTGTCGAAGTGGGTGCCTTTGTAGAAACTAGTTCTAAGGAGTTTGCTGATGTTGATGATAACGCAGTTTGTGTGTTAAAAACTGAAAGCGGCATGATTGGAACCCTTGCTGCCAGTTGGTCCTATAAAGGCAAGGAAGATAATTCCACGATTATTTATGGAGAAAAAGCGATCCTCCGTTTAGAGGATAACCCAACCTATTCACTAGTTGTACAATATGCGAACGGTGAAGTCGTGAATTATGAGCTGGGAAAAATCCAGTCCAATGATGAAGGCGGTCAAAATAATACACATGTCATCGAGAAGTTTGTTGATTCCGTTCTTCAGGATCAAGAACCGCCGGTACCTGGTGAGGAAGGTATGAAGTCACTAGAGGTTATATTAGCGGCACTAGAATCAAATGAAACTAAAAAAATTGTCAAAGTGAATGAGCTATGACAAAACTTCGAATTGGAATCATAGGGGTTGGCGGTATTGCACAAGGCCGTCATATCCCTGCTTTTCTTCAATTAAATGCAGTTTGTGAATTAACAGCTGTAAGTGATGTCAATATCGAACGAGCGAAGGAAATTGCCGAAAAATATAACATCCCTCACGTATTTGAGGACTATCGAGACCTCTTTTCAGAAGTGGATGCTGTTTGCATTTGTACACCCAATAAATTTCATGCGGAGATTACGCTTGCCGCATTCGAAGCAGGAGTTCATGTTCTATGTGAGAAACCGATGGCTCTCAGCGCAGAAGAATGCGAGAAGATGATTGCATCGTCTAAAAAAGCAGATAAAGTGTTGGCTATTGCCTATCATTATCGTTTCATGAAGGAATCGCAGGCGGCTAAGAAGGTAATGCAAGAGGTAGGCACTCCGCTTGTTGTGAGGGTCAAGGCCTTAAGACGCCGAAAGGTACCGGGCTGGGGCGTTTTTACCAATAAAGACCTCCAAGGCGGCGGCAGCCTGATTGATTATGGTTGTCACCTTCTCGATTTAGCTCTTTGGCTGATAGGAAATCCAAACCATATTGCGGTGTCAGGCACCACTTATAACACGCTAAGTAAAATGCCCAACCAAGTGAACCAATGGGGATCATTTGATCATGAAACTTTTAATGTGGATGATCATGTGACAGCTTACATGAAATTTGAAAATGGAGCGTCTATGCTATTCGAAACCTCATGGGCGGCCAATATAAAAGACGACAACGAGCACCTGAGCATTTCAGGAGTAGATGGTGGTTTAAGTGTATTTCCTTTAGAACTCTATACAACAAAAAATGGCATTCTGTTTAACAGTGAGGCAGCCTGGATTCAAGCTGAAGTTGATCCAGGCCTGCTTCAGGCGCGAAATTTTATTGAAACCTGTCTTGGAACAAGTGAATTGATCGTTAAGCCTGAAGAGGCACTTCAAGTTTCTCAAATTATCGATCAAATATATAAGAGTGGGGGAACTCAAATATGAAATTAGGTGTATTTACTGTCTTATTTGCGGAAAAAACATTCGAAGAAATGCTGGATACAGTAAAGGAAGCAGGACTCCATGCAGTGGAAATTGGAACCGGCTGTTACCCTGGTAACCACCACTGTGACTTAGACACGTTATTAGAAAGTGGTGAAGCACGCCAACAGTATATCCAAAAAGTAGAGGAACGCGGACTAATCATCAGCGCCTTCAGCTGCCATGGAAACCCGATTTCACCAGAGAAGGAATTTGCGAAAAACTCTCATGAAACACTCTTAAAAACAATTCAACTTGCATCTCTACTCAAAGTGCCGGTTGTAAATTGTTTTTCAGGTACAGCGGGGGATCACGAAGGAGCTAAATATCCGAACTGGCCGGTTACCCCTTGGCCGAATGAATATGGCGATGTCTTAAAGTGGCAATGGGAAGAAAAATTGATTCCGTATTGGAAAGAAGTAGGTCAATTTGCTAAGGATCATAATGTGAAGATCGGGCTCGAACTCCACGGTGGTTTTTTAGTACACACTCCCTATACACTTTTAAAACTGCGCGAGGAAACGTGTGATGCGATTGGTGCTAATTTAGACCCAAGCCATTTATGGTGGCAAGGCATTGACCCTGTTGCGGCAATCAAAATTCTCGCCAAAGAAAATGCCATTCATCATTTTCATGCGAAAGACACTTACATTGATCAGGAAAATGTGAATATGTATGGATTAACGGATATGCAGCCTTACGGGGAAGTGAAAACGAGGGCTTGGTCTTTCCGGTCTGTCGGTTGCGGGCATAGCCTAAAAGAGTGGTCTGATATGATGAGTGTATTACGAACCTATGGCTATGATTATGTGGTCAGCATCGAACATGAGGATCCAATTATGTCAATTGATGAGGGATTCAAACGAGCGGTAACCAACTTGAAATCGGTTTTAATTGAGGAATCCGTCTCGCAAATGTGGTGGGTGTAGGGTTCTGGGAAGTATATCTAAGGCTACTTCTGAACTCATCCTTCAAAATTGACGTTGCTTCAAAGACATTACAGAAAAATTTCACCTTAAAACCGTATGAAACAGGGGTTTATATGCTATTGTAAACATAAAGGGCTGCTTGCCCTTTTTTTGCTTCAAAAATGGCTTTGGTTTTAGAATGAGAGGTGAAATATAATGGATTTCATATCTGTTATCGGATATATAGCTGCTATTCTAACAACCGTTTCTTTTCTTCCACAGGCGATTAAAACCATCAAAGATAAAAACACGGATGGAATTTCCTTAGGCATGTACAGCATGTTCACAAGTGGAGTTTTGTTATGGCTGGTGTATGGGTTTTTTGTGAAAGATATACCTATAATTATTGCAAACTCGATAACCTTTATCTTAGCGGTAACGATATTAGCTTTAACGATAAAATATAGTACAAAAGTTAATCAAAAATGAGAAAAGACGATTCCAAAGCAGAATCGTCTTTTTTATTGCCAGTCGGTTACTGTAAAATAATTACTGGAATCGCTTTCGAAGTCGTAAACACTAGATTGTTAAGTAAATCTTTTTTTGATATTTTAAAGATAATACTTTTTTCTTAGTATAATAGCAAAGAAAAAATGACATAGAAAAAGAGAGAAATCAAATTGAGGACCCATATAACAACCTATGTATATAAATGGATGCTCATCTCTAGTTTGATCGTCCTTACCGAACTAGTAGATTTATTTAAAGCATCTTCCTATTGATAAGATTAAGATTGATAAATCATTTGTCGATGATATCATCTACCATTCGAATCAGGGGATCATGGTGAAAACGATTATTGATATGGGTTTGAATTTAAACTTTGCTGTTATTGCAGAGGGAATCGAAACAGATGAACAACTTCATTTTTTAAAGGAAAATGAATGTAAAATTGGTCAGGGGTATTTATTTAGCAAACCAATTTCTGCTGAACAGATGGATGTATATCTTTTATCTAGAAATGAAAAGAGGAGTGGTATCCCCGTTTGATTAGAGTACCACTTTCGTTTATTCGGGGGATTGTTAGGTGGTCTCGATCTAACATCAATTTCCCCATTTCATGGCTACTTTTAAGGTACAGCAGCCTTCTGGATGTTGAGGGTTGGTTTGGGAGATAAGCTCAAAGTTGACTCCTGAAGGCGTAAAATTTGTGACCACAGGTACTTTTAATCCAATCGTCTTGATTAACTGATCTACATCGGCTTTTTTTCCTTGTTGGGCTGAACTCATCACTTTTTTAGCGAATTCTATATTCCCTAAACGATCAAGCAAAATACGGCCTTGATCCATCAAAAATCGAAACGATTTGACTGAGTCTTCAAATATTTTTACATCTACGGGTGGATAACTCCTTGGATACGACTGAAGCACGAACTGAGGCGGGTAAGCAGGTAATGGAGTATAGATTGGATATTGATATGGGTAGTAATACATGGTTACTCTCCTTCCAAATTTAAAACGCAGGCCAGAATAGGATATGATATTTTTCCGACGATGGTTCCATGAAAGTCTACACAAAAAATGCATGGATTAGAAAATCCATGCGCTTTTTGTTCTTAATGGATATAAATATCCCCACTGGACACATCAAGGTCTATTTTGTATTTACCAGAGCCATGGACCCCTTCGATGCTTTTTTTCTTCATGTTTTTTGAAGTCAATGGAAAATCACACGTTATCTCCCCGCTAGATACATCTCCATCTAGGCTGAAATCAGCATTGTTAGGCAGGTCTAGCCCCACATCTCCTGAACTCACTTCCATATCAATCGAGTCTGTCAATTGATCAACTTGAAAATTTACCTCCCCAGAGGACACCTCTGCTTGAATGGCACCAGTATATTCTGTGACATCCAAACTGCCAGAACTTACATCAAATGAGCCGGTTTCTGTCTTTAAGGAATGAATCTCAACATTCCCTGACGCTACAGTTTGTTTAAAATCGTTTACGATCATGTTTTTGAGGTTCATGTTGCCTGAACCAATATCAAGAGTTAATTTGTTTAGTTTTGCTGGATTATTTTTGGAGGTACCTGAAAAAATTACGTTCCCCGAACCCAAACTGATGCTCATGTTGCGGTGAAAATCTTCCGGAATATAGATTTTCATTTTCTTCTTTTCTGAGAATGGGGACCAGTCAAACCAACCAAACCCCTTACGCTTGATAGAGACCTCGATGGTGTCCCCATGATTCCTAACCGTTAGCTTCTCTTTGCCGTTATAGACTGCTTTAATATTTTTCCGGTCTTCTGGAATAATTGTGGTACTAACACTAGAAACATCCACTTCAATCCGGTCAATATCGTTTGTCATTGTTTCTTGTGCATTTTTACTCCCTGATTTACTAAACCAATCGAAGGGATAAGTCTGATTGTAAATAATATATAATCCAGTGATGACCAATAACAGAATGACAATTCTTTTCATTTTTTTCTCCCCCTATTCTTACATCTTAGTTAAGAATAAGAAAACCTTCCACTTTCCTCAATGAGCCAGAGATTTATTTATCTCTAAGACTTGAGGCGTATTTGGGATCGAGTTTTTTAGGGACAAAAAAAGTGACTCAAACTGCAGTCACTTTAATGGAAGTCTTTTGCCTTCTTCAAATATAATAGTTTCTTTTTTTGCTTGGACCTGAGCAAGGATTCCTCAAACGCACCTGACCCAAATAAAACACCAATGAGTATGAAGATAAAACCAATAATTTGCGATGCCGTAATACGTTCTTCTAGAAAAACAACAGCCCCGATAAGTGAGAAGAGAGGATTTAGGTTGATAAAAATAGCTGATTCTGCTACGCCTATTTTGCCTATTGCATAATTGTAAATCATATGTCCTAAAGCAGTAGCAATAATTGCTGATGCAAGGAAAATTGCCCAAACACCAACAGAGCCGTGGACAATTTCCTTCAATCCACCCGGTTCTTTAAATGGGCTAATAATAAATAAAATGATGGAACCGATTACTAGCATATAACCTGTCATCAGGCGCGGGTCCATTGTATGTGAGACCTTTTTTATTAAAATGAAACTAAATGCTTGTGCAAAAATTGCAAGGAAAACATATAGGTCACCTATAGAGACTGCATTCATCCCGCCATTTCCTTCGACAACAATAAAGGTAACCCCCGTTAACCCCATAATGATACCCAATAAACGAATGAAAGTTACCTTAGTCCCTATAAATAAAAAGGCGACAATCGTCGTTAGCAATGGACCAAGTCCTAAAATAAGGCCTCCATTTGAGGCAGACGTTTTTAATAACCCAAGCGATAAAAAGAAATGGTGACAAACGACATTAAAAAAGCATGCGAAAAAAATATAGCGAAACTCATTTCTAGTTGGAAGCCTTACTTTCTTTAAAAAGCCAAGAATAATAAAAACACAAATGCCCGCTGTGAAAACCCTTAGGGCTGTAATCGTTATCGGCATAAAGTGTGTAACGATGATTTTAGTTGCTATGACATTTAGTCCCCACGTCACCATTACAAACACTAATAGCATGTATATCTGATATTTTTGAACTTTTGCCAACTGCGTCACTTCTTTCTGCTTCATAAAAATAGATTGCCATTATTATACATCTTCAGAGGGCATTTGACATGTATATTTTTCGTTTTTCGAAAGATTTTTAGATTGCATGAATTAAAAATAAAAGAAACTGTGGTATCCTTGGTTATGGAGGTGGATGCAATGACATTAAAAAAAATAACCCCGAAAGAACTTCACGAAAGACTGCAAGCTGAAGAAAAAACAGTCCTTCTAGATGTTCGGGATAAAGAGAAATACAATCAATTTCATATAGAAGAAAGTCTTAACATTCCGAAGACAAATATTTTTGAACTTGAGGGGTTAGCAGAATCGAAACAACTAGCCTTACCGAAAGACCAAGAAATGATTGTAACCTGTACTACAGGGAATTCGGCAACGAAATGTGCACAGATTCTGGATGCGCATCATTATAATGTGAAGGTTCTAGAGGGAGGACTTACTGCTTGGAAGGCATATTTAAGTTCGCTGCGAGACGAATAGGGAGATCCTTAACATGCTGGAAAAGTTAAATAAACAACTTGAAAGAATCATGCCATTAATTACACCGGTTGGGGTATTGACAGGAGTAATTTTCAGTATTTATCTCAAGGAATTTTCTTATTTAGTGCCATGGATTTTTGCATTTATGACCTTCTCAGGGAGTTTAAGTTCCAATTTCCATTCGTTAAAAGAGGCAATCGTACATCCTTTTCCTATTTTTATCGCGATGTTAATCCTCCATATTCTTATGCCGATTTGGGCTTGGAGTGTTGGACATATCGTTTTTTCTGGTGATATTTATACGATTACCGGGCTTGTTTTAGGAATGGTGATACCAACAGGGGTCACAAGCTTCATATGGGTAGCCATATACAAAGGAAATATCCCGTTGGTCTTATCGATTATCTTAATAGATACTTTGCTTTCACCTATTATCGTTCCCTACTCGATATCGTTTTTTATGGGTGAAAGAATTGAAATGGACTTTTTCAATATTATGAAAGGTCTATTGGAAATGGTCGTCCTCCCTTCGCTGATTGGTATGTTTTTAAACCAAGCAACAAAGGGGAAAATTAAAGATCAATTAGGAACACGACTTGCTCCTTTTTCGAAAATTGGTATGGGATTTGTTGTCATGCTAAATGGAGCAGTTGTGGCACCATACTTACAGAATATTAATCTTAAATTAGTAAGTATTACTATGACTGTCTTTATGATTGCATTGACTGGATACTTGTTTTCGTTTTTAATTGGGAAATTATTTAATGGTGGACGCGATAACGTCATTTCACTGACTTTCACGGGTGGAATGAGAAATATCAGTGCAGGAGCAGTGATCGCCATTTCCTACTTTCCTGCTGCAGTCGCGGTGCCAGTGGTTATCGGCATGCTGTTTCAACAAACCCTTGCCTCGTTAAATGGCCATTTTCTTAATAGATATTATAATAAGAAAGTGGAAAATCAAGATTCTGTCGCCTTATAGTGGAAATATAACAAAACATCCTCACGACCGAATTGGCGAGAGGATGTTTTGTTATTAATATGCTTCAAGACTGATATGTTTAAATTTACTAACCTGAAACAACCCTTTATCTGTTAGTTTCAGTTCGGGTATGACCGGAAGAGCAAGGAAAGATAAGGTTAAAAACGGGTTAAAGAGATTATTTGCTCCTAAATTGCTAAGTGCTTGATTGATCTCATTAAGACTTGCATAAACCTCTTGAAACGGCCGCTCCGACATTAACCCTGCAATGGACAGCTCCAAGGAAGCAATCACTTCTCCATGATTGACTACAACTAGACCACCTTGCATCTCCGTCATCGCTTGTGCGGCAGTGACCATATCATCATCCGTAGCACCAGCAATAATAAGGTTATGGGAATCATGGGCAATGGTGGTTGCAATTGCACCTGATTTTAGACCTAAACCTTTCACAATTCCTAAACCAATTTGATTTTTCAGGTGATGGCGTTCAATGACGGCCAACTTTAATTGGTCATTAATAATCGAAGTTTGAAAGAATCCACTTTCATTCGTGTCAACCTTTTCAATTATATGTCGGGTCACCAGACTATTGGGAATAATTTCAATGATATTTGCGTTGTTAGTTTTTAAAGGAATGTGAAAATGATTTTCTGTTAGTTCATGGAAACGAACAGAATTTCTTAATCGCTCGGTTTCAACGAAAGTTTGGTTGGATAACTCCATTGTAAGTTGACCATTTTCGATAACCACCTTTCCATCTTTAAAAACTTTGGTAATAGTCAGTTTTTTAATGTCATCAAACAGGAAAATATCTGCTTTGTATCCGGGTGCAATCGCCCCCTTACCTTCGAGCCCAAAGCATTCTGCTGCATTGATAGTTGCCATTTGAATGGCGGTAATTGTAGAGAGACCTGAGGCAATGGCAAGTCTCACGTTGTGATCAATGCTGCCGTCATGAATCAAGTCATCTAAATGTTTATCGTCGGTAACAAATAAGCATCTTCTGGCATTGCGCTCATTGACGATTGGAATCAATTGTTGTAAATCCTTTGCAACCGTCCCTTCGCGAATCATTACATACATTCCTCTTCTGAGACGCTCTTTTGCCTCTGAAGCTGTTGTGCTTTCATGATCGGTGCGAATCCCAGCCGCCATATAAACATTGATATCATTCGGTGATAACCCTGCAGCATGGCCGTCAATTTTTTTGCCGGCTTGTTGGGCTGTTAAGATTTTTTCAAGCATGTCAGGTTCAGCTTGTAAGACTGCTGGAAAATTCATGACTTCAGCTAGCCCTAACACACGTGGCTGTTGATAAAACGGTTTGAGGTCATCGGCAGTGAGGGTTGCACCAGAATTTTCAAATTCGGTCGCTGGAACACATGAAGGAAGCATAAAGAAAAAGTCAAACGGTAGATTTTCCGAGGAATCAAGCATGTATTGTATTCCATCCGTTCCTAATACGTTGGCAATTTCATGAGGGTCGGCAATAACCGTGGTCACCCCGTGCGGCAGAAGAACCCTTGCAAATTCCTTTGGTGTGACCATCGAGGATTCAATGTGAACATGACCATCGATGAAAGCGGGGGAAATATATTGACCCTTCGCATCAATCGTCTTTTTCCCCTCATATTCTCCGATCCCTGCAATGTATCCATCAACGATTGCAATGTCTCCTGCAACAATTTCGCCAGAAAAGACATCGATAATTTTGCCATTTTTAATAACAGTATCTGCTGGCTTTCGTTTAGAGGCTACAGAGATTCTCCTCTTTAATTGATTTTCCTCCATAGGACAACATCCTCTTCTGTCAGATTAATATTCCACTTTATCCTGTGCAATCTCCCATGTTCTAAACGGCAAGTCACCATCAGTCGGAAAAATTTTTATCATCGGTATTTTTCGATATTCAACAGGTAGGGATAGTTGGTCATATATAAATTGATCATCGAAGCCGATCTTTGCCGCATCTTGTTTAGTGCAGGCATAATAAACAGCCTTGGGGCGAGCCCAGTAAATCGCGCCGATACACATCGGACAAGGTTCACAGCTGGTATAGATTTCACAGTCGATCAGCTGAAAGTCGTTTAAATTCCGGCAGGCATCTCGAATGGCTTGCACTTCCGCGTGTGCAGTAGGATCGTTGGTCCCCGTTACTTGGTTCCGGCCAACACCAATGATTTTTCCATCCTTGACTACGACCGCTCCAAAGGGTCCGCCTTGTTTAGTCAAAACATTATTTAGCGCCAGCTCAATTGCTTTATCCATAAAGTGTGGATCTGACATATAACCCCTCCATTCTATTTTTCAATTAGTCTATTAGGATTGATTACACATGTGATGAATTTCCGGTTGGAGTTAGCCTGGAGGACCAGAAATTGATGACAGAGAAGTAACTTAACATACATTATTCATCATGATGCTTACAAATGCTCCATTATTGTAAGGTTATCTGCCAACATTTTTTTATACTCTGTTTAACTTGCCTGTTGATTTCCGCTCCAGGCGCTTCGCTTTCCGCGGGCGGTCCGGGGAGCCTCCTCGTCGCTGCGCTCCTGCGGGGTCTCCCCTGCCCCGTCCTCCCGCAGGAGTCTTCGCGCCTTCCACTCCAATCAACAGGGTGCCAAAATCAACAATAAGTTTTAAAATTGCCTTTTTTAAAAAAAGGGATGAAGTCCCCTACAGACTAATCTATTTCTGTAAAAAGGAAGAAATCAATCGTTTCATTTTCTATGTAAGATTATATGACACCTGTGTAGATACTAGTTCCTATTTTAGATATTATGGTGAAAAAAGATGACATGGCACATTGTTACACATGTTTGTCTTTCTACATAAATCAACCCAGTCAGAAGAAATTTGAAAAAGAACATGGGTGTATTTTGGGAGGTCTACCATATATATATAGTTATATAACTAGGAAAGAATAGGGGGTCATAGATGGAAGGGATTCATGAAATCTTAAATGCCTTATATTCTGATTCACATCATGAAGGAGATGTCCTCGCTACGATTATTCATGTAGAAGGATCCGCTTATCAAAAAGAGGGTACGACCATGTTGTTTCGGAGTGACGGGACACAGATTGGTATGTTAAGTGCGGGCTGTCTAGAAACAGACTTATCCTATCGAGTTCAGGAAGCCCGGAATGGTGGGACTGTTCAAACCGTTATTTATGATCTGCGTGAGGAGGGAGATTTGTCATGGGGACAGGGGGCAGGTTGTAACGGGGCCATCCACGTGCTGCTCGAACCTGTCGACGCCTTTCTTCATGATCATCTAGGTAAGTTGAAGTGCCATTTGGATAATGGGAAACGAGTCACGATGATAAAAAAAATGACCAATGAGTTTTCTGTTTCTGACTATTTATTTGTGTCAGATGATAAACATCATTTTGGTAAATGGCATGGCAGTGTATCAAGGGAGATAAAATGTCTCTTAAACGATATTCATCAATCCTTCCCAAAAAGCGGGATAAAATATGTTACGGAATTATCCTCTACTGTTTATGTCCATTCATATGAACCAAAACCTAGATTAGTTGTATTTGGCGCTGGTGCTGATGCAGTGCCATTGGTAAAGATTGCCTCGCTGGCAGGCTTTTCAGTGACTGTTTTAGATTGGAGCTCTGCATTTTGCAATGAGGATCACTTTCCTGATGCTGACCGATTGCTGGTCGGTTATCCGAGCGAAACGATTCCATTGCTTCAACTAACCCGTGCTGATTCAGTCTTAATACTTACTCACCAATTTCAAAAGAATCAGGAAATATTGAAATATATAAAAGGGGAGGACCTAAGGTATTTAGGAGTTCTTAGTCCCAGAAGAAGGACACAACGGCTTCTTGAGGGGGAGACTGTAATTTCAGACATTAACAGTCCCGCTGGTCTATCGATTGGAGCTGAAGGACCAGAGGAGATTGCAATCAGTATTGTCGCTGAATTAATACAACAGCAGCGCAATAAAAAGCAGCAAAAGGTGATGACACGTGAAGGATAACCATGGTGTCATCGCAGTCTATCTTGCGGCGGGTAAGAGTCAGCGGATGGGGATTAACAAGTTGGCACTCCCTCTGGGGGAGAAAACCATTGGTAATGCCGTCTTAGAAAAGGCGGTAAGTTCTGAATTAAGCTATACGATTGTGGTGACAAGGGAAGCAGATCGGCTTAACTGGATTGATGACACTCTTTGGCGAATCCCACTCCGGAAAAATTGGGAAGCGGTGATATGTCAAGATGCGGATAAAGGGCAGGCACATTCCTTGAATCGTGGTTTGTCGACAGCTATCGAAATGGAACCAAAAGGGATCATGGTTCTTCTTGCTGATCAACCACTTCTGTCAGTAAGGATCATCAATGATTTGATTTTCCGATACCTAAAGGGTATCCAGCAACATATCGATATTCCGTTTCTGGCTGCAAGTTTTCAGGGGATTCCAAGGCCGCCCATTATTTTTTCACCAAAGATGGTTCCTGAGTTACTAAAACTCAAGGGGGACGAAGGGGCACGACAGTTGTTCAATAAGACCCCAATGACTGGAAAACTAGTGGACTATGAAAGTGAATGGGACTTTTTTGATGTGGATACGAAAGAAGATTATGAATGTCTGAAAGGGTGTGGGCACGAGTGCTGAAAAAGCAGAGGAAATCTCTGTCGCTGTACAGGATATGGCGGGATTATTCGCTCGGTTCAACGATCCGTGTCTAGGATAAAAGAAAGAGAGGGTGAAGTAGCCTGCAGCTTACGATAGAGAAATTAAATCAATTGAACAAAGAAGAGTTTGTGAAGAAAGTAGGATGGGTGTTTGAGCATTCCCCATGGGTGGGCTCGCTGGTATGGGAAAGTCTGCCGTTAAATTCTCGCGAGGAACTTTTACAAACAATGGTTACAGTTGTAAAAAATGCAGAGGAAGCTTTGCAATTGGCACTGCTCCGAGCCCATCCGGATCTTGGAACCAGATTAAAAATATCGGAGGTTTCCGAAAAAGAGCAAGCGGGAGCAGGTCTTGACCGGCTATCAAAGGATGAGCATAAGGAGTTTCTATCACTGAATCAAAAGTATGTCGAGCAATTTGGCTTTCCTTTTATCATGGCGGTTAAGGGTCAAACCAAAGCGACTATCCTGGCTGCGATGCAACAGCGTGTTGGTAATACCTATGAACTAGAATTCCAGACAGCCTTAAATGAGGTCTATAAAATTGCCGGGTTTCGCTTAAATGATGTTATCTAAGAAGTTGTCCCTTTGGCAAGCTAATGAGACAACCTAACTATTTATAAAGGGGGATGATGGTATGCAAAGAACGATGCGCTATGGAAAAGCAGATGTTTGGGTTTATCGCACTTATGCAGTACCGCTTACGGGAGTTCGGTCGATTCCTGAATCAACCTTCAAAGGGCGCAGTAATATTCTTTTTGGAATGAATGTAAAGGTTGCGGTTGAAGGGGATGCCTTCCTATCGTCATTTAAAGATGGAGATAATAGATTAATAGTGGCTACCGATTCGATGAAAAATTTTATTCTAAAACATGCTGGTGATTATAAAGGTTCAACCCAAGAAGGATTCTTAGAATTTGTCGCCCGTCGTTTCCTTGAAACATATTCCCATATGAGTGCTGTTGATATTTCTAGTGAACAAATCCCATTTGATGAACTTCCAGTGCCAACGAACAATGGCTTTGAAGCAAGTCCATTCGTGTTTCGTTATTCATTAAATGAACAATCCATGGCTTCAGTTGAAGTGAAACGCTCTGAGGAAGAGATCCTCACATCTGATCATCTCTGTAGTTTGAAGGGGCTTAAACTGCTAAAGGTGCGAGGAAGTTCCTTTTACGGGTTTGTACGGGATGAATATACCACACTGCCGGAATCCTATGACCGCCCGCTCTTTATCTTTTTAAATATAGGGTGGCGTTATAACGATTTCGAGGATGCTAAGGGCGGTACGAATGATGGGTATGTCGCAGCAGAGCAAATAAGGGATATTGCTTATACCGTTTTTCATGAAGAGAATTCTCCTTCCATCCAAAATCTTATCTATCGTATTGGCCTTCGCATATTAGAGCGATTTCCACAGTTGGTGGAGGTTCGCTTTGAATCCAATAACAGAACCTGGGAAACCGTTTTAGACGAGATTCCTGCCTCGCAAGAAGGAAAGGTATTTACCGAACCGCGCCCTCCATATGGGTTTCAATGTTTCTCGATGACACGTGACGATTTAGAACATACAGGGGAATCACCGAAATGACAGGAAAGTTAACCACTCACGTCTTGGACTTAAGTATTGGTAAGCCTGCAAGTGGAGTGTTAGTGGAGTTATGGCAAGTAGATTCAGATGACCTGTTTCAATTTATACTGACATGCCGCACAAATGAGGATGGACGGGTTAATCAGCCGCTCTTAGATGGGGCATCCATGAAAATAGGAATCTATGAACTTCGTTTTTATGTTGGAGATTATTTCCGAAATTGTGGGAAGCAAATCGGAAATCCTTCATTTTTCGATTGTGTTCCGATTCGATTTGGCATTTCTGAACCCGCATCCCATTATCATGTACCATTGTTGATCTCACCTGGGGGGTACAGTACCTATCGGGGGAGTTAAGGAGGGGCATAAAATGAAAGAACTATGGGTGAAGAATGGGCTAGTTTTTACCGAGGAAGGCTTTCGCGAGGTAAATATTCGCGTGATTGATGGACGGATAGAATCCTTTCAAAAAAATGAACCAGAACCATTGATTGAGAAAACAGATACGACAATCGATGCAAGCGGTTGTCTAGTGGTTCCTGGTTTTATCGATGCCCATGTCCATTTTAATGATCCAGGAAGAACCGAATGGGAAGGAATCGAGACAGGCAGCCGGGCCGCAGCTATCGGTGGAACAACGACGATCTTTGATATGCCGCTGAACTGTGCCCCCTCTGTCACCAATTTTAAGAATTTACAAGATAAGAAGGACTATTTAACTGCAAGGTCATATGTTGATTATGCCTTGTGGGGAGGAATGACTGACACGAACCTCACTAACCGGCAGGAACTCTCTCAAATGGGTGAGGGAATTATTGCTTGGAAAGCATTTATGAGTGAGAGTGGGATTGAAGATTTCCACTTTGTTTCACCAGATGGATTAAAACAAGCCATGCAAGCAGCAAAGGAACATAAGAAGATCCTCGCCCTTCATGCAGAATGGAATGAGGAGATTAATAAATGGACAGCTTTTTATAAACATAGAGCCGGGATTAATGAACGGGAGGCCTTTCTTGCGAGCAGACCCATATCTGCAGAAGAGACAGCAGTCAGCTATGCCTTAGAGCTTGCTGCAAAATATGGAACAGCCCTGCATTTTGTTCATATTAGTTCGGCGAAAGTAATTGGACTAATCGAACAAGCCAAAAAAAGCGGAGTAGACGTCACAGTGGAAACCTGCCCTCATTATTTGATATTTGATGAAGAAGATTTTCTTAAAAGTGGGGCAATCCTTAAATGTGCACCGCCATTAAGACCGCGCGATGAGGTAGAAGGGTTATGGGACTGCCTTCAGAGCGGCTGGATTGACACAATTGGATCGGATCATTCTCCATGCCTATATTCGATGAAAACAACGGATTCTATCTGGGATGCATGGGGAGGAATTCAAGGGGTTCAATTTACATGGCTATCACTACTGGATGAGGCCCTGAAACGAAGAATGAACCTTAAACAAATTTTACCGTTAGGGACATCTAATGTTGCGAAGCGGTTTGGCGTAGCAGACCGAAAAGGGCAG
This sequence comes from Bacillus sp. sid0103, assembly GCF_019219025.1. The sequence goes on along the minus strand of NZ_JAHUWN010000026.1, from coordinate 44,958 downwards.
ATCCGTCCCGGCTTAGATGCGGACCTCGTCTTGATTCGCCTGGATGAATCAACGTTTGTTAATAAAGAGTCATTGGCTTTCAGGAATGCCTATTCACCTTATGAAGATAAAGAGTTTTTACTTATGGTGAAGAAAACAATTTTACGAGGAAGGGTCATTTATGATGATCAATCCGGGGTGAGCAACGAAAAATTAGGTGTTTGCCTATAAATAAAGCAGTTATTCGCTGTAAGAAAAATACCCACAACTGAACTAGAGATTGTTCTTGATATACTTATCCAATTCTTACCTCACAAAGCGAGCGCGTAGTAAAAAGGAGGAGTTAGATGAATCAAGATAAGGAACGATTAATCCAGTGGATTGACGAGCACCAAGTTGAAATGATTGATTTTTTAAAAAAGATTGTGCAAGTTCCATCGGATAATCCTGCAGGAGACTGTTATCCGATTGCTGCTTTTTTATACCAACAGCTTCTAGATCTTGGGTTTGAGGATGTCTCCCTATTAGAGGTTGATGAAGCGGAAGTGAAAGCCGCTGGAATGATTAGTTTGGCCAATGTCCTTAGTCGTACCGAGTTTGGAAATGGAGAAGGAACGAATATCGCCTTAAATGCACATGGGGATGTTGTGCCGCCGGGGCTGGGCTGGAGTGTCGACCCATATGGGGGAGCGGTTATTAACGGTAAGATGTATGGGCGAGGCGTTGCAGTTTCCAAATCGGACATTGCAGCCTATTCGTATGCTGTTTTAGCTTTGAAGCAGGCCAAAATCAGTCAACCATTGCAGGGGAAAGTCGACCTTGCCTTTACTTTTGATGAAGAGACAGGGGGGGAATTAGGACCGAGAAGGCTGCTTGATCAAGGGGCAATCATTCCAGACCAAGCAATTGCCGCCGGTTTTACCTACTCAGCGGTCAATGCCCATAACGGCTGTCTCCATTTTGAAGTCAAAACGATTGGAAAGTCTGCCCATGCAGCTCTGCCTCACACAGGAATCGATGCGTTAGAGGCGACAACACGAATCCTAAATGCTTTGTATGAATACCGTCAGACTCTTGCAGCTAAAAAATCTGCAGTGCCTGGGATTGATCATCCAACCTTGGTTATCGGTCTCATTTCAGGGGGGATTAACACGAATGTCGTCCCTGATGAATGTACGATCAGGGTCGACCGGAGATTGATCCCTGGTGAAGACGGGGCCGAGGCAGAAGTGGAATTTCGTAATGTAGTGGAAGAAGCAGTTAAGGCAATTGAAGGACTCAAAATAGAAATTCGAAAAATTCTTCATGCGGAAAGCTTCGGACCTGTTCCTGAAGATTCACCATTGATTTCAACTCTTTCTTCGAATTGGAAATCCATTATTAAGGAGAAGGGTGAATTAGCAATTAATGGAGTACCGATCTATGCAGATGCCCGTCATTTTTATGAAAAAGGTATTCCAACAATCATGTTTGGTGTTGGACCTAAAGTGCTCGAAGAGGCCAATGGGCACCGGGCAGATGAACATATCAGAATCGATGATTTGGTTGATGCCACAAAGATTATTGCTTGTACACTTTATGATTTATTGGGGAGAGGTAAGGGATGAAGTTAACCCAGCGGGAGCAGGAAAAATTAATGATTGTTGTTGCAGCAGACCTGGCCAGACGCCGCAAAGAACGGGGCCTAAAATTAAACTATCCAGAGGCGATTGCGCTAATCACTTACGAAATTATCGAGGGGGCTAGAGATGGAAAATCGGTAGCTGAGCTGATGAGTGAAGGGACCAAAATATTATCGAGCGATGATGTGATGGAAGGGATACCGGAGATGATTCACGATATTCAAGTAGAAGCAACCTTTCCAGATGGAACCAAGCTTGTCACTGTACATGAACCGATTCGCTAGCCAAGAGCTGTTTGTTAGAAAAAAGTAATGATTTTACAAAATATTAATCTAATTTTACAAGATAAATAGGAAATTTTACACAATGGCTAGTTAATTTTACGAAAAATGAAGTTATTTTACGAAAAAGAGAATTAATTTTACGATAAATGGAAAACAACTTCCAATTAAGGAGGCTGCTTTAAAAATAGCGGTTCCATCCTACGAAATAAGTGATTCATTTTACCAATAATCATCAGAGCACCAATCAAACAAATCTAATATATATTGGAGTGAAAAAAATGATTCCAGGAGAATATCTCTTACGACAAGAGCTGATTGTCTGCAATAAAGGAAGGAAGACTTCTAGGATCATGGTGCTCAATCAAGGCGACCGGCCAATACAAATTGGGTCACATTTTCATTTTTACGAAGTAAATAGTGCGCTGAAATTTGAACGTGACCCAGCGTTTGGCAAGCATCTAAATATCCCGGCCGGCACTGCTGTCCGGTTTGAACCTGGCGATGCGAAAGAAGTAGAACTCGTCCCCTTCGCTGGTCAGCGTGAAGTCTATGGGTTAAATAATAAAACGGAGGGCCCATTGGACCATGCAGAGGAGGACACGTTATGAGCTTTCGAATGTCAAGAAAGCAATATGCAGACATGTTTGGTCCGACAACAGGAGATGCCATCCGGCTTGCCGATACCGATTTATTTATCGAAATCGAAAAGGATTTTACCGTTTATGGGGATGAAGTGAAGTTTGGCGGCGGAAAGGTAATCCGTGATGGGATGGGACAGCATCCGCTTGCCACACGAGCACAAGGAGCACTCGATACCGTCATAACTAATGCGATTATTCTGGATTATAGCGGGATTTATAAAGCCGATATTGGCATTCGTGATGGACGAATTGCAGGAATCGGAAAAAGTGGGAATCCCCTCTTAATGGAAGGCGTAGACATGATCATTGGTGCCTCAACCGAAATTATTGCCGGCGAAGGCATGATTGTAACAGCTGGCGGCATTGATGCCCATATCCATTTTATAAGTCCACAGCAAATCGAAACAGCTCTATCATCCGGGATTACAACCATGATCGGCGGCGGCACGGGTCCGGCCACCGGAACGAATGCGACAACCTGCACACCGGGTGAATGGAATATTCATCGCATGTTAGAGGCAGCTGAAGAATTCCCTATGAATCTTGGATTCTTAGGAAAGGGAAATTCGTCTGCGGAAGAACCGTTAATTGAACAAATCAATGCCGGTGTGATCGGGCTTAAACTGCATGAAGATTGGGGGACAACCGCATCAGCGATAGACCACTGCCTCAGGGTCGCAGATAAGTATGATGTCCAAGTTGCCATCCACACCGACACCCTTAATGAAGGCGGATTTGTCGAGGATACCCTAGCGGCGATTAATGGCCGGGTTATCCATACGTATCATACGGAAGGGGCTGGCGGGGGGCATGCTCCCGATATTATAAAAGTTGCAAGCTACCCGTATATCTTGCCATCATCCACCAATCCAACACGTCCGTATACCAAGAATACCTTAGATGAGCACTTAGATATGCTGATGGTTTGCCATCATTTAGATCCTGATGTACCCGAAGATATTGCCTTTGCTGACTCACGAATACGGAAAGAGACGATTGCTGCAGAAGACATTCTCCACGATTTGGGCGTGTTCAGCATGATTAGTTCCGATTCGCAGGCGATGGGACGAGTGGGCGAAGTGATTATGCGGACCTGGCAAACGGCTGATAAAATGCGAAAACAACGAGGCAAGCTGCCAGAAGACAAGGGAGAAGCAGATAACTTTCGTGCCAAGCGATATATTGCCAAATACACGATTAATCCAGCGATAACGCACGGGATTGCTGCGGAGGTTGGTTCGGTAGAAGTGGGGAAAATGGCTGACCTTGTTATTTGGGATCCAGCATTTTTTGGTGTTAAACCAGAGATTGTCATTAAAGGTGGAATGATTGCCCATAGTTTGATGGGAGATCCAAATGCATCCATTCCAACTCCACAGCCAGTTCTGTACCGTCCTATGTTTGCTGCTTTCGGAAAAGCCAAGCACACCACATCGGTTACCTTCATGTCTAAAGCAGCCATTGAGCAAGGTGTTCCCGAAAAGTTGGGGCTAAAAAAACAAATCAAACCAGTTCAAGGAATTCGTCAACTTTCAAAAAAGGATATGAAACTCAATGCTGAAATGCCAACCATTGAAGTCGATCCACAAACTTATGAAGTCATCGTGGCTGGCGAACTTATGACCTGTGAACCAGCAGAGGTATTACCGATGGCACAGCGCTATTTCTTATTTTAGGAGTGAGATTATGATTATTGAAGAAATCATTGGGAATATGGAAGAAATCTCGACAAATGGACGTCACATTGAAAGAGTGTATTTAGCGAGTGATGACTTAGTGAAACGAATTCAGCGGGTGACTACAGACCACGGGAAAGAAATTGGCATTCGCTTAAAGACCGCCAAAGACTTAATCGACGGCGATATCTTGTTCATGGATGACAGAAATATGATTGTCATCAGTGTTACAAGTGATGATTTGCTCGTGATTCAACCGACTAGCCTAAAGCAAATGGGGGAAATTGCCCATCAGTTAGGGAACCGCCACCTTCCTGCTCAGTTTGAAGGGGAGGTTATGCTCCTCCAATATGATTATCTCGTTCAAGAACTGCTGGACCAGCTTGCTGTACCCTACTCAAGAGAAGAGAGAAAAGTAAAAAAGGCCTTCCGCCATATCGGTCATTCCCATGGATAATCATCTCTTGGCGTTACTGCAAATCGGAGATTCGAATTTTCCTTCAGGAGCTTTTTCTCATTCATTTGGTTTGGAAACTTATATCCAGGAAGAAAGCGTCTATAGTAAGGAAACCTTTTTTGAATGGATTCGAATATACTTGGAAAAACAAATGGCCTATACGGATGGGCTTGCCTGCCGCTTAACTTTTGAGGCGTTGCTCAATCATGATTTCGAAGAGATATGGGGGCTAGACAAAAAATTGTTCGTGCAGAATATCTCCAAAGAAGCACGAGAGGCAAACCGGAGGATTGGAGAAAGAATGATTCGAATGGGGATCGATTTATATTCTATCCCAGTTTTAGAAACATACCTTAAAAAAATCCGGACCAAGGAGGCGTATGGTCATCCTGGAGTTGCCTTTGCGATGATTTGCCAGTACCTAGGGATCGAGAAAAGACCGTGTATACTAACCTTTCTTTATTCAAGTATGGTGACACTTATTCAGAATGGGGTACGCGGAATCCCGCTTGGCCAGACGGCAGGCCAACGCATTCTCTTAGAATTACAGCCGTATTTGCTGAAGACAACAGAGGAAATGGAGGGCCTGGATACTGATGATTTCGGAGCCGTCGCTCCTGGAATTGAAATGGCACAAATGCGCCACGAAAGATTACATACCAGATTGTTTATGTCCTAAATACCATGAAAGAAGGGGAAAGAATGGAGCCAATACGTATCGGAGTGGGAGGGCCAGTGGGAGCAGGGAAGACACTGCTTGTAGAGCGGTTAACCAGGCACCTCCATGAAGAATATAAAATGGCGGTCGTAACCAATGATATCTACACAAAGGAAGATGCACAGTTTTTAATAAAAAACAGTGTCCTTCCAGAGGATCGAATTATTGGTGTGGAAACCGGAGGATGCCCGCATACGGCGATTCGGGAAGACGCATCCATGAATTTTGCAGCGATTGATGAGTTAAAAGAGATACATCCGGATCTTGCGCTGATTTTTGTCGAGAGCGGCGGTGATAACCTAGCTGCTACCTTTAGTCCGGAACTTGTTGACTTTTCTATTTATATTATCGATGTAGCCCAAGGTGAAAAAATCCCCCGTAAAGGCGGTCAAGGGATGATCAAATCGGACCTGTTTATCATCAACAAGATTGATTTAGCCCCATATGTTGGCGCAAGTCTAGAAGTCATGGAGGCAGATACACAGGCAGCGCGAGGCAAGAAGCCGTATATTTTTACAAACTTAAAAGAGGATGTTGGTATAAACGAAGTAATTGATTGGCTCAAGTCAAATGCGCTATTGGCAGGATTAGGGTAGGTGGAACATTGGACTGGATACTTGCGGCTAACAGGTATGAGGAAAGGGAAGAAGACCATTTTAAAAGAATCCTATTCAGAGGGTGCTTTAAAAATTACTAGACCCGTTTACCTGACAGGGGGTGGCGAAGCCTATTTTTATGTGATGAATCCGGGTGGAGGATACGTGGAAGGTGACTCCTACAAAACTGTCGTCGTTTTGGAAGAGGACGCTGAGGCAGTTGTTACAACCCAATCGTCAACTAAAATTTATAAAACCCGTACCTGTCCGGCTATTCAGGAGATGGAGTTTCATTTAAAAAGCGGAAGTATATTAGAATATTTACCTGACCCAGTAATTGCTTACCAGCATGCCTGTTTTAAGCAGCGGACAGTGATTCGAATGGCAACAGGGTCATCCCTTATTAGCTGGGATATCTATACTCCTGGCTGGGCTCCAGATGGAATGCCTTTTCAATATGACTTACTGCAAGCCAAAATGGAAATTTATATGGACGACAAACTCGTGTTATTTGATCATGTGAAACTTCAACCTGACAACGACCTTAAGGGCCTTGGTATGATGGAGGGTTTTTCTCATTATGGATCGATGATTGTTATTGATCATCGAATTAATCCAGCGTTATTGGCCGACCTGCAAGATGTTTTCGACACTTTGCTAGAGGTTAGAATGGGTATATCGATGCTTGCCGTTTCGGGGTTTGCTCTAAGGGTATTGGCAAATAGCACACAGGACATAGAAAAAGTCTTAACTATCTGTCATGAAATCATCAGGACCAAAGTGTTACAGAAAGAACCTATTTTTTTAAGAAAATATTAACCGGCTGGTGAATGTAACACAGCCGATTTTTTTCTAGTAGAATTATGAATAGGTTTATCAGTGCAGTATAATGGAAATATCAATGAGGTCTATAATGGAGGAGGAATGAAATGAGTAAGCTTTTTGTCGACAAAACAGTTGAAATCAATGCTCCAGCGTCAAAGGTTTGGGAGGTAATAACGGTCCATGAGTACAATAACCATTGGGCGACAGAATTTTCAAGCGGAGGACCACGGTTTCATCTTGACTCTACTTGGGAGTTAGGCAGTCCTGTCCTTTGGAAAGGCGAAGACGAGACGGTTATCGTCGAGGGTAATGTGACGGCTCTTGAGCAAAATAAACTCCTCCGCTTTACCGTATTTGATGTTCGGAGTGAGGAAAAGGCACTTGTTACCGATGAAGACGGGATTACCTTCCAATTGTCTGAGGAAAATGGAAAGACGACTTTACACATTTTGCAAGGAGATTTTTCTGTGATGCCGGAAGGGAAAAAATACCGCGATTTAAGTGCGGATATTTGGGACAAAGTGCTGGCAAGTATTAAAAAGATGGCGGAAGCGAACTAACTAGTTATACATAAATCAGTAAAATTTTTGTTGGGCTAGGTATTTATTAACCTAGCTTATTTTTGTTGTGATAAAATTTTTATAAGGGCTATTTTCGCATAGATTGTTGTTTTTCGTATAAGTACATCAACCCGTATAACTAGATGCTTCTTGGCATCTTTTCGTAAGAACATTTGCGAAATTGCCTAAAAACTTAGGAAATGATTTTTATTAAGCTTCAAAAGCAACAAAGTTTACGAAATGAGCCTTTTATAAAAAGGAGACGACGCTACATGAATATCATTGACTTACATTGTGATGCCCTAATGAAACTCCAAGAAGCGCAAGGTAAACTCCGGTTTGCAGATGCGCCGGAATTACATACAAATAAAACACGGTTACAACGAGGCCAAATCAAAGTCCAGTGCTTTGCAATATTTATTGAACCTGAAATCAAGGGAGATCAGAAATTTCAAGTGGCCCTCGAGCAGATCGATTATTTTTACAAAGAAGTGCTCGCTAAAAATCCAGACATGGTCCATATCAAAGAATGGTCGGATTTTGATCGCTTAAAAATTGGCCAAATCGGTGCCATGTTAACACTTGAAGGCGTGGATGCGATTGGCAACGACTTAGCGAAACTTCATATTCTTTACCAGCTCGGGGTTCGTTCTGTTGGGTTGACATGGAACCCAGCTAATCTCGCTGCAGATGGTGCAGGGGAACCGCGCGGCGCAGGGCTGACTCTGTTCGGAAAAGAGATTGTCAAGTTTAATAACGAACATCAAATTCTGACTGATGTTTCTCATTTGAGCGACAAGGGGATTTGGGAGGTCATTGAATTAGCCAAATATCCGATTGCCAGTCACTCTAATGCTCGGGCACTTTGCAACCATTTACGTAATTTAACGGATGAACAGGCTCAGGCTATGTTTGCAAAGGGCGGCTTGATTCATATCGTTTATCATCCACCTTTTGTGAAAGAATCAGGAGAAGTAACGATTTCAGATTTAGTGAGACATATTGATCACCTGTGCTCATTAGGCGGAGTTAAACAAATTGGTTTTGGATCAGATTTCGATGGGATTTCGACCTTTATCACTAATTTAGAGGATGCCTCCAAAAGTCAAAATCTTATCAATGAACTCTTAAAGTATTACCCTGAAGAGGTTGTCCGCGGATTTGCTTATCAAAACTTTCTGGACCATAGGCCAGGGATTTTCCGATGAAGGTTAGGGATAAGGGTATCGTCGTTGGAAAACTGCCAACTGGAAGGAAAAACTGTATAACGGATGTTGAGGATTTGATGGTAGGACATGTAACACTGGACTACCCGTTAAATGAGTCTGGCGAAGAGTATGCATGTACAGGTGTAACGGCGATACTGCCTCATAAAGGCAATTTGTTTAAAGAAAAAGTAACAGCTGCAAGTTATGTTATTAATGGTTTTGGAAAAACGGCAGGACTTGTGCAAGTAAATGAATTAGGTGTAATTGAATCGCCCATCATGTTAACAAATACCTTCGCGGTACCGGCAGTCACCCAGGGAGTGTTGGAATACATGCTGGGAGAAAATCAGGAAATTGGCGATACCACTGGAACGATTAACATAGTCGTAGGGGAATGCAATGATAGTTACTTAAATTCCATTCGTTTATTTCCAGTAAAACCAGAGCATGCCATTGAGGCAATCAAGAATGCATCGGAACATCAGGCGGTTGAAGGGGCGGTTGGAGCTGGAAAAGGCATGGTTTGCTTTGGTTATAAAGGCGGGATTGGTTCATCCTCCCGAATCGTGGAAGAGAACACGGTCGGCTGCCTTGTTCTCAGCAATTTTGGCAAAACGGAAGAATTTCAAAGGTTTCGTTATTCAGAGGGGGAAGGATTGTCAGAAACATCCGATGGTTCCATTATCATTGTTTTGGCAACCGATGCACCCTTAAGTGACCGGCAATTAAAGCGATTGGCAAAACGGTGCGGCATTGGTCTTGGCCGCACCGGCAGTCATTTTAGTCATGGCAGCGGGGATATTGTGATTGCTTTTTCAACGGCCCACAAAATTGCTCACTTTTCGGATGAGAAGATTGAAACTCGCTCCCAACTACGTGAGGACCATCCAATGATGAATCAGCTTTTTAGAGCGGCAGCGGAAGCAGTAGAGGAAGCCATTCTTAATTCATTATCACAAGCGGATACAACAAAAGGAAGAGCAAGCCGAGTAGTCCCGCAAATCAATTTCTTACCAGAGGAGTAACCAAATTGTATTTAACAATGAAAGAGACAGCAGAGTATTTATCGGTACCCGAGGCAACCATCAAAAGCCTCATCCAACAAAAGAAAATTCGCGCCCTATTTGATGGGGAGGAGTACCTGATCTACAAAGAACAATTCAACACCCACCTAAAACAAATGGAAAAATACAAACAACTAATCGAAGAAATCCTCAACGAACCCATCCCAGAAAGCATCGACGTAAAGGACGAAGACTGATTAGGTTTTGGTGGCAGTTGATGGCGTTAGGTGGCATTGGCTGGAATAGGTGCCAATAGTGCCATTAACACCCATTGGGTGCCTGACACCATTCGTGGACAAACATACGAGTTTGTCCATACGGAGTGGACACTTGAATAATAGGATGCCTGGCATCAATTGGAGGGGAAGTATGGCTAATTTATTTATGAAGAGGGTCTATGAGCCCAATGAGGAAATGGATGGATGTAGAGTTTTAGTTGACCGCCTTTGGCCGAGGGGAATTTCGAAGGATGCAGCGAAGCTTTCGTATTGGTTTAAGGATCTAGCTCCGAGCAATGAACTGCGGAAGTGGTTTTGTCATAAGCCTGAGCTATTTGAAGAATTTCGTAGTAGATACCTTGAAGAGCTGCGCTCGGATGAACAGAAGCGGGAGTATATCCGGCAGATTATTGAAATGGCACTTAGGGGTCCCGTCACACTCCTTTATGGAGCGAAGGACCCGGTCCATAATCACGCTCTGGTTTTGATGGAGGAACTTGGAAGATTAGTTGGGATGGAACGATGAAATTTGGGAGGGACCTCAAGCTTATGGTTCCCGTTAAGGATGGGAAATTGGTTCAGCGGTAACCATAGGACTTGTATGATGCCCGTGAAGGCTAAAAAAATGGTTTAGCGGTAATCATAAGACGCGTATGATGCCCGTGAAGGCTAAAAAAATGGTTTAGCGGTAACCATAGGACTTGTATGATGCCCGTGAAGGCTAAAAAATGGTTTAGCGGTAACCGTAGGAGACGCAATCCCATTCAAACAAAAAATTAAGCAAAACGGGCATATGCCAATTCAATCTTTCCGGAAGCGCCCCATCACTTCCATTGTCTGCATGATATTCACAAACGCCTTCTGGTCCACCTTTCTAATAGTATGTTTTGTTTCATTTAATTCGAATTTGGTAATCACTGTGGTTAATACCTTTTTGGGCTTATGGGTGTAAGCTCCTTCAGCATCCGTTACTGTAACCCCACGAGCATGCAAGTGAATAAGTGCATCTGTAAGCTCTTCATATTTATCGGTCACAATCGTTAACGTTAATTTATTTTGATTCGTGTAAACCATATCAACCGCGCGGCCGGATACATAGATAGCGATAATCGTATAAAGTGTGATACCCCATCCAAAAACCAATCCGGAAATCCCCACTACTAAAAAGTTCATACAAATATTTAAAAAGCCAACCTGCAAATTCTTTTTTTTTGCAAGAGTAAGACTTACAATATCCGTTCCTCCAGTTGAACCCCCAATCCGAATGATAAGGCCCACTGCAATTCCATAAAGTGCACCTCCAATGATGGAAGATAGAAGAATGTCATCGCTAATAGGATGAATCGGAATGAACTTCATACTGAATGATAATACAAAAACAGCATAACCAGTCAGCAAAATAAATTTTTTTCCTAAGTATTTTAATCCTAATAAAAATAAGGGAATATTGATGAGCAGAATAATCGACCCAGTATTGATATCTAAAAAATGGTGAATAAAAAAGGCGATGCCGGTCACACCACCAGAGGTAAGTTGATGGGGAATAAGAAAAGTATTAAAAGCAAATCCGAATAACATCGAACAAAGTCCAATCACGATCAGTTGAAAAATCAATCGAAGCAACAGGAACACCTCTATCTTTTTGTGGTGCTAATTGGTGTTATTTTGTCCCAAGGGTAAAAAGTTTATTTCAGAAACAAAAAACGCCATCAAAGAGGGCGTTTTAATCTTCAACATTAAATGACGTATAGGAACACGGTTAAAAAATGCGCCAAACTTCCCAGCAAAATGAAAATATGAAAGATTTCATGAAAGCCCATGTATTTGGACTGTAAAAACCTAGGCTTTGCACCATAGATGACCCCGCCAATGGTATAAAAAACTCCACCGAGGATTAGCAAAAATAGACCGATTGGATTTAAGCTGCTAGTGAGTGGTGAGAAAACAAACACAATCATCCAGCCCATCGCTAAATACAAGGCAGTAGAAATCCAGCGCGGGCAATTAAACCAGACCATTTTAAAAACAACTCCGCTAATCGCAATTCCCGAAATAATTGAAAATAGAATCGCGCCAATTTTTCCGTTCAAACTTATAAAGCAAAATGGAGTATACGTTCCGGCTATTAAAATGAAGATCATCGAGTGATCAAGCCGCCGTAAAAAGGCAATAACCTTATCGCGAGCAATCACCATATGATAGGTTGCCGATGCAGAATAAAGAAGAATCATACTTACCCCGAAAATAATGACCGCAGTTATAGAAGTGGGTGAATTGGTTGTTGCAGCTGCTTTTATTACCATTGCAAGAAGTCCGACAAAGGCTAAAATAGCTCCAGCTAAATGGGTCAGTCCATTGATTGGTTCCCGAATGTAATTGCTCATTAATAATGCCTCCTAGCACAACACGTAGTTTTAATAACTACTTATAATAATACTAGTACATCAACATCTAGTCAATTGATATATCTTTAGGTATAATAAAAAAATAACGACAAGGAACGGAGAAAAATGAATGGAACGTATCAATCAAATTATTGAACAACTCTGCTTAGAAGCGAATTTTGCGTTAGAGGAAATCCCACAGCTCGATTTATATATGGACCAGGTCATTCAATTATTTGAAAATAAATTCATGGGATCAAAACGGAATGAAGATGATAAGGTCCTCACCAAAACGATGATCAATAATTACGCGAAAGGAAAACTCATTTTTCCAATCCAAAATAAAAAGTATTCAAAGGAGCATCTCATCTTAATGAGTTTGATCTACCAATTAAAAGGGGCACTTTCTATCAATGATATTAAAACTACCCTTGCTGGGATCAATCAAAAAATTATCAATGAGGAGATTGATCTCAATGCTTTTTATACGAGTTATCTACATTTAACCCGCCAAAATGTCGAGGATTTCAAAGTAGATATCGAGGAAAGAGTAACGGACGTTAAAGAAGAAATCAGTGGGGATGAAAAGGGAAATTCGTCGTATCTTGAGCAAGTGTTAATGATCTCCTCACTTGTTCATATGAGTAATTTATATCGGAAAGTAGCGGAAAAATTGGTCGATGAAATAACTGTCCAAAAAGAGGAAAAGCGTCACAAATAGTTGTGTACGCTTTTTTTATTTTCAATTGTAACATCGTTGATACCTGAGCCGACCTCGATTGCTTTTGGAGCAGAATTTACACTCTTCACATCATAGATTTGAATGGAATCGGCCCGATTTTTACCACCGAAGACTTTAATATTGCTCCCAGCTTTTTTAAAACCTCTGAACGAAATATGATTTAACAGGACGTTTCTAGCCCGATACTGAACGGCAACGACTGGATATCCATCGTAGTTATAACCAGGATCTCCAATCAACGTAAAATGGTTAATCACAACATTTTTATAAGCGGAGATCACCATTCCGCGCGGCGTAGAACCTGTATATAATTCTGTATAAATCGGAGCAATTGAAAGTAGATTCGTCGCCATAATATTGTGGGCAGTTTTTGATTCAGACTCTGTACTTTTGTGATGTCCAATATGCCTGAAATTAAACGATCGGTTGTCGTTGACAGAAATATGTCCAATTATATGTACATTTGAAGCGGCTGAAGAATTTTCATGTGCTTTAATCTCCACCCCGCCAAAGCATCGGGCTGAAGAATTATTAACAAGCACCACATTTCTCGAACCATCATCAACTTCAATTCCGTTCGAATTAGAAAAACCCTTTCGATGGGCTCGTCCACTCGGATCACACATATGGCAGCGAGTGATGAAGATACAATTACTGTGATGGGTGGTGATCCCATCATCGCCAAAACCATAACCTGTTAAGTTATCAAGCCAGACATATTTGCTGCCGCCGCGAGCACGGAAGCCGTCACCAGCATAGTTATACAAAGTTGATGAAATGTCAAAGCAGTGCAGTCCTGGATTTATCGCTTCGACATCCATAACCCAGCCATATGTCACATTTGCATAGGTTAAACAGCTTGAATGATTCCCCCAGGTACTGGTTTTCGCCACGTTGCCAAGCCTTTCTATATTCCAGTCCAAACTTAAGCCACTGACAAAAAGATGGTGGTTTCCTTGCCAATGATTCGTGTTAGTAATGAGACGGGTACCTTTTCTGGAAGAATCGTGAAGTTTAATGGTCGTCAAACCTTTTCCTGCCCCAACAAGCATTGTCCAGGAGGGTAGTTGGATTCCCTTTGTGATATATACTCCAGCAGGGATAACTACTTTCACATTGCCATTGCCAATCGCACTTTTAAAGGCATTAGTGTTGTCCGTCTTTCCATCGCCAATTGCCCCAAAATCTTCAACATTGACCTCTTTCACGACATTTTTATGTAAGTTCAAATATTCTTCGTCCAGCATTCTCTTCCAATCTGGAATTACATTTCCTTCTGGATCTATCTTAATCTTTACTAGATCATCAGAATTGGCAGTGGTCGATAAGAGGCGAAAAATAGCTGCTGTCATTTTTTGACCCAATGAACCTGTTAGTCGACGAACTTCCTTTGGCCGAAGAGCGTTATCATATTTTCGTAATCGATTGAAAAGATGTTCGGATTCTTGTAATTCATTTGTGAGGTCAAGTTGATGGTCAGTAAATTGGGCAAGGATTGCCGCGTTCTTTCTTGGATCATGGTTTTTCTCTAAATAAAGCAATCATTTCTCACTCCAAAATTCATTCTTATTAAAAGTATTATGACATTTTTCGGTGATAAATAATATTTACCATTTTAGAGGAAAATCTTCCTGAATTTACTTTAATAAAAGGAGAGCTTAATTTCTAATTAGTGTAATGGTATTTTACACGTTATAAACACTTTTTAAAGGGCCAGTATTGGTCCTTTTTGATTTTTTTAAAAGCCGCGCGGAGTACTGAATATTTTGTGAACAGCCCTTCCGATTTAATGTGCGAAGGGCCATTTTTTTATGAGTAAAACCGCTCCAATTGTCAAAAATACTAACAAACGTTCGGAGGTGGAAGTGATGGTACAAAAAGATTATGAAAAAATTTATGATGAGTACAAGCAAGCCAGCCGGCAGCAAGCTCAACTGGAAGCGGGACAGAGTAATCCTGATGGCAAAGAGGAGTTCGTGTCCGTTAGGAAAAACGATGATGGTGATATTATTGCTTTTAAGACCAGTACTGGCCGCGAGTTGGATTATATTACAGCCTTAAATGAAGCAAAAGATGGAAAGATTGCTCATGTGGATGTCTTCCACAAATATGGGCGCGACATTATCCGTAGTGAACCAGATGGAATTAAAGAAAATAATCTGGATCAATTACCTGGTTTTTAAGGAGTATGTCCATGCATTGGTATGAAAAGTTGAATCAGTATTTTCCTGTTGAAGAAATGAAATCAAGAGCACATATGGAAACCTTACTGAAAGAGCGATCAAACATCTATCATAAGGATGAGGGACCGAATCATGTTTTAATGTATGCTGAACTAGAAAAGTTTGTATTTATTGATTATTTATTTGTTTCAAAAAATGCCCGTGGTGAGGGATTAGGTCATAAACTATTGGAAAAGTTAAAACAAAAAGGAAAGCCAATTATCCTTGAAGTGGAGCCAGTGAATTATGAGGATAGCGATACTGAAAAACGTCTCCATTTTTATAAACGAGAAAAATTCGAGCACGCCGTGTCCATTGGATATGAGAGGAAATCATTGGCGACAAATGAGGTCAATAGGATGGAAATTCTCTATTGGGCACCAAATAATGAATCCGAAGAAATGATTTTTGAAGCAATTAAACAAACATATGATATAATTCACACCTATAAAGATCACCACTTTTATGGTAAATCCTACGAGCCGGTGGATGAGGTTTTAACCTTTAACGAAGAATCTGAGAATAAAAATATATTAAACGAGTTGTGAAATGTGTTCTTTCTCCAATTAAAAAAAATGAGCCTGGGTTCCCAAGCTCATTTTTTATTATCTACTTAGTTCATATGATGCAATTTTATCTTCGTAGGTTAAAGTGACGCCAATCTCATCCCAGCCATTTAGGAGCATAACTTTAGGGTAAGGGGCAATCTCGAAAGTAACCTTGAAGCCCTCATTATCAGAAACCACTTGATTCTCAAGGTCCACGGTTAATTCGTATTCTTCCGATTCTGCTTTTCTAATGATGTACTGAACTTGCTCGTCACTAACCTGAATAGGGAGAATCCCATTTTTCACACAATTGTTTTTAAAAATGTCAGCAAAACTTGGGGCGATGACAATTTTAAAACCAAAATCTTGAACCGCCCATGGAGCATGCTCACGAGAAGAGCCACAACCAAAGTTTTCACCGGCAACCAAAATGGATGCGCCTTTATATTTCGGATTATTTAATGAAAAATCAGGACGAAGATTTCCTTCATCATCAAAACGCCAATGATAAAAAAGGAATTGGCCGAAACCACTGCGTTCAATCCGCTTTAGAAACTGCTTAGGGATAATTTGATCCGTATCAACGTTTGAACGGTTTAATGGAAAAACTAGTCCTTTATGAATCTTTAATGGTTCCATATACTATCTAACCTCCTGTGCAGCAGAGAATTGACGGACATCAACGAATTGACCTGCAATAGCGGCAGCGGCAGCCATTTCTGGACTGACAAGATGGGTTCTCGCCCCGTTCCCTTGGCGCCCTTCAAAATTTCGGTTAGATGTGGAGGCGCAGCGTTCTCCAGGTGGAACAATGTCATCGTTCATCGCCAAGCACATACTACACCCAGCTTCACGCCATTCAAATCCCGCATCCGTAAAGACCTTATCAAGGCCTTCTTTTTCCGCTGCAAGCTTGACACTAAACGAACCAGGAACAACGATGGCAGTAACCGAAGGGTTAACCTTCTTGCCCCGGATCACCTCAGCCGCACTTCGTAAATCACTTAAACGCGAATTTGTGCAAGATCCGATGAAAACATGGTCAATTTTCACACTTGAGATGGGCTGACCTGCTTCAAGGCCCATGTATTCAAGCGCACGCCCAATCTCGTCTTTTTCACTAGGCTTATCGGTCTCGTCTGGATTTGGAACATTAGCCGTAATCGGAATACACATCCCTGGATTTGTTCCCCAGGTTACTTGTGGTTCAACTTCAGCAGCTTCTATTTCAACTACCGAGTCATAGGCTGCCCCCTCATCAGAAGCTAGGGCCTTCCACTCTGCAACGGCTTGCTCAAATGCTTCTCCTTGAGGTACATGGCGTCTGCCCCGTAAGTATTCAAAAGTAGTTTCATCTGGAGTGATGAGTCCGGCTCTAGCACCTGCTTCAATCGACATGTTACAAACTGTCATACGCTCTTCCATGGAGAGGGAACGGATGGCTTCACCTGTGTATTCCATCACATAACCAGTTCCAAATTGGACACCGAATTTACCTATGATGGCAAGGATTAAGTCTTTAGCTGTAACGCCGGTACCAAGTTTTCCATTGATCTTAACATTTAAGGTTTTAGGTGGCGCTTGCCAAAGTGTTTGGGTTGCAAGGACATGCTCGACCTCGCTTGTACCAATACCAAAAGCGAGCGCACCAAATGCTCCGTGTGTAGAGGTATGACTGTCCCCGCACACAATGGTTTTACCAGGCTGAGTAAGACCAAGTTCAGGTCCGATTACATGGACTATCCCATTATCTGGGTGATGAATATCAGCAAGTGGAACTCCGAAATCCTGACAATTTTGTTGTAGAGTATCAATTTGTTTTTTTGAAACAGGGTCATTGATTACAAGTCGTTGGCGGGTTGGAACATTATGGTCCATCGTCGCAAAGGTAAGGTCTGGGCGGCGTACTTTACGACCATTCATTCGTAAGCCCTCAAAAGCCTGAGGAGAGGTTACTTCGTGAACGAGGTGTAGATCAATATATAATAAATCCGGCTTTCCATCTTCTTGATGTACCACATGCTTTTCCCAAATCTTTTGGATAATATTTTTTGGTGTTTGCATAGCGTCCTTCCTCACGTAAATGAATTTAAATAGTTTGGATAAATTTAGGGGTAAACCGCCCAACGAGACGGTTTACCCACCAAATTCATTTAAAAATAACAGCTGGCGATGCACTTCGAAGCATTTTGTGATTTGATATAATCCGCAATCCGTTTCGTCATTTCAGCCGTTCCAACAAGCCGTCCACCTGGAACTTGAAGGTCGCCTGTGTGGAAGCCGGCATCTAATACCGCTTGAACTGCATCTTCAATCACTTTTGCCTCGTCATTCAATTGGAAAGAGTACCTGAGCATCATTGCGGCTGATAAAATCATCGCAACAGGATTAGCCACACCTTTACCAGCGATGTCAGGGGCAGAGCCATGAACAGGTTCATATAGGCCCACTCCATTTTCATTTAAGCTAGCAGAAGGGAGCATACCAAGTGATCCAGTAATAACAGAGGCTTCATCGCTTAAGATGTCGCCGAATAGATTCTCGGTAACGATGACGTCAAACTGGCTTGGGTTCGTGATTAATTTCATAGCGGCAGCATCAACTAATACATGTTCCACAGCTACATCTGGGTACTGAGCTTTTTTCTCTTCAACTATTTCGCGCCATAGTTTGCTAGACTCCAGTACATTTGCTTTATCCACCGAAGTAAGATGACCGCGCCTTTGCTGGGCTGCTTGAAAACCTTTATCGACAATTCTTTCAATCTCTTGACGGGAATAGACAAGCGTGTCTACAACGGAGTTTCCGTTATCACGACGTTCACTTGGTGTTCCGAAATAAAGGCCGCCAGTTAATTCACGTACGATAAGGAGGTCGCTTCCAGAAACTACTTCTTCCTTTAAAGGTGAGGCATGAAGAAGGTTTTTAAATCCTTTAATCGGCCTTAAGTTTGCATATAAATCAAGTGCCTTACGGATTCCTAGCAAGCCTCGTTCAGGGCGTAAGTGGGAGGGATTGTTATCCCATTTTGGTCCGCCAACAGCACCAAGCAATACCGCATCGGCTTGTTTACAAGCATCAACGGTTGTTTCCGGAAGGGGAGTGCCGTAAAGGTCTATGGCTGCTCCTCCGATTTCATGGGTTTCAAAGCTAAAAGTATGATTGTATTCTTCAGCAATTGCATTTAACACATCTTTTGCTGAGTTAATAACTTCCTTGCCAATGCCATCACCGGGAAGTAAGACAATACGTTTTTTCATTAGAAGCAACCTCCTCATTTATTGTTTGTGCTCTATTAGACTACCGTTTCTTTTACAGCTGTATTTTGGTTGAAAAATACACGATTAACAGCGTTTAAGAATGACTTTGCAGAAGCTTCCAGTACGTCTTGTGCGGAACCACGCCCAGTTACAGGGGTACCGTTCACTGTCATTTTGACATGAACCTCAGCAAGTGCATCCCGTCCCTGCCCAATCGAACTTAATCTGAAATCAGTAAGGTGGATCTCTTCTTTAATTAGTGCTTCCAAGGTGTTCATTAAAGCTTCAACACTACCAGAACCAGTACGGGCCGTCTCGACTCGAATACCTTCTGGAGTGGTTAGTGCCACCGTCGCTGTCGGCAAGTTGGCTGAGCCGTAATGGACTTGGAAGGCAACAAGTTCATATTTTCTGATATCAACAGCTGTTGTTTGAATATCAGTTAAAATTGCAAAAAGATCCTCATCTGTTACTTCTTTTTTACGATCGGTTAACTGTTTAAAAGCAGTAAAGGCTTCAATCAATTTTTCATCCGGTAATTCAAAGCCCATCTGCTCAATTTTATCTTTGAAGGCATGGCGGCCGGAATGTTTGCCTAGAACTAAATCATTTGATTTGACCCCAACTAATTCAGGGGTAATAATCTCATAGGTTAATGTATTTTTTAAGACGCCATCCTGATGGATTCCTGATTCATGAGCGAAAGCATTCTTTCCAACCACGGCCTTATTAGGTGGAACCATCATACCTGTAAAGCGGCTAACAAGGTCACTTGTGCGTTTAATTTCTTTTAATACTAAATTCGTAGTATAAGGATACCTATCTTTTCGAATGTTTAAGGCAACTGCAATTTCCTCTAAAGAGGCATTTCCTGCACGTTCTCCAATTCCATTAATCGTACCCTCGACTTGGGTAACTCCGTTTTCGATGGCAGCCAGTGAATTCGCAACTGCCATACCCAAATCATCATGACAATGACAAGAGAGTGCTGCCTTATGAATATTAGGTACGTTTTCTCGGATGTACCGGAACATGCGTCCATATTCTTCAGGTGTGGTGTAGCCGACTGTGTCAGGAAGATTAATGACAGTCGCACCGGCATCGATGACCTTCGTAATAATTTGAACAAGGAAATCAAGGTCAGAGCGAGACGCATCTTCAGCGGACCATTCGATATGCGGGAAGTTCCGTTTAGCATAAGAAACCATGTCTACCGCTATTTGTGTAACTTCCTCAGGTGTTTTCATCAGTTTATATTGCATATGGATAGGGGAGGTGGCAAGGAATACATGCAACCTTGGTTCTGCTGCATCTTTTAACGCATCCCACGCAATGTCAATGTCCGATTTCGTCGCTCTTGCCAGGCCTGTGACCGAGACATTTTTAATATTCCGGGCGATAGCTCTTACAGCTTCAAAATCGCCTTGGGAGGAAGCCGGGAAGCCGGCCTCCATAATGTCAACCCCAAACCGTTCAAGTTGTCTTGCGATTTCCAATTTTTCAAGCTGGTTTAAATTTACACCAGGGGACTGTTCTCCATCGCGTAATGTCGTATCGAAGATGTTAACGTGAACCATTTACCACCACTTCCTTCTTTGCATTTACTGGTTTGTTTTTAATAAACGGCATTAATGCACGAAGCTCACGGCCAACATGCTCAATTTGGTGGTTGTTTTCAGCACGATTAATCGCGTTGAATTGAGGGCGATTTGTTTGATTTTCTAAGATCCAGCCCTGAGCGAATTTACCAGTTTGAATATCTTTTAATACTTCTTTCATGCGTGCTTTTGTATCTTCGTTAACTACGCGTGGTCCGGAAACGAAATCTCCCCATTGAGCAGTGTCGGAGATAGAATAACGCATGTTTTCTAAGCCACCTTCATATAAAAGGTCAACGATTAATTTCAATTCATGTAAACACTCGAAATATGCAACTTCAGGCTGATAACCTGCTTCTACTAGTGTTTCGAAGCCTGCTTTGATTAGGGCAGTAGTACCGCCGCAAAGAACTGCTTGTTCTCCGAATAAATCTGTTTCTGTTTCTTCTTGGAAAGTAGTTTCCAATACTCCGGCACGAGCAGAGCCAATTCCTTTTGCGTAGGCAAGTGCAACATCACGAGCTTGACCAGAGTAGTCTTGGTAAACTGCATATAGAGCAGGAACTCCAGCGCCTTCTGTAAAAGTACGGCGAACTAAATGTCCTGGACCTTTTGGTGCTACTAGGAATACGTCAACATCAGCAGGAGGAACGATTTGGCTGAAATGAATATTGAATCCGTGAGCAAAAACAAGTGAGTTGCCAGCCTCAAGATTTGGTTTAATGCTTTCTTCATAAACTTTTGGCTGCATTTCATCAGGAAGTAGAATCATGACCACCTCTGCTGCAGCAGTTGCTTCAGCAACAGTGCGTACGTCTACGCCATCTTCAACTGCTTTATCCCAAGATTTTCCTTCTCGTAATCCAACCACTACATCAAAGCCGCTCTCTTTTAAATTTAGGGCATGGGCATGACCTTGAGATCCATATCCAATTACTGCGATTTTCTTTCCTTGTAAAACTTCCTCTTGAATATCTCCGTTATATAGAACCTTTACCATTATTAATCATCCTTTCAGGAATATTATTATTTTAATAGAGAATATGTTGCTAGATCATTTACTTGCGGTTGGTGCCCACGCTGGAGGGCAGTCAAACCGGTTCTTGCAATTTCCTTAATGCCATAAGGTCGAAGCATTTCGATCAAGGCATCGATTTTATCAGGACGTCCTGTAATTTGAACGGCGAGACTGTCTTTACTTACATCAATAATTAGGGCACGGAACGGATCTATAATCCCGTGGATTTCACTGCGCAATTGGCTGCTTGATGCTACTTTAATTAGGGCCAGTTCGCGGACGACAATTGCCTTATCAGTAATATCAGAAACTTTTAAAACATCAATTTGCTTGTTTAATTGTTTCGTCACCTGTTCGAGGCGCTGATCGTCTTCAACCTCGACCACCAGGGTCATTTTTGAAATCCCCTCGGTTTCGGATGGACCAACTGAAATACTTTCAATATTGAATTGGCGTCTTTGTAAGAGGCCGGTGACACGATTTAGGACACCGCTTCGGTCTTGAACGGTTGCTGTGATGATCCGTTTCATGGTTTCACCCCAATCATTTCATGAATTCCTTTACCAGGGGCAATCATCGGGAATACTTTTTCTTGTTGAAGTACACGGCAATCAACTAATACCGGACCATTATGAGCAAATACTTCCGGTAAAACAGTAATCAGTTCTTCCTGATTGTTAACCCGATACCCCTTAATCGAATAGCTATCAGCAAGTTTGACAAAATCAGGTTGTGTATGAAGGATCGATTCTGAAATACGATTTCCGTGTAATAGTTCCTGCCATTGGCGAACCATTCCAAGTGCGCCGTTGTTGACAATAATGATTTTTACAGGAAGGTTTCGTTCATAAATAATCGATAATTCCTGAAGTGTCATTTGAAAACCGCCATCTCCAACAATTGCAACGACTGTACTATCCGGCTCAGCAATTTGTGCACCAATCGCAGCAGGGAAGCCAAAGCCCATGGTTCCCAGTCCGCCAGAGGTGATCCAGCGATGCGGCTGTTTAAAGGTGTAATATTGTGCTGCCCACATTTGGTGCTGACCGACATCAGTTGCGACGATGGCGTCACCATTAGTGACTTTATGGACTGCTTCGATCACCCATTGCGGACACATTCCGTTTGGATCATGTTTATACCAAAGCGGATACTCCTGTTTGTTCTGGCTCAGTTTTTCCAGCCATTCACCAGCTTTAGGTGATTCAATTTCCTGATTAAGCAGTTCGCTAAGTGCCTCTTTCGTATCAGAAACGATGGGAAGATGGGTTGGAACATTTTTACCAATTTCGGCTGGATCGATGTCAATATGGGCAACCTTCGCAAATGGGGCGAAGTGTTTAAGATTTCCTGTTAGTCTGTCATCGAATCGGGCACCTAAGTTGATTAGCAGATCACATTCGTAAATCGCCATGTTTGCTGCATATGTTCCGTGCATTCCACCCATTCCTAACGAAAGGGGATTATCTGCAGGAAAGGTACCAAGTCCAAGTAAAGTAGTGACTACTGGGATTTGATGTTTTTCCGCAAAAGCAGTTAATTCAGCTGATGCTCTTCCATGGAGAACACCGGCTCCTGAAAGAATCACAGGCTTGATAGCCTTTGAAATGGAGTCAGCAAGCTTTTTAATTTGTAATGGATTTGGCTTTGTAGTTGGCTGGTATCCAGGTAAATTAATGCTCGCTTCTTCAGGTTCATTTGTTAATACTCCGGCGGAAATATCTTTAGGGACGTCGACTAAGACTGGCCCAGGCCGTCCGGTAGAAGCAATATGAAAAGCTTCCTTGACGATGCGTGGTAAGTCCTCGATAGATTGAACTTGAAAGTTATGTTTGGTAATTGGTGTTGTAATCGCCATAACATCAGCTTCTTGGAAGGCGTCAGTTCCAATGACACTTCGTGCAACCTGACCTGTGAATATAACAAGCGGCAGGGAATCCATCATCGCATCAGTTATTCCTGTCACAAGGTTGGTCGCCCCAGGTCCTGATGTGGCAAGAACGACTCCAGGTTTCCCAGTAACTCGGGCATACCCTTCAGCTGCATGGATCATTCCTTGTTCATGTCGGAAGAGAATATGCTTGATTGTACCCTGGGCGCGGTAAATGGCATCATAGATTGGAAGGACGGCACCCCCGGGATATCCAAATAGCGTTTCCACACCTTCTTTTTTCAGTAAGTCGATGAGAAGGTCTGCACCGGTTCTTGGCTCGGTACTAGTTTGGATCTCAAGCTTTTTTGTTTCTACTTTCACGTCGTAATCCCTCCTTATGAGTAGTTGAATAGAAAAAATTTCAGGGTTTTGGAGAAATCCTATTAATCATTGTGGAGAATCCCAAAAACCATTTAAAAAATAGTAAAAAAGGCCCTATTCTCCCTGAATAGACTGCAGTTAAGAACATCAAAAGCAGAATAATCGGGGAGAAAAGGCCTTCCATTTCTCGGTACCACCCGTTTTTACAGTATCCTTACGAATACTGCCTTATGAAGCGAGATCTATAATAAAGAAACGCTTCTTTTGGTAACAGGTGTTCAAGATTGGACACCCGATTAAGCCTACTTAGGTCATGACTGTTCGGCTTAACACTCAGGGATGATGTCAGAATAAGTTGTATTACTGGGCTTCCAGCAACCCCAGCTCTCTGAAAATACGAAATCTTATTCCTTTATTCCCGTCATCGATTTATGGATATTTTATTGTCAAATGATAATCATTTAACGCTTTAGCACCTTAGCTTCCTTAGGAAGGGGAGGGGTACTATGAGCTCCCTGCGTTCTAAAATATTTATATTTTCATAATGCCGCCAGTATTGGCAGATGTAACGAGTGCTGCATATCTTGCAAGATAACCCGTTTTGATTTTTGGTTCTGGTTTCACCCATGCCTTCTGTCGTTCTGCTAAAACTTCATCATCAACTAGAAGTTCTATGGAGCGTGCTTCCAGGTCGATTAAAATTTTGTCACCATTTTCCACAAGGGCGATTGGTCCGCCTTCTGCTGCTTCTGGTGAAATATGACCGATGGAAATTCCGCGGCTTGCTCCTGAGAAGCGTCCATCCGTAATCAGGGCAACTTCTTTACCTAATCCACGACCCATGATCGCGGAAGTAGGTGCAAGCATTTCAGGCATTCCAGGTCCGCCTTTTGGACCTTCATAGCGGATAACGACCACGTGTCCCGCTTGAACAGTACCATTATTAATATTTTCTTGTGCCTCATCTTGGGATTCAAAAACGATTGCTTCACCCAAGAATGTTTTAATTGAAGGATCAACAGCACCAACCTTGATTACACTGCCATCTGGAGCGATGTTTCCATATAGGATGGATAGTCCACCAACTGGGCTATATGGATTGTCTTTGGTCCGGATGACGGTTTCGTTCGTGATTGTTGCTTCCTTCACATTTTCTGCAAGAGTCTTTCCAGTAATGGTTAGGCAGTTATCGTGTAAGGCGCCTTCTACTTTATAAAGTTCATTAATAATGGCACTAACCCCGCCTGCACGATGAATGTCATCCATTGAATAATCAGATGCTGGCATAATTTTTGCTAGATAAGGAACTCTTTCAGCAATTTTGTTAATTTCACGTAAGTCATAGTCAATCCCAGCTTCATGGGCAATTGCCAATGTATGAAGCACGGTATTTGTTGAACCACCCATGGCCATATCTAGGGCAAAGGCATTATCAATTGCCTCTCTAGTAATAATGTCACGCGGGCGGATATCTTTTTTCACTAGTTCTACTAAATGCCTTGCGGCTTGACGAATTAGTTCATGTCTTTCTTCTGAAGTTGCAACAATTGTTCCGTTTCCAGGAACAGTCATTCCTAATACTTCCATCAGACAGTTCATCGAATTAGCGGTAAACATTCCAGAACATGAGCCGCAAGTAGGGCAGGCATTTGTTTCAATGTCTAGCAGTTGTTGCTGACTGATGGTTCCGTTATGGTAAGCCCCGACACCTTCAAATACGGAAGTGAGGGAAAGATTTTTTCCAGTTGATGGTGAAACGCCTGCTTCCATTGGTCCGCCCGATACAAAGACAGAAGGAACGTTGGTTCTTGCCGCTGCCATTAACATTCCTGGTGTAATCTTGTCGCAGTTTGGAATGTAAAACACACCATCGAACCAATGAGCATTAATAACTGTTTCGGCACTGTCGGCGATCAATTCGCGGCTTGGCAGGGAATAGCGCATCCCAATATGCCCCATTGCAATACCATCATCAACACCAATCGTGTTAAACTCAAAAGGAATACCGCCAGCTTCACGAATAGCCTCTTTTACTATCTCACCGAAATGATTAAGGTGTTTGTGTCCTGGGATAATTTCTATAAACGAGTTACAAACGCCGATAAATGGCTTTTCGAGGTCGCTCGTTTTTACCCCGGTTGCATATAATAGGCTGCGGTGGGGTGCCCGATCAATTCCCTTTTTAATCATATCGCTACGCATGTTTTTTAGCTCCTAACTAACGATTGCCTGGTTGGTACCTGTTGGGTAACAAGCCACACCGTCTGTTGTTACAATTTTTCTGAATTCTTCTAATAAATCTTTCGTAACTTCACCTGGTTTACCATCCTTAATCTTACGGCCATCGACATCAATCACTGCGATAACCTCTACGGCTGTTCCAGTTAAGAACACCTCATCGGCCACATACACATCATGTCTTGTGAAAGGAGATTCTTGAACCACATAGCCCTTGGCCCTTGCAACATCTAGGATAGCGTTCCGGGTAATTCCCTCCAAAGCTCCTAAATAAACAGGAGGGGTATAGATGACACCATTTTTAACAATAAAGATATTGTCAGCGGAGCCTTCGGTAACATAACCTTGATCATTCAACATTAATGCTTCCTCAACCCCAGCTTGATTAGCCTCTAATTTTACTAGAATATTATTTAAATAGTTCAGTGATTTAATCTGTGGACTTAGAACGTCTGGGCGATTTCTTCGACTCGCAACAGATGCGATTTTAATCCCGCGTTCATAATATTCTTTAGGGTACATTCTCAATTCTTCAGCAATAATAATGACACTAGGCTTCGAGCAGGATGAAGGATCTAAGCCGAGATTCCCTTTTCCACGAGAAACAACGACACGAATATAGGCGCTCTCAAGCTGATTTTTTCTGATTGTATCGACGATTAATTGCGTCATTTCCTCCTGTGTATAAGGAATATTCAGCATAATGGATTGTGCTGATTCAAATAGTCTTTTCAGGTGAGCATCGAGCCTAAAGACGTTTCCACTATATACACGTATGCCTTCAAATACTCCATCACCATATAAAAAACCATGATCAAAAACTGAAACTACAGCATCTTCTTTCTTGACGAACTCGCCGTCAAGGAAAATCCATTGACTCCCCAACCTAACCACTCCTCTTTTGTGATAGACCGCTTTAAATGACTAAATTAATTTTTAAAAAGAATTGCCATATCCCTTTCTCCAAATGATGAGGAGCTATGGCAGTTATTGAATTGATGATTATTTTCGATAATCATACAACCAATCGAAAACATGGTCAACATAAAAATCTGACAATTCAAATAAGTCAAAATAATTGATAGCGTTTACATTATTGCTGTAATAAGGAATACAGCGAATAAAAGTTTTTTAAAATTTTTTTATTTTTAGGTTATTTTTTTCGGGTGAGGTATTGGATTGGGGGGAATATTCAGAGGTAAGTAAGATCGATGTGTAGAAAAGTCAATTGGATTTCGTTTTGAAAATTCTTAATTCTTTACAAAAAAACACTAGTTTGAAATAGTGTTTTTAGGATCAAAGTTTTGCAAGATGTTCATATACTTCCCGTAAATTACTATATCCGTTTTTCTGAGCTCTTTGTAAATAGTTGCCCCAAATCTGCGCTGTCATCAGGGCATCGCCAAGTGCATGGTGGCGATTTTTTATAGCAATCCCACATTCATGGCATAGTTCTTCAAGTGGTAATGATTTCACGGATGTGTCTGATAGTCGAATTAAGAAGGATGTGTCGATGATCCGGTGTTCAAATCTTGTTTTTAAGAGGTCCCATGTCATTTTCTGCATAAAGGACTTTTCGTGTTTAGAGTGGTGTGCGACAAGAATATGACTTTGTGCAAAGTTAAAAAATTGAAGCAACACATCCCTGGCATGAGGAGCATCCCGTAGTTGATTCTCATCTATCCTAGTTAGAGCTGCGATTTCTTCGGTTAGAGGAAGGTCTGATTTAATAAGAGAATAAAAAGTATCATTTGCTTCAATTTGTTGTCCAACCATCTTCACTGCTCCAATTGATAGGACATAATCGCCCTTTTCTGGATAGAACCCTGTTGTTTCTAAATCAAATACGACCACTTCTAATTCATTAAGTGGGGTCTCTAAGTTGTTTTTTCCTTTCATTTCTTTCTGCAGCTGTCTTATGAAGGAAAGATGTTGTGGATTGACTTGCCCTTGGATTCCTGCATATATATTAGAACCAACCTTGCCGGAAATCTGCCTGAAGTATTGAGCTAAATCATTTATTTTCATTTTATCCCTCCTTGTCGATAAGTTTTGCAGCGTATTGGTGCAGGGCCACTCCATTTCGAATAATTTCTTTCACCTCATTCTTTTGTTCTTTTGTCAGTTTGTCTGCCGGTAAATAGTGACCTGATTCATAATCTGTATGGCTGGCAAATTGAAGACGATAGTTTAACAGTTTTAAAAACATTGTTTTATAGAGGTCCTTGTCATGAATTTGTAGTTTATCGAGTCTTGCGAGGGTAGAGGTTTCCAGGATATTTTCTTTCATTGCCAAAAGCCGGGTCGCATTGATGTAAGGGAATAGGGCGGTCTCTTTTAAATTTAGAGATCCGGTATGGATCCCGTGTGTTTCGACTAATATTTGACCTAACACACCAACTCCCTTTTTAAGATGAAGTGTATTTTTATATATTCTGGGAAGAATTTGTTCTTTTTGAACCGTTTGATAGGCAAATGTTTTTAGTTGTTCCATGAGCGGATCCTGACCATAAAAAGAGCGTCCGTCGATAAAAATTAATAGGTAGCGTAATGATTCCCACGATGCTTCGGCTGTCCAGTTCAATATTTGTCTCTCCCATTCGGATTGTGCTTTACACCAGAAGGGATTGCCCGACATCACACCGCCATCGCAATAAGGATATCCAGCCTGAAAGAGACCTTTTGAAACTTCCCTTCCTAATGCTAAAAAGTAGGCCTTTGCTTCATGAGTGGGATCGACATAAATGATGCCATGATCTTGATCGCTCCAAATCGACTGTTCGAAGCGGCCTGCACTACCCATTACAAAGAAAGAAAAGGGAGAGGGAGGAGGGCCATTCAGTTCAATGGTTGCGTCCAGTGAGAGTTCAAAAACCTGTTTGATAATGTTGTCATGAAGTTGGTTTAATTGAAAGTGATCGTTGGATGCATTTGTCATGTGGATTTTTCTGTATTCAGCAATTGCTGAGTAGGTATCGTGTTTCATGGATTAACACCTCCCGCTTAAAAAAATACATAAAGCGTGCAAGCCTTTAAAGGCTTTGCACACTTCATAAACTTTATAGTGCTTTTGTTTGTTCGGCCTTCAATAATTCTGGATAACCGTAGCTTCCGTGTTCGCTCATATCTAAACCAATAATCTCTTCTTCCTCCGTAACGCGCAAGCCATTCATGAATTTTTTCATAATTGCTAGTAGAATGAAGGAGACAATGAAGGCGAAAGCGGCACAGGTCACAACGCCCAATGCTTGAACACCAAGTTGGTGTAAACCGCCGCCGTAAAACAATCCTGGCTTTCCGACTGTTGCTAATTCTTTTGTGGCAAAGAAACCAGTTGATAGCGTTCCCCAGACACCAGCTGTACCATGTACGGATAGAGCTGCGATTGGATCGTCAATTCCTCTGTTTTCAAAGAAGCGGATGCTATAGAAAACAAGAATTCCTGCGATAAAGCCGATTAAGACTGCTGCCCATGTATCTACAAAGGCACAAGAAGCTGTAATAGCGACTAAACCTGCTAAAGCACCGTTTAACATCATTGGAACATCAGCTTTACCAAGAACCATCCAAGAAACAATCATTGCAGCAATGGTTCCAGCCGCTGCAGCTAAATTAGTATTAACAGCAACAAATCCAAAGAACGCTTTGTCAACCGTTAAAGTACTACCAGCGTTAAAACCGAACCAGCCAACCCATAAAAGCAATACACTTAAAGCAGTAAATACTTGGTTATGACCTGCAAGATTATTTGCTGAGCCATCTTTGTTAAATTTTCCGATACGTGGTTTTAATAGAATCGTAGCAGCTAGAGCTGCCATTGCACCAGTTAAGTGAACTACGGTAGATCCAGCGAAATCTTGTTTACCATGTTCTGCTAACCAGCCGCCACCCCAAATCCAGTGTGCAATTGGAGGATAGACAATGACTGAGAAAAGTAAAGCAAATACGAGGTAAGCACCTAATTTAGCTCTTTCTGCAAAGCCGCCAAACGCAATGGTTAATGAAATACCGGCAAATGCTAATTGGAATAAAAAGAAAACGGCGCCAGACAGTGGCAATCCATCAATATCATAGCCTGAATAAAAGAAATTAGAGAAACCGATCAGTGGATTTCCTTTACCGAAAATTAATCCATATCCAACTGCCCAAAATACGATTGATCCGATTCCAAAAGTAAGGATTGTTTTACCTGCGATATGTCCAGCATTTTTCATTCTAGTTGAGCCTGTTTCCAGGAGGATAAAACCTCCAATCATTAAGATGACAAGTACAGCTGCCACCATCACCCATAGACTGTTCATTAAGAATGTCGTATCCATTTTTTCTCCCCCTTTAAAATGATGTTAATATTCTTAACATATTGTATGTTAGTATTCTTACATGATTCTAGAATGGTTTCTATAAGTTTGGAAGATTATCTAACATGGATTTTGAGATTTTTCTAGACAGTGTAATAAAAGCGGAGGCGCCCTTAAAATAAGGGTAGAAAGGTTGAAAAAAACCCATCCCTTATATAAGGAATGGGTTTGATGTCTACATGGGTCCTTACTTTTTCCGTAAACCAAATTGGGCATTTAATTGTCCTTGGATCATCTGTCTGCGAATCTCTTCTTGGTTGTGTTTCTTTTGTTCACGAAGCATTTCCTTCCTAATATCATGTGTTTGGATGCCATCTTCAATTTTATTGGCAATTTCCATCAGCAATTCAACATCTGAAAAGGAAAATTTACGGCTTCCACCAGCAGACCTTTCGGGAAAAATAAGCTTTCGTTCTTCGTAGTAACGTATTTGTCGTTCGGAAAGGCCTGTTAGGTCCCTGACAATTCCGATTGTAATTACCTTTTTATCTTTATATGAGATGTCTTTTCCCATTTTTGTCGCTCACCACACCCTATTGTTTACAATAATTAATATTTTCATATTTTATGTTATTATATGTTACATTTTCTTACATGGGACTAGATTAGCAAACTATTTTGCATGTTTGTAAGATTACGTTCGATGGAGAAATGTATTATGATTTTGCCGGGGAGAATATTTTATTATATAAACTTTCCAGTTCAGAGAAGGTAAGGGAGTGAAGTTCGTGATGAGAAGAATCAGTGGCGCCTGATTCTAACAACTTTTTTATATAAAACTTCCTAAGGCGTTCAAGCCCTTTACGTAAATGAGTTGCCAACTTTCTTCACCCCTTTCAAACTGAAATTAATAATTTTGTAGTCTTCTTAAAAGTTCATTGGCCTGTGACCCCATTGTTTTCATGAGTTCTTCATAGAGCTCATCCCTTAATTTATCTAATTGAAGGATTCTTTCAGCTAGTTTAATATCATTTCTTCGATACATTTGAAATCTTCCTTTCCTTCGTAGTTTATATTGAAAAGTTAACTGAATTTTCGCTCCCTGTCAGTGGTTTTGTTAGATAAACTGACAGTATTTTTACAATCATTATATTAGAGTGGGTAAAAGAATCTGACTATGGATGTTTAGGAAGCAAAAAGAACCGGGCGTGTGCCCGGTTCTTAAATTTCTCTTAATATTCTCCATCAAATGGAGTGAATGGGAAGTTGAATCTTCTTTCCACTGCACGCAAGCGCTGATTCACTCGTTGGAGTCTGCGATCGAGTTGGGCTACCTGACGTTGCAGTTGGTTGATCTCTCTTTCTTGCCGCTCATTGGCTCGCTCAAGTTGATTGAGTCTGCGCTCAACTTGTAGTGGCTGTCTTGCGGGATCAAATTGTTCAGGGATATAAGGATTAATTTGCTCTGGCTGGACATAGGGATTAAATGGTTCAATTTGCTCATAGTAATTAACTTGTTCTGGCTGACTATAGTAATTCATTTGTTCAGGCTGAACATAGGAATTATACTCCATTGGAACTTGTGGAATTTGATAATATCCATACGGATTCATTTAGGCATCTCTCCTTATGTGGTAAATACCCTATAGATTATGTATGCAGTTTGGAGGGGTAACGGCGAATGCCTATGGACAGTTCTTGTCTTATTTGATATTTAGTCCTAGATGAGAATAAAAATGAGATAGTAATAGATATATGTGAAAAGTATTATTCTATAATGCTCAAGACTTCAGTTAGTTACAGTACTAATATAGTAAAATATTTAAAATATTGAATATACAATTAAAACGGGTTATAATCATCTATATTCAAAATATTATTAATTTTTTAAAAAATACTTTATAGAAAAAACATTGGAGGTCTGAAAAAATGAAGAAGTTAAAATTAGTTTCAACAGTTTTAATGGTAGCCTTACTCTTAGTTCTTTCAGCTTGTGGAACGAGTAAAACAAGTGGCGAGGGTGGAAGGAAGACATTGAAGGTTGTCACAGATGCAGCCTACGCGCCATTTGAATACCAAGATAAAGGGGAAGTTGTTGGATTTGATATTGATTTTATTAACGCTGTTGCCAAGGAAGCTGGGTATAAAATCAACGTCAAGCATGTTGGCTGGGATCCATTATTTGTAGAAATTAAAGGTAAAACGGCTGATGCTGCTATCTCGGCCATTACGATTAACGATAAACGGAAACAAACCTATGATTTCTCCGTTCCATACTTTTTATCTACCAATAAAATTATGGTTCCAAAAGGGAGCAGTATAAAGAGTGCAGCGGACTTAAAGGACAAAAGGGTTGCTGTGCAAAATGGAACAACTGGTCAGGAAGCTGTTGAGAAACTACTAGGTGCAGAAACTAAAAATCTTAAAAAATTTAAAGATAATAACCTTGCAATCATGGAACTAAAAGGCGGCGGTGCAGATGCCGTTGTTGCTGACAATACGGTTATTGAGGAGTATGTAAAAAATAACCCAAATGAGAACTTTGTTATTATTGAAGATGCAGCTGCGTTTGAAAAAGAATTTTATGGGCTTTTGTTTCCAAAAGGCAGCAAGCTAAAGGCTGACTTTGATAAAGGAATTAAAGGAATTATCGAAAATGGTGAATATGCAAAAATTTATAAAAAGTGGTTTAAGGTGGATCCTGATTTAACAGATATCAAAGCACAACAATAAGGTTAGACAAAATTGCGTAACGCTTCGTAAAAAGCAGTTGCGCAATTTTTGTTAAAATTAGCGCACATTTCTTATGTAGGATTTTTTAGGAGGACTCATGATGGATATTCGTTGGGACATACTTGCTGAATATGCACCATTTTTTGTAAAAGGAACGCTGCTAACCATCGGCCTTTCGATTGCAAGCATCATAATTGGTTGTTTACTCGGTTTGTTCATTGGATTGGGTAAATTGACAAAAAATAAATGGATCGCCTTCCCGTTCAACTGCTATATCACTTTTTTCCGTGGGACGCCATTATTAGTACAAATATTATTAGTTCACTTCGGTCTTGTACCGCTTTTTGTAGGGGAAACAAATGGGATCATTGCCGCTATAACTGCCCTTTCATTAAATTCTGCGGCATATGTAGCGGAAATCTTCAGGGGCGGAATTCAATCGATTGATAAAGGACAGATGGAAGCAGCCCGTTCACTTGGGATGAACCATGTACAGGCAATGCGATTTGTCATTCTCCCGCAAGCCTTTAAAAGAATGATTCCTCCTCTAGGTAATGAGTTTATCGTCTTAATAAAAGATTCATCCCTAGCGGCGATTATTGCTGTAAAAGAGCTCATGTATTGGGGACAAGCAATGCAGGGACAATATTATCGCGCATGGGAGCCGTATATTACCGCGGCCCTTATTTATCTTGTTTTAACTTTTTCTTTAAGTTTACTGTTATCCCGACTTGAAAGAAGGTTGGCCACAGAATGATTAAGGTGAAAAATTTAAAAAAGTCATTTGGAAAAAATGAGGTTCTCAAAGATATAAATATAACGGTTAAGCCAAAAGAGGTAGTTGTGGTCATTGGCCCATCTGGTTCAGGAAAATCTACCTTTCTCCGATGCATTAATTTACTAGAAACGATTACAGATGGACATGTTTTAATAGAGGGAATTGATATTACCGATAAAAAAACGGATATCAATAAAATCAGGACGGATGTGGGCATGGTTTTTCAGCAATTTAACTTATTTCCGCATAAAACAGTGATTCAAAATATTGTGCTCGCCCCTATGAAAGTAAAGAACGTTCCAACAGAGAGAGCGAGAGTAAAAGCAATCGAGCTTTTACGAAAAGTGGGCTTAGAGGATAAAGCCGATGCTTATCCAGACTCTTTATCCGGCGGGCAAAAGCAGCGGGTTGCAATTGCAAGGGCACTGGCAATGGAGCCAAAAATCATGCTTTTTGATGAACCGACGTCAGCGCTCGACCCTGAAATGGTTGGCGAGGTCCTTGAGGTTATGAAGGACCTAGCAAAAGAAGGGATGACCATGGTGGTCGTGACACATGAAATGGGATTTGCCAAAGAAGTGGGCGATCGCGTAATTTTTATGGATGGCGGGTTGGTTGTAGAAGAAAATATTCCAAGCGACTTATTTGATAATCCACAAGAAGAGCGGACGAAGGCGTTTTTAAGTAAAGTTTTATAACAAGGCTCTTTTCGTAAACTTTGTTGCTTTTGTATCATCATAAGGGGTATTTACAATGATTAATAAGCGATTCTTGCCAATGTTTTTACGAAAAGATGCCACGAAGCAACTAGGAATACGACTTGGTGAACTTATACGAAAAACAACAATTAATGCGAAAACAGCTATAACTTAGAGGGAGGCTAGAAGCCTCCCTTTCCTATAGTTTATTTTCCTTCATTCCATCTCTCGAGTTTAGGAATGTTCCTTGTGAACATGCCAGCAATGAACTTGGGCATCCCGAATTCAACGATTTTTTCTATCACTCTTTCTTTCATTTCCTCTGCAGTAATAGTAGGTAATGTGAATTCACCGTTCATATAGCAATGGCTACAGTATTTGATGCTCTTCGTACCGTCCTTTTCCGTCCCGCCGCCAAGTTCATCTTTTGCTAGCGGCATTCCACAGCTTTGACAGTTTTTATATGTAATCACCTTTTTGTCTCCATTCTTATTCAAAATCAAACACTTCCACAATCCTGTCTGCTTTTATCCGGTTTTGACATAGTTTAAATAATTGTTTCAAAAATACATCCACCTCAAGAGGCGAGGAGGGCAGTTTGATTTGAACATTTGTTGAACCAAACATTTGCTTAAAATAAGCTTTTCTTTGATCATTTTTTCCGTCTCGTTTAAATGGCTTGTATGTCCAGACAATATGTGGAGATCCGTCTATTTCCTGAATTTGCCGTATCTCGGCACAGGTCGTGGAACGATCATGTGCATAAATGACTAAATAATAGTTGTCATTTCGGTGCCAGTCAATGAATACAAAGTAATAGCCACTATCATTATCTGGCCTAGTTACTTCAAATGCAGCGATCGTAGGTTTTCCATTTGCCCATTGATGAAATTTAACTAAACTGCCGCCCAAAATTTCAAGTGTTTTTATCTCAAAGGCCGCTGAAGTTGAGTTATCGATAAAGTTAGCTAAAATTAGTGCTTGTTCCTTTTCCAACGAAGATTTCCCCTTTAAGTCTTTGAACTAATTATACTTTTAAGGAGGGTAAAAAAGATAGCTTGCCTAAAATTAACCAAACTTTATTTTTAACAAGGTAGGAAAGTGGTATACTTAATTTATTGATTATTCTGAAAAAAAGAGGAGGTTTTTCATGTTGAATTTTTATAAAGAAGATTTGCCGTTTCAATCCTTACTTAAGGAACTAATGGATCCAGCCTTTTTCGAGTTTGCTGACAAAGAGCTGACAGCCTTTGGTGAGAAATGCGCCACCGACATTGATTCACGGGCTAGGTTTACAGACAGGGAAGGACAGCCGCGCTTAATCAAATATGATGCGTACGGTGAAGACGTTTCAGAAGTATGGGTGAACGAAGGCTACCTGCGAACGGTGGAAGAAACGTATCAAACCGGAATTGTCGGCTATGTTTATAAAGAAATTCCGGGGCTGGGGGAGAAGGGGAATTACATTTACTCCTTTGCTCAAGGATATTTGCTATCGCAAACCGAACCAGGATTCTACTGTCCGGTAACATTGTCTATGGCTACTGCATATTTACTTAATCAATATGCTTCCGACGATATAAAGGAGCGTTTTTTGCCGCATGTCCTTTCCACAGGAGATGTTGCACTGTATGAGGGGGCAACATTCTTAACCGAGCGCCAGGGAGGCTCAGACGTAGGGGCAAATGAAACGAAAGCAGTGAAAGCTGGAGATCATTTCAAACTTTATGGAGAAAAGTACTTTGCCTCCAATGCCGGCATGTGCGGGGTGGCCATGGTTTTAGCCCGGAAAGAAGGCGCACCTCCGGGGACGAAGGGGCTGACGTTATTTGCCGTACCATGGCGGAACCACGACGGCTCACTAAATGGAATCCGGATTCGCCGCTTAAAGGATAAGCTCGGAGTCAGGGCCGTCCTATCAGCAGAGGTGGAATTTGATGGTGCCGATGCTTTTGTGGTGGGAGATCCTGCCAAAGGATTCTACTATATGATGGAGGCTCTTAATCTATCCAGAGTATGCAATGCTGTTGCCTCCTTAGGAATTATGAGAAGGGCCTATTGTGAAGCAAAGGAATATGCCTTTAGAAGGGATGCGTTCGGAAGTAAACTGGCTGACTATCCTATGGTTAAGGATACCCTGACCCGTCTCGCTGTTAAGTTGGAAATTGAAACCCGCACCGTTTTTACGTATCTTCCCTTGTTCGAACGGGTCATGAACAATCAAGCAAGTCAAACGGAGACCATTCTTAATCGTCTCTACATTGCCCTTTTGAAAAAAGAAACAGCAGAACAGGCAATTCACTTCTCTCATGAAGCGATCGAATTGCATGGTGGAAATGGGTATATCGAAGATTTTGTGACGCCAAGATTATTACGAGATGCCCAAGTCCTGACCGTCTGGGAAGGAACGGCTAATATTCTCGGGTTGGAAGTCCTGCGCTTAATTGAAAAGTTTAAAGCAGATGAATTATTTGTAGATGAAATGAGTCAACGCCTGCGGAGTGTAGCCCACTTGCCTTCTGAATGGACCTATTTAGTAGAAAATAGGTTGATACAGTTACAGAATCTATCGAGATCATTACGGACAGCATCAGCAGACCAAAAGACCTTTCACTCCAAAAAGGCGGCCGAACTTATGGTGAAAATTTTTGAAAGCATTGTCGCCCTTGAACAGGCATCAAGTGGAGAGCTCCGTGCCATCAAGGTAATGGAGATCTATCTAGAAGAAACATGGAAATCTTCTTACTTATTTAATGAAGAAATGAGAACAGTTCATTACTTTTCCGAGATTGTTTTGAATTCAAAGAGTGAAAAGACAGTATCTGTTGGATAAGAATGAATCTCAGTAAGCTTGCTGTTTTCAGGCAGGCTTACTTTTTCGCCTAATTAATCTTCTGATTTCCAGATAATATCCAGTGGAAGTCATAAGATTCGTAAAATAAGTAGTAAGTGTCCGGAAATATGTAATAAGTTCCGAAGAATATGTAATAAGTTCCGAAGAATATGTAATAAGTTCCAAAGAATATGTAATAAGTTCCGAAGAATATGTAATAAGTGTCATGGAAATTGTAATAATTGAATGCAATTATGTTTCTTTGTCTCCAAAATGAAATACTACTGACATCTTTTTTATAAATTGCTCTGGTAGAATCGTAATAATTGGGACTTATATTCAGATAATCCGTCGAATAGTATATAGAATAATTAGGGCTCTTTTCCATATGAATGACAGAGAGTGTTGTAATTGGAGGGAAAGATATGACAATAGATACACAATTAAAACAGAAAACGTATTATAAAATGTTCATTAATGAACATGAAAATATTCATCCGATTCAGGTGCTTGGCGACCTGTTTCAGGAGGAAGCAAGCAAGGACCTGCCTGATTTATCGTCGATTCGTTTTGCGCAGGGGGAAGTTTATTTTCATCATAAAGATTATGAAGCAGCTATTTTTAAATGGGAAAATATTATCAATGAACTGGAACCGTGGGCAAAGAAAAACACAGCTGATGCTTATTATCAGTTAGGTTTGTTATCGACAGCTGAAGACCTTTATTGTGCGATTGAAAGTGAACATCTCACATTAAACACTGAAGTAGCTCTGCAGTTATTTTCGTTGTATATAGAGCGTGGAAAGCTTGGCCAGGCATTATCAGTGATTAAAAAAACCATTGATTTAAATCCAGATTATCCAAACGTCACGGAAATAGCCCGTACTTTTTTTGAAGAGCAGCAAGATTGGAATAATGCAATTGAACTAGCTGTTAACGAGGCCTTACGGACGGGTGCCTTGGAGTGGTTTGATAGGATTATTGCCTATATCGAAAAGGGACTGACAAAAAGTCATTTGCCGAACTATTTTTCGCAGTCTGTCCATTTTTTGTATGGCTTAGATCAACAAAAATTCGAGGAAATTATTGCCGCTCTCTGGAACAGCTATAACAATAAAGAATCCTATTTTACTTGGATAAGAGAAATGAACCATTTGCTATTAAGCATTGATATCAATCGGGATGACAATTTGTCTGTGCTTTCAAGCCTTCATAAGGAAGCATTTTTTAGCTTTATTGATGGAAGATACTTCATTAAACAACTGCAGGAGTTTATTCCGGACTTTTTAACAAATTGGTTACGACTGGCTGACAGGAAAAATGTTGTCCTTGCAGCTGCTGCTGTTCTCTCGTGGAATGAGCTGTTTCCAGCGAGTTTAAGTATGTCAATCGTTAGTGAGGCTGAGAAACTAATTAGTAAAACGGAAACAGACATGGATGAACTTGAGGAGTGCCTAACACTCTTTGAAGCAATCATTAATTGGGCCCAAGCAAATGAGATGGGAGAGAATAATCGAGTAAAATGGGTTGTTCAGCAATTAGTGGATTTTGACACACACCATTTACTTATTACCGGGTTAGACGGTAGTGGAAAATCGACGTTTGTTAATATGATTATTGGTGAAGATCTGCAGAATAGTCCTACCTCTTCACTGGTCATGTTTAAAGACTCTGAGGAAGAAGAAATCACGGATATTTCTGATCGTGAGATTAATAATTTAGAAGGAATTTCTGAATTTCAAGAACGAATGGACCGCCGTCGCAACGCATTGGAATCGATCATTGAATTTAAGCGTCCCAATGCTTTCCTGCAGGAAACTAAGGTCGCACTGATTGATACTCCAGGATTAAAAGGAAACTATAATGATTCTTATGAAGTCTTAAAGAATCTACAATTGGCTGATACTGTCCTCTTTGTACTTGATGCAAATGCACCGTTTACAGAAAAGGAAAGGTCTGTTCTTGCGAAAATTCAAGAGTTAGCACCTGACATTCCAGTGCATTTTCTTCTCAGTAAGATGGACACGATTGTCAATGAGCAGGAAGCGATCAGTGTCTTTGATGAAACAAGGGCGAGGATTCAGTCGTATTTCCCGGATGCAGCCGTGTTCGCCTTTTCTTCGCAATATGAGAACCGCCAGCAGCTAAATGACTTAAAAGAGTTTATCGACTCTATTAAAAATACAAGAAATATCGAAGATAAACGATTGGCTAAACTATTGTTCTATATCCGCACGACGATTGCCAGTCTGATGCAAAAAAGAGTGGATGTTGAAAATCAATTGATAGAATCCGTCCGTTGGAATGAAGAAATGCTCCAGAAGTTAACAGGTGCAATCAATCAACTGAAGGATACAGAGATCCAAAAAGCAAAGGCTGTTGTGCAGTCATACCGTGCCATTAAAAATACAATTGTAAAAGAGATTTCGGAGTCCGTTCCAAACATGCTTCAAGAGTGCTCCTCCTTGATAAAAGAGGACAGTAATTTTAGCAAGATTCACCTAGAACTTAATGATGTGATGAACAAAAAGCTAGAGGAGTATTTAGAGCAGACGATTCTCCCTAAATATTACCGCTTGTTGCAAGAATGGATTGATGGCTGCAAAGAGGAGCTTGTGCAAAGTCAGGAATTTCTTAATGAAATAGGGGAAAGCTTTAATCGCATGTATGGAGAAGAACGCCTGGAGCTTGATTGTGATTTTAAGGTAATTGATGACTGGCACCGTGATACCGACAGGATGACAAGCCGCTTCCAGTTGGAAACTGTTAATATCCTGCTGCGCAGAACCCCGTCTCAATTTTTATTAAAAAGCGCCGGGAAGTTGTTTGGAGCCCTATCACAAAATAAAGCCTTGCTATTTAATAAGTACAAAGCATTTGTGGAAAATGAGGATTATGCTGAAACCATCACTGTGGTGAATCAACAGTTTTTCCAGCAATTTGAACTGTTTGAAAAATCACTGGAGCGTGATGTAACCCTGTTTTTCAAGAGTCCATTACAGCTGTTAAATCGTTCTGCGGAAGAGGCACGGTCTGGAATAGAGACGAACCAAGAAATGCTAACGAATATGAATACCAATCCAGAGATGTTCCGCGATCCATTAACACTGTTTGAAGTAAGATTACGTCAGTTTGAATGGATGACCGTGGCAGGAAAAGGAATGCAAACTATTTATTCATAACTTCGAAAAAAGGAGGATGTCCACGTGCATCCTCCTTTTATTTATGTAGATAAAAAAATGTCGCAGAAAATGCGTTGCCCAAATGTCCTCAAAATGGTAGCCTTTTGGTAATCTGCTTTGAAGGAGGGAAAACCAGTGATTAAAGTAACGGGTACACAAACAGAGGCAAAAGTCTTTTCAAACTATCCTCAAGAAACAGCCCTTGAGCAAATAAAAGAACTTTGTAATCAAGCGTTTTTAAAGGATACAAAGATTAGTATAATGCCAGACTATCATGCGGGCAAAGGCTGTGTGATTGGAACGACCATTCAACTAAAGGATAAAGTTGTTCCAAATCTGGTTGGTGTGGACGTCGGCTGCGGGGTGTTAACCGTCAAGCTACAGGATAAAAAGGTTGATTTTAATAAATTGGATCAAGTGATTCGTATGTATGTCCCAAGTGGGCAGGAAGTGCATAGTGATGAGACAGTCCAATTTATTAAAACGAGTTTTCCCACCATTCAAGACTTTCAAGCGGAGCACATCTTGAGTGAAAATCGAAGCCGTTATAGCTTAGGGACACTAGGAGGCGGCAATCATTTTATTGAAGTCTCTATTGATACCAATGGTTATCACTATTTAACCATTCATACAGGGAGCCGCTATGTGG
This sequence comes from Bacillus sp. sid0103, assembly GCF_019219025.1. The sequence continues at coordinate 3,675 of NZ_JAHUWN010000026.1, read as the reverse complement.
GAGCGAAGATTGCCACCTACTACCAAAAAGTTGCGATCTCAAAACTTCGTCAGAACGATTTATCTGATCTCATCGACCAATTGAAGGCGGAGGGACGCCAAAAAGAAATCCAAGCGATGATCCAAAGCTATAAAGAAAAGAATCCTGTTATTCCAAATGATCTAGCCTACTTGGAAGGTGAGGATTTTCATCACTATATGCATGACATGAAGTTAGCGCAAGCATTTGCAAAAGCAAACCGTGAAGAAATAGCCAGGGCTATTACGGCAAATATGGGATTTGAGGAGCAGGACCGCTTTGATACCGTACACAATTATATTGACACCGAGAACCAGATTTTACGAAAAGGAGCAGTTTCTGCTCAAAAAGGGGAACGTCTCATTATTCCCATTAACATGAGAGACGGGTCAGTTTTAGCAGTCGGTAAAGGGAATGGGGAGTGGAATTATTCTGCCCCGCATGGAGCGGGCCGCGTTTTGAGCCGGACAAAAGCGATGAAAACACTTAACATGGACGATTTTCATAAAACAATGGAAGGTGTCTGGACAACGTCTGTTTCAGAAGAAACCCTTGATGAAGCACCAATGGCCTATAAGTCTCTAAATGAAATATTAGAAAAGGTTGAAGAAACTGTGGAGATTGCCGGGTTCATTAAACCAGTATATAACTTTAAAGCCAGTGAAAAGTACACACCTGGAAAATTTAAAAAATGATAGCGTTAAAAAAGGGAGACTTTAACGGTCTCTCTTTCTTTGTGAAACTTAGAGGTAATTTTGGAGGAAAATGAGTAGTGTTTCTTGCAAAGTGGCAGAAAAATACTGAAAAGCGGCCGATAAATTTAATAAGCGGCCGATAAATCGCAAAAGTGGCAGATAAATTCAAAAAGTGGCCGATAAATCATAAAAAGTGGCAGATAAAAAAATTCTATCAAAAAAAAAACCTAGCCGACTCCTATTTTCACTTTGTTCCTGAGGCATTAACGTTTCAGGTATTAGTGGATGGATTCATAAGCATGATATTGGGGGCGATTGCCTCAGCGGGTATCGCCTTAATTCCATTATTTTTCGGGATGCTGAAAAAGTCTGTTCCAGCAACCATCATATCTTCAATTATCGTGGTGTCACTTACAAACTCCTCTAATAATAATGTGTCGGTATTCTCGTATATTGTGATTCCGCTTGCGCTTGCAGCAGTTGGTTGTGCATTTGCCTATTTTACGATTAGGAACATCGAAAAAGTTGATATTAACTAGCCTAACAAAAGGGCTGTCCAGTAAATTGGGGCAGCCTTGTTTTGTTTATTTTTGGGCTGTGTTAAGCTTGCGTGTTGAATTGCGCTCCAGGTGCTTCGCCATATCCAAAATAACCTTTAACACAGCCTATTTTTTAAGTAAATTTAATAATAAATCCGGTCGATTCGTTAAGATTCCATCTGCACCAGCATCGAGGAGTTTCTTCATCACCTTTGGGTCATCGATAGTCCAGTAATGCATCTGCATCCCGCGACGATGGGCTCCGTTAATCAATTTCTTGTCCGTTAAATCAAAGCCGCTGTCTTCGGTTGGAATCTGAAAGGCATCAACGTGAGGGGTGTATAGATTACGTAAAAAGAACTTATGAAAGATAACAAAACTTTTAACTTCCTGCTTGCCCGCTGAGGTTGCCACCCGACCCTTTGCGTATTTCTGAAAAGTATTAAGGATGTCTTGGTCAAACGAAGCGACCAAGATTTTATCCTCCATCTGATATTTTTCGATTAGTGCCCAGAGTTTTACAGCCATTTCATCGATTCGTTCGGGAGGATTATCATCTTTGATTTCCATCTCAATTCGGATGTTCCCAAAAGATTGAAACATTTCTTCAGCGGTGGGGATATAGACGCCTTTACCGCGGAAACTGAAATTTCCTTGTAAGTCTTTAAACTGGTATCCTGCATCGAGTTATTGGATTTCCGCTAAGGTCATATCAGCGACCTTTCCATGCCCGTTCGTTGTCCGGTTCACGGTAGGGTCATGGATGGCCACTAATTGTCCATCTTTGGTGATATGAAGGTCTGTTTCTAGTACATCCACGCCCATGTTTACGGCATTCGTAAATGCTGCCATCGTATTCGAAGGTGCAAGTAGTTCACCGCCCTGATGGGCAATCACTAATGGACGGTTGTTCTTGAAAAAGTCCTTTTCCTTCATTTGTTTCACCGGCACAAAATTAATTGTTACGAGGAACATAACCAATAAAGGAATCAGATACTTGAAAATTTGTAAACTTCGTTTCTTCTTCTTGTGAATCTTTTCGATTATTACTGGCTCCATAAAATACTTAATAACCTTTCGAAAAATTAACTAGATTAATCGGTGGAACCTTTTCAGAAAGATAGGCTCTTAAGTTAGGGATCAAAATATTTTCAATCACCCGCTGATTATAATGTTCTGTTGAACCAGATGTGTGTGGGGTGACGATCACATTTTCCATTTCCCAAAACGGGCTATCTGTCCTTAACGGTTCTGTTTCAAACACATCAAGTCCAGCGCCGGCAATTGTTCCTTCCATTAAAGCTTGGATAAGATCAGCTTCGACCACAATCTCACCCCGTCCGATATTTATAAAAAAGGCAGAAGACTTCATTTGCATAAATTGTTCGGCACCAAATAAATGATTAGTTTCTTTTGTGAGCGGTAAAGTAACAACCACATAATCACATTTTGGCAGCATCTGATCTAATTGGTCCGGGGTATACATTTCATCCACAAAGTCAACGGGTTTACCAGAGTGCCTGACACCAAGCACGTTCATCCCAAAAGCTTTCGCGATTTTCGCCGTTTCTTTCCCAATTGTTCCTACACCAATGATACCGATAGTTTTTTCATGGATTTCTTGGCCCATATTGGCATGATGCCAGGTTTTTTTCTGTTGATTTTTGACGTATGTATGAATTTTTCGTGTTAAACTCAGCATCAATCCAAAAATCGTCTCGGAGATCGGATAGGCGTGAACGCCATTGGCACTCGTCAGGTAGATGTTTCTAGCCTTCAATTCCTCAAGCGGCATGTAATCAACACCTGCACTCCATGATTGCAGCCATTTTAGTTTGGAATGGGGGGCGAGGCAATATTCTTTTAGCCCCTTACTCCAGCCCGCGATGATTTCTGCATCCATTACATGCTCTTGCCAAATATGTTTATCTTTGCCTACTATCAATTCCCAATCAGGAATAATATCCTTTATTTGTGTAATGTAATGTTGATCAATATTACGGGTGATAACCATTTTTTTTATCATTGAGGATTCCTCCAATTAGACAATGTTTACTTTAGTTAATGATAACGGAAATCAAAAAAAATGATAAGATTTTTATTTAATCACGGACGCAGCATTGTTTCTTTAGAACGTCATATTCAAATAAATGCTCATCTCCTCACTATCGCCATATATAAAATCAATTGGAGCTTCAGGATTATAGTAGCTATCGCCTTAGTTGTCATCATGAAAAGAAAGAAGCGAGCTGCGTTACAAAAAGACGTATTATCAAAGAAAAAGGTCAGGACCTCATTAAACTGTACCCGATAGAGTAGACACTTAAAAAAGGTCTGCCCTATCGGGTACTTTTATGTATAAAGAATAAAAAATGTAAGAATCGGAGAATAATCCTATGTCAAAAAAACTCTTCACTGATAAA
>NZ_JAHUWN010000025.1 GCF_019219025.1 Bacillus sp. sid0103 | reverse complement strand
GAGATTAGCTACATCTTGTGAATGATAACTAGGAGGAGCCGTGTGCGTGAATAGCGCAAGCACGGTTCTGCGAGGGGGGAGAAACACAATCTACCGCGAGGTAGAGAGGTTCTCTTCTACTCAACTAACTTAAGAAGAAGTAGGCAGACAAGAAAAGCGTTTTTTGTGGTGGTGGTGGGAGATTAGCGAAGAACAACTTACGACATAAAATGAATACTTAGAAAATGAATAGAGAATGCTAAGAAAGAGGAGGGCTAAAGATGTCAAATAAAAATCAGTGGCTACTTAATGCTCCTATGGTTTTATTAGTATGGTTAACACTCCCTTTTTTAGGGGTACGTAATATTAAGAAATTCCTTCCTGCATCCATTTTTATTGTAATTGTAGAAATTCTTCTTGCCCAAATTGGGAAGGAACGCAAATGGTGGGTTTTTTATAAAAAAAATTCATTTATTTCAGTGGCATTACCTTTTTATATTGGACCTTTTTTAATAGGTTCAATGTGGATTTTAAAATGGACATATGGAAATTTTAAACGTTTTATTACACTCAATGCAATAGTAGATGGTATGTTTGCCATTTTAATGATGGGTTTATTAAAAAAATTAAAATTAGTTACACTCGTCCGGTTTAATAAAATTCAATTTTTTCTTTATTTGTTTCTTAAGTCGTTCTTGTTATATGGATTTCAATACCTCATTGAAAAGAGAAATGCTGACTAGATTTGGTTAAAGGGATAAAATTGTTAGTTATGTTAAATTGATGGCATATGTGAAATTTTGCACTTAAGCTAACGGGTGCATTACTGGAACAACGGTAATGCTTTTTCTTATTTAAGTAACTGGGCAGTTTAGTGGAAGAGTCCAGATTGATCTTTGTTCAGCAATCGGGCCATATTCTTGAATAACAGTTAGATTGTATTGCGAAGAGATTAAGATGATTATAAAGATTGACATCGACACAATACGTGTATATACTCGTAATTATGAGAGAACAAAATTCAACAGTTGGAGTATATCTTCTTGATTGTAGGAAAGGTTGGTGAAAATTATGAGAGAGCAAAATTCAACGGCAGATTTTTCAGGGACGACCGATTATGCAGCAGAATGCGCTAGCTTGAATTTAAGAAAGGCGTCCCGGTTCATTACCAGTTTATATGATGAATATTTAAGACCAGTCGGGCTTCGGTCTACACAGTTGTCATTGTTGATGGCACTTGAACAGGCCGGGTCTGTCACCATTACATCTCTCTCCGAAATTCTTCTGATGGATCGGACCACATTGCCACGAGATCTCAAGCCGCTTGAGAGACAAGGCTGGGTGTCGATCACGGAAGGGGAGGATCGCAGGAAACGATTTATTGCTCTGACACCCGACGGCCGGGACCTTCTTAAGCGTGCGCTGCCGTTATGGGAACAGGCGCAAATCCGTATTCGAGACTATATGGGCGATGACCGTTATAAAGGTTTTCTTGGTCAATTGTCTGATATCGTTAAGCTGAACAGGCAAGATTAATTTTTTTATCAAAAAGGGTGTATATACACTTATTTTGATTCGGGGCATGGATTTCTGTCTCAGTATGCCGCTGCTTGCGATGAACATGTCTTAATGTTCCTTCGATAATGTATATGATCCCTTAGATGAAGGTAAATTAAATTATTTTTTGGAGGGTTTACAAATGAAGCTTACAGGAAACACGATTTTTATTACAGGCGGCGGTACGGGAATTGGCCGTGGTCTAGCAGAAGCTTTACACAAACTGGGAAACAAAGTTATCATCTCTGGGCGGCGAAAAGAGCGTCTGGAGGACACGATTAAAGCGAATCCCGGGATGTCCGGAGTAGAGTTGAATGTACAGGATCCTGACAGCATAAAGGCGGTCGCCAAGCAGTTAATCGAAGAATACCCGGATTTAAATGTCTTGTTTAACAACGCCGGCATCATGCTGCCCGATAACGCAGCGGGCGTGATCGACGAAGATGTTTTGGTTTCGACTGTCACGACAAACTTGCTTGGGCCAATCCGTATGACGTCTGCGTTAATGGAGCATTTGAAGTCCAAAGAAGAAGCAGTTATCATCAACACGACTTCGGTACTTGGATTCGTGCCGCTAGCGATGACCGCTGTATATTCGGCGACGAAAGCAGCACTCCATTCCTACTCGCTTTCTCAACGGTACATGCTTAAAGACACTTCGGTAAAAGTACTGGAAATGGCGCCGCCGGGGGTTCAAACGGATCTGATAAATCTCAACAATCCGCACGCGATGTCGCTTACGCAATTCATTGAAGCAACGATGAAGGTACTTGGTACGGATACAGACGAGGTTCTGGTGGAAGAAGCGAAAATGCTTCGAAATAACCCGGGCCCGAGCGAAGGCGCTTTTGTGACCCAGTTCAACGATATGATGTCTGAGCCGCCAAAGGGTCATTAATCCGCCATCTTGACGAAAATATACGATAAAATATAACATTCCACATATTGGCATTTTGTTCTTACTCAAAGCAAATTAAAAGCATGATTGAAAATAAGCGAAGGTGTATACACCGCAGTTCAGGGAGGAAAAGAGTTTTGAAAACCTATCGACGGATGGAAAAAGGAGCCGTACATTTTAAACACACGTTTAATTAATACAGACATTTAATTATGACAAAAGGAGAGATGTGCCATGAAAAATGCAATGATCGCATTGCTTCGCCAGCCCACTACGATTATCGGAGTTGTTGTGGCATTTATGTTTCAGATCATTTTTAGTATCGTATGGATGACAGGCTACAACGGAATTACCGACAACACCAAGAATTTGATTATCGCCATCGTTAACGAAGATCAAGGACTCGGGGCTAACATCGCTGACGAACTTGCCGGGAACCTGCCTTTCCGAATCGAGAGGATGGATTCGTTGTCCGCCGCCCAGACGAAGTTGAACAAACGAGACGTGCAGATGGTGCTGTATCTGGCATCCGATTTCTCCAAGCAGTTGCAAACTCCAGGTCAAACGGCGCAAATCCATTACTACTTGAACGAATCGAACCCGCAATTCATCAAGAGCATTATGCAATCGGTTGCCAGCAACGTTACGGCGATTGCCAATAAGCAGGCGATTGCCGCAGGAGCGCAGGCGAAACTGACGCAGGTAAGCCCGAATCTCCCGACTGCCCAGGCACACCAGATGGCGCAAGGACTGTCCGAACGCGTCACATCCGACATGCAGACGTCCAACAAAGTGAACGGTATGCACAACCAGATGGTGCCGATGATGCTCGTCCTCGCTTGCTTCGTCGGATCGATGATCAAAGCGCAGAACCTGCAGATTTCCGTCAACATCGTCTCACGGCAATACGGCAGATGGAACGCATTCGGCGCCAGAGTGATGCTCAACGTCATTGCGGCGGCGGCGGTCGGACTTGTCAGTACGACGATGGTTCATTTGCTCGGCGGGCAATCCGTCGTCAGCTTTGCCACGATGTGGGGCTTCGTGTCGCTCGTGTTACTCGCATTCATGTTTTTCGCTCAAATGTTCCTGATTCTACTCGGCAACGCGGGCATGTTTCTTAACATCATTATGCTTGCGACACAGTTGGTTTCTTCCGGAGCGATTGTACCGCGTGAGCTGCTGGGCTCGTTTTATAATCGGGTGAGCGACTATTTGCCGGCCACTTACGCGGTGGAGGGGATCATGAACCTGCTTTTCGGCGGTCCGAGCTTGGGTGCGAGCGCCATGACGCTTGTATGGATATTGGTTGTATGTCTCGCTATCAGCGCTGCCGGTGTTGCCGTCAGCCGCAGGAAGCGCAAAACCGCGCCAGCATCTGCTACCGCACCGGCCGAATGCTGACTTTCGATTGAAAAACAAAGAGGATTGGAAACGGGTATATGGCAAAACGCACAGTCAATGGAATTTGGTATCAGAAGCGGTCTATGGACTAACAGAACTACATCGAAAAGACATTAAGGGTACGAGACTTGTCGCAAATCCTGGGTGTTTCTCTTCATCAACAATCCTTGCACTTGCACCACTGGTGAGGGAAGGGCTCATTGATTTAGATAAAATTGTTGTAGATGGTATGTCAGGAACGGTTGGAGCAGGGAATAAGCTAGATCGTGCTCTGCATCAACCCGAAATACATAACAATATTTTATTCTACAACGTTGTGAACCATCGGCATAGCTATGAAATGGAACAGGAATTATCCGTAATTGCAGGACAATCCGTCCACGTGCACTTCACACCCCATTATGTGCTGATATCAAGGGGAATATTATATGAATGCTGCGATTGAGGCAGATGACGCAGACCCATTGCTTTCAAGAAAAAGTCCGTGAAGCAATGGATGGCTTGCTCGGAGTGGTTCGAATCTTGTTCAGAAAGGCATAGAGAAGGGTGAAGTTAAACAAGGCGTGGATCCCGAGTTTGTGGCGACCGTGTTTATCTCCACGCTGGAGGGGGCGCTAACACTTAGCAAACTTTACAAGAACCCAGAGTACATGAAAAGAGCTGTGCATCATCTTAAATCCTTTCTTGCTCAGAACTATGCCTAGCAGTCTAAAAAAGAAGCCGGCGATGGCTTTTTTTACCCTAAAAAAAAGACCGATCGGTTTCTAAAACTACCTATAATACTTAAAAGGCGATACTGCGAAATCTAACAAGGATGCTGTCATAGTGGATGTCGTCCGATCATCGATGAGCAAGAAGAAAGAAACTTTAAGTCTTGACCGTTACGATAAGCTTTCCGTACAAGTTCTGTCAGCCTTGGTAGAAAGCTTCACGACGGTGTACTTTGCGATGCTACTGATACAGCGATGAGAATAGCCTACGCATCTACCCTCAGCGAAGGGGAGACATTCACAACGCTAGAACTAAAAATCAATTTTACTAAGTCTGTATGGAATGCACGACTTCAAATAATTGGGCAGGCCATCAAACAGGGTAGTACTGACGGATGGGCGTTAAATTGAACGACTAAGGAGTTGAGTACCATGAAAAAGATGACAATAAATGATCATCCTACCGTAAAACAATATTACAAGAAAAAGGAAATTATGCAGGGAACCGAAGGCAGGCGCATAGATACACAATGGTTGCGGAATTTATGTCTACATGCAGGAGCCGACGATGTTGGATTCGTCTCTATTGACCGAAACGAACTTGGGGACCAACGAAAAGAAATTTTGAATCTGTTTCCTGAAGCCAGGACGCTCATTAGTTTCGTCTGTAAAATGAACCGCGAGCCCTTGCGTTCGACAGCCCGATCTATTGCAAATACGGAATTTCATCATGTTGTCGATAACGTAACGCATATCGGACATGAAATCGTGAAAGAGCTTGAAGAGCAAGGCATCAAAGCATTGAATCCGCCAGCAGGATTCCCGATGGAGCAGGAAAGTACCGGAAAAGCATGGGTCATCTCACATAAACCAATTGCGGTTGCGGCTGGACTCGGACAAATCGGCATCCATAGAAATGTCATTCATCCCAAGTTCGGCAACTTTATTTTGTTAGGTACGATCCTTACAAATGCAGATATGACTTCGGAAAGTCAGCCCATTGATTATAATCCGTGTTTGGAGTGCAAATTATGCGTAGCTGCCTGCCCAGTAGGAGCCATTGGCGCTGATGGTCATTTTAATTTCTCCGCCTGTTATACGCACAACTATAGAGAATTTTCCGGCGGCTTTACCGATTGGGTGGAGAAGATTACCGACAGCAAAAATTCTAAAGCATACAGGGACAAAGTAAATGATGCAGAAACAGCATCTATGTGGCAGAGCCTTTCTTTTGGGGCTAGCTATAAAGCGGCCTACTGTTTGTCCGTTTGTCCTGCTGGAGAAGATGTAATTGGTGAGTTTCTTGATGATCGTAAGAAATTTTTGAAGGAGGTTGTCAAACCACTGCAGGATAAAAGCGAAATGGTGTATGTAGTGCCGAATTCCGACGCTGAGGATCATGTCAAAAAGCGTTTTCCCCATAAACAAGTGCGGTCGGTGAGCAACGGCTTACGATCGAAATCAATCCGGGCGTTTTTGGGAGTGCTTCCCCATATGTTTCAAAGAAATCAAGCAAAAGATTTAGCGGCTATCTATCATTTTACATTTACTGGAGAAGAGAATGCTCAAGCAACGGTTATCATTAAGAACAAGACCCTTTCTGTGAAAAAGGGACATATCGGGGATGCAGATTTCCAACTTATTGCAGACAGTCAAACATGGATTCGGCTGATGGCCAAAGAAACAGGGATATTATCAGCCGTCATGTCAGGTAAAATTCGCACAAAAGGCCATTTAAAGTTGCTCAAGGCTTTCAGCAGGTGCTTTCCGTCATAAAAGAAGAGAAGATTTCAACAAAAAATGGGAAAAAGCACAATCGTTTTGTTAGGTTTGATACATTATGTATCAAACTTGTGAATTCGGCGGTAGAATTGGCAGTACGCGATATAGATGTTGACACTAAGACCACTGAAGGTTTCACAAAAGCAGAACAAATGCTCAAGGAAATTATTCTCTGGGGGCAGCAGAACGGTGAATTCACCCCTGATTACGATACCGAAGAGCTAGCGGAATATCTGCATAATGTATTGGTAGGACTAAGGGGAATGGCGAGAACCTCGACCGCTAAAGAAAAACTTCACAGCATAGCCAAATTATCGATGAATTTTTAGAAAGATGATTTAATTTTATTAGAATGATCATTCCCATATACACGGATTTTCTCATTCATCTCATGCTATTCCTCCCTAAACCAAAATTACTTGCTTGTCACGCATAGACCGCAATTTTAAGGAAGCATATTGAGCATGAACAACGGCTCGTGGACAACCATGATCATATTATTTTTCAATACCCATTATAACGGAAGATATTTTTTCATTAAGGAGTGAGATTAAATGATTCGAGCTGGAATCTATGGAGCATCTGGTTACATGGGTGCAGAAGCACTCCGTGTGTTATTAAGACATCCAAATGTAAGCGTGGAGTGGGCGACAAGTAGAGGGGATACTAGCATTGACGTTTTCAATAAAAACTTTTTTGGAAGAGGGATTCAATATACTCATCCAGATGATGTCACGCCGTGTGATGTAGTTTTTGTTTCAGTCCCTAGTGGGATGGCAATGGACGTTGCGGCTAAATTTTTATCTCAAGGAGCCAAAGTGATTGATTTTGGTGCTGACTTTCGATTGAAAAACAAAGAGGATTGGAAACGGGTATATGGCAAAACGCACAGTCAATGGAATTTGGTATCAGAAGCGGTCTATGGAATAACAGAACTACATCGAAAAGACATTAAGGGTACGAGACTTGTCGCAAATCCTGGGTGTTTCTCTTCATCAACAATCCTTGCACTTGCACCACTGGTGAGGGAAGGGCTCATTGATTTAGATAAAATTGTTGTAGATGGTATGTCAGGAACGGTTGGAGCTGGGAATGAGCTAGATCGTGCTCTTCATCATCCTGAAATACATAACAATATTTTATCCTACAACGTTGTGAACCATCGGCATACCTATGAAATGGAACAGGAATTATCCGCAATTGCAGGACAATCTGTCCACGTGCACTTCACACCCCATTATGTGCCGATATCAAGGGGAATATTAACCGTAAATCACTGTTTTCCTAAAAGAAGAGCAAAAAGAAAAGACTTGATAGAACTTTATCAAGAGTTTTATCGTAACGAGTTTTTCATTAAAGTAATCGATTTACCTTCCAATACGAATGGTTCGTGGAACTATGCTCCATATCCTTGGGTATCAGCTGTATCTTCAACAAATTTTTGCCATATCGGTTTGGACGTTGATGAATCCAGAGGTAGAATCGTTGTTCTCAGTGTCTTGGATAGCGTAGGAAAAGGTGGAGCATTGGTTGGGATTGAAAACATGAATGTTATGTTCGGTTTGGACGAGACAACAGGTTTAGATACATTTGGTATTCATCCGTATTGAAAAAGGTCGTTTTTGAGAGGAGTTATTAAGTTATTAAGTTATTTGGCAGGAATGTTAAGGAATAGAATTGTGAGATGTAGGAAGTATAACAATAAAATGGGTTAGCAATGGAGGTCTATTTATTTAAATAAAATGCTGGTATATCTCATTCTTTTATTTATAATAACTTCTCAACAAACTGTTTTAGCAGCTCCAATGACATTTGAGGATTGTATGACTCAACTTAATAATGAAATAGAAAAAGATATTAAAAAAAGTTTCCCTTTATTAGAGCAAATTGAGGGAGCTAATAATACTCGGAGATATGACTCCAACGATATAAGTAAAATGATATTGAATTCGAGAAAGAGAAATAAGGTCATAAAGTATATCCATCATTGACAGGGTTGGGGTCACTGGTTCAATTAGGGTCATCCTCCCTTTGGGGACAAATGGAAAAAGAGGAGCGTTTATATAAACCTCCTCAATTCCTTATTTAATCCTATTTATAAAATAAGAAAACTGGTCACACCTTTGGTCACAACTTGGTCACAGAATAGATGTCTTTATATTTAATTAGAAAAAATTAAATGATATATGGCTTATCAAAAAGTGCATTAAATTAAGATTCTACGGTATTATTTAATACTAAATGGAATCTAAAAAGATACCTACCCTCTAACTTCAAAACTGCTTGAGACCTGCGTGCCAGGTCTGGTGGGTTCGATTCCCACGCAGTCCCGCCAAATCAGTAATATCAAGAATTCTAACCAATTCTTTTCTTTCAAAGACCAGAGGACACTTGGTCTTTTTTTGTTAGGTGGTGCCCAAATGGTGCCATTCACATTTTGGTGCCTAGGGCATTTATTCAAGTATTCTATTTAGGCGGTCTACAGCGATTCCTTCAATGGAATCTGTTACATAAGAATAGGTATCCAATGTCACTTGAATTTTAGAGTGGCCTAATCGCTCACTGACCACTTTGGAAGGAACACTTTCCTTCAGCAGCATGGTCGCATGTGAATGTCGCAAATCATGAAATCGGATGTCCGGAAGGTTAGCTGCTTTTAACACTCTCTTAAATGCTCTCGTTAATTCAGATGGTATCATAATATTTCCTCTTGAATTACAAAAGACCAGATTGTGAGGGTTAAACGATTCTCCAAGGAATGTTTTTCGAGATTCATGCTCCTCTTTGAGCGACTTCATTAATTTCGTTAGTTCGGTAGTTAGCTTTATCCCTCTTGGTTTTTCATTTTTGGGGATTGGGTTGAAGAAATATTTACCATTGGCTTCAGTGATAGTTTGCCGAATATAGAATTTCTCGGCTTTAAAATCTACATTTTCCCAGGTTAATCCCATCAATTCACTTTTTCTCATTCCGGTGTGAGCAGCTGCATAAATAACTGGAAAATACACTGGTGTTTTTTCCTTAGCAATTTTCAGTAATAGGTTTAGCTGTTCGACACTATGCGTCTTCATTTCCCTTTTAACGGGTTTAGGTGGTTTTGCGCCTTTTGCCACGTTTTTGCTTGCGAATTCCCAATCTATCGCGTCATTTAAAGCTTTTGATAGGACACGATGGTGATGGGTCACAGATTGAGCGGACAAAACTTTTAATTTTTCTTTATAGTAGTTTTGAAGTTGAATGCTTTTTAGTTCAATTAACATGATGTGCCCTAAAGATGGTTTAAGATGGGTTTTGATAATCTTCTCATATTCGGCGATCGTTTTAGGCTTTAGGTTTGTCCTTACATAGTTTTCAATCCAATAATCTAAGTAAGTCCCTAATGACAATTTTTCTTTATTTAATGAATTGCCGCTTTTTAGTTCGAGCATCAGTTCTGCCATAGCTGATTTAGCTTCACTAATTTTCTTGAAGCCTCTTCTCTTTACTCTTTTACGATTGCCAATTGCATCTTTTCCGGCACACTTTAGGCTACATCAAGGTACTATAAAAACAGGTGCCAACAAACTTCAAAACTGTCAATGCGGTGCGTACAACCGTAGTGTGGTACGATACCCACGCAGTCCCGCCACCTCAATAATAAAAGTATTCTTAACAATTCCTTATCTAGAAAGATCAAGCAGAACCTTGGTCTTTTTTTATTCGTAAAAATATATTTGATACAATAATAGTGAATTTCACATGCAATTTTATACAAAGTGAAACAACAACCACAAAATGGACGATTAAAGATCGGAATCTGTAGATTGTATATGACTCCTGACCCGACGCCTTATAGGAGGCTTTTTATTAAATTTTTTAAGGCAAATGCTATTGAATGGTCCTAAAAAACAGAAACCTTTCCGAGCCCACCCGGGTCCCCCATCGTACTCGCATATTTAGGAGTAGAAAGTTTCTCTTTGGTATGAGTTATTTTTAACTACTTTAAAAATAAAAACGCAAAGAGACAATTATACTCAATAATGATCTTCCTGTTGGGCTGAGGCTTTGATCAAGAGTAGGCCTGTCAATAGAAGGTCATTTTTATTCCTTATATATAGTGTCAAAACTTAAAAGTTTCGACTCCAAAATATGGAAGTGATAAAATAAGGGTATTGAAAGGTGTCATAACTTATATTCATAAGTGAGGTGGACAAAATGAAGTATGGATACTGTCGCGTAAGCACTTTAGGACAGGACTTGCATGTGCAAATAGAAAGATTGCAAGCTGAAGGCTGCGATAAGATTATTGAGGAAAAATTCACTGGTACAAAGTTGGAAAGACCAAAGTTTAGTAAATTGGTTAAAGAATTAACTGAAGGTGAGACATTAGTGGTCACCAAGCTAGATCGGTTAGCCAGGAATGTTCGTGAAGGAATTGACGTTGTCGAGGAATTATTCAACAAGGGTGTTCGTGTCCACGTGCTGAATGTAGGTTTACTCGAAAACACAACCATGGGGCGATTCTTCCTTCAAACTATGTTAGCAGTAGCGGAAATGGAAAGAAATATGATTGTGGAACGAACCCAAGAAGGGAAAGCATTAGCTAAGCAGCGCGAAGATTTTAGAGAAGGCCGCCCGAGGAAGTTTAAAAAAGCCCAAATCGAGCATGCATTGAAACTCCTTGAAACCAACTCCTACATGCAAGTGGAAAATATAACAGGCATAAGTAAAAGCACGCTTATCAGAGCAAAGAAACGACAGGAGCAACTGAGCGAATGAAAAACGATGACAAGTAAAATGAGTCGATCATAATGGTCGATTTTTTTAATTTCGTCTACTGTTATAACGATTATCACTATTAATGTTTAAATTGTAATTACAGTTGCAGGAATATATGATCAAATTATCGTTGCAATTGGCTTGCATTCTTCAACTGACGGGGCAATTTAATTGAAGAAGCAATAATCAAATCATTATTGAATAAAATGAACAATCAGGAAGTTTAAAGAAATAGAAGGCGGAGGGGAATGAATGTTGGATGAAGAAAAAGAGAGTTCAATTTTAGGAGCAGTCATAGCGGTTAGTTTAAGTGATAAACATACATTTAGTAAAGAAAATCAAGAGAGTATAAAATTAGTTAAGGGATTTGGAGTTGAAGGCGATGCCCACTACGGTTCTACGGTTATACACCGTTCTAGAGTGGCACAAAATCCAAACCAGCCGAACCTAAGACAAGTGCATTTAATTCACAAGGAGTTATTTGAAGAGTTAAAGGACCGTTTTACTATTAACCCTGGACAAATGGGTGAAAATATTACAACTGTTGGAATAAATCTCCTTGAATTACCAACTGACACAATATTGTATATAGGTGAGACT
Organism: Bacillus sp. sid0103; assembly: GCF_019219025.1. Next base: position 98,344 of record NZ_JAHUWN010000025.1, on the reverse strand, counting down.
GCAATAGTAAAAGTAACAGGTTTACGTAATCCTTGTGCTCAAATTGATAATTTTAAACCTGGTCTTTTAAAGGCTGTTTTAGATAAGGATTCTAATGGAAATCTAATACGAAAAGTCGGAATAATGGCGGTAATTTTGCAGAATGGTGAAGTAAAACCTGGTGATACCATCCGAGGTAAATTACCCCCGAAACCATTTAAAAAACTTGAACGTGTATAAAGGCAAACCTTACTAATAGAAGTTTAAATTATTAGTAAACAACATAAATAGTGGCATCGCTTTGTTGTTCAACTAAAGGGTGCATTAGTTTAAGTAGAACCCGTTCCACAACTCTTAGAATGTGCAAGATTGTCGTAACTTTACGATTTTAACGGCAATTTAAGAGATGTTGTTCTTGTCACCACAAACGGAGCCTTGATACATATCCTGGCTCCAGAGTTTATATTTTAGTTTATCAAAGCAGAAAATCAAGTGATAATGCTAGGATAACTAAATCGAAAAAACAAAGGGCTATCCGTATAGTCTTTATAGACTTTTTTAGACAGCTCTTTTTACTTTGAACTATATATTAACCGATAAATGCTTCCTTATTTGTTTTAGCAAAAGTCTCAAAAGAGGTTGCTTTATGTCCGGTTATTTCTCCTACCGTATTGGAGACATTTGCTGTGTGACCTAACTTCATAATCTGATAATGTTCTAACAAGCCTTCAACGATTTCAGTAGGCATGCCTGTTTTTTGCATAGAAGCGCGAGCAGCTTCAACAGGTACGTCTACGTACTTAATTGATTTTCCGGTTACTGAAGAAAGAATTTCCGCAATTTCGGCGCTGGAAAGTGCTTCTGGTCCCGACAAGTAATATGCTTTGTTCTCATGGCCTTCTTCCGTTAAGACCCGATAGGCAACCTGGGCTATATCGCGGGAATCAATGTAAGCCGCTTTTCCGTCGCCATGCGGCGCATAGAAGGCTCCATGATCACGAATTGTATGCGAGTTAAATTTAACTAAGTTTTGCATAAATGTATTTGGGCGCAAGAACGTATACGCCATGCCGGACTGCTCTATTTCTTTTTCGACTGTATTATGCCACTTTGCCAATGTATCCAATTCAGCCCCGCCGCCCGATAACTTCACAAGATGCTTCACACCGGCTTTTTTAGCTGAAGAGGAGTTTTTAGTATGAGTGCAGCTATATTAGTGATAGGAGCTACCGGAACAACAGGCAAAGAATTGGTGAAACTTCTGGCGAAGAACGGACATAAAACGCGTGTTACTGTTCGTCCCACAAGCAACACAAGCGAATTGCAAGCATTGGGAGTCGAGTTGGTTCAAGCCGATCTAAACGACTTCGACTCACTGGTAAATGCCATGAACGGTATCCAAAAAGTATATTTTGCAACACCTCTTGTTCCGAATATGGTGGAACTTTCTTCTTCGATTGTTCGTGATTTGGTGACACATTCTTAATTATAGCCTGCATTGCCACGGTTGGCGATTTTAAGTTTATTTCTTCGCAAACCTCACATCAAATAAAAAGAATTACCATTAGCATAAGTTAACATGGAGATCGATCCGATTGCAGAAAACCAGCCATCGGTATGTTTCAAAGGGCATCTACAGAACATCAACTAGCGTTAGATAAGTGTGTGGTAATAGGGGATCGTTGGACAGATATGGTAGCAGCACACCAGACAGGATGTCGGAAAATACTGGTGCAAACAGGTGCAGGCATAGATGCGATCGTTCGATATCGAAACAAATGGACTGATATCGAGCCTGATTATGTAGCAAAAGATCTGATGGCTGCTTGATTATTGTTTAGAGCCAAAATAGGACATGACATCTATCTGATGCTAGAGAATAAATTATCTAGTTACCAAAAAAGAAATCTGAGTAGGTCATACCATATTATTAAAAACGGATGAGAAATAGATTTCTCTCTTCCGTTTTTTTTTTTTGTCTAATGTTTTGTTGATTACGGTGTCATGCAATTCATGATCATTCGCACATGCAAAAGCAATGCTAGGAGAAAAAAATGGAATTCGTCGATATAACGATCAGGATCTTCAAATGATTTAATTTGTTTATGGATATAATAGATAACTCAAACCACCTGCAAAACAGGTAGTTTGAGTTCATAGCGTTTCCACAAATATGATCAATTAGTTTGATATTGTCTTTTTTGTAAGGAAGACATATTTAACATTAATATAAAATGGAGAGATATCAAGATGGCTATCACAACAAAGCTTAAAAGAAAACTATTTGTTATTTCCATCGTCTTACTTGCCATCGCTGGACCAAAGGCCATTCCTACAAAATTGGTTAAATTGTATAATCCAAGCCCAACGCCAATTTTCTCTGGTTTTAATGTATTTGGAATAAGTGTATATAGTGATACCTGGGTAGAAGAATAACTCATAATCGTTAAACTGAGTCCAATCAATATAACTACTAAATTCGAATTAGAAAAAATACCTAAACTTAAATACCCCACTAAGCCTACAGTAGATGATATATAGATCATTTTTACATTTCCAAATTTAGGTATCGTTTTACCTGTAATATAGCTAGATAAGATCCCAAATAAAGAACCAATAAATAAACAAATACCTACTGAAAATGTTAAAAACCCGTGTTTTCTCACTAATAACATTGGCAGAAGTAAGATAATTGCCAATCCGGCAGTATTATTAATAAATCCAACAGTTATTAAGCGAAGGTAAACTTTGTTTTTAAATAATTCAATATCAATAAATGGATATTTTGCTTTGGTCATTCGTGTCCTGAATAAGAAAAATAAAACGAATGAGAATACAAAAAGCCAGCTATTTATGTTTACCCCTAGTAAAAAGGTAGCGATCAATCCAAATAACAACAAAGCACCAAGAAAATCAAAGTGAAATACGTCATTTGAATAATGAGTTTCCTCTTTTGGCATAAATTTCATCAGTAATGTAATACCAACAATGGAAATGACCATAATTAAGAATAGATAAGGCCAACCAAGTGTATCATTAATTGCTCCACCAACTAGTGACCCCATACCAACAGCTAAAGCGATAGAAGAACTGATCATTGCTAATGCTCGAGGTTTTTCATCAGGAGTAAATAGTCTTGCTACAGTAACCATGGCGAGCGCAACAAAAGCAGATCCTCCACTAGCTTGTAGAAGCCTTGCAAAGATAACAACAACAAATGATTGATTGCTAAAACCTATGATGGAACCTAATATAAACAATATGATTGAAATGATAAATAGTTTTTTTACACGAAAACGATCAGCTAGTTTTCCATAAATCATAGAGCCAATAGCAGTAACTAAGGCATAACCTACTGTAATCCAACTTACTTTTGAATGACTAATTGATAAATCTTTTGCAATATCCTCAAGAGCTACATTAAATAAGACCGCATTCATCGTTCCTAATAGAACGACAAAACATAATGAATAAATTAACCATTTTAAGTTATTTGTTACCGTACTCAAATTTCCACACCTCTCAATTAAATAGTTTTAATACTATCAAACTAACCCAAAAAACGCAGCAGACCGCTATCAGTCTACTGCGTTTTTTGTCTTCCCGAATCCATTTTAAGGCTGGTACATCATAAATAAGCCTTTTGTCAATGGCAGCTTTTTGGTCCTTCTTCATCTAATTTCTTCCAAATGACTCTCGATGGTTATAGCCAATTCTACAAGGCGTTTACCAAAATAGTCCATACGTTCCTCTGTCACCCGACTAGACGGAGCCCCAAGACCAATGGCTGCAATGACCGAACCGTCGTTGGATTTTAATGGAGCTGCGACAGTGCAAGCACCGGATTGACGCTGTTCTTTATCTATGGCGAAGCCCCGCTGACGAACTTCGGCCAGACAAGTTTCGGCTTCGGCGATTTTATCATCGGATCCGTGTTCGGTTACGAACATGGGCATTGCCTTAAATAATTGAAGTCTAGTTTCCGAAGGTAACCAAGCAATGAGACACTTGCCCAACGAGGACGAGTATGCAGGGACCCGCTCGCCGATAGTAACACGGGATTGAACCAAGTGACGGGATGGAATCCAATCAATGTAAATCACGTCGCTCCCATCAAGGATGCCGATGGCCGCAGTTTCTCCATTTTCCGTGGCGAATTCCTGAAGAAAAGGCTTTGCTAACTCTCTAACCCGCAATTGAATGACGGCCGTCTGGCCCCATTCGAAGAGACGGATCCCTGGTTGATAACGATTAGTTTGAGGGTCTTTGACTACTACCCCCGAAGCTTGCATGGCTTGTAATAAGCGGTGAACCGTACTGTTAGCTAGACCGGTTTCGCGAGCAAGGTCGTAAACACCTGCTGATCTGAACTTAACAAGATGTTCGAGCAGCATAAAGGCACGATCAATCGATTGAACTTTTGATTCCTGCATTCCAACATACAACTCCTTCATTCCGTATTACGGAATTACGAGTTGATTGTATCACCGTTTCATCGCACTGTCAAACTCACTGAACCTTTCTTAACCTAGTCTTTCCTCTGCCGATGATACACTGTAAGTGACTTTTGCCTTCCTATTTCCGACAATTAAAATGATTATTCCTGTTAACAAAATCGAACTGCTAATAAGTAAAAAAGCGCCTGTAAAACCGCCCGTCACATCCCTGATTTTCCCTATAACCTGTGGCATGATAAATGAACCCGTATTTCCAATTAAGCTTATGGCTGCTACAGCAGAAGTAGCCGATATGCCTGAAAATAATTTGGTGGGAATCGTCCAAAACACCGCAAGTAAAGAATAAAAGCCAATACTACCTACTGTAAGTGCGCAAATTAACAAAACGGGGGATTGAAGCATCGCTCCAACAAACCAACCTACCGAACAAATCACTGCCGCTATGAACGCATGCCATATTCTCTCGTGGGTTTTATCCGAGTGTCTTCCCCAAAAATACATGGCGATTGCACCAATAAATGGGGGTATAGCTGAGACGAATGCGACCATGGAGTCTTCGAGATGAAGACCTTTGATAATCTGCGGCATCCAAAAGGCGTTTCCAGTGCTCAGCGTTTGTATACCGAAGTAAGCCAAACCAAAAAACAAGACCGTTGGATTTGTGAATGCTTTCAAAAAACCTATTTTGTGCTCCGATTTACGATCCTTTGATTTTTCCCCCAAATTATTTTGCAATATTTCTTTTTCTTCATGGGTCAACCATTTCGCTTCGAATGGACGATCAGAAAGATAAAAATAAACAACCACGCCAAGTAAAACAGATGGGATTCCTTCTAATAAAAAGAGCCATTTCCACCCAGCTACCCCTAATACTCCATCCAATTTGAGAACCACTCCAGATAACAACGAACCGAGCGTAGATACAATCGGAGCCCCGAGGAAGAATATACCGTTAATTCTAGCGCGGTGGGTTTCCGGAAACCAATGCGTTAAAAAGATGAGGACTCCAGGCGTAAAACCCGCTTCGGCAACACCGAGCAAAAATCGCAATACGTTCAAGCTTGAGCTGCTTTGAACAAACATCGTACAAGTAGAAACCACTCCCCATACAATCATGATGGTAGTTAGCCACCGACGCGTACCTAATTTATTTAATAAAGTTAAATTCGGAATCTCAAAGAGAATATATCCTAAAAAATAAAGTCCTGCTGCGAATCCATACATCTGAGCGGTAAGCCCAAGGTCTTTATTCATAGATAGCGAAGCAAAACCAATATTGGCCCGATCCAACCCAGCGAAAAAATAAACGATCAGCAGCAACCAAACATAGCGCCTGAAAACTTTCTTTATTACAAAATCTCTTGTAATCATTGCTTCCCGTCCTCCTATGATATTCGTCACATTAATCCTGCACATATAGCCCTTTTTCTGTGGAAATCTTGTTGAACATCATTATCACTCGTTTTTTCTATTAAGCAATAGCAACGTGGACGTAACGCTGTTTCGCGATCTGTTCGCCTTTTGCAATATAGACAAGGCCGGAGGATAAAGTACAAGGAGCAACTTAGCAATCCATTCAGCATTAGAGATATCGGTTTTTTCGTCTTTGGATGCTTGCATCATAACATACAACATTGGACATCCGTATTTATGAACATTCATTTCAGCGTAGCGTACAAGTAACTGATTGCATACACCTTCGCTCCCATCGATTAGAGCTTTAATTGATGGTTTCACTTGGAAGAGCTATCACGCTGATGTACATTGAACGAATCCTTAACGATGCACTAAATCCTGCTTTCATTCTGAGATGATTCGATTAAGCTATTTACCCGTGGACAGCTATTAAACCTGGCTAACCGATGCATTCCGTCACAGAATGGGACATTTTGGGACTTACTGCAGCGGCATAGTGTAAACTGCCCGCGGGTTTCAAAACGGTTTCCTTCTGCGTCAAGAAGTTCAATTGAACCTATAACATGAAGGGGTCCCTTATCCAGAATCTTAATAGTCGTAGCCGACATAGGTCACATCTCCCTAAATATAATTTTTTTATGCTCGCATAGAAAACCTAGCGATTTCGTGGCGGATCATAAATAGTAATAAAAAGCAAATCAACGTCGCCCACGTTTTCAATCGAATGTATGACCCCGAATGGAATCTTAACGACTGAACCAGGACCAACTTCCCACCGTTTGTCTATTATAGTAACTACGCCTTCCCCTTCAATAAAGTAGAAAGAATGGTTATCATAATCGATATGAACGGGGGAAAATCCTCCTGGAGCCACACGTACCAAATCCACACTATAAGCATCGGTATACTCTTTCCCAATAATCCCGAATTTAAATTCATACCCTTGCGAACCCTCGACTTGAAAGGGCTTCCATTCAAGATTATTAACAGATAAGACACTTCTCATTTTCATCCATCCCTCCGAGATAATAAGCAACTTGTTAACGGAATATTAGGGTTGAGGCACGAGCCTTTCACCCAACTGATGAAACCTTCCACGACTACATACCAACGGCTTCTCATCAGTTCGACGAATTTTAAGAACTTCTCCCACAAAGATGGTATGGTCCCCTCCATCGTATTCAGCCCACTTACGACATGCAAAGAATCCTAATGACTCGTTTAAAACGGGACATCCTTCAACCCATTCATAGCTTGGCAAAATCTTTTCAGCGTTTCGCCCGGCGAAATAGTTGGCTAACGCAGCCTGTGATTCCATAAGCACATTAACTCCAAATCTGTCCGAATACTGAAGTAGACCGTGTGCACGCGCGGTCTTGGCAACACTGAACAGTACGAGCTGGGGATCGACCGAAACTGACGCAAAGGAACTGGCGGTCATACCGTGCATGTCTGTGGCGGCTGGAATAGTAATAATTGTAACCCCTGTGGTGAATGATCTGAGTGCTTTACGAAATTCCTCAGCATCAATCATACATGTAACCTCCTTTTATTCGAAGTCTTTTTATAAGAATGGTGTTATTTATAGTTCATTGCCGCCACCTCCAATTCTTTTTCTGCTCAGAAATTCTCTGACAAGACAAACGCTTAAAACACGAGATTAATATTCCGTTATGTAATCTATACGTCCCGTAATGTGGAATATGTTATCCATTTTATCACGATATTTACTACCGGTCAAGGCCTAGTGAGACGGTTCCTGCGGTACTGATGCAGAAACTTCAGGACAATTGCAAGTAATCTCTAAATCTTAGACATACTGATACTATTACTCTAAAAAAGGTGTGTGATTGGTATGGAAAAGGAAAATTTGTTCAAATGGAAGCACTATCAGCCTAATATTATCTTATTAACGGTAAGTTGGTACCTACGATACAATCTAAGTTTTCGTGATTTGGTGGAAATGATGGAGGAACGAGGTTTGTCTATCGCTCACACCACCATTATGCGTTGGGTGAATCAATATGGACCTGAATTAGACGAAAGAGTACGACGTCATCTTAAGACAACAAATGATTCCTGGAGAGTCGATGAAACGTATGTGAAAATAAAAGGTCAATGGATGTATTTATATCGCGCAGTCGATTCAGAAGGGAATACCATTGATTTTTATCTAAATAGAAGAATAAAATCAGATTTTACAAAAACATAAACTTTAATCTATTAAAAACGCTTGGCATACGTATGCCAAGCGTTTTTTTATATGGGAAATATGGAACCTTTTTAACACTAGAGTGTTATATGGATAACAAGGGAAGCCAACCACCTATATGAAGGTCGTTGGCTATTTTCTATTATACATGTATGGGGGCGATCTTAAATAAAGATCCTCTACACAGACTGTTTTGGACGATAAAACTCTTTAGGGATAGGGCCGAAAGTTCTACGGTGATACAACATTGGATCTTTCTCTTTATTGATCTGAAGGTCTGTCACTTCTCCAATGAATACTGTATGATCCCCTGCTTCAATGGCTTTAAATGTTTTACATTCAAATACCCCAAGAACACCATCAATAATAGGCAATCCATTGCTCGAAAGTTTCCAATCGCATGTACTAAAACGGTCAGAGTGTTTAGTTGCAAAAGTTTTACAAAGTTCTACCTGTTCTTCTGCCAATACATGAATAGCAAATTTCCCACTTTCTTTAAATTCCTCAAGTAAGGAAGATCTGTGATCTATAGACCATAAAACCAATAGTGGATCAAGCGAAACAGAAGCAAATGAATTTACTGTCAGCCCTACTGGTGTTCCATCTTCTTTTTTGGTTGTTACGATTGTTACTCCTGTCGGGTAGTTTCCCATAATTTGTTTGAATAAATCTTGATTCGTTTCTTTTTGCATGTATTCATTCTCCTTTTCTTTTAAAATGGATCGTATGTTTTACTATCATAAACAGAATATTTGAAAATTTAAGCCTCCACGTCCAACATTATGAAATTTCATGAAATTTTTTTGATAAGGAAAAAGAAATGTAAGTTTCTACTATATTAATATTTGTAATGAGAGATATTCTATTTTATTATTATTATGCGCCTTTTTTGAATTTTCCGAAATGTTGATTCCCTCTTATTTATTTAAGAAGGTTTGAATTAAGGAGAGTGAGTTAATATTGATTAATTCAGTAAGTAGAGCTTGTCAAATTTTAAGTTGTTTTACGCAGGATGAACCTGTGTTAGGAAATGCAGAGATTGCAGAAAAGCTGGGATTAAGCACAAGTACCACACATCACCTTATTACAACCCTTTGCAAAGAGGGGGTTTTAATGAGAGATTTAGACAAAAAGTATAGACTAGGCTGGAAGATACTTGAATGGAATAATCATGTGATGTTTCAGCAAGATTTTTATGATAAAGCGATGCCATTAGTAAAGGAATTAATAGTGAGATTTAAAGGGACAGCGCATATTGCCATGTTCGACAAAGGGACGGTTGTTTTTGTGTTAAGGGTATCATCAGAGGAATCTACTCCGATTCAGACCTATATTGGGTCTAGGAAACCGGCTTATGCGACTAGCTCCGGAAAAATCCTGTTGGCGTACAATTCTGTTTATTTGCAGGAGACGATTAACAGGGGCTTGTCATATGAGGGGCCTAATACTATTACAGATATTAATCAATTGAAAAAGGAGCTTTCTGAGATTCGCAAAAAAGGCTATTCAATCAGTAATAGTGAAAATTCAGATGACATGTATGGAGTGGCAGCACCAATCTTCTCCTATTCAGGCGAAATTATAGCAGCGGTTAATTTAGTCGGCCCTCCGTCCTATATGCAGGACAGCAATCGTGATATGATTATCCGCAGTTTAAAAAGCACCGCACAATCTATTTCAAAAGAGCTGGGATATATTGAAATTTAAGAGGTATTTTTTAATGGGGAAAAATTAAGAGGCGGCTTGCCAGAACATGAAAAAGATTGCCACACACTTAGCCAAGATGGGTTAAGTGTGTGGCAATCTTTTTTATTCAGAAGAAAGCTATTAATTTCGGGCCCTAGATCCCGAATAATAAAAAATTGCCGAGAAAAAATACCCCTTTCTCGACAATCTGAAGAGCTTAAGCTCTTTTTTTATGCGCTCAATAAAGGTAAGATTGCAGTTAAAAATCGTTCTGATAAATTGGTTATTAATTATTAAGAAAAAATCTTTAAAAAATTCAACGAATTTCACATGGTGAAAAAACTCGATTTTTTAAAACCTACTTATTCACTATATTTATATTAGATATTAGTAAATTCCAAGATTCCTATCTTGCAGTTTACTAATAAAAAATAGAATAAAAAAATGGAGGAATAATAAAATGGCAAAAGCGACTATGACCAAGTTGAAAGCGTTTAATTTATTAAAATGGATTGAAGAAAATAAGGATCAGTTGAAGCCGCCTGTAAATAATAAAGTTCTTTGGGAAGATTCCGAGTTTATCTGTATGATTCTTAGCGGACCGAACAGACGCCGCGATTTCCATGTGGATCCTTCCGATGAATTCTTCTACCAAATTAAAGGTGATTGCTATGTTGAGGTTATTAATAACGGAAAGCGTGAAGTTGTAACTGTTAAAGAAGGAGAAGTATTTATGCTTCCTGCAAACGTGCCACATTCTCCGCACCGTGTTGCAGACACTTACGGCCTTGTTATTGAACGCAAGCGCGAAGAAGGAGAACTAGAGGATTTCGTTTGGTTCTGTGATAACTGTGATCAAGAAATGCACCGTAAAACTGTTCAATTAACAGATATTGAAACACAAGTAAAAGGAGCCATTGAAGAATTCAACAGCAGCAAAGATCTTCGCACTTGTGAAAAATGCGGTCATGTAATGTCCGAAGAAGTAGGTTTGTGGAAATGAGAGTAGATTTTCATACACACATCATCCCAGAAGATATTCCAAACTTTAAGGGAAAATTTGGAGGCGAACGCTGGCCGACACTTGAGAAGACCTGCTCCTGTGGTGCCAATATTATGGTCGCTGGTAAGGTGTTCCGTGATGTAACGGACCAGGTATGGGATCCTGAAAAGAGAATCAAGGATATGGATGAAGAAGGGGTAGATATTCAGGTATTGTCACCTATTCCGGTCACATTCTCTTATTGGGCAGATCCGAAAGCTGCGGAAGAAATGTCAAAAATCCAAAATGATTTTATTGCAGAAACCGTGAATATGTATCCAGACCGCTTCATTGGTCTGGGTACAGTGCCGCTGCAGGATGTGGAAACCTCCATTCGTGAAATGGATCGGTGCATTCATGAGCTTGGCTTAAAAGGAATTGAAATCGGAACAAATGTGAACGGGAAAAATCTCGATGATCCGGCATTTACGAAGTTTTTCGAAGCGGCTGAAAAATGGGAAGTACCGTTGTTTGTTCACCCATGGGAAACATTAGGCAGAGAACGGATGCCGCGCCATAATTTTATGTACACGATAGGCATGCCTAGTGAAACAGCTCTTGCTGCCGCTAGCTTAATCTGCGGCGGTGTAATGGAGAAATTCCCTAAACTAAAAGTTTGTTTCGCCCATGGTGGCGGGTCTTTCCCATATATCCTTCCGCGTCTTGATCAAGTCTGGAAGGTATGGCCGCACTTGCGCGTTATCAGCAAGCCGCCAAGCCATTATGCGAAAAACTTTTACTTTGACTCACTAAACTACGATCCATTAAACATTAAATATTTAGTAGAACGTTTCGGCCATGAAAAAATTGTCATGGGATCCGATTATCCATTTTTACTAAGAGAGATTCCTCCTGGAAAAGTAGTGGATGATACTCTTGAACTATCAGAAGAACAAAAACAGGCGATTTTAGGAAAAAATGCACTTGCCTTTTTAAATGTAAAAGTAAAGGAAGAGGTTAAATCATGAGTACACCAGAAGAAAAGCTGGCTGAATTAGGGCTGGAATTACCGGCATTACGGCCTGCACACGGAGACTATGTGGGTTGTGTTAGAACGGGAAATCTAATTTTTACCGCAGGTCAAGGTGTCGACCAGTACCACGGGAAATTGGGCCGGGATTTAACGGTAGAAGAAGGCTATTTAGCTGCACAACAGTCAATGTTAAACCTTTTAAGTGTTGTGAAAAATGAAATTGGCGAACTAAGCAAAGTAAAGCAGTTCGTCAAGGTACTCGGAATGGTCAACAGTACGGAAGAATTTACCGACCAGCCGAAGGTCATGAACGGCGCATCTGACCTGATCATGAAGGTGTTTGGCGAAAAAGCGAAGCACGGCCGCTCAGCAGTTGGCATGGCACAATTGCCAAACAATACAGCTATAGAAATTGAAATGGTTATTGAGATAGAGGAGGAGTAAATGTGTCGAAAGGGTTAACTGCAGAAAATATCATTATTATTCAAGATGCTAAACTTTTTATAGATGGAGAATACCGAGACGCACTTTCAGGGGAAACATTTGATTCCTATAATCCGGCGACAAATAGAAAGCATGCTTCAGTTGCCAATGGCGGAGTGGAGGATGCCAATCTTGCGATAGAAGTGGCACAGCGCACTTTTGCGAGCGGGGTTTGGAGCAATATGCCTGTTGAGGAAAGATCGAAAATCCTTTGCAGAATGGCCGATTTAATCATGGAAAATGTTGATAGATTAGCCTTGGTCGAAACATTAGACGTCGGAAAGCCGATTAAGGAAAGCCGCGGGTTCGATATTCCGCGCGCTGCATCAAATTTCCGTTTCTTTGCCGAAATGGCGAAATATATGGTTCATGAGCACTTTGACATGAGCGGCCATATGTCTTATGTACAATATGCACCAGCGGGTGTGACCAGTTTGATCATCCCATGGAATCTGCCGTTTATGCAAATGACATGGAAAGCTTCTGCCGCATTGGCAGCGGGAAATACTGTCGTCATTAAACCGGCATCCTATACACCATTAAGTGCTGTGTTGCTTGGAGAGATTGCCAATGAAGCGGGACTGCCTCCTGGCGTGTTGAATATCATCACCGGCCCTGGCGGTTCAGTTGGTACCGTTATGGCTTCTCATCCATTCGTTCGGAGAATCTCTTTCGTTGGAGAATCCAATACAGGTAAAACCGTTATGCGGAATGCATCTGAAAATTTAATCCCTGTTTCATTGGAGTTGGGGGGGAAATCCGCTAATATCGTTTTTGAAGATGCCGATTTGGATGAAGCAGTTGCCGGTTCGATTGAAGCGATTTTCCGCAACCAAGGCGAAATTTGTTTAGCCGGTTCCCGAATTCTTGTTCAAGAAAGTGTCTACGATCATTTTTTAGATAAGTTTGTAGCAGCCGTTAAGAAAATTAAAGTTGGCGATCCAACCGATGAAGCAACCGATATGGGTGCACTTGTGTCAAAAGGACATTTGCAATCTGTGGACGAATATGTGCAAATCGGCCTTGCAGAAGGTGCGAAACTTGCTTATGGTGGTAAAAGAATTACATAACTGTCTGATGGAAATTTCTATGAGCCGACCGTTCTATATGATGTAAATAATAAAATGAGAGTTGCCCAGGAAGAAATCTTCGGACCTGTTCCGGTAGTTATTCCATTTAAAACGGAAGAAGAAGCGATCCAAATTGCCAATGATTCCATCTATGGCCTTGCTGGTGTCGTTTGGACAAATGATTTAAGACGCGGCCATCGTGTGACCTCAAAAATTCACTCAGGTTTATTATGGGTGAATTGCTGGTACGTACGTGACCTTAGGACACCATTTGGCGGCGCAAAAGCAAGTGGAATCGGACGTGAAGGTGGCCGTCACAGCTTTGATTTTTATACTGAAGCAAAGACTATTACATTGAAAAAATAAAAAAAGTGCATTTTATGTTACGATCAAAAATTTTAATGTCCCGAGAGAACCATTCTCTTGGGACATTGTTAGTAACTACTTAGGACAAAAAAGATGGGCAGTTTTGAAATTCAGTGGCTCACGATTTCGTAATCGAGGTGGCTCTATTTGAATGATACCTGCCAAAAGTTTTTCAAGATCTGGTCACTTTGATGGTTTCCGTAACTCAGTGTACTGGGAGTAACTCTTAAAGGCGAGTGGGAAGTTCGAGTTCCTTCCTCCTGCATGGAGCAACTACCAGCCACTACCAGATGACCCACGGGAAGACCCGCCAGGAGATGATCCAGAACGTTAATCAAAAACAGGATAGCTTACCAGATGGGATTAAGAATGTGATAAGTGCATTGACGTATTAGGTGGGAGCAACGCAAATGGAACAATTAAAGAAGTAGTTGGCAAATATTATAAACATATTTTTACGGATGAGATGGGAACAGAAACGGGAAAAATTTCATCCCTGGCGCTGGCGGCGATAGCTTTTATTACATTGGTAAACATTGCAGTAAAAGACGATTTGGAACTGGAATAGTTTTTTCAATTTTTTTCCGTTTCATTTTCACAAGTAATCTTGTGATAATGAAACGGGAACTGAAGCTGTCATTTTCGCAGCTTTTTCTTCTTTCACTACCATGAAAGTACAAAACAGTGAAAATCTAAAAAAGACAATGCTAAAGTAGACCCAGCAATTATAATTTTTAAAAAAGCTGAGCCTAAAATTAAACCTCATGCCGCAATATCAGTATGGCCATAAAAATCCTACTTTCATTCTTTGTGGTGAAGAGATGATTTTTCGATTCATGGATGGCTACCATGAAAGTACAAAACAGTGAAAATCTAAAAAAGACAATGCTAAAGTAGACCCAGCAATTATAATTTTTAAAAAAGCTGAGCCTAAAATTAAACCTCATGCCGCAATATCAGTATGGCCATAAAAATCCTACTTTCATTCTTTGTGGTGAAGAGATGATTTTTCGATTCATGGATGGCTAACGGGGCAGTTTAGCATTCCTGTAGATCGTTAAATATCAGGTTTAAAAAAAATAGAGCCCCTCAGTAAGATACGAGTATAGAGTCCAATCTAACTCAGAGTCTTATGGAGGAAGCCCTAATATGAATTTTAAAATGCAAGACAAACAAAATCAACTAATAGAAAGAATTTCCGATATACATCTAATTGTAGGTGTGGATATTGCCCAACAATTACACGTTGCTCGAGCTGTTAACTTCCGTGGAATTGTAGTTGGTGATCCTCTTAGGGGTTCGTTAAACTATTAAAGTGGATTCAAAACTTACAAAAACTAAAAAACTTAGATTCAACAATAGTGGGGATGGAACCTACGGGACATTACTGGATTAACCTATCCAAATGGCTGGATAAACAAAACATTGAGGTAGTTACGGTAAATCCCCACTTGGTAAAAAGGAATAAAGAGAATCGTGACAATAGAGATTAGGTAGGGAACCAGAAGTACTTCTTTCTTTATACTTAGAAATATTACCTGGCTTACTTAGTGCTTATCATCGAGATCAGCAAAATGTAGTATGGACTCCTACTCAGGCAATTCAGGCAATAAGGGATTGGGCTATAGAGGTTATCGAAGAGCTTTGTTTACATCATGGAATAACAAAACATGATTTAATGACGTTGCTTTCTATCCAATAACACCTGTAGTAAATAAATAGGGCTTGTTGGAATTTAATCGAAAAAAAGTTATTAGAGCTACCATTTGGGCAGTTTTTTTGACCAAAAATCTGACCACATTTTAATCACAAAACATATATAATAGTATTTTATCCTGTTTACATAAAACGTTAAGAAGCCTGGTAAATCAGTGGGTTATTAATTAAAGTGTCTTTAAAATTTTAAAAAATCGGGAGGAAGCACTTGGAGTACGACTATTTAGTTTGTCAACAACCAATTCAGACTGAATATTTCAAATATTTTCGTTGACTGTTTTATATGAATTTAATTAATTTTCTGATAAAATCAATCTTGCCGATATTATAATTCATCTCTAGGAGGGGTAAAGATTGAAAAAGAAAGTTGCCATGTTATCAGTATGTTCAGCACTCACATTCTCTTTGTTTACGGGGCTCAATACAGACAAAGCAAGAGCTTCTGAGGAAACGACTCGTTATTTAATTGCTTACAAAGGAAATCTTCCATCTAATTTCTCAGAAACTGTAACTAAGGCAGGTGGTAAAGTAGAGCGCGTTATTAAAGAAATTGGAATTTTAGAAGCGGCTTCTTCTGATCCAGCGTTTCTATCTTCTATAAAACAAGATACTAATGTACAAGCTGCGGAGAAAGAATTAGAAGTATATTTAGAAGATGATCCGAATCCGGCAGACGGAATGCCGATCACGACGATCCCACAACCGGATTGGAACAATCCAAATCAAAACTATCATGAGTACCAATGGGACGTGAAACGCGTTACAAATGATTTTAAATCATTTGATATTAATAAAGGAAATCAAGATACAGTAGTTGGAATTATCGATACAGGGTTGGACTTTAACCACCCAGACCTAAAAGAAAATGCTGATTTAGCCGGAAGTAAAACGTTCGTTCCAGGAACAAAGGATGCGTGGGACCAAAACGGTCATGGTACACACGTTGCTGGTTCCATTGCAGGGAATGGTAAGGTGTTCGGGGTGGGGCCAAACCTGAAGGTACGTTCCTACCGTGTATTCGGAGCAACTGGTGGTGCAGAGGAATCTTGGATTACAGACGCAATCGTAGCAGCTGCTAATGATGGTGTAGCTGTTATCAACATGAGTCTTGGCGGATGGCGTTGGATAGCAAATAACTTGGATGAGAAAGGTGAATCTGCATCTATGGTTGCGTACCACCGTGCCTTGCAGTACGCAACGAAAAAGGGTGTGACGGTTGTAGTGTCTGCAGGAAACGACTCTCGCGACTTGAATAGTTTGCAGGATATGCAGTCCTACTGGGCGAAATACGGTCTAGATATTAAAGGTCCTTCTCGTGTAGCACCTGCGCAAATTCCTGGTGTTGTAACCGTTTCTTCATCAAACAAATGGTCAAATGATTCGATCGCGTTCTATTCAAACTACGGAAGCGTGATTGATGTAGCGGGACCTGGCGGAGACAACGGTCCAGTGTATGACGCGTTATTTCGTGAAAATCCTACCTTATACCGTGATTTTCCAACAGCGGAGATATTGAGTAAGCGTGATTTCATGTATCGTACACTTTCTACATGGCCGACTTACTTAGCTCCAAACGTAACGTCTAACTTGAGAGGGTATGCGCTCTTACATGGTACTTCCATGGCGGCTCCTAAGGTTGCCGGTATTGCGGGTGTCATTAAAGCAGCGCATCCTGAGTATACACCTGCACAAGTGCAAGCATCTCTTCGTCAAACGGCTGTGGACTTAGGAAAACCAGGACAAGATCCATTGTTCGGTTCTGGTGAAGCAAACATTTATAACGCACTAACAAGCAAATAATCTTTCATAGAAAAATACTGAAAAAATAAGTTTGCAGTAAATAAAGACTGCTTAAAATAAGATCCCTTATCGAGTACGATACAAAGAGAAGGGATTTGTTTGTCTAAACAAAGAAAATAAGAAAAAAACAAGAAGCTTATGGCCTCTTGTTCAGAGTGACGAGAAACCCAAAGGGTTTCTCGTTTCTTAAAAGAATGTTTATGGAATATCGTGTTCAATGTCATCACTAATTGTATCACTGTATTTTGTCCGCAAGTTTGTCCGCAAAATTTTTAGATATTAATTAAAAAAGTTTTATTAACAACCTTATAAAAAACCATTTGAGTAGCTTTTTTATTATTATTTTTTACTATTTAAATTCAAGTTGAATGGGCGGCTTGATGTAATAAGGGAAAAAACTCTGCAACATCTGCGCTTTAAAATCAATTATAAAAAGGTCTTTCATCAACCGATGGAGGGCCTTTTCTGTATAAAAAAAACCAACAGACTTTGAGTCTGTTGGCATTTTACTAATCCCTATTCCCATTCAATGGTCATAGTGTTAGCTTCTAAATGCAAATTTACTTTGACAGTGCCTGCTGTGACAGGCTAGCTGGGTTCGATTCCCAGGCAGTCCCGCCAATCTAAGGTTTTTAATCAATTACATTTTTTCTTACCTCCAAAATCTTTTGTAAATTTGAACGAAACTGTGTGAACCCGAGAAGTTAAAACTGGTGTGTTCTAGGCCTTCAAATTATTATAATTGGGAGGTTTTTTGTATGGATAAAAGTGTGAAACATGGAAGATTTACAACATCAAGAAATGTCACGGCGAGCTTCACAATGTTTGAAATGTTTGTGAGGTTCAAGTGGTTTAAACAGTCTGGGGGTTTAGCTTTCCACACTATCGAAGAGTATCAGAATCACTATCAATTGTTACTAGATTATCTGGCTCAAGACAAATCAAAAGAGAGCAAATGACGCTTGAAGTATTCCTTGAGTGGGTTAACTTCATTCTCGATGAGAAAGGACTTCGACTAACAACCACTAACATTCGAGTTAAAACTCCTACTTGATTGGGTAGTAACAGGAATGTTCACAAACTTCCCTGATCGCTTACAAGAAGTTTTAAGAGAAAGCAAATATTAACATACACTTTACAATCTCTCAGTTTCCTCTTTACATTCATGCATTAAAGTGTATGTGAACAAACAAGGATAGGAGTGGAAATGAGGATTATCAAAATCTATATTTAAACTATTTGAGTAGCCTGTTATCCAAGCTGTAAATCTAGTACCGTCAATCCAAGCAGTAGTCAGCGATGTACATAGGTAACAAAAGGGAACAACTGTAGAAAAAATACTATTTTTCTACGGTAAAGATGCATACACAGTGTTTGAATTCACGTTGGATAACTATAAAAAAATAATAGTTGCTACTAGTATTTGAATATCTAGAAAAGGAGAAACAACATGAGATCATCCGTAACAACCTGGTTTGCTGCAATCTTTTTCATCCTATTTAGCTTAATCCAGATTCCAAGTTCTGTTGATGCCCATACAGATAACAGTCAGGGTAAGTCAAACATAACGGCAGGGGCAGGAGTTCTTCATTATGAACTATCAGTAGACATTTTTGAATTGGGGAGAGTAGTAGATCTTGGAAATCTTCCCGAAATGAAAGAGGCTGAGTTGTCGGGTGTCCTAAGCAGGAAGAAAACGGGAATCGAAGACTATTTGTCTCGGAATCTTGAGGTTTTTGCAGACGGAGTTAAAACACACGGAGAAATTTCTGATATGGGACTTAAACAAGAAGGAGAGTTGAGCTACGCAAGGATTGATATCGACTTTCCTATTCAGGATGTGTCCAAGAAAACAGTTGAAATTCATTACAATATTTTCTTCGATGACAATGACCGCCTGCACCGAAACATTGCTCATTATGAGCTCGGAACTGAAACGGGCGAATTTATTTTAACAGCTAAGGAAAGAACATTCCAATTGGGTAAGGGGACTCTTTGGGGACAAGTAAAAAGCTTTGTACAGCTGGGCTTCCACCATATACTTATCGGCTTAGACCATATCTTGTTTGTGATTGCTTTGCTGTTATGTTCCAAAACGTTAAAAGATGTAATGAAAGTGGTTTCCGTCTTTACCTTGTCACACAGTGTAAGCCTTGGGCTTAGTGCCTTGCATTTGGTTTCGGTCTCGCCTGACCTTGTAGAGCCTTTGATTGCTCTCAGTATTGTGTTCGTAGCCTTTGAATATCTATTTTTCCCTTCCGGTCGTTACCGGTTGTGGATTGTATTTGGCTTCGGACTCATTCATGGTTTGGGATTTTCGGGAGGACTGGAAATAACGGGAGATCTTTCACTTCGAACACTGTTATCGATCCTATGTTTTAACCTGGGAGTAGAGGGTGGACAAGCAATGATTCTTCTAATCATGTTCCCTGTTATTCTGCTGGTTCGCAGAAACAAGTGGGGCAGCATGATACAGGGTACGGCGTCGGCCGCAATCAGTTTATTTGGCTTTGTTTGGTACGTACAGCGTTTCTTTGGATGAGAACTTTGTGGACACATTACTGAAAGGGGGAATGCCTAAAGGCCAAACAAATTATCCGGAACCACCCATACATAGATTCACTTAGGGGAGAAAACAGGTAAAGGAGAAATGAAAGATGCAACAGAAGTTTTGTAAATTAAGAAAGAAAATGCAGCCGTTCGTCGCTGTTGGCATGGCTGGATTGGCTTTATCCGTCTTCATCAAGCCAGTTCTCGCGGATAATGGATTTGCCACCGTTACAGGAACGGTGTATGTGGACAAAAACGGCAATGGAGTCCAGGATGCAAGGGAAAATGGGATTCCGAATGTCAGTGTTTCTGACGGGTCTCAAATAACCAGGACAGATGAAAACGGAGAATATTCCTTGGATATCAATCCTGAAAGAAGGTTGTCCGACATCGTTTTCATCACTGTCCCAAGCGGGTACAAGGTTCTAACGGACGCTAACATGACACCGATGTTTTACAGGGACTTGAAAGACCTGAAAGCCGATGAAAAAAGGGTCCAGGATTTCAACTTAATCGCTTCCCCTGAAACGAGCAAAGAGAAATTCACCTTTGCCAACTTAGCCGATGTACATGTTAAAGACAGCAGTATCAACAATCGCGAAAAATTTATGAATGAAGTGGCGCAACTGAACAAACTGAAAGGTTCCGCTGATTTCGTGCTGGTTAACGGTGATTTGACTTACTATGCAACCGATGAAGAATTTAAGGACTACACCGCTGCTACGGCCACTTCTGAATTGCCGTTCTATCCTGCGCCAGGGAACCATGACATCACGTCGGGCCCGGATTACAGATCACGCGTTGAACGGTATCGTGAATATTTTGGACCTGAGTGGTATTCGTTTGATTATGGCAACAAGCATTTTGTCATACTGGAAAACCATCTGGGCTTCACCCAGCCTGAGCAGCTGGAATGGCTAAAGCAGGATCTGGAGATGAATGCCAAAGATAAACAAGTAGTAGCGGTAGCGCATATCCAACTAAATGCGCCTGATACTCCTGTTAATGGAACGAAGGATTTCTTGGATGTTCTCGCCAAGTACAACACGAAGCTGTTGTTGAGTGGACATACTCATATCAACGATGTGTCCGGTGAAGTAATCCCTGGTGCGAAAAATATCGTCACCAGTTCCACCAATTCCAATACAAACGATTTTACACCATCGGGGTATCGTCTTATTAATATGAAGGAAGACAAAATCGAAACGGAATTTAAAATGTTCGGGATCAAAGACAGCCTGACGGTTATTCATCCAGCTCCAGGTAGAGAGATTCCTAACAGTAAAACAAAAGTGCAGTTCAATGTTTTTAATTCTACAAGTACAGTTGAAAAAGTGGAATTCCGAATTGATAATGATCCATGGCAAAAGTCAAAACAAAGTGGTGAATTCACTTGGTCCTCAGCTTGGAATGCCGCCAAAGAAGAACCAGGTGAGCATCAATTGGAAGTTCGTGCCACAGACTCAGAAGGTCATAGCTGGGAGAAGAAGTCTACATTCCAAATTTCGGAGAAAAACACTCCTGTGATCCCTAAGGGTGGTACCGATTGGTCGATGTTTAAGGGCAATGTTAAACATACTGGTGAGTCCCCAGATGTACTTTCGCCAAATTTAAATCTTGCCTGGAGCTATCAAACGCCGGGTTCCATTATTACCTCATCTCCATCTATCGTGGATGGCTCCGTGTATATTGGAACAAGGGATGAGAACGATGTAGAAGAGAACAGCATTCTGTCAATTGACCTGGCAACGGGTAAGCAACGTTGGCAGTTAAAAACAAATGCTCAAGTTCAGGTTTCCCCTGCTGTCTCTAATGGGATTGTCTATGCTTCATCCGTAAGGGGAACCATTTATGCCGTAAATAATGAAACTGGAACATTATTATGGGAGAAAAAGATCGGCATGGAACAGGACGGTATTCAGCGCGGCCGCATGTACTCTTCCCCAACGGTTGCCGACGGTATCGTTTACCAGGGGTATAGCACCCTTAATGGCAGTTTCATGATTGCCCTGAAAGGAGAAACAGGGGAAACGTTATGGGATAAGCGGATGGAAAACGACCAATTCATTGCAGCCTCACCGGTAGTGGAAAACGGGAAACTTTATACGATTGCCGGCAGTAGTTATCTCTATGCGATGGATGCGAAAACAGGAAATCTCATCTGGAAGAAACGTCCGAGCCTGTCCAGCTGGTCTCACTCTGCGGCAGCATTGGACAATGGTAATATTTATGTAGGGTTCAGAACAGGTATCCTTGCTTCTGTTAAGGCAATGGATGGAACGACGAATTGGACTTACCAGAGCCCTGATTCACTTGAAGGCGTTGGAAAATATATGCCACGCCAGATAACCCCTTCTTCACCAGCTATATCAAAAGGGATGGTGTATATGGGATTCCCTGATGGCCAAGTCGCTGCATTCGACGCCAATACGGGCGAAAAGAAGTGGAAGTTTGAAACGCAAGGAGGAATTGTATCTTCTGCGGCTGTAAGCGGGAATACGGTCTATATCGGTTCCAATGATGGTTTCCTTTACGGATTGAACCGGAATACTGGAGAACCTACATGGAAATTCAACATTGGAGCACCTGTAGCTTCCTCTCCGGCCATTTCGGGTAATACACTCGTAGTGGGTGCGTTTGATGGAAATTTGTATGCTTTTACTTCAAAATAAATATGATAATGAAATACATGAATCCCATTAATAAGTGATAACTAGACTAAACATTTCATCTGAAAGGGTGAAGGTGATATTTCTCATGGAAAACTCTTTTTAAAAGGGTTTTCTTTTTTGGGAAAAATATGTTTTTTTCTAAATTCACGAAACTTTATTTTGATCAAAGTTTTTACATATTCCTTCACAATCTCACGCCTATCTACTGTCAAGACTGTAAAGAACGTTTCCTTCAACCTCCAAATAATTATTCATTGGATGTTATTTTTATGAAAACAAAGGTTATGCCAAAAAACGTTTAGCCGAAACTAGGTAATTAGAGAAGGTAGAAAAAGAAAACCAAGGTTGATTCAAATATCCTGACATTCGATGGAAGTTTGTTAAGCTTATGACTGCTAAGAAAAGGTTTAATGAGTTTGTCCTCCTGACATTTCTTTTAATTAGAATATATTTAAAGTAAACTGGGAAAACAGCGATAAAAGGCGAATTTTTTTAAGGTAGTTCTCCCTTTTTTAATGGGGAACTGATTATTTTTCGTTAAGATACAAAAAGCTACATCCGTCAATATTATCTTATACTAAAATCAGCACTCCAAACATGTGGAGGCGCTGGCCATATGGGTGCAAAATCAATCATACTGCCACCAACTACATCTGTTCAAATCATAATAAGGTAAAATTAAAGTCTATGATATCAACGTTTTCATAATTAATATTTTATAATCGGATTCACTTTACAACCTTGACAGAGTTGTGTTTATATCTGGGGGATTCCTTCGGGCTGCTTTGGTGCCATGCTTGGTGCCCAAATTTTTAAAATTACAAATCACAAGATAACATTAGAAAGCAAGAAAGCTTGATTTATCACTACTTGAAGGTACATGAAGATACTATAAAAACAGGTGCCAGCAAACTTCAAAACTGCTTGAGACCTGCGTACCAGGACAGGTGGGTTATGGGGAAGAACTTGCGTATTGGTATTTACGTTAGGAGAGATGCATGCGACTACTTCTCCTAAAGCAAAGCCAGAAACAATTGCGATGGACGGAAAAGGCTGTGCTTTGATTCTTTTACTAGCTTCATCAAAAAGTTTAATTTTTGTCACATTTTCTTTTTTCTCATCCCCTTTAATCTATTAATTTCCCATTTGCAGCATTGGTAGGAGGGTTATTGAAATTTATGATAGCGATCTGACCCTGCATCTCCCAGCTTACTAATTGAGACATTGTCAGTCTCCCATTATTGTATTGGCTTTAAACAAAGCATGAAAAGTGATTAAAGCAGGGAAGTGTTCAAGAATTTTCATAGTTTATTATCGAACGAATACCCAAAAACTCGTTCGTGAGGTCGCTTATCAAGCTTTTTTAGAAATAGAAAAAGGAGAATAATTTCTGGAACCTTTTCATGATTCATCCTGCATTTAACCCTAGTTGGGAACACTTACACCTTACAGAGGACCCGTTATATGTCCCAATAAATTGCCTGATGGATAGTTGGCCACCGATACTTAAATATTTGGCGGGCGTGAATAAATAATACCTTTTCTCATCAACTTAAGAAATAAACAAATTTGAGAAGTGGGTGTAATAGGTGTCGCGGAACTGTCATCAGTTATTCACCATAATTTCTTTAGGCATGGTCTTTTTACTAATGTCATCCTGCAGTCATTCACAAATAAAAAATGGCAGCCCAAATAGTGTTCGAGAAAATACTTACGGTATCGAAAAGCCATCCCCAGAGAATATGCAGGATTTTCATCCAAGGTATTCAGAAACGCCCGACCAGAGAGTTCGGGTACACAATATTAATAAAATTCCTCGTGAAGTTTTAGGGTTTTACACAGAGCAGGAAGGAAGTTATCCTGGTTCTCAACCTACAGTTAACTCGCAATTCACCAATTTAAGCATCATTGCACCCTTTTGGTACAAGCTTGATGATAAGCGTCCAGGCAGACTTATAGATTCCGTTACAGCAGCTCATAAGAGGAAGGTTATTCAAAGCGCTCATGAAAAACATGTGAAGGTATATCTAGTTGTTCACAACCTCTTTTATGAAACCCTGGAGAAGGGCAAGCAAGTAGCGAGTAATGTACTTGATAACGATAAAAGTCGAAGTGTTTTCATTCAAAATGTACGAAATGAAATGAAACAGTTCAGTTATGACGGTATTAATATAGACATGGAAAATTTGTATTTAAAAGACAGAGATACCTTTAGTTTGATGATTAAAAAATTGTGTGATACTCTGCATCGTGATGGAAAAGTAGTCACGGTTTCAGTTCCGGCAAACACAGGTGATTCGCGTGCTAATCCCTGGTCACCGTGGTTTGATTACGCGAAGCTTGGTCAATTTGCAGATAGGTTAATGATTATGACCTACGATGAACACAACGCACACACAACACCCGGGTCAACGGCATCTGTTGATTGGACTGAAGCAACGATTCGTTATGCATTGAATAAAGGAGTACCACCATCAAAAATTTTACTCGGTATCGCTGGTTATGGATGGGACTGGGACAAAACAGCTAAAAAAGCCTCTTATTGCTCCTATGCACTGTTGATGGGGCGTAAAACAAAATATAAAGCTGAAATTTTGTGGGACCCCCGTTCGCAAACACCTCATTTCGGTTATGTCGATGTAAAAAAACATGTTCACGAGGCCTGGTTTGAGAACAGTTACAGTCTGCGGTTTAAACTAAACCTTGTGGAAAAATATAACTTACAAGGAATCGGGATTTGGAGACTCGGCTTAGAAGACCCTATGTACTGGAAGGCCATACCCGATAAAATAAAAGTAAAAAAATGATGAAGAGAGGTCCCCTGGTGAACTAAAGCTTTAACGCACCGGGGGACTGACCCATTTTGAGCTATTAATTATTTCTCATGTGCAATTTATTAGACGGAATGAAAAAACGCCCTTTATGTTTTTAGGACTAACTATACCCAAAAACATGAAGGGCGTTTTTGTGATGGATAAGATTTACTATATTAAGTGGAGCATCATTCATATAAACCTTTCTAAAAAATGAAATCAATAGTTGTAGTCTATAATATGAATTAGTAAAAATTTATAAAAGTAGGTGTCAAAATGAACGAAAAACAAATAGTCGGTGAAAAAGCAGCAGAGTTTGTAAAAGATGGCATGATTGTGGGGCTTGGTACGGGATCGACAGTTTTCTATACCATTCAAAAGCTTGGCCAGTTAGTGAAGGAAGGTCTTAATATAAAAGGTATCCCAACCTCTGTTCAAACGGAAGAATTGGCAAAAGAATGGGGCATTCCACTTACGAGCTTCAGTGAAATCGAAGGTATAGATATTGCAATTGATGGGGCAGATGAGATCAATCCTGATTTGGAACTGATTAAAGGTGGAGGCGGTGCACTGTTAAGAGAGAAAATCATAGCGAAAGCGGCCAAGAAATTTATTGTTGTAGCAGATACGTCAAAAAGAGTAGAGAAATTAGGGGCGTTTCGACTTCCGGTAGAAGTGTTACCGTATGGATTTGAAATGACGGAAAGACATATTAGAGCTATTGGTTTCGTCCCAGAAATCCGCCAAAACGGCGCCACTCCGTTTATTACCGATAATGGGAATTATATTTTTGACTGCCATTTTCCAGATTACTATCGCCCTGAAATATTAGAACAAAAGCTTAACATGATTCCCGGAGTTGTAGAAAATGGATTATTTGTTGGAATGACTGATCTTGTCATTACTATGGAACGAGATAACAAGGTTGTCATGTTAACAAGGTAATATCATTGTGCTTAAGTTCTCTAAACGAGAGAGACTTATTTGAATCTCTCTCTTTAGCTATTTTTTGTCTTTACAATATCGTTTTGCCTTAAAAAATATCATTGTTCACATCATATAACTATTAATTCGGGTAATAAGCCGTTTCACATTTAAGGAAAGTTAATATGATATTTCAGTACGTAAGGAAAAGAGGTGTTATTTATTGCATATAAAGAAACATAAACATAATGTAGTACTAAGTTCAGGTCCAATTGTACCTAATCCTAATACGGAGTTAATATCTGTCGAAATTCTGAATGTAGACCCTAACCATTCAAGAGACGTAATTGTTGAGGTGAAAAACTGGACAACCTGTCCTCCTAGTGAACTAGGGAAGTTTGTATTCCTTTGTGGGGTACAATTAAATCCTGTAGATTTACCTACAGATGATGAAAGTAGTGACAACGAAAGCAGCGATAACAATTTTGCAGGTGAAACTGAAGCTAGTCCTGTAGCTAGTGTAGTAATTCAAGATATACCTGATGCATTTCCGCCAATCACTACACCTCTCTTTTTCAGAATTCCAGCACAAAGTCGATTAACAATTTTAGCATTTCCTCCTGCTCCAACCCTTCCGCCAAGTCCATGCTATGAAGTTCGTATCGTCGCTCCTAATCCTGTAAATTTGTTATGCAGTAGTTTTGGTTTGAGTAGTAATGGAGTTCCACAAGAAGGCAATACAGTGTTGCATCATCAGTTCTTTCCAACAAATCCAATTATTCCACCCTTCACAGTCCTTCCACCAAGCCCATTATAAGAAACGTTAAAAAAGGTAGCCATTTTTAGGAACGGGTTCTGTCTTGAAGTGCAGACGGACTAATAATCATACAAAAACACATATGAATTTACTTCTTAATTCACACATAAAAAATAATCTATCCAACCAGGTGTAATGTAGTTTTTGTCCCTCATTAATTTTATGAAGGACAATTCATCAGGAATGTCATTAAGTTATGTCCTTCATCGGCGGTATGAAGGACAGTTTTTTAGATATCTTTATTGGACTTGACCTTCATCGGTGTTATGAAAGCCAGTTCATCATAAATTTTCATAGGTTTTGTCCTTCATCGGTGTTATGAAAGCCAGTTCATCATAAATTTTCATAGGTTTTGTCCTTCATCGGTGTTATGAAAGACAGTTCATCATAAATTTTAATAGGATTTGTCCTTCATCGGTGTTATGAAAGCCAGTTCATTATAAATTTTCATAGGATTTGTCCTTCATCGGTGTTATGAAAGACAGTTCATCATAAATTTTAATAGGATTTGTCCTTCATCGGTGTTATGAAAGACAGTTCATCATAAATTTTAATAGGATTTGTCCTTCATCGGTGTTATAAAAGACAGTTCATCATAAATTTTAATAGGATTTGTCATTCATCAGTGTTATGAGAGACAGTTGATCAGAAATCTTTATAGGATTTGTCCTTCATCAGTTCTATGAAGGACAGTTCATTAAAAAACTTAAAAGGTTTTGTCTTTCATCAGAAGTCAGGCGCTAATTATGCGTACTAGCTACATTTGTAGTGATACCTTTTTTCTATTTGAAAAGGTAGTTGAGTTTTACCAACTGTCAGACCAGTAAAGATAAATATTTCAAAAAAAGAAAGGGGTGGAAGGGCATGAATTTCTAAATTGTCAATACGAAACGTACCCTTCAAATAGTACTGGAAGTAGACTTGCTAGATCAAAAATAAAAATAGGCTGTTAACAAAAAGTACATAACATATACTGCAAGAATTTTCAGTATGTTATAATACTATCAAATTAATGAAAAGCACTAGACGTAAATTTCTTTGGGAATTGCTTTTTGAGAAGAAATTTATGAAATTCAACTGATCAAATAATACCCAAGCAACTAGTTAGCACCTACATAAGAATCTAAGGTATTTGAGCGGTAATCAAATAATGTTAGAAAGGAGTCAATGAATTGGTTATTCGAAGTAAGGCTGATGTTGAACAGTTTAGCGAGAGATTTGGGGATTTGGCCAACTGGGACGGTTCGAAGCACTACATCGCAATACAAGATGAGCAAAACAATGGTACCGTTACATTTATGCAATATCCTGATGGAACACTGACTGCGCATAGGAAGTTTCATAGGTATTGGGATATAAAAGAAGTTCCTGTTGATACGAAAGGTTTATGGCGGTATAGAAAAGTGCTAAATAGTTACTTGAAACATATCGATAATAAATAAAGGCGGCTCCTATATGGGGGTCGCTTTCTTCCTTTCCTAGTATTGGAATGTAATCGTTTTTACTAGGTTTATGGGTGTTCATCAAGTCTAGTGTAACTGTTTTAGGTGTACTTATATGTTCCAAATTCTGTATGGATGGATTACGGAATGTTTAATTATCTTTTTTTTTGTCGATAGTTTATAAGAAAATCATTTTTATATGGAGGGCATAAAGCGTGGGAGAATTTACAAAAGAATGGGTCCCATTAACACAGGATTTTTATGAACAGCCCACTCTTGAATTGGCAAAGTCCCTGCTCGGATGCCTTTTAGTAAAAGAAACGATGGAGGGAATTTCAGCAGGATATATTTTCGAAACAGAGGCCTACGTGGGTCCTGGTGACAAGGCTGCGCACAGCTTTAATAACAGGAGGACGGCAAGAACAGAGGTCATGTTCCAACGTCCTGGACTTGCTTATACATATTTAATGCATACACACTGCCTTTTCAATGTGGTTAGCGGTGGTGAAGAAAAGCCTGAAGCAGTATTGGTCCGGGCCTTGGAACCACGGTACGGAATCGGGCTTATGAAAAAGCGGAGAGGAATTGAGGAACCTACAAAACTGACAAATGGCCCTGGCAATCTGACAAAATCATTGGGCATTACAATGGAGGATTATGGTCACCACCTCACACTACCACCTTTATATATTGCCAAAGGCAATTGTCCGGAAAGTATATCAGTCGGCAAAAGGATTGGAATTGACAAATCTGGTGAAGCCCGGGATTACCCCTGGCGTTTCTGGATTACTAATAATCAAAATGTTTCAAGGCATCAAAAGTCCGAATATGTGATTATCTGAGCATTCAACATCAAAAAGACATTCCCAGTACGAATGTCTTTTACTAATTGAATTTCCTTGGAATTCTTTTCTGGATATTTCTATTAAGTTAATGTTAAAAAGTATTATAAACATTTTCGCAGGTATCTGGTTTTGGCTGGTAAAAACAATGATTTTTGAACTTCCCTACAAATGGCTGATTATACCAAGTAGGGGGACATTCACCTGGAGGCTTAAAGTACCACAAACTAAATTTTGCTGGCCAAAATCTTTCTCCATCTACCGCCCGCCGAGCTAAACGTTTTTCTCGCTCACGTGCTCTTTGATAAAAATAACCATGCTGAACAGCTTCGAAGGCATGCGGTTGGTAAATCATTTGTGGGATGGTTCGAATACCGATAAAATCAGAACAATTTGCCCGGATTCGATTGATCCCTACATTCCCTACCAGCATCATGCCCTGTTCTCCTTCTCCTTCGGCTTCGGCTCTCAGTAACCTCGCTAAAAGGTCAATATCTGAACTTCTTGCATTTACAACTGGCATCCGCTCACCTCCATATTTAGTAAAATTTTATCGACTCACTTATCTAAGGGCGTTATTAAAATAAGGAAGATTTGTCTTTATTTCCATTAAAAAGTTATAAAACACCCAGGGAATGCCAATGACAAAGAGACCCAAGAGTATAATCGGTTCCCACTCTAACACTGCAGTACCTTGGCCTGTGATTAATTGTTTGAAATTGCTCTTCCTGTTTACTTGCCAATACCATATAATTTCCCCCCTGGTACTCAAAAGGTGCAAATGAACGTATTGTATTATTTTTATGATGGAATCAGATGTTTATTGCGTATGATCAATAATTAATTAGACCGATTTTCCTCCCGAATTTAAAAAAGAGAGAAAAAGGAACTAGATCCTTCTCCTAACAACTTTTTAAATGGATATATCAACCAAGGAAGTCCTTTTTTACTATTTAAAATAGTGGCTGAGGCAGAAAGAAATGGTAAAAACGACTTTCGACGTTTATCCTTAATCAGGATACTATAAAGATACTATTACAGAATATTCATGTCCTTATGAATCCTACTTTTTTATAAAAGGTAGGATATTAAATGAAATTATGATCCTCCCTACATGAAGTAAATTCTTAAAAGGAAGTGAAAGTAAATTGCTTTATATTTGGAATATTGAAGAGATTATTAAAGATACATTAGATAAGCACAAATTAAATATTGATTATGAAATTAATAATAATCTCCCTGTACCTATGAGTTATAATGTTTCGACAAATACCATAAAATTTAATTATCTTCAAGTTAACGGTTATCTCAATAAAATTAGAATTAAAGAGACAGATAAAAACTTTGTTAGAATTATTCTCTATCATGTGATTGGTTATTACATAGATTTTAAGAATAATAAGCATGATTTAAGGACTTTAATGTATGGTGAAGATGACGAAATCGAAAAGCTAAAATCTGAAATTGAAAGGAATGCATGGGAATACGGCAGGACCTTGGTCCCTGAACAACTGTTAGAGTCCTATGATCATGTACGTGAATTAGATAAAGCTCTAATAAAGGGCAAATTAACGAATATTTAATCATCATTTTTACCCTTGGGTTTGCTGCTGGAAAACTTCATTTTCGTTGATTATGAACGAGTTTAACAGTTTAATATAAATTACTCGTGAGGTGGAAAAAATTGAAGGCTGATGCTGTTTTTGAAGGTGGGGGTGCTAGGGGAATTGCGTTTATTGGAGCGATTCAAGCATTGGAAGAGGAAAATGTAGAATGGCAAAGATTGGCTGGAACATCAGCGGGAGCTGTCATCGCTGCTCTTTTGGCAAGCGGCTACAAAAGTAATGAAATTAGAGATCATCTAAGCAAACTAGATTTTTCAAAGCTTCGAGGCAGGTCGTACATTAATCGAATTCCCATTTTCGGCACCTTATTAGAACTAATGCTTCATCTTGGAATTTATAAAAACGATTATTTGGAAGCATGGTTGGATTCGCTTCTTTTAGAAAAAGGGATTAAAACGTTTGCGGATCTTCCAGAGGAAAAATTGAAGATAATTGCTTCTGATGTTTCGAATGGCCAAATGCTTATTTTGCCAGATGATTTGGAGCGCTATGGAATGACTCCAGCTGATCTAAAAGTTTCAACCGCTGTTATGATGAGTGCCTCTCTGCCCTTTTTCTACCGCCCGGTTATTTGGAAATCAAAAGACCGTAAAAAATCCTACATTTTAGATGGAGGTTTATTAAGTAACTTCCCAATATGGATATTTGATACAGACAACCCTCGGTTTCCAACGTTCGGCTTCCGTTTTGTGAAAGATAAAGTTAACATAGATGCCGTTATACCAACGCCCCTACACCTTTTCAAAAATATATTTAAAACGATGCTTCAAGCCCATGATCTACGGTATTTGAACAAAGAAACGATTGAACGCACCATTCAAATTCCAACTGGTGACATCAACGCAACTGATTTTGAACTGGATAAGGATGAAATCGATTTTCTCTATATATCAGGCTATACTTCTACAAAAGAATTTTTGTCGAAGTGGGATTTTGAACAATATAAGGTTAATCGATTGAAAAGATTAAAGCATAAATAGCTGAAAAGGCCATTTCTGGAACTTTATTTAGAAAATAGATTAAAAGTGAAGGTAATCAGGTGCACAATAGCAAGAGCACCTAATAGATACGTACCTAGATAGAGTAGAACTTCCATTAGGTTTCCTCCTCAAATTTTTCATATTGAACGACATACCGTGATTATTTTTTCTATTTCTTTCTTCAATACTTTAGTCATTATAAACAAGGAAATATAAAAAAGTTGTCGAAATTCCTCATTTTAAATGAACTGTAAACCTCTTTTAATAAATGAAAATATTTTTCATAGATTGACTTATGTTTGTAAAAAAAAAGCCATGCGCCAAAGCACGGCTTTTCTTATTTCCACCATTTCCACCATTTCCTTTGCTCGGCGACTGCTATTTGTTTTCTTGTTTCTTCCGCAAACATATTACTTCGTTCCTTCTCCAATTGCTCCATACGTTCAACATACTTCAAAATTAGATTAATTTTTTCTTCTAGCTGAGCTTCACGTACTGCCTTCTCCTTCAAATGTTTGATTAAATCTAAGTTTACTTGCTCCAAATGTTCTATACGATCCAATAACTCATTAGTGTTAGTATTCTGCTCAGTATCACCATCATTAGTTGTCTGTAACGGTACCTCTTCCGTAAAGGTTACCGTTTTATCTTCTTCAGAGACCCATGTCATAACTGTTTCAGCTGAACGTTCCATCGTCATACCCTCTTGCTTACTGAATTCAATTAATTTACGGAGAGTGATAACATCTTTTTCAAAATAGGTTCTATGTCCTCTTTTATTACGCTTAACTTGATACCCATGTCCTTCCAAGAGAGTGGCATACTTCCGTAATGTACTGCTATCAATCCCAAGCAATTCCTGTACGTTACTAGGTGAATATATAATCGTCATACACTACACCTCCAATTTAACATTTCTATAAAGCGTTGAGAAATCCTTTATATAATTCGAAAATCAATCTTCTGAACTAGTCGATTTCCCCCTCTTTTGAAAGAACGATTCAATCGCTGATGATAAGGGTTGAGAATTGTAGGTTATGCACTAATTGGAAGGATATGGCTAAAAATGTAAGTATGTCAGTGATATATACCCGAGTTTGGATGACATTCCTTTATACAGCAAAATACACCGTTTTTTCGACTTTGTGTGTCTTAGAAATCAATGCTAAGATGAAAACCACGAAAAAGAACAATTCGCCTTGGGAAAAGAACTGAAAGGAATGATTTGTTATCAATCATTTACAATTAAGTTATACGAGCGAAATGGAAAAAGCGATGCGTAGTGCTCATGGTGTAGGTTATGAAGACTACAAAAGACATCATTCAGTTAGAATGAGAGTCGAAAAACGCCGCGAAAAAGATTATATTAATTGTCGTAGAATGGTTGCAGATTTAGACCGACTTGTTCATTATAATAATCGCTTAAAGGCTTGAATTAAAAGGGAAACCAATGTGAATGAACACTGGTTTCCCTTTTTTATTTCATATAAAAACAATAAGCATTTCCATATTAAGAAAGTGCGCTTTTCATAATTTGAGGGTGTGTTTTTTTTACTATTTTTTAATCCGATAAATAGGTTAATCTTAACTGGACAATAAAATTAAGGTTAAGTAGACTACAACTAAATCATAATAACCGCTTTTATTTTCCTATCAGGATAAAAGTTTTGGTCGGAGATAATTAGAAAGCAACAGCAATATATCCTGCCACCTAATCACTAAAGAGGAGGAATGAACATGTTAGAATTTGATACAACTATGGACCAACTCGCCACGATTAAAGTCATCGGTGTTGGCGGCGGGGGAAACAACGCCGTGAATCGGATGATTGACGAAGGAGTGGAGGGTGTAGAATTTATTTCTGTTAATACAGATGCACAAGCTCTTAATCAATCAAAAGCAGCAGTCACGATGCAAATCGGTACAGCGTTGACAAGAGGTTTGGGAGCAGGGGCAAATCCGGAAATAGGTAAAAGAGCCGTTGAAGAAAGCAAGCAGCAAATAAAAGAGGTGTTAGAAGGCGCAGATATGGTTTTTGTTACTGCTGGTATGGGCGGTGGGACGGGCACAGGGGCAGCGCCTGCCATTGCTGAAATTGCGCGCAACCTCGGTGCCTTGACAATTGGAGTTGTAACACGCCCGTTTAAATTTGAAGGCCGTAAGCGTGCTGCTAACGCTGAAAGTGGAATAAACGAAATGAGGAAAGCAGTAGACACCTTAATTATTATTCCCAACGATCGCTTATTAGAGATTGTCGATAAAAAAACACCCATGATTGAAGCATTCCGTGAAGCGGACAATGTACTACGCCAGGGTGTTCAAGGGATTTCCGATTTAATTGCTGTGCCAGGTTTAATCAACCTTGATTTTGCTGACGTGAAAACGGTCATGTCCCATAAGGGAACTGCCTTAATGGGAATTGGTATTGCCAAAGGAAAAGATCGTGCTGTTGAAGCTGCGCAAAAAGCCTTAAATAGTCCGTTACTTGAAACTTCCATCAATGGAGCTCATGGTGTGATCATGAACATATCTGGCGGGAATAATTTAAGTCTTTTTGAAGTACAGGAGGCAGCAGACATTGTTGCTTCTGCTTCTCATGAGGAGCTAAATATGATTTTTGGCTCAGTCATAAACGAACACCTAGATGAAGAAATTATCGTAACTGTCATTGCTACTGGATTTACTGAGAAAGAGGAGCCAATATTACAACCGCCTTCCCAGCCTCCAATCGAAGAAATGTCTAATCCATATCAACGGGAACAACGTATACACCGTGATCCGATAAACCGAGGCGAACCAGTTCAAGATTATGATAGACACTCAGAACAGCCAGAAGAATCTCTGGATATTCCTGCGTTCTTGCGCAATCGAAGACGACGATATTGATAAAATTTAACTATACATTTTCTGTGATTGATACATATACTCAACCATTAATACTTTTTTAGCACTTTGGAATCATTAGTTTTATTTTTTTTATTGTATTGCATTCTCAAAAATACATTGTGACCTCCTGACTAATGGGAATATCCATTTAGTTAAGGAGGTTTTTTTATGAAAAATAATGATTTTTCTAAAAATTTGAATTATTAGGATTATGGAAGAGACTAGTAAACGGGATTTAAGTGAATTTTTCGAAGACCACCGAGTGTTTGTATCAGATCAGCAATGATACTTTCAACATTACTACTAAAGTGTTTTTTTCTCGTTCGTTCATAAGAGATAAACAAAAAGAATAAACATCAAATTAGTGCGAGGATTTCTTTAGTGGGAGGAAAAAACATGAATGAGGTCTTTGAGCGAACAGCAAGATTTGAACATCGTTTTTGGCTGCAAATATTAGGTGACCATTCTAGGTTTATAAACGATGCACTTGCACCTACGCAAGAGGGGGAAATTGAAAAGACCTCAAATTTCATTCGAATATTTGACACACTTTTGGAGCGTGCAAAATCTTCAGATTTGGTATCACTAACAGATGAAGCAGAAACAGAGGTATTAAAATTTAGGGAATTTAAATTGGACTTAATAAGAAAACACCTGATAGGGAAAATCAAAATACACCTTTCACCCACCTTTATTAACCATATGGTAAACGAATTAGAGGAATACTTACGAATATTAAAACACTTACAAGCCGGGAAAGTTCCGCCTGTCTACCATGAGCTCCATCATCACCTATTATGGCTATTAGATGCAGCGGGGCACTCAGAGGGGATTTCCACCAATCTTGATGGAGTTGAAATGAAACTTAAAGAGAAAAGTAACTCATTTAAGAAGAAGTTTGAAGATTTTTACTTGAAAGCAGTCGAACTAGCAGGCTACTTAAGAACCAATTTGACTGCGTTTCCTGCTTTAGAAAGAATGAATGTAGAAAGTCAGTTAGAAATTAAGTTGTTTCAAAATTTTCTAGAGGAAATTGAAGAACTGAGACTAAGTAAGCATGCATTAGGTACATTCGCTCCTTTAATGGCCGATCATATGTACCGGGAAGAATGTTATTATCTGATGAAGTTAGCTGAATCAGCAAATCTTGACACTCCGAATTGTGATCCTGCTAAACCTCGACTTATGGAGTGAAATCAGTGTTCGGAGATTAGTAAATAGTTAACAAAATATGAATAGGTAAAAACAGGTCAAGAGATTGACCTGTTTTTTGCTAGCAATATGCAATTTCAAGTCACAGTGTCTTTAGTTATTGACCTCAATATTTTCTTTCTAATTTTTCCTAATGTCCCGTAGTGGCTCTGGGTCAATACTTTGATCATTCGCAGTTAAGTCAATTCCGTAATCTTTAGCAAAAACCATGTGGGTTTCACTAAGCGTGCCTTCTGTGTTTTCATCTAAATTGAATACTCTGGCTCCTCGAAGTCTATTTCTATCAGATCCAGGTAAACCATAGGCACCAAACCCTGTGCTACTGGAGTAGCCAAGCAAAATTCCATAATAATTACCCATATAGTTATTGACGTGATCATGTCCGCAAAATACGCCCTTTACATCGCCTCTCTCTAGCATGGCCGAAAACAAACCACTGTTGATTGGACCCGGACATTCCTCTTCATTTCTTTCACCTACAATATTGTGCTTTTTAACAGCAAGGGCATGGTTAGAATCAGATCTCTCATCTACGCTTGCATACCACATATATCGATGTTCCCAAAGAGGGATATGTATGAAAACGAGCGAAGGAACTTTATATCCCCATTGCTTCTCTATTCGCTTTGAGGTCTCATAATACCAGCTTACCTGATTAAAGCGCAGCCAATCCCATGAAGGGTATCCTTTAAAATCCTGACCAGCAATGGTTGGTGGGGCATACCTGCCACTGTCTAACAGCCAGAGATTGAATGCCGCTTTGTTACCTCTAGAGTTCTTAATGATAAGGTTCATGTTCCCAGTTCCAGTAACACCTTTTGCCCCTGGCTGATTCATATTATATTTATAGGACATGTAAATATTCAACATGTCTTCTTCATTAAGCCCGCTTTTAGGGGTAGAATCTTCATCGTGGTTCCCGAATGTTACCGCCCACTTGATACCTCTTTTTTCCATCGGTTGTGCAACATTGTTAAGGGCTTGTTTCATCTCCATTGGAGTATCACAACCACCAGAAATGTTATCGCCATTAAGCACGACAAAGTCAGGTTTCTCAGAGTCAAGCACTTTCTCCATTAGCTGGATGGTTCGCACATCAATACGCTCATCATCTTGTGTATCATTAAATTGAACGATTTTGAACTTTCCATCTGGTTTAAATTGGAGTGCAACATTATGATCCAATTTTTCTGCATGAGCTGTGCTGCTAAAAAAATCTACCGGTATTCCAGTTGAAGCAACAGTAAGGGCAAGTGCACCAATACCACCTTTTTTAATAAAGTCTCGTCTATCTATACCATTTTGTGAACCGACATTTTTCATAAAAGAACCTCCTTCTAACCTAGTAATGTACAAGTTAATAATAGAAGGTAAATGTTGAGAGGTTGTGAATATTAAGTAAAATGTAAGTAAATCAAGAATAATTTAACCACAAGCTTTTATTGGACAATTTAAGTGTGAATATATTAGTTAATTTGGCTTATTGTATCGCATTAATGACTATAGTGTAGTACAGAAAACAAAAAAAGATTGCTGCCTTTTTTGCATGCTATATTTCAGTTTGGATCGTGAGTTTTAAAATACATAAATTTTCCTTATTTTTCAAGAACATTGGACAACATTTTTTCCATATTCTATTGTATCAATGAATAAGGGTGTTCCATATGAGAATCAAAAGGGAAATACAAATGCAGCCACAACCCATGATTGGTCAAGCATGGACTGGAAGACATGTGATTTTGCTTCACTGTACAACCAATAATCAATTTCTCAATCTTTATAAAAGTTACCACGCCCCGATTGAGCCTCTACGTCAAAATTGTGCCGAAACATTGTCGCAATTACTAAGTATCGGATATCGTATCATGGCGATTACTCCTATTTCAGTAAATCATATTCAATATTTTTTGGTACTAGGAGATTAAATTATGAACTTTGAGATGCAAAAGGCGAATTTACTGGCTGAAAATATAAAGGGTTTTATAAAATACGTTAATAAAAGTCATGATAATAAAAACAGCACCAGGTTTACACCGGATAAACTGTACCAAATAAAACTTCTTAATGAAGAGTATAGATTTCAAATCCTAGCAGATGAACTTATTAGAATTAATCAGTTTGATTGGGATGGAAAGTATACCTATTATTTAGTTGATCAATTTAAAGAAGGGCTTACTATTATTGAGGAATATGTAAATAATCATTACGATGATTTATTTCTGTTAACGGGCAGACTCTACACGTTAAAAAGTCTCAGTCAATCCTTTAGCAGAATGGTATAACAGAACACCACCTTCATCTTTAAAGGGACTTTTCTAGGTATTTCTATTGTCACATGAAATGGATCATGTTACTATTAGATGAAATTAATTTCCTTTAACTTGGTCCAGAGAGTCCAAAAAGGCGAACGTAAACTTCATATATACTTTGTCACGTATATGAATGCCTTTTTGTCCTTTGGATGAAAGGGCATTTTATTTTTGCCAATTATCTTTTAATCTAAGTCCAGTGAGGCTTGAAAGGAGAACGACAGAAATGGATTATCGTAAAAAAACAGTAGTCGCTTCAGTAGCAGGATTAACATTAGAGGGCATGGACATCATGTTTATTTCCTTTGCCATGTCGATGATTATTGCAGAGTTTCATATTGATATGGTGGCTGGCGGCCTCATTTCTTCTATTACCAACCTAGGAATGCTGGCTGGCGGAGTGATTTTCGGTATCTTAGCAGATAAATTTGGGCGAGTTAGAATATTTACTTATACGATTCTGCTATTTGCAATCGGCACGGCGTTAACAGGACTAGCTTCAAATATTGAGCAAGTTTACATCTATAGATTTATTGCAGGCTTAGGTGCAGGTGGAGAATACGGTATTGGAATGGCGCTTGTAGCTGAAGCATGGCCAAAAAATAAACAAGGACGAGCCTCTTCTTATGTTAGCATCGGCGCTCAATACGGTGTGATTCTCGCTGCTCTCCTTAGCGCCATCATCCTTCCTTCTTGGGGATGGAGAGGATTGTTCTTCATCGGCTTGGTACCGGTTATATTTGCCTTTATCGTGCGAAAGAAATTAGACGAATCTCCCGAATGGCTAGCTGCAAATAAGAAAAAACAACTAGTGCCAAGGGAAAGGAAATTAAAGCAATTGTTTGCTACACCAAGAACTTCTGTAACAACGATTGCCTTAGCAATCATGGCAACTGTCCAAATTGCAGGTTATAATGGTTTGATGATTTGGCTGCCATCAATGCTTCAACAATCCCAAGGTTTATCCGTTTCAAATTCGGCACTTTGGACGATTAGTACGGCAGCAGGAATGATTGCAGGAATGTTAACGTTCGGACAATTTATGGATCGATTTGGAATGAAACGGTCATTTGGGATCTTCTTATTCGCTTCCGCGGGCGCTGTCTTTTTATACTCCTTTGCGTCAGGGAGTGCAGGCCTTTTAATCGGCGGTGCCATTGTTGGATTCTTCTCGAATGGTATGTTCGCTGGCTATGGGGCATTAATAAGCAGTTTTTATCCGGTTGAAATTCGCAGCACAGCAACCAACACGATTTTTAACTTCGGAAGAGCATTAGGAGGATTATCTCCTATATTAGTAGGATATATCCTTCAGCATGCGAATGTTACGGTTGCAATGGGGTATCTTGCATTACTTTACTGTATCTCCTTTATCGCAATGGTAAGTTTGAAAAAAGGAAAAACCACTCAGGAGCAAAACCATACCCTTTCTAAAGTAGTGTAATGTTAAAGTAAGAAAGGTTCATTAAACAGGAATTCTTCCTTAACTATAAAATTTCACAGAGGTTACAAATCATGAGGATTTGTGCCTCTTTTTTTATGCCTAACTTTTACGAATAAAATCAAACAAAGGCATTGGAATGTATCAACCCAATGCCTTTTTCATTCAGTTAAATAGGTAGTTGATTTTCAACTTGATCTTTTCGATCATTCGGTCGTTTCCAAACAATAAGTCCTGCAATCATATAAAGAATGGAGGTAAGATAGAACAAGCTGCCAATCGTTAAAAAATCGATCATATACCCCATAGCAATGATCCCGACTGCAGTCCATATGGAGGTCCATAAATGGTAGTGACCGATTTTCTTCCCAACTTGTTCGGTTGTTACTTGCCGAGAGATGGCTGTCTTTTCGGTTGTTTTTTGAATAGCTCCTAAAATACCCATCACCACTTGGATCGTATAAACCTGCCATAGTTCTGAGAGTATCGGGACAAATAACATCATTCCGGCCATTCCCCATGCATAAACGATTAGTAAGACCTTATCTCCCAACCGATCAGTTAAAAGGCCAATCAATGGATGGCAGAGAGCAGAGGTAAGGGCAAATAATCCATAGGCCCATCCGAATTGTGAATAGCTGTCCCCGAGATTTCGAAGCAGTAAAGTATAAAAGGGAAAAGCAATACTACTTGCCGTTAGCATGATACTTTGTGCACGTATTAGTTGCCTGAAGGTCATTGTCCATACTCCTTATAAAAGAAATTCATAAATGTTTCATCGGGATCGTAGAGTCGTTTTTTTCGAAAAAACTCTTTACTGCGCGGATAGGCTTTCTCCAACTCTTGTTTACTTGGATAGGAATAGTAGGGTAGGTAATAGCTTCCTCGATGTTTTAAAGTAACGTTAATAAGTTTCCGTAAAGCCTTTTGTGTTTTCGTTATACCGTCAGCGCTTTTATGCTGATTAATAAGCCATACGAAAGCAAACATATCTTCCTTTGCATAGGACATCACTGATTGTTGATTTTTTTCAACAAAGCGAACCGTAATATTTAAGACATTGAGATCTTCTTTCGTTAACACGTTGCGAAGATCATCGATATAGGGAGCAAATTCATCCACAGGAACAAAATATTCTTGTAATATCTCCGTACGGCTTGGATCCTCATACTCCATA
This sequence comes from Bacillus sp. sid0103, assembly GCF_019219025.1. The sequence continues at coordinate 57,454 of NZ_JAHUWN010000025.1, read as the reverse complement.
AAATCAGTTGAGGTGCGCATAACATTATTTCTTGTTTCATAGTTTCCTGATTGTTTTATGGAAAGTTTTTTCTGGGTGGACCATAAAAGATTTTTTCCCCAATCACTATATCGGGCTAGTTGAAGAGAAAACTTCGGCAGTGCAACTATCTGATCGGGATTTTCTAATTTCTCAAATTCGTCTAATCTTCCTTGATTGGGAGCCAGGCGATAATTTGTTACATACATATCTGTAAAAAATGATCCGGTGCAACTGATATTCTTGCAATATGCATGCGAACATTTTGATCGCTTTGAACATGTTGGCGAAAATAATTTGAATACTCTCGGTAGTTCATCGGAACCGTTTCATACTGATACAACTCATTGTTCGTCAAATTAAGCGTGACATCTAAAATTACCCCGAACAATCCGTATCCTCCAATGACAAGGGAAAATAGCTCCGGATGTTTTGTCCGGCTAACTTGAATAATGGAGCCGTCAGCCTGCAATAGGTGAAAGGACGCAATGGTATCGATTAATGGTCCATAGCGTATATCCCGGCCGTGGACATTTACGCTCATCGACCCGCCGACCGTAAAAATATTTTGAGATTGCTGTACCTTTAAGGCAAGCCCATCAGGATTGATTTTCTCTTGTATATCTGCCCAAGTTGCCCCGCTTTGGACCGTGATTTGTTTTGCTTTTGGATCATAATCCAAGATTTTATTATACTGTTTCATATTTAGCATTATAGCTCCAGGATAATACGTTTGCCCGCCTTGGCTATGCTGCATTCCGGCGATAGAAATTTTTTCATTTTGTTTATGGGCCTGTTTTACCCATTGCTGTAATTGGTCCTTGCTTTCTCCGTGTTTGATTTCCTTTACTTTTGTAGGTAATAACCCAGCTACGTCATTCACGATCGGATGGGCGAGTTGAAATTGATACCTGTGAAAGGAACCAGCCCAAGCCATTCCATAAATAATTAACACCAAGAGAAGGAGTATTCGTGTTTTCATCAGCGTGTCCTTTCTATAAAATACTGATTTTAACCATACTTAGATAATATAACACTTGTATTTTCGTAGTCTATTTGGATTATAGAAAAACAATAATCTATCATGATAAAATATTCCTGATGAAAATTGGAATTTAAAAGGTTAGGAGAATAAAAGAATGAAATCCATTTTACTAAAAACAGGTCTTTTGACGTGTTTATTATTTCTGGGGCTGTCTTATGAAAGTGCTTCTGCGGAAATTGCTTGGCCTGCTAAATGTACGTCATTTGGAGAAGTGAAACCAAACCAAAACCCCGTCCCGCAGCACATCAACTGCTTACTGACCAATGCAGCTTTAGCAGCAAAGATTCCTCCCGAAGTGGTAAAAGCGATAGCCGCACAAGAAAGTGATTGGAGACAGTTTACTGCGGGTGGGCAGCCGTTTATTTCAGATGATAACGGAATTGGGATCATGCAAATTACTAATCAATCAAACCCTGATATTCAGAAAAAATTGAAAGATGATATTTATTATAATATCCAAACTGGTGTTGAAATTCTTAGTGGTATGTATCAACGCTCGGATCTTCCAAAAATAAAAGGGATGGGACCAGAGGTTATTGAAAATTGGTACTTCCCTGTATTGGCTTATAACGGAACTAAGCCTGTAAACAGTCCTCTGGTTCAATCAGATGGGTTGAAAAATACGAAAGCATATCAGGAAAAAGTCTTTGCCAGGATCCAACAAGACAGTTACTTAGGTGATACTAAATTGGGGCAATTCCCTTTTACTACAGGTGACTTTTACTATGATCCCAACAAAAAAGATAATATTGTCTTCCGGAAATTAGCATATACTCTTACGAACCAGATGCACACTTCTACTCACCTTTATCATAAGGGAGACAAGGTCACTGTAACGTTTGAGGGTGTAACGTTGAGGGCACAACCTAGTAGTACTTCTTCTAGTTTAAAAAAATTAGCCAAAGCTACACCTCTTATTGTTGATGGAGATTTTAAATTTGACCAATCTGTCAGCAGTGTAAATAAATTTGTATGGGTTCCAGTCAAAACTTCTGATCAAAAATTAACAGGTTATATTTCTTCTGCTTATATTAGTAAAAAGTTGGATGCTCCAATAGTCAGCCTTGTTGATGATAATGATCGTTCTCTTTCTGGTAAAACAGCTAGCAATGTCAGGATCCAAATAATGAATGGAACAAAGCTGATTGGCAGCACAGTTTCGGATTCAAACGGGAACTTCAAGGCAATTATTCCTATGCAAAAAGCTGGGACACAACTGACTGTAGCCTATAAAGATAAGTTGAATGCGTTAAGTTCATCAGCAAGAATGATAGTAATAGATAAAACGGCTCCCAATTTGCCAACTGTAAACAATGTTTCTAACAAGGCAGGAACTTTGACAGGGAAAACGGAAGCTTATGCTACTGTGACTGTGGTAATAGCAGGTAAAAAATATAGCGGAAAAGCTGATAAATATGGAAATTACAAAGTCACCATACCGGTACAAAATGCAGGGGCTAAATTATCAGTGACAGCAAAAGACAGCAAAGGAAATGTAAGTAAGGCTGGGATTGTATCTGTTATAAAAGTGGCGCCAAACCAGCCAACGGTAAATAAGGTCCGATACACTACTACAACAGTAACAGGAAAAACGGAGAAAAATGCAACGGTAACAGTAAAAATAGGTACCAAAAAATACACAGCAAAAGCAAATGCTTCAGGGAATTATAAAGTAAAAATACCGAAGCAAAAGGCAGGAAAAAAATTATATGTGTATGCAAAAGATTCCAAAGGTAGAGTAAGTGCAACGAGGACGGTAACTGTGTCAAAATGAATCAATTAATAAGTTGAAAGCCAATCCATTTTGGGTTGGCTTTTTTATGCAATCATTAAAATTAGATTAAACATCAATAATAACTGCTTTTAAAATAAAAATTATTCCTTACCACTTAATTAAATAAGGAAATAGGGATATTGGTCTATCTTATCTAATAAACTTAGTACTTTTCACTTGTTGACTAAAACATCGGTTTAAACGATAATGATAATCGTTATCAATGATAACAATTATCAATTATTTAGGGGAGGCTATTATGTTTATTCAATTTTTAAAGGAAAACCGTTATGTATCAATGCTGCTTACTTTACTTCGGTTCTATCTTGGTTGGCAGTGGTTAAATGCTGGTTGGGGAAAAATCTCTAGTGGAAAATTTGATGCAAGTGGCTTTATGTATGGAGCAGTAAAAAATATGTCTGGTGAACATCCTGCTGTTCAACCTTGGTGGGGGAATTTTCTAAAAGAGGTAGCATTGCCATATGTCGATTTTTTTAATGTAATAGTTCCTTGGGGGGAATTTCTAGTAGGTCTCGGATTAATTTTGGGTATTTTCACATCATTTTCTATACTAATGGGACTTACTATGAACTTTGCATATATGTTCTCTGGAACAACCAGTACAAATCCTCTAATGGTTTTACTAGGAATGTTTATATTAATTGCTGGAATAAATGCTGGAAAAATTGGATTGGATCGCTGGACCATACCGTTTTTAAGAAGATTATTATTTAAAAAAACAGAGAAAGAACAACTTCCCCAAAGTGCTTAAAGTTTTTTGAAATATGTATTCCTTTGCTAATCTATTAAAAAATACATAAAATATCCTCGCAGAAATAAAAACAGGGAAGCCGATTTATTAGCTTCTCTTTCTTTTTTATATTTGTGATTATCTTTGATAAAGAGCCAGAAAACCTGGCTCTTTTTCTCGGTTTCAGAGTCGATTGCACAACCTTTAGTAATTTCTTTCAATGACGAAATGGGCCAAATCGCCACGATAGATGGTTTTTGAATATTCAATGATCGATCCATCAAGAAGGTAGGCAAAGGTATCAAGCGCAAAGCAAGGGTCACCAACACTGATATGTAGTTTTTCAGCTGCCTCTTGGTCGGCAATAAACAATTCAAGAGTTTCAATTGTCTTGTGTACCTTTAAACCAAATTGGGTTCCCAATAGTTTATATAACGATTTTTCACACCCATGTTTATCTATAGCCGGGGTTTTATACCAGGGTAAATAGGCTGTTTCAAACTGGATTGGTTCTTCATTTACATAACGTATCCGCTCTAAAGCATTAACTGGTTCTCCTTCTTGAATCTTTAATTTCTCACTAAGATACTCATCGGCAGGAATAACTTCTAATTGTAATACTTTGATTGATGGTTTCTTTCCCTGCATGGAAATTTGACTGGAAAAGTGGTCAACTGTCGTGGTTAAGATTTGTTTTACTTTTTTTGCGGAAACAAAGGTTCCACTTCCTCGTTTGCGATAGACATAACCTTCCATCGTTAGTTGTTGTAAGGCAGTTCGTACGGTTGTCCTGCTTACTCCATATTTCTCACAAAATTCAGCCTCAGTCGGCAGCTGTGAGTCTGGTTTATATTCTCCCTCGTTTATTAATTGAATGATTGCATCCTTTACCTTGAGGTGCAGAGCACTTCCGTCTTTCGGTTCTTCTATCATAATGGTTTCCCCCTCGATACTTTTAGATTACCAAAAAAAGGTTACAAATGCACATGAAAAATACAATTTTATAATTTGTAATAACAAATTATAAAATTAGTAACAAATTAATAAAATTTGTATTGTAAATTGTCTGAATTGTATTTACAATAAAATTAGAGAATGTAATCGCTTTCTTAAGGGGGATATGAATGAGGATTTTATTATGCTGTTCCGCAGGAATGTCTACAAGTCTATTGGTTTCCAAAATGGAGGTAAGTGCCAAATCTCAGGGGATTAGTTGTGAAATTTGGGCAGTTGGTTCTACTGAAATAAATGACCAGATTAACAAGGCAGACGTACTGCTCCTTGGTCCACAAGTTCGCTATATGCTGCCTCAGCTTAAAAAGGCAGGAGAAAAGCAGGGTATTCCGGTAGATGCTATTAACCCACAGCATTATGGTCTTTGCAATGGAGAAGAGGTTTTGAAACAGGCAATTAATTTAATTAAAGGGGTGTAGTTCACATGATGAATTTTATTGATAAATTTATTATGCCTTTCGCAAATAAGCTTGGTAACAATAGGCATCTTCTTGCCATCCGTGACGCTTTGGTGGGGATGATCGCGATTACCATGATTGGTTCGTTAGCAGTATTATTAAACAACCTAGGAAAAGTACCTGGTATTGGTAAATATTATGAAAAATTTATGATATCTCTTTTCGGTGAAACGTGGACAACATTGGGGGGAGATATTTGGTGGGGCACCCTTGCCTTCATGACCATATTTGCGGTTTTTGGGATCGCGAATAAATTGGCAAAGTCTTACGGGGACGATGGATTCGAAGCGATGCTTGTAGCAGGTGCGTCCTTCTTTGTTCTGATTCCTCAAGTTGCCAACGTATCCATTACTCCAGAGGGTGGTGAGGCCGTTACCGGTGGAGCGTGGGGATTTATTGGCTGGAATTATTTCAATGCCACAGCCCTTTTCACAGGTATTATTGTTGCGATTGTCGCGACTGAAATCTTTGTTCGTTTAGCTAAAATCAAGTTTTTAGTCATTAAATTGCCTGATGGAGTTCCGCCAGCGGTATCTCGTTCATTTGCAAAGCTTCTTCCAGGAATGGCAACCATTTTTACCATCGGATTGTTTGGGCTTATTTTACGCAAATTTATTAGTGATGGCGCTTATTTAAACGATTGGATCAATAAAGTACTCGTTTCACCGCTTACGGGTGCAGTAGATTCAATGCTGTTTGCTATTTTAATCGTATTCTTGGTGCACGGATTTTGGATTCTCGGTCTTCACGGTCCAAACATACTTGGAGGAATTACAACTCCTTTAATGACCAAACTGGGGCAAGAAAATGTAAATATGTACGCACAAGGTGTACAGGATTTAGGAAAATACCACATTTTATCTGGATCTTTCTTAGATGCATTTGTGTATCTTGGGGGTTCTGGTGCTACTTTAGGATTATTGGTAGCGATGTTTATCGCCGGTCGCAGGCGTAATAAGCAATTAATTGCGTTAGGTACTCCTCCAGGGATATTTCAAATCAATGAACCTATTCTTTTCGGATTGCCAATTGTTTTGAATCCCATCTGGTTCATTCCGTTTATACTAGGACCAATCATCATGACCATAGTAGCCTATACATCTATTAGTTTAGGTTTGGTTCATCCAGTTGTTGCTGATATCCCATGGGTGACACCTGCGATTGTAGGAGGATTACTAGCAACTGGCGGGCATGTTTCAGGTGCTTTTTTAGCATTAGTGAATTTAATCATTTCGGTCGCTATTTATCTGCCTTTTGTTATCGCTCAGGGACGAATAGAGGCAAGAAGAGAAAAGGGTGAAACATCATCCCAACCTACTGATACCTTAAATATGTAAATAAGGTATGTATTGGAGGTTTACAACCAATAAATAATTGATCATCCAGAGGTGTGAAAAAATGAAAGAAGGTTTAAAAATCGTAACGATAGGCGGGGGATCGAGCTATACCCCCGAACTTATTGAAGGATTTATAAAATATTATAACGAACTGCCAGTCCGTGAATTATGGTTGGTCGATGTTGAAGAAGGCAAGGAAAAGCTTGGAATTGTCGGTAATCTTGCGAAAAGAATGGTAGAAAAGGCAGGAGTTCCGATTAAAATCCATTTGACGTTAGACCGAAAAGAAGCGTTAAAGTCTGCGGATTTCGTTACCACTCAATTTCGTGTTGGTTTGCTTGAAGCGCGTATGAAGGATGAGAGTATTCCGTTGAAGCACGGTGTACTGGGTCAGGAAACAAATGGACCTGGAGGTTTATTTAAAGCACTTAGGACCATTCCGGTCATCCTTGATATTTGCCGGGAAATGGAAGAGGTCTGCCCGAATGCCTGGCTTATAAACTTTACAAATCCTGCTGGGATGGTCACAGAGGCTGTCCTTCGTTACAGTAATATTGATAGAGTTGTAGGATTGTGTAATGTGCCAATTGGAATGGAAATGGGCGTTGCAAAACTATTAGAAGTAGACCCTAACAATGTTAGAATTGATTTTGCAGGATTAAATCACATGGTGTACGGATTAAATGTTTTTGTCGATGGTATATCCGTTAAAGATCAAGTGATTTCTTTAATTAATGATCCAGAGAAAAGCATTACAATGCAAAACATTCATGCCATGGGTTGGGAGCCAGAGTTTTTGACGGCGTTGGATGTTTTCCCGTGCCCATATCATAATTACTATTATAAATCTGGAGATATGCTTGAAAAAGAATTGAAAAATTATCAAGAAGGAGGAACACGTGCCAAGGTCGTTAAAAAGCTAGAAGAAGAGCTGTTTGAGTTATATCGAGATCCCCATTTAGCCATTAAGCCGCCTCAATTAGAAAAGAGAGGCGGCGCCTATTATAGTGATGCAGCCGTAAGACTCATCCATTCGATGTATACAGACAAACGTGACATCCAGGCAGTTAACACCATAAATAAGGGAGCAATCTCAAGTCTCCCATTTGATTCCGCTGTAGAAATCAGCTGTATCATTACAAAGGATGGGCCAAAACCGATTGCTGTAGGTGATTTACCAATACAAGTTCGTGGACTTGTTCAACAAGTGAAATCTTTTGAAAGGGTAGCGATTGAAGCGGCAATCAGTGGGGATTATGCGACAGCGTTACTTGCCATGACAATAAATCCTTTTGTCCCAAGCGATCGCGTCGCAAAAGTCATATTAGACGAAATGCTCGAAGCCCATAAAGAATATTTACCACAGTTCTTTAATCATAGGCTGGGTTAAAGATCATTGTTGATTTTGTATCCAAGTTGATTGGACGCGGATACAGCGAGACTCCTGCGGGAGTACGGGACAGGGGAGAACCCGCAGGCGCTTAAGCGCCGAGGAGGCTCCCCGAACCGCGGAAATCAACAGGCAACTTTAACACTGCCTAATTATCAGTAGGTGAGGGAGAAGAATGGAAAATTTAGAACATGTAATCTTTCAAATTATTCTCCATGGCGGCAACGGCCGCAGTGCTGCCATGGAAGCAATGCTTGCAGCAAAGCAAGGCGACTTTGTAGGTGCAAGAGAAAAATTAAAGGAAGCAGATCACGCATTAAATGGGGCTCACCATATTCAGACATCACTCATTCAAGGGGAGATAAGGGGAGAAAAAACGGAGGTCTCTTTACTTATGATTCACGCACAAGATCATTTAATGAATGCGATGACTGTGAAGGATTTGGCTGCAGAAATGGTTGAACTATACTATAGAATAAATTGATTTGATAAGAGATAGTAATATTATTTTCCAGAAAGCGATATAAATATCTTGTCTCTTTACGTACACGCCAAAAAATTAGTAAGGTGATTAAATCTTGATTAAATTAATCGTTAATGCGGACGACTTTGGGTTTAGCCATGGCGTAAACCATGGCATCATCGACAGTTATTTGTATGGAATTGTCAATTCAACCACGATGATGATGACCATGGCAGGGACCGAACATGCCATTCAATTGGCAAAAGAATATCCAAAATTGCGGGTTGGAATACATCTCGTCCTAACATGTGGGAGACCATTAGAAGACAATGTACCATCATTGGTTGATGATACTGGCCATTTTAAATCCTTGTCTACTTTTAACCCAAAAGTTATTTCATTAGAAGAACTGGAAAGGGAGTGGACAGCTCAGATCGACCGATTTATCCGATCAGGACTTAAACCAACTCATCTTGATAGCCATCACCATGTTCATACATTGAAAGAATTAAATCCAGTTATTAAGAGTTTATCAGCGAAATTCAAACTGCCGGTAAGGAAGAATGGATTTGATTCCATTGATGGTGTGGACTCTTTCTCTGACGTATCATTGTTCGATTTCTATGGTGAAGGTGTTAAACCAGATTATTTTACAAAGTTGAAGGAACGTATTAAAGATGGCATGACCGTTGAAGTGATGTGTCACCCAGCATACCTAGATAATAACCTATTTCACGGGTCATCTTATGCTTTTCAGAGATTAACAGAGTTAGAAATTCTGACATCAGTTCAAATACCTAAAACCATGATCTTAATTTAAACTGTTTGACGAGCAAAAGTGGAGTAGACTCAGTAATAACCTCTTGGTCACCTAATATAAATAGGTGGCTTTTTTACGTTTTTAAAGATCAGGAGTTGGCAGGAAATTGCGAATTGTTTGTAAAAGTAGAGTAAAAGAGTAATAATGATTAATAATTACAGATAAAGAGAGGATGTAAAACTTTTGGAATGGATAAAAGCTTTAAGAAACCTTCTGCCTATTGAACAAATAAGTGATAATCCAACCATTTTAGAACATCACAGCAAAGATGAATCCTATCATCAACCTGTGAATCCAGATATTGTTGTTTTTCCAAAAAGTAAGCTGGAGATTTCAGAAATTATGAAAATAGCTTACAAGTATCAAATACCCGTTGTCCCTTTTGGGGCTGGTTCCAGCCTTGAAGGCCACCCTATTCCTGTTTCAGGCGGGATCTCGATGGATTTTCAGTTGATGAATCACATCATTGAAGTAAGGCAAAATGACCTTCTCGTAAAGGTACAACCGGGTGTAACTCGAAAACAATTGAATAAAGCACTCAAAAAGTATGGCCTTTTCTTTCCTGTTGATCCCGGTGCAGACGCGACGATTGGCGGTATGACTAGTACGAATGCCTCGGGGACAACCACTGTAAAATATGGTGCAATGAAAGATGTCGTAAGAGGTCTTGAGGTAGTTTTAGCGAATGGAGAAATTGCAAACATCGGTGGGTTAGCAGCTAAATCTTCGTCTGGTTATAATTTAACTCCATTATTTGTTGGCTCAGAAGGAACATTAGGCGTTTTTACAGAAATCACTTTAAAAGTTTTCGGAATTCCTGAAGCAACACTTGCATGTAGAGCAGTATTCCCTTCTGTTGATCATGCCATTAAAGCGGCAAATGCAATGGTCGGCTCAGGCATCCCAATTGCCCGTATTGAACTAGTCGATGACCGTTCTATGAAACAAGTTAATATACATAACGAAACCGTATATCCTGAGCAGCCCACTTTATTTATGGAGTTCCATGGAAATGAAGAAGGTATAAAAGCAGATGTTGCATTCGCCAAGGAATTAGCGGAGTTAGAAGGTTGTAGTCAGTTTAAATTTGAAACAGACTCTCTGAAAAAAGCGCAATTGTGGGAGGCACGTCATACCTTAGCTTATGCATTTAAACACGGTTATCCTGAAAAGAAAAATATGAGTACTGACGTTTGTGTGCCATTATCCAAGTTACCAGATGCGATTTCTCATGCAAGTTCCTTACTTGAAAGTTATGGATTGGTTGGAGGAATCGTAGGGCATGTTGGGGATGGAAACTTTCATGCGTTAATTATGATTAATCCGAATGACCCAGTTGAGTCAGATAAGGCACATACCGTGAATCAAAAAATTGTAGAATATGCGATTGATTGTGGCGGTACAGCTACAGGTGAACATGGAATTGGACTAGGGAAGATAGATTATTTATATAAAGAACATGCCAGTTCAATTCATCTGATGAAAATGATAAAAGACCAGTTTGATCCACTTGGAATATTAAATCCAGGAAAAATGTTTAAATAATGGAAAGGTCCGAGCGTTCTTTCTATTTTTCTTCGAGTTTATCAATCTTCGGAAAATAGGTTGACACCTTCGGACAAACCATGATATAAACACAATAAGAAATTTTAGTGCTTAAAAGCGTAAAAGTATGAAATAATAATAATAAAAGCGGAATTAAACAGGGGGAAATACGATCATGGAACAAAGTAGCAAAATTATTGACTGTACTATTCGTGATGGAGGATTAGTAAACAATTGGGATTTCAGTGTTAAATTTGTTCAAGACTTGTATAATGGCCTTAGTGAAGCAGGTGTTGAATACATGGAGATTGGCTACAAAAATTCTCCTAAGCTTCTTAAAGCGACTGAGCCCAATCCATGGAGATTTCTTGACGATAACTTCTTAAATGAAATTATCCCTGTGAAAAAGTTCACCAAGCTATCGGCTTTAGTAGATATTGGGCGGGTAGACCCCAATGATATTTTACCTCGTGAACAAAGTGTTTTAGATATGATTCGAGTGGCTTGTTATATCCGTGAAGTTGATAAAGGATTAGAACTTGTCCAAATGTTCCATGATTTGGGTTATGAAACTTCCCTAAACATTATGGCATTATCGAGTGTACCTGAACAACAGCTCATTAAAGCGTTTGAATTGGTGAAGGAAAGCCCTGTAGATGTGGTCTATATCGTTGACTCCTTTGGCAGCTTAGATCCTGTGGATATAGAGCATCAAGTGAAAAAATTCAAAGAAATGATTCCTAACAAACAGCTTGGGATCCATACGCATAACAATATGCAATTAGCATTCGCTAATACATTAACGGCGTTGCGTAATGGGGTTTCATTTCTGGATTCGTCTGTTTATGGCATGGGTCGTGCTGCTGGTAATTGTAACACAGAGCTTCTTGTTAGCTATATCCAAAAACCAAGCTATGAGCTTCAGCCAGTTCTTCGTGTGATTGAAGAACATATGCTGGAAATGCGTGAAAAGTGGGAGTGGGGCTACATCATTCCTTATATGATTTCAGGTGTCCTTAATGAACATCCACGTGTTGCCATGGCTTACCGGGACAGTACGGACCGTGATAAATTCGTCGATTTTTATGACAAAGTAACTTCACCTGAAAGTACACTAGCACCTGCTACAAAATAAATTAGAATGCTCAAAGTACCTCTATTCTTGAGGTACTTTTTGTCTTTCCTAAATCGATTATATAAACAGTTTACCCCAACAAAAGTGGTGACAAAGGCCGGGGATTTACTGATTTTTAGTAGCATGCTGCCTCATGGATATAAAAAAGCTTGTAGACTTGTCAAGTACCTTGATTTTGTCTACAAGCTGAAAGCATCTGCCTAATTTTTTTAAATTCTTATTTCATTGCATTAAAACTTACAGCAAGTTTTGCTCCAACTACTGCATTGTTTTTAACTAGAGCAATGTTTGCTTCAAGGCTTTTGCCTCCTGTTAGTTCTTTCACCTTTCCTAGTAAGAATGGCGTTACTTCTTTACCGGAAATGTGTCGTTCTTGTGCTTCATTTAATGCCGATTCAATTACGTTATTAATGGTTTTCTCATCCATGGCAAATTCTTTAGGAATTGGGTTGGCAATAACTGCTCCACCTTTAAGGTGTAAATCCCATTTAACTTTTAAAGTTGAGGCGATTGTATCTACATCGTCTGCACGGAAGTTTACTGAGAATTCACTATTACGGGTATAGAAGGCAGGGAGTACGTCGGTTTGATAGCCAATAACCGGTACACCTTTTGTTTCAAGATATTCCATCGTTAACCCTAAATCCAAAATCGATTTGGCACCCGCACAAATGACAGCCACGTTTGTTTGCCCTAGTTCTTCTAGGTCTGCAGAGATATCCATGGTAGTCTCGGCTCCTCGGTGAGCACCGCCAATACCCCCAGTAACGAAGATATTAATTCCTGCTGCTTCTGCGCAAATCATTGTTGCCGCTACTGTTGTTGCCCCTAGTTTTTTTGTAGCGATTAAATAAGCTAAATCACGTCTTGATGCTTTTGCTACATCTGTACTTTTTCCGAACATTTCTAACTCTTCATTGGATAAACCGATTTTAATTTTTCCATCTACAATGGCAATTGTTGCCGGGACGGCTCCATTATCTCGGATAATTTGTTCCACTTCACGAGCGGTTTTCACATTTTGTGGATAAGGCATACCATGGGAGATAATCGTAGACTCTAAGGCAACGATTGGTTTTCCTTGTTCTTTTGCGGCGCGCACTTCTTCAGATAAAGTAATATATTGTTTCATGATAATTCCTCCATGTCTTTTTGTAGTTGTGCTGCTGATAAATCCTGCCGGACTGTATAGGGTGATTGCAGTGTTTTAGCCGCATTAATACTTCCAGCTTTGGCAATTTCGATTAAAGTTTTCCCCTCTAACCAGGAGTAGATAACAGCAGAGGAAAAAGCATCTCCTGCCCCGGTAACATCTACAATTTCATTAATTTCAATAGAAGGAACATGAAATATTCCTTCTTCTTTATTGCCAATCATTGAGCCTTCTTTTCCATTCGTGATGACTACATTGGATATTCCTAATGAAAGCCATTTTTCTAAAGCGTTCTTCCAATCTTCTTCATTTGTAATTTTCATGTTAAAGTAAGTTTCCGTTTCATCACGGTTCGTAATAAGCCATGTCACACCATCTAAGTCATCTGGTAATCGATTCATCTTTGGTGATGAAACTGGTATTAAGACGATAGGTAAGCCATGGTTTTTTGCAAAATGACATAAGAATTGTATGGTCTCTTTCGGACAGTTTAAATCGACCATTATACATTTGGACCTGCTTAGTAATCCATCATTTTTAAGCATTAAGTCAGGTGAGATCGCCTCATATACTTCCATATCGGCTAATGCAATAATTAATTCTCCATTAGAGTCCAAAACAGCCGTGTAGGAGCCTGTTGATTTTTCAGGGAATGAGGTCACGTTTTCTAAGTTCATATAAAGAGATGATGATTCTTCGATAAATGACCAGTCCATATCATTGCCACATGTCGATATAAGTGACACTTCCAGCCCAAGCCGTCCTATGTTTTCAGCGATATTTCGTGCCACCCCGCCCGCATTCTGAGTGGAGTATATCGGATTGGATGTACCTAATTGAGCCATATCTTTGATGTGAAGTTTACGATCAATATTTGCTCCACCAATACAAATAACCTGTTGTGATTCATTTAAAATATAGGCTCTGCCTAAAATAGTTCCTTTTCTAATTAGACCAGAAATAATATTTGCAATGGAGGGCCGAGATAATCCTAATACAGCCGCAAGCTCCTGTTGAGAAATATAAGGGTTCTTTCGTATTAAATCGAAGATCACTTGTTCTTTCTCTGTCAATTTTTCAGGCATAAACCCACCTCTCAAACTAATGTTTAAAATATAAACTTATGTTTAAATTGTACATCTAAGTTTTTAAAATGTCAAACTATTAAAAAAGGTAAGCGTCATCACACTGATTTTCTCCATTAAAAAACCCGCATAGAATAAAATCTATACAGGTTTTTTAACTTTTTTTATTATTTTGCACTAAATGTTTTTAATTCATCACGTGTTTCAGGAACTTTTACTGCACCTGTTTTAATCTTTTCAGCCCATTCTTTGACTGTTGCTTCAATATCAGCTTTGTTTGAAGCTTTCGCATTGATAGGTGCTAAGCCAACACCATCTTCAGTTAAACCATATAATGCAACTTTGCCGCCAGGGAAATTTCCATCTTTTGTCTTTGTTGCAAGGTCTTTAACAGCTATATCAACGCGTTTTAATGCTGATGTGAGGACAACATCTGGGCCCATATCTGCTTGGTCACGGTCTACACCAATTGCCCAAATTTCTTTGCCAGGGTTTTTTGCCTTACGGTCAGTGGCTTCTTTGAATAGACCGACACCAGTAGCCCCAGCTGAGTGGAAGATTACGTCCGCTCCTGAAGAATACATTTTAGAAGCGATTGCTTGACCAAGCTCGGCCTTGTCAAACGCACCTGCATATTGTACGTCAACTTTTACCTCTGGTTTAGCAGCTTTTACACCGGCTAAGAAACCAGATTCGAAACGTTCGACAACAGGAATTTCCATACCGCCAATAAATCCAATGTGATTAGATTTTGTTGTTTTGGCAGCTGCGATTCCTGCAAGGAATCCTGCTTCTTGCTCTTTAAATAGAATGCTTGCAACGTTTGGCAGCTTTACTTCAGCATCAACAATCGCAAATTTAGAATCTTTTTGTTGCTTTGCAATTTCCTCAACAGCGGCTGGCATTAAGAAACCGATAGCGTATACTAAGTCAAACCCTTGACGAACGAGAGTATTTAAGTTTGTTGTGTAATCAGCATCCGATTTGGATTGAAGGTAATCATATCCGCCTTTTCCTTTTTTTAAGTCATTTTCTTTACCAAAATTTTGGAGTCCTTCCCAAGAAGATTGGTTAAATGATTTGTCGTCAACACCGCCGATGTCTGTAACCATAGCTACAGAGAAGGCATTTTCTTTGCCTTTGTTATCATTACTTTTTCCACATGCACCTAATAAAGTACCTGCAGCAAGGACTAGTGATAGTGCAATGCCAATTTTATGTTTTTTCAAGATATCTTCCTCCTAATATCATTCTTTGATGTAGCATTAATTTTTCGATAAACATTTGTTTATCTAATAAACTAATGTTTGTAATTATACTTTTAATTGAATGTTAGGTCAACTAGTAAAATAGTTTCTTTTTTTCAAATTGTTATACTTCCAAAAAAGAAATCTTTATCATTTAGGATATAATGGATTTTGAATCAATTCATGCAGATCAACGAAGGAGGAATATTGCCTGAAAACAATAAAAGTATCACTACAGATAAAAATATTTGGGCTGGTTCTATTACTGGGATTATTCTTAATCCTACTCCTTACATTATTTTTCGGATATAGGGAAAGTCAACAAATTGAGGAAAACAGGGGCAGGATGGCGCTGGAAATCTCGAAAACGGTATCATACATTCCAACTATAATTGCTGCGTTTCAAACAAGTGATCCACCCAAAACGATACAGCCTATAGCAGAGAAAATTCGCAAAGAAACAGGTGCTGAGTTTGTTGTCATCGGAAACAAAAATGGTACTAGATATTCTCACCCTTTAAAATCGATGATTGGAAAGAAAATGACTGGTGGGGATAACCAAAGGGCGATTAAAAAAGGGGAATATTATGTATCTAAGGCCAAAGGTTCACTCGGGCCATCTATAAGAGGTAAATCTCCTATTTTAAACAAAAAGGGAGAAGTGATCGGAATCGTTTCTGTAGGATTTTTGCTTGAAGATGTCCATCAACAAATAATGAACAATGTCATCAAGGTACTTCTTGTTTCTCTTTTCGCGTTTTTGATTTCCCTTTTCGGAAGTATCCTGCTGGGGCGGAATATCCGCAAAGATACAATGGGACTAGAACCATATGAAATTGCAACACTTTATAAAGAAAAAAACGCTGTGCTTCATGGTGTGAAAGAAGGGATTTTGGCCATCGATAAAGAGGGCTACATAACTATGATGAACCAGCCGGCCAAAAGACTATTACAAATTAAAGGATCAGTCCGCCATTTGAAAGTAGATGGGCTGTTTCCTTCAGATTATTTATATGAAGTATTAAAATCAGGTAATCCACAAGTTGATAAAGAAATGATCTGGAAAGATAAAACCGTTATCGTCAATTGTACTCCACTCTTTCAAGAGTCAGCGATAAGTGGAGTGGTTGCTTCTTTTCGTGATAAAACTGAAATCGAGCAAATGTTAAACACCCTATCAGAAGTAAATAGATATTCGGAAGATCTCCGTGCGCAAACACATGAATACACCAATAAATTATATGTGTTATTGGGTCTGCTTCAGCTCGGAGAAAATGAACAGGCAATCGATATGATCCAAACTGAAACACAGGTCTTACAATTTCAAAATTCTATTGTTTTTAACCATATCGAAGACACGAAAGTACAAGCTATCCTTTTAGGGAAATTGGGAAAAGCTTCTGAAAAGAAAATAAAGTTTGAGATAGTATCTGATAGTTATTTAAAGGAATTGCCATCCCATTTTAAGATATCCAACCTAATTGTGATTCTTGGAAACTTAATCGACAATGCCTTTGAAGCTGTCTCAGGTATAGATTCTCCTAATGTAAAATTTTTCGCTACTGATATCGGTAGTGATATCATTTTTGAGATTGCAGATAATGGGAAGGGCATAACAGACAGAGAAGTTCCACTTCTATTTGAAAGAGGTTTTACATCTAAAAATGGGGATGAGCCGAGGGGGTTTGGCTTATCAAATGCTGAAGATGCTGTGTTAGAAATGAATGGTATGATTGAGGTGCAAAGTACCCCCGAAAGTGGAACTGTCTTTACCGTGTACCTTCCAAAGGAAAACGAGAGGAGCGAAAAACTTGAATAGGATAAAAGTAGCCATTGCAGAAGATGATTTCCGAGTTGCCGATATACATGAAAAATTTTTAAAAAGATTTAAGGAAATCGAAGTTATTGGAAAATCATTAACCGGTGATCAGACGCTTCAAATTTTGACTGAGAAAACGCCAGATCTATTAATTCTAGATGTGTATATGCCTGATATGCTTGGTTCTGATTTGCTTCCAATCATCCGAGAGCGTTTCCCAAAAGTGGGTATTATTATGATAACGGCTGCAACTGATAAAGCATTCATTGAAAAAGCATTAGGTTATGGAGTAGAGCATTATTTAATCAAACCTGTAAATAAGGATAGATTTGACGAAGTCATTTTAGAATATATAAAAAAGCACTCCCTCATAACTTCCAGACAAGATATAGATCAGAATTATGTTGACCTCCTATTTGGCAATAAAAAGATTGAAAAGGTAGGAAAGGGCACAGGATTGCCTAAGGGAATTGATGAAATTACTCTAGGAAAGGTGAAAGGCGCTCTACAGATGAAAAGTCAAGGCCTTTCTGCTGAAGAAGTGGGGAAGGAAATTGGAGCTTCCCGGATTACAGCACGCCGATATTTGGAATATCTATCTTCCATTAAGGAAGCAAAAGCGGAAGTGGTATATGGAATTGTCGGGAGACCGGAAAGAAAATATTATCCTGTTTAGTCAGGATGCCAAAGGGCATCCTTTCTTTTATGAGTAATTTACCACGTAGTATTTTAAGTTGTTAAATATAGTCACACCATGAACAAAATGAACAAAATAGATAATAATGTACGATAATAACTTTATTTTGGAAACGTTTTCACCCTTGAATATTTAGATTATTATTAATTTACTAACAAAAGGGGTGAAGATGATGCTTGCGACTTTAGGATTTTTAATGATAATTATTTTTATGGTATTAATTATGACAAAACGCTTATCTGCTATGATTGCTTTAATGGTCGTGCCGATTGTATTTGCATTAATAGGTGGATTCGGAAAAGAAATGGGGCCTATGGCGCTTGAAGGTATTAAAAGCGTGGCACCAACAGGAATCATGATCCTTTTTGCGATTCTCTTCTTCGGCATCATGATAGATGCAGGAGTGTTTGATCCTATCATTTCGACAATCTTAAAATTAGTAAAAGGAGATCCTGTTAAAATAGCGATTGGAACAGCAGTCCTTGCGTTATTAATCTCGCTTGATGGTGATGGAACCACTACATATATGATAACCATTTCAGCTATG
The DNA here is from genome assembly GCF_019219025.1 of Bacillus sp. sid0103. Next base: position 39,156 of record NZ_JAHUWN010000025.1, on the reverse strand, counting down.
CTTCCATTGTATAAAAGAATTGGCATGAAACCTTTGGTCCTAGCCGGAATTGCTGTATCTTCTTCAGGGGTTATGAACCTTCTTCCGTGGGGAGGACCTACTGCTAGAGCAATGACGGCATTACATCTTGAGATGGGGGATATTTTTACTCCCGTAATCCCTAGTATGGTAGGCGGAGTGTTGTTTGTATTGTTCATGGCTTACTGCCTTGGTAGGAAAGAGCGTAAACGGATTGGTGTATTGGAAATTGATTATAGCACTTTGTCCTTGATGGCTGCTACATCAGAGGAGGCCTTCCTTAAACGTCCAAAGCTAATTCTTGTAAACTATCTGCTAACCATTCTACTTTTAGTTGCATTAATCCAAGAATTGCTGCCTACTACCGTATTATTTATGGTTGGATTTGCGATTGCGATTACAATCAATTATCCAAATCTAAGTGAACAAAAAGAACGAATCATGCACTATGCCGATAATGCATTATCTGTTGTTTCAATGGTGTTTGCTGCAGGTATTTTTACGGGTATTCTTTCAGGGACGAAAATGGTGGATGCCATGGCACATACAATGATTACTCATATTCCAGATGGTCTGGGCTCCCATTTTGCTCTCATTACAGCAATCATTAGTGCTCCATTTACATTTTTCATGTCAAACGATGCATTTTACTACGGTGTTCTACCTTTGCTTGCTAAAGCGGCTAGTGGGTATGGAATTGATCCCGCTATGATTGGAAGAGCATCGCTAATGGGATTACCAGTCCATTTATTAAGTCCTTTAGTACCATCCACATATTTATTGGTCGGCATGGTTGGAGAAGATTTTGGAGATCTGCAGCGCTCTTTTCTAAAATGGGCATGCGGCTCGACAGTGGTGATGATTTTAGTTGCGCTTATTTTATCAATTATTCCTATCTAACTATCAAAATGTTATAATTCCTGAAATAGTCCAGAAACTCTTTATGAAGAGTTTTTGGACTTTATTTTATGTAAATGGAGTTAAAAGAGGAGATTTTTATGGATGTATTCTTTCTAATCTTATTGAATGTCATATTGCCTGTATTTTCATTAATCGGTGCTGGTGTATTTCTACATCGAAAATTTAAGTTTGATATGAACACTTTATCGAAGTTAAATACTTATTTTCTTATGCCATGTGTCAGTTTTGTAAATATTTATCAGAATAATGTTGGTGGAGAAACACTTTTGCATATACTTGGATTTTTAGTGTTACAATGTTCATGCTTAATGATTATAAGTGCTTTAATATCTAAAGCAGCAAAATTTGATAGCAGTCTTTCTTCAACATTTAAGAATAGCGTGGTCTTAAATAACTCAGGAAATTTTGGATTACCCGTAAGTCAACTTGTTTTTCAACATAACCCATTGGGTGCATCCATACAAATTGTGGTGATGATTTTTCAGAATTTGCTTACCTATACGTATGGTTTACTTAATTCTGTTTCCGTTGATCAACGTGGATATACAGCAATGAAGGAGTTTCTAAAAAACCCCGTCATTTATGCTTTTATATTAGGATTGTTTCTCCACGCCTTGCATATTAAACTCCCAACATTTTTATGGACTCCGATTAATAACACTTCCAATGCTTTTTTGGCAGTGGCACTTGTTACGCTAGGTGCACAAAGTGCATATTTAAAAATAACTCGTTTCTCTTTACCACTGTTTCTAAGTTTATTTGGTCGTTTAATCCTATCTCCAGCAATAGCATTCATCATTATTTTATCATTGAAGTTGGATGGCACTACAGCACAAGCCTTGTTTATTGCAAGCTCTTTCCCAACATCAAGAAACAGTGCTCTTTTCGCTTTAGAATATGGAAATCATCCAGAATATGCAGCACAAGTTGTTTTATTGTCTACTTTGCTTAGTATGATTACAGTAACCACTGTTGTTTTTTTATCAACCATATTATTTTAATCCTGTGAAGACCGTTTATTAACTTAAACGGTCTCGTTGTTTACACACTATATTGTTAAACCATGCATCTTTAAATATAATGGGAATAGTTTGATAGTTAAAAAGAATAAAATAATAAAACAAAAAGACAACCTTAAGAAGAAGGTAATGATTAGTATGAATGAGGAGTTAATAAAAAACGCGAATGTAAGCTATCAGCTAGCTGAGCAGAAGGCTGCTCATTATTTTAAATCACTTTCTAAACAGGTTATCGAAAAGACCTATGTCCAAACCATAACAAAAGATATTCAAACGTGGAAACATAACCATATTCATCATTATTCGATATTATCCTTCTTTTCACGTACAAAAGGAAAACCTGATACTCGAGTGTATCACAATTATATCCAATGGCTCGATTACACAGGTAAACTAGATAATTATCTGGATCGAAGCATTTCCTATATTTTCATGCGCGATCTTGGCAAAGCCCTTGACTCACCTGAGACACAGGCGAGGGTCCAGCGTGTCGTTGACAGTTTGAAAATTCAGCTGACGCAGTCTACCGCAGCAAATCGAATGAACACCAAGGAGCCATTTAGTATGGCTGTGTTGTACCGGTGGGCTCAAAAGGAAGGCATTGAATCCACGATGATCTGGGTGTTAAATAAACTAAAGTCTGTATCCGATAATATTCCTAAAGGGATGGATGCTGAAAATGCTCAGCGGAAGCTCATTAAAATTATTGCAGGAGTCATCATGCATGAGGTGGAAGAGATGGGCGATCAGATTTCGCCTGAGGAACGGTCACAGAAACTTGATGCTGCCATTAGACTAGGCTATTCCTATGGTTTAACCTACCCATTTATTGACGATCTTCTTGATTGCGGAATCTTAACATTTGAAGAGGAAAAACAATATTCCAATTTGATTCGTACTACCCTAAGCACGGGAACGGTTCCGGTATTAGGTAAATGGCCTGGGAAAAACGTGAATCTGATCCGATATATTCATTCAGAACTCCGCTCAGCCTTTGAGTATATTAAGTCTCATCTGCGACCAGAAACTCGGACGAAATTTTTTGAGCAGGCCTATGTGTTTTTTCATTCTCAAGAAGTGGACCGTGTAAAGAGTCTATCCAATGCAAATTACACGAATGAAGAGCTCTACATCCCGGTGATTTTAAAATCCTCTTCCTCACGATTAATTGCCCGCTCCGTCATTAGTGCTCGGGAGGATGAAGGTTTTGACATGCGAACATTTTTTTATGGAATATACAATCAGCTGGCCGATGATTTTGCCGATATGTTTGATGACTTGAAAGAAGGCAGGGTAACACCGTATACCTACTATATGACCTATCATGAGAAGAGAATGGACCTCATAAACCCTTTTGAATTATATTGGACGGTCATCTCTAATTTGATCCATAATGTGTATCATTCAGATCGCAAGTCCTGTGAAGTGATTCTCGACCGTGCAATCAATGGATTGAAGCGATTTAAAGAGCGTATGGGAACAGAAAAATACCACAACGTTATGAAATTATTTTCTTCTGGCCATCCAAAATTTAATCGGGTTATTCAAACGATGGTACGTAAAGCGGATGATGTTGATTTTTTTGATAAACTACTGCGCGACCATATGATTACCACCCTGAAAGAGGAACGGAAGGAGCAGGAAGATTTTTTAGAAACGATTAAAACAGTTCGAAATCAGATTAATAACATTTTACCTATATCTAAAAAAGGGAAGATGGACCCGATTATTGCCGCTGCAAATTATAGTCTCGAAGGTGACGGCAAGCGATTGAGACCAATCATGACTTGGGTAATGGGGGTTAACGAATATGGATTAGAAAAGTCTGCTATTGTTCCACTCCTGAAATCATTGGAATATATGCATACGGCATCCTTAATCTTCGATGATCTTCCATCCCAGGATAATGCCTCGATCCGAAGAGGGCGTCCAACTCTCCATCAGGTATATAATGTTTCCATAGCCGAACTAACTGGTCTCTTTTTAACCCAGAAGGCCATTGAGGAACAAACCGCTCTGGACCAATTTGATCCAAAAACAGTCCTTAACTTAATCCAATATTCGGCTCAAATGACAGCGGTAATGTGTAAGGGACAGGCGATGGATTTGGATTCTAAAGGGAAGCAACTGACACTGGAACAACTGAATAAAATGTGCTTTTATAAAACCGGAATAGCCTTCGAAGCTTCATTGATCATGCCTGCCATTCTTGCCCGGGCAAAAGAGTCAGAAATGGAAGGTTTGAAAAAATTCGCCCATCATGCCGGGATTGCTTTTCAAATTAAGGATGACCTTCTAGATGTCGAGGGCGATAGTATAGTACTAGGAAAACTCATTGGTAAAGATGCTGAAAACAATAATTCAACTTTTGTATCCATCCTAGGTTCTGATGGTGCTGGAAAACAAATGTGGGACCATTACTGCCTTGCAATGGAAGCATTACAAGAAGTGCCAAGGAATATCTCCTTTTTGAAGCATTTATTAAACTATATCGTTCATCGTGACCATTAATAGATTTTCATGAAGACCGTTTAAAAATTTAAACGGTCTAATTGTTATGTATTTCAATATATATATATTTATCAATTTGTTTCCAACTAGTAAATTGGAACTGACTGGCTCCTTATGAGACTCATATGTTAGTCTAATTTATCCATTCACATTATAAATTCACTCATATAAAATAATGATAAAAAAAGAGGGACTGAAGGATCATTTTGAACACAGATCAAGCTTTTGACTTGTTAAGAGAAGCAGGAGTCACAGAAGATACTAGTATTCAAACGGTTAGACGTTGGTTTCGTGAAAGAAAGATTCACTTTAAGGGTGCTGGACAACGGGATACAGGATACATATTTGACAATACCGATCAAGCGTTTTATTTGTTAAAGGATGCAGGCATAGCCGAGAGTACAGCTGTTCAAATCGTTCGTCGTTTATTGCGTGAAGGCAAGATTGAAAACGTGGGTACTGGCAACCAGAATACTAAGTCAAATGAAACAACTTCAAATCGGGTTGTCAATCGTCCTTCCCATCAGGATAAAATCGTTCATCAATTAAAAGTAAGAATAAAGGCACAGGATGAGCATATAAAAGGAATTGAGCAACTTCATCAGACCTCAATTGCTACTTTAATTCAACAAATAGACATGTTAAAAAAAGAGATTGTTAATCATGAAAAAGAGAATAGTGAGTTACAAAGGGAAACTAAAAAACTACTTAAAGAGAATATTGATTTGACGAATGAGTTGTTGGAATTAAAGGGTGAATTATTCAAAGGAAACAAAAACGACTCAGATAAGACGGAAGACATTCCTCTTTCTTCTCCCGTGACGAATGATTATCGCCAAAAACTAGGGCTTTCAAAAAGGGCGACTGATAAAGAAGTCATAACAAGGTATAAAAAATTATTAAAAATCACACATCCCGACCACGGTGGTAATGCAACTGCGTTTCATTTTATTAAAACGGATTATGATCAATTTAGAAATAGTATCAATCTGAAATAGATTCTATGGGGTTAGGGTCGTCAATCCCGACTATTGATGACCTTCCGTCCTTATTTTGGAGAGTTAGGGTAATCAATAAGCCCTATTGGTGACCTTCGGAGCTCATTTTTGAGTGTTAGGGTAATCAATAAGCTCGATAGGTGACCGTCCGAGCTCATTTTTGAGGATTAGGGTAATCAATAAGCCCTATAGGTGACCGTCCGAGCATATTTTTGAGAGTTAGGGTAATCAATAAGCTCGATAGGTGACCGTCCGAGCTCATTTTTGAGGATTAGGCTAATCAATAAGCCCTATAGGTGACCGTCCGAGCATATTTTTGAGGATTAGGGTAATCAATAAGCCCTATAGGTGACCGTCCGAGCATATTTTTGAGTGTTAGGGTAATCAATAAGCCCTATAGGTGACCGTCCGAGCTCATTTTTAAGGATTAGGGTAATCAAGAAACCTAGATTGCCAACCGTTCACCATCTTTTTTTGAACTAGGGTCATCAATAACATCTATTAACGTCTATCACACAGGCTTTTAGGTCGCCAATCGTCTTTATCCTCCCAGGTGTAGGCAGTTCCCCTCTTTCGAACGAATTACAGTCACCAAAGATGCATAAACAGCAAGTCATCACCGCCATAATAAACTATGGCGGTTTAAGATACAGGAGGAGAGTATGCGGAATAAGGGTAAAGGAAAAATAGTATTGGCAACCTTGTTTTTATTAGTTTGCTTATGGATTTCTAGAAACAACTTTGTAAAAATGACGAATGCCGAGCACACCCACAAAGACTGGATAACCGTTTATCTGGCTGGAGATTCAACTGTGTCAAATTATACAAGCAAGGCAGCACCTCGAGCAGGTTGGGGTCAGGTTTTTCCAATGTTTTTTGATGATAAAATTGTAGTCAAAAATGAGGCCTCATCTGGCAGGAGTTCAAAAAGTTTTATTGATGAGGGGAGACTTAAATCCATCCTAAAACAGATTGAAAAGGGTGATTACCTGTTTATTCAATTTGGCCATAATGATAAAATTAAGGATTCAAGACGGTATACAGAGCCGTACTCAACCTATAAAAGCTATTTAAAACAATATATTGATGGTGCCCGAGCCAAACAAGCCATCCCGGTACTTGTGACTCCCGTTGAACGCCGACATTTTACGGCCGGAGGTTTAGAGCTTGATTCCCACGGAGCATATCCAACTGCTATGAAGGAGCTTGGGCTGGAAGAACATGTACCTGTTATTGACCTTACTGCCAAAAGTAAGGTATTGTTCCAGAAACTCGGTCCAGAAAGGACTAAGGATATTTTCCTCTGGCTAGAGACTGGAACGAACAAAAATTATCCGAAAGGCATTCAGGATAACACCCACTTTCAGGAGAATGGAGCTAAGGAGATTGCCCGCCTTGTGCTTGATGGCATCAAGGAATTGAAGCTAACACCGCTTCAAAACCACATTTTAAAGTGAATGTAACTTTATAGTAGAAACTTAAGGAAATGGCAGTTGCATGCAACTGCCATTTTTCTTTGTCCTTATTATCAATAAAAAAATGCAAAAGCATGAAAAATTTTGATATGCCACAAACTATTGCCAAACACATTGAGAGAAGGGAAAGCATTGAAAAGGACACTTTCAATCTTAGGTTGTCTAATATTTTTACTAACAAATACAGTATCTGCTGAAAAATCAACCGAGCCAATACAATCCTTAGTCGTTGCAAACAAGAAAGAAGGGGTCTATTTATACGCGACACTAAATCCAAGAGAAGAAATATACACTGATTTTCGTGTCAAAATTGGGAAAGAAGTGGTAGAAGCATTTGGGTGGGCGGCAGCAATGAGTGAAACACGTATACCTGAATTACATGTGATCGATCTTAATAAGGATGGAATAAAAGAAGTCGTGGTTATTATAACCCTTGGTACTGGCACATGGGTAGTAGAGAAGGAAGCACATATCCTCCAACAAGTAGAAACAGCAAATGGTGGGAAGGCTTACGAGGAGATGGACATCGACAACCCAGTCCACACGATTGAACGCGATTTTGAAATCACCGCTACAAATAATAAAATCCAAGTAAAGGGACGCAGTCATGTATGGAAAGCTGCCAATGTTTGTGGGGAAACCTATTTTCACCATCGATTTCCACTCTATCAATCCGTGAACTGGAAGGTTGAGGGAAATAATCTTATCGCCGATGTGGGTTTGACCATCACTTTCAACTGCGTACCGGCCGGATTTCGCCTAAAGTACATGCAAAAAGGCCAAATCTATGTGGCAAAGAAGATTGAAGTGAAATTATAGAAATCATGGTAAAATAATAATTATTAAGCCTATTTTAGGAGAGGAGAAAGTTATGGAAGGAAACAAAATTACCTATCAATCTATTGATCATTACATTGAACAATTTCCTCCCGAGGTTCAGGACAAACTGAATTCGCTAAGAAAAGTGATCAAAGATTCTGCACCAGATGCCGAAGAAAAGATAAGTTATCAAATGCCTGCTTTTGCCTATAAAGGAAATCTTGTTTATTTCGCTGCCTATAAAAATCATATAGGCTTCTATCCAACGTCTAGTGGTATTGCTACATTCAAACATAAATTATCGGAATATAAAACTTCTAAAGGGGCGGTTCAATTCCCTATTGATAAGCCGCTTCCGTATGAATTAATAAGCGAGATTGTCAAATATAGAATAGCTGAGAATAGGATCAAAGCAGAGAACAAATTGAAAAAGTTAAAATAATAAATTAAATTGGAACAAAGATTTTTACATGAAATAAAAATGATAGGTGTAGAGATCCAAAGAACTTTATGGCTGGTCAAAAACCCTCAAAGATTTCAACTGATTTAACGAAAAGAAACCAATTATCACCTGTAACTTAGAGCATGTTTTTGATACAAAATCAATCAAAACATGCTCTTTCTGTGAATTTTCTATACAATTGGGTAAAAATTCATTTTTGCTAACATTTGCTCGTACCTGTTAAATTCATTTGTGTTAGTTATTTCACTTACTGTTTTCAAAGTAGTTAATGCACTTTCAATTAAAAATTCTCTAGGATCTTCTTTACTATTCATCAGTTCTTCTTGTATAAAATATAACAAATTTATATACGTGGCACTTTTAGGATTTTCCGCTTCAAATTTCTTTTCAATCACTTTTTTTACATTCAATGTGGCCATGGAAAATTCATTATTAAAAAAATCATGGTAATCTGATTTTGGAAGTAGTTGATTTATATCCTCTGGTACGAATAATTGGATGTCCTTTCTACTTATATCATCCAGAATCGTCATAACACGCTCCAAACAGTAAGCAGCAATTTGCCGTAATTGTAACGTTCCGTGCAATACATTACTTGTATTCAAAATATGTTCCATCATTCCTGAAAAAAGAACGGCACAATCGATCATATATTTTGCTTGGTTGTTTGGGAAAATATTTAAAAAACGTTCATATATCCATTTTAAATATAAATATCTCCCTTGCTTTATAAATTTAATCAGCTCTGGTTCATTAGATACGAGCACATCCTCAATGAGCTGATTTAATTTATTTTTTCTGTTATGTTCTATCATAAAATGGACCTGTTCAATGAAAATGTCTTTGTCTGTAATGTCTTCCCCAATGAGTAATTTATCTCTCTCCATTTTCATGTTATCTAGTATAAGATTATAAACCGCTTTAAACAATTCCCCTTTGGAAATAAAATAATTATAAAAAGACCCCTTTGAAATTCCGCTATGATTCAAGATATCTTGAATGGATGTAGCGTGATAGCCCTTTTCAATAAATAGTTCATGTGCTTTATCTATGACATTCCTTTTTTTCTTATTCATCCATTTTCCCCTTATGTCAAGTCTGTCTTTTTCTCTATTTTAATTATACCACAATAGACCATTAGTATACTTTTGTACTAATGGTTTATTTATTTATTGCTTGAGTATTCTGAAAATGGTAGGATAGGTTCTATAATTAAAGTACAAAAATATACTTTAAGTACAAATTTTATGAAAAAGGAGAATAATGTACATGTCAGAGAAAAGAACGTAACCAACAAATGGCAAATTCTTATTTAGCAATGTGGTATGAATGGATGAACTAATACATTTGCAAAAATGGGTTTTATCAAAGCGCACTTGAGGAGGAGTAAGGTTAATGAGCACGAAACGTTTACTTTTATTGAACATTATTATGTTACTTGTATTAGTCGGAGCAGGTGTAGGGGGGTATGCCTATTACAATCGAACTGCCAACTATTTAACGACAGATAATGCGCAAATTGCTGGCCAACAAGTAACCATAGCTGCTCCTGCATCCGGGAAATTAACTGATTGGAAAGGCAATGTTGGTGACCGTTTTACGAAGGATTCTACTATAGGAACAATCACAACAACAGGGAAAGATGGAACACCTGAAAAGATGAAAGTTACACTTCCAACAGATGGAACGATTGTACAAAATAATGCCGTGCAAAATTCCTTTGTTGCTGCAGGAACGCCGCTGGCACAAGTATATGATCTAACTAAATTATGGGTTACTGCAAATATTGACGAAACGGACATCGACGAAATTGCTGTAGGTCAAAATGTCGATATCTATGTGGATGCTTTTCCAAATAGCACGTTAAAAGGGAAAGTCCAACAAATCGGCTTAGCGACAGCGGGAACATTTTCTTTATTACCAAGTTCAAATACGACAGGTAATTACACAAAAGTTACTCAAGTTGTTCCAGTTAAAGTAACGATAGATGATAATAAAGGTGTTGCAATTGTTCCGGGCATGAACGTAACCGTGCGAATTCAGAAGTAGGTGATAATATGTCAATATATATCACGGTTTATATTACACTAGCCATGTTGTTATTGCTTTTCATCAATTTTAGGATGATGAAACAAAAAAAACCCAACCATGATCAAACGAAAATGATGAGGCAAGAGGTTAAGGAGAATATTGGTAAAACTGATTTTAAGGTTGAAGAGTTTAAGGAAAGTAGTACTCGAACGGAACAGAGTGATCCGAAAGTCCAGAAGAATTATCAACAAGATTTATCAGATCAATTGGAAAAAACGCTGGAAGATTCAGCTATTTCTGAATCAGCATTGAAAAACGTAAAAATTGAGGTTCAGCAGAAAGAAGAAATGAACCAACCAATACAACCAGTTAAAGACGCAAAAAACGATGCAGGAACAGGAAAATTACTTGCGGCTCTGCTGATCGGTGCTTTTGTTGCTATTCTAAATCAAACCTTACTTAATGTGGCCATCCCACATATTATGAATGATTTAGGTATTTCTGCAAGTACCGTTCAATGGCTCTCAACCGGTTATATGTTAGTGAACGGGATCGCTATTCCTATATCAGCCTACCTTATTGAAAAGTTTGGAACAAGGAAGCTATTGATTGCGGCTGTTTTTCTATTCACCTTAGGGTCGTTAGTTTGTTCCTTATCAGCCAACTTTAGTATGCTGATGATTGGAAGGATCATTCAAGCGTGTGGTGCTGGTATTATTATGCCCCTGTTAATGACTGTTTTTTTCACATTGTTTCCTCCAGAAAAACGTGGAAAGGCAATGGGAATTATGGGTGTAGTTATGATATTTGCTCCTGCAATTGGTCCTACATTATCCGGGTGGCTCATTGGACATTATTCATGGAGATTATTGTTTGACATTGTCATTCCAATCGGAGTCCTTGATTTAATTCTTAGCTTCATGTGGATGAAGGACGTAACCAAGGTAACGAATCCTAAATTTGATTTCCCAGGATTTTTATTTTCGACATTAGGTTTCGGGTTCTTGTTATATGGCTTTAGTGAAGCAGGGAATAATGGCTGGACCAGTACTATCGTAGTATCAGCATTGTTCATAGGTACTATTTCAATTATCGCCTTTGTCTGGCGTGAACTGACTACCGAGAAACCAATGCTTGATTTACGGGTCTTTAAATATGATATTTTCTCGCTGACGACCATAATAAGTATGTTTGTTAATATGGCTATGTTTGGTGCAATGATCTTACTCCCGATTTATTTGCAAAATATTCGCGGCTTTACGGCATTACAATCCGGTTTATTGATGCTTCCAGGTGCAATCGTGATGGGAATTATGTCACCAATTGCCGGTGCTCTTTTTGATAAAATCGGTTCAAAATGGCTTGCGGTAATCGGCTTAACAATTACGGTAATTACTTCATGGGGATTTACCAGTCTTAGTATGACTACAAGCTATAGCCATATTCTTTTTCTATATGTGATGCGGATGTTTGGTATGTCCTTCATCATGATGACAGTCATGACAGAAGGTCTTAACCAATTACCTCGACAACTGGGGGCGCATGGTACGGCTGCCTCAAATACGGCAAGGCAGGTGGCTGGAAGTATTGGGACGGCGTTTCTTGTTACTGTCATGACGACAAGGCAAGGGATGCACGCAGGTGATTATGGTGGTGTCATCACAAGCTCCAATCCTTTTATAGCTAGTAATTTTGCGCATCTTGGGCAGAGTTTGGGGGCTTTAACACACATGCCGGCTGATGCGGGAGGGCAGCTTGCAACCTTTTTGATTTATGGTCAGACCATGCAACAAGCTACAATTGATGGAATTAATGATACCTTTATGGTTGCAACGGGAATTGCATTTGTAGCTTTGATTCTATCATTCTTTATTAAACGGTCACGAGTTAAAGAATAGTCGTGGAAATCAAGGTCCACTCATATAATTTCCATTGAAAGTAGGATTAAAAAATGGCAGATTTAGGTCTTTTCATTATTCGATTGGCTGTTGGTCTTACGTTTGTAGGACATGGAGCCCAAAAGTTATTTGGTTGGTTCGGTGGACCGGGTCCAGTCAAGTTCGGTCAATGGTTAGGGTCGATTGGAATCAAGACGGGTGGAATAACTTGGGCGATTTTAGCAGGATTATTCGAACTAATTGGAGGTCTCCTTTTTTCGGCTGGCTTGCTGACATGGCTTGGGGCAATACTAATCATTATCGTTATGATTGACGCGATTTTTACCGTCCATCTCAAAAATGGCTTTTGGCTTACTGAAGGAGGCTATGAATACAACTTCATTTTGATTGCAGTTGTCCTTGGTGTGGCCCTAATTGGACCTGGGGATTACGTATTATTTTATAAGCCATAAGGCACAAATTAATGAATTTGTCCTACTCTAAATAAAATCCGGGTGAATTCTACTAAGAATTCACCCGGATTTTTTACTTTTTCCCTGTTTATATTCCACTTATCCCACACGGTGCAAAAAATTCTAAGAGTAAATTGATTGTATTTATCTTGGTGCTCAATAATTGGCATATGACCTGCTTCTTTGAAAATGAAAAGTTCAGTCTATGATGGGTTCGCTTTCTTATAAAATCTACTTGTGTATCTAAGAATACTTAAATTGTTAACATTAAAATATCCAAGTTTGAAATGTTTATCGCACCAGAGTCTCTTAGTTCTTTTAATCGATTGATATCCAGGATGTCGATTGTACGGTTTGAGATTTGGATCCATTTTTGGTTCTTCCACTTATTAAGTATTTTATTTACCGTGATTCGAGAGGTCCCTATGTAGCGGGCAAACGATGTCTGATCAATGGAAACATTACCATTTTCGCTTATCAATTTTAAAAGGAAATGAGCCATTTGCTGTTCAACAGGGGAATTGAGAAAGGCAATAATTTCTGCCAGTATCCTAAATTTATAGATTAATGAATTGGTAAAAATACCTGCTGCCTCAGGATGTTCTTTACAAATCATCAATAAAGCTTCATCTGAGAAAAAATAGATTTCGGATTGACCGTTTGAAATGGCAGAGGTTAAATAGGGTTCATTTCTAGCACCATGTTCCCCAAACAACATCCCTTCAGGAACATAATTAACGGTTCGCTCCACTCCTTCATGAGAAAGGAGGGTAATCTTTATTCCACCCTTAGCTAAGTAGAAAAAGCCCTTGCCTTCACTTCCCTGATTGTACACGACTTCATTTTCCTCAACCTCTAGTTTTTTTCCATATTTTATAAATGGCCGCCACGAGTATCGAAGATTTTTCATGTCAACACCTTACCAAGAATCCTTTTTAATTCGTCCGGTTTCTTTATTAAAATTTTTTTCCCATGGATCTCAATGATTTCTTCTTCTTTCCATTGTTTTAAAATCTTATATAACGTTATTCTCGTTAAGCCAGTGCATTTTGTAAGGTCTTGTTGTGTGAGCGGAACTTCATAATTCTTAAATTCGTAACAAATATTTAGTAGAATCACTGCCAATTGTTGATCTGGTAAGAGAGAGTCCAAATATATTTTATCAGCTAGGATGTGCATTTTATGTATGACGGTTTTGATAAAAATGTTAAGGATAGAAGGCTGATTCTTAATTAATTTTTGAAAATGTTCACAGGAGAAATAATAGAGAATTGAGTCATTAACCGCTGTGGCCGTCGTAAAATGGGGCTGTCGATCCATCGCTTGAACTCCTAATAGTTGCCCGGGGATGGCGATGTTTAACAAACGCTCTTTTCCAATCGGAGTTGTAGTGGTCACTTTAATTAACCCCTTTTGGATATAGTAAAATCCATCTCCTAGACTCCCTTGCTGGTAAATACAAGCTTTCTCCTTGAAAAATTGTCTAGTACCAAACTGTAAACAAGATTCCCAATTAAGATCACTGTCAAACAAGATTGCCACCAAATCAACTCCTAAGTGAAATTTTTAAAAAATAATCTATAAAAATTTAAATCTGAGAAATATGTAAATTAAACAAATCTGATGACCCTGTTGTAATTATTTGTTAGCGCTTACAATTAGATGTAAGAAAAAAGTTTATTTATGTTAACTACTTAACAATAGTGTAAAAGATTCAAGATATAAAATCAACATTGGGTGGCTGGATTTTAAATTTTCAGTCAAAACCATGTTTTTACCCAATTTGATAAACGATATAGTTTTAACTCTAAGGAGTCAAAAAATGGGAGAAACAATATGGTTAGAAGATAAAAAAGGAGGGCTAAAGAGAGTTTGCACCTGGGACATAACAATAGAGACGATAGGAGCAAATTATAAAAGGGGATGGTTGGATGAACCGGGAAGTACAATCAGTAGTACCTCAAGATTTATCTCAAAAGAACAATCTAAACGCTACTAATCTTTCATTGAAGAGTATGCCTAAAGCTACGTTGCTTGTTGTTGTGTTGTGCTGGTTTGCAATGTTAGCAGATGGATATGATTTAGGAATTTATGGTGCCGTTTTACCATCATTAATGGAATACAAAGATTGGAGTATGACACCTGCACAGGCAGGGGCTATCGGTAGTTATGCTCTCATTGGGATGTTGATTGGGGCAATTTGTGTAGGGACAATTACTGATATGATCGGCCGAAAGAAGACATTGATCTTTTGTATCATTTTATTTTCCTTATCGATGTGCCTAGTTGCCCTATCTACATCGCCTGAGATGTTTGGATTATTTCGGTTTATTGGCGGTCTTGGACTAGGTGGGGTAATACCTACAGCATCCGCATTAACAATTGAGTATTCTCCTGCACAACATCGCTCAAAATTGTACGCGATTATGTATACAGGATATCCAATTGGGGGAGTCCTTGGTGCATTATTTTCCATGTTTTTTATTGAAGAACATGGATGGAGATTAATGTTTTGGATCGGTGTCACACCACTTTTAGTCATTCCGTTTATTATTAAATTTCTTCCTGAGTCAATTAGTTTCCTAATCGCAAAGAAAAAAGTTGCTGTAGCTAAAAGTATCGCTCAAAAATATCAGCTTCCCAATGACTTTGTCCAAAGCAATATGAAGGATGAGATTATAGGCTCACCGAACAAATTTGCAGCAATCGCAAGTCTTTTTGCACGGAAGAATATTCGAGCAACCATGTTTTTTTGGGTCACCTTCTTTTTGGGTCTGCTTATGATTTATGGGTTGAGTACATGGCTTCCGAAAATGATGAGAGAGGCTGGATATCCACTTGGACCAAGCTTAGGATTTTTACTGATGCTCAATCTATCAGCAGCGATTGGTGCTTTAATAGCGGGTACTGCTGCAGACAGCTGGGGATCTAAAAAAATCATTAGTATTTCCTATTTCTTAGCAGGAGTCTCCATAGCTCTATTAAGCATTAAAACATCTATGTTACTAGTTTATTGCTTAGTGGGAGTTGCAGGTTTTGGAACGATTGGGACAACTCTTATTCTAAATGCCTATATTTCCAAATATTTTGAAGCAGAAAACCGGGCCACTGCATTAGGCTGGGCGCTTGGATTTGGCAGGATTGGAGCCATTTCAGGACCGATACTAATTGGGTTTTTTATGAGCTCAAATTTCGATTTCTCACTCAATTTTTATCTGTTTTCCGTTGCAGGTGTGTTAGCATCCATCACCATCCTATTTATTCCTAAAAGAGGGGATATGAAGATCTAATAACTCTTAATTAATAAATGAAGTTGAAAAGCATCTCAGTCCATTTCAAATGGAGAGATGCTTTTTATTATTAGAAAAAAGTGAAAAGTATAACTTTTTAGAAAAAATGTTAATCAGACTACAATGACTCAAAAAAATCAATTCTATAATGAAAATATGAATTAAAAGGAGGATGTTTTATGGGAATTCGTACAGGAGCACAATATATCGAGGCGTTAAAATCCCGAACACCAGAAGTTTGGTTATCAGGAAAAAAAGTGAAAAATATCTTTGAAGAGCCTGTTTTTCATCAGCCCATTCTTCAAATTGCAAAGCTATATGATATGCAGCATGACTCCAAGTATCAAGAGGACATAACTCATATTTGTGAAGAAACGGGACAAAGAATTTCGAATGCATTCTTGGTTCCAAAAAGCTATCAGGATCTACAAGCACGGAGAAGAACGTTTGAAGAATTTGCTAAAGCGACATTTGGTTTAATGGGCAGGACTCCTGATTTCTTAAATGTCGTCGTAACTTCGATGGCGAGCAATTCCGAGTTTTTGGATAAATACAATCCTGAATGGGGAAAAAACATTCGCTCCTATTTTAAGCATATCCGTGATAACGACTTATTTTTAACTCATGCCATCATCAATCCGCAAAATGACCGCAGTAAATCTTCACACGAACAACAAGATATGTTTACCCATTTAGGTGCGGTTAAAGAAACACCTGATGGCTTAATTGTAAGAGGGGCTAAAATGCTAGCTACCCTTGCACCGATCACGGACGAAGTGATTGTTTATTCTTTTCCTGGTTTTAAGCCTGGTGATGAACGTTATGCACTTGCGTTTGCACTTCCACTGGATACGCCAGGTCTTCGCATTATCTGTCGTGAAGCGATGCAGGATGGAAAGCGTTCTGTTTATGACCACCCATTAGCATCAAGATTTGAAGAAATGGATGCGGTCCTAGTATTTAATGATGTTTTAGTGCCTTGGGATCGTGTATTCCTTTATAACAATGTAGAAGCTGCCAATTTACTATATCCGAAAACAGGAATCGCTCAGCAGCCAGCCCACCAGTCTGGTGTAAGAGGGTTAATTAAATTACAATTTGCAACCGAAGTGGCTTGTAAAATCGCCGACTCCATCGGTGTGGATGGATACTTAAATGTACAAAATGATTTAGGAGAATTAATCCAATCGGTTGAATCGATTAGGGCATTGCTCCGAATTTCTGAGTATGAACATGAAGTAACTGCTACTGGTGAAGCGATGCCAGCTTATGCACCACTTGAAACAATTAGAGGATTGCTCCCAAAAATGTACCCACGTGCGATTGAGGTGATGCAAATTATTGGTGCAGGTGGACTATTAATGTCTCCGACTGATGCCGATTTCGAGAATCCTGAATTAAGAGAGGATTTAGAGAAGTATTATCTTGGAAGAGAGGGCGTTTCAGCAGAAGAGCGTGTTCACCTCTTTAAATTAGCATGGGATTTATGTGGTGAGGCATTCGGACAAAGGGTTCTTCAATATGAACGTTATTATACTGGAGATCCAATTCGTAAAAGAGCGATTTTCTATAACAATCACAAAAGGAATAATTCCTTTGAGCTGGCTGATGAAGCAATGAAAATATTTAATCGAAAAAATGAAGTTACTAGCTTATAAACATTAATCAATAGTATGAGGAGGTGTGAACGATGCAAACGCTAAAAGATGGAGTTCTGACACTAGCAGGTTCTGTGATTGCGATAGGTGCATTTGATGGTGTCCATAAAGGACATCAAGCCGTGATTAAACAAGCTGTGGAAAAGAGTCGGGTTTCTCAGGTTCCTAGCGTTGTCTATACTTTCGACCCGCCTCCTCGAAATTTTTTTAAGGGCGTTCAAATTTTGACACCAATTCAGGAAAAGGTTAGCAGGATAGCGAAGTTAGGTGTTGATTATATTATTGTTGCCAGCTTTGATGAATGGTATGCGACTCGGCCTCCTGAAGATTTTATCTGTGAATTATCTAAGTTAAACCCGTTAGAGGTTACAGTGGGTGCTGATTTTCATTTTGGAAAAAATAGAGAAGGCGATGTGAATCTTTTAGAAAAGTATTTTCATATCAATATCACTCCACCTGTGTATTGTAAAAGCGGAAAACTTATTTCATCGACCAGAATCCGTCAGTTAATTTCAGATGGAGATTTCCAGCAGTCCCATTCGTTATTAGGACTGTAAATGGAAGTAAAGAGATTGAGACTACATGATATCCACACATCAATAGAAGGGAGTTAACACTATGAAGTTATTAGGAATATCAGGCACCATCATTGGAGCAAGAACAAGTATTGTTGTTCAAAAGGTATTAGAGGAAGTAAAGAAACATCATCCTAACGTTGAAGTAGAATTGCTTGATTTAAGAGATTATGATGTGCAGTTCTGTGATGGACGAAATCCTTCAAACTATACAGGTGACACGAAAAAAGTTCTAGATATTGTTAATTCTGCTGACTTCTATATTATCGGAACACCGATATTCCAAGGATCTTTATCAGGCCCGCTCAAAAATTTGTTTGATTTAATCAATCCAAAGGATATTCGCAACAAAGTAATCGGTTTTATTGCAACAGGCGGTACATATCAGCATTACCTTGTTATCGAAAACCAATTGAAGCCGATCGCAGGATTTTTCCGAGCCTTTGTGGCACCAGGTTATGTCTATGTCAATAACGATCATTTTGATGAAGAAAATGAAATCATCGATGCTGAGGTTCTTACAAGAATTACTGCGTTAGCAAATGAAGTGGTCTTCATGCAGGAGGCATTAAAATCATCAGAAGAAAAATTCGCAACTGTAAATTGATAAGCTTTTGTATTAAAATTTGAGAGGAGAAGATTGCTATGACAAACTCTTTAAAACCGATTAATCTATGGGGATTTATTGAAGAAAATAAGGAATTACTTAAGCCACCGGTAAATAATAAAGTAGTTTGGAAGGATTCAGAACTAATGTTTATGGTCCTCGGAGGTCCAAACAAACGCCGTGATTTCCATGTTGATCCATCAGAAGAGATTTTTTATCAATTAAAAGGCGATTGCTACGTTGAAATTATTAATGCGAACGGTAAAAGAGAAGTAATTACGGTGAAAGAAGGGGAAGTATTTCATCTCCCTCCAAACGTACCTCACTCACCACATCGGGTCGCTGATACAATCGGAATCGTCATTGAACGTGACAGAGCTGAAGGTGAATTAGAGGATTTTGTTTGGTTCTGTGATGAATGTGATCATGAAATGCATCGCGTTACCGTCCAATTGACGAATATTGAAGTGCAGGTAAAAGAGGCGATTAATGGATTTAACAGTAATTTAGAACTTCGCTCTTGTAAGAACTGTGGACATATTATGCCAGAAGAAGCGAGTGAATGGAAATGCGAGTAGATTTTCATACACATATCATCCCTGAAAATTTCCCTGATTTTGCAAAAAAGTACCAAAATGACAAGTGGCCGGTTCTCAAGCCTACTTGCTCATGTGGTGCTAATATCATGGTATCCGGAAAGGTGTTCCGTGAAGTGACAGACCAAGTTTGGAGTCCTGAAAAAAGGATTTCCGATATGGATAGGGAAAATGTAGACATACAAGTTTTATCGCCAATTCCTGTAACGTTTTCCTATTGGGCACCTACAGAAGAAGCGGTGGCTATGGCTAGATTTCAAAATGATTTCATCGCGGAAACAGTCGCGCAGCATCCTACCAAGTTTATTGGGTTAGGGACGGTTCCTCTGCAAAATGTCGAAGAAGCGATTCGTGAACTAGACCGCTGTGTACATCAACTTGGCTTAAAAGGGATTGAGATTGGTACTAACATTAATGGCAAAAATTTGGACGATGCATCGTTAATCGATTTCTTTGCGATGTGTGAGAAATGGAATGTTCCAATATTTGTTCATCCATGGGAAACGCTTGGCGGGGATCGTTTTTCCTCCCATAACTTAATGTATACGGTTGGAATGCCAAGTGAAACAGCCTTAGCTGCCGCAAGTTTAATCCTAGGCGGTGTCATCGAGAAATTTCCTGGACTAAAAATTTGTTTTTCTCATGGCGGAGGGTCACTTCCTTACATTCTTCCTAGACTTGATCATGGTTGGAATGTATGGCCGCATTTGCAGCTCACGGAGAATCCGCCAAGTTTTTATGCAAAGAAATTTTTCTATGATTCAATCGTAAATAACCCTGTAAATATTAAATTCTTAGTCGAAAAATTTGGTGCTGAACAAGTCATCATGGGGTCGGATTACCCATTCTTACTTCGGGAAACTCCACCAGGGAAGATAATTGATGACACCCTAACTCTAAGCGAAGAACAGAAACGGGCCATGTTAGGTGAAAATGCACTTAGATTTTTAAATTTACCGGTTAATTTATTAATTTAATAGGAAATGAGATGAGAAGATGATAGACAAGGTGATCACCCCAGAAGAGAGATTAGAGGAACTTGGATTAAAGCTTCCAGCGCTCCGCCCCGCATCAGGTAATTATGTAAGTTGTGTTCGGACAGGGAATCTTATTTTCACATCAGGACAAGGTACAGATGAATACCGTGGGAAACTTGGTGAAGATGTATCAATAGAAGTTGGCTATCAAGCCGCAAGACAATGTATGCTTAATCTATTAGCAGTAGTCAAGAATGAACTCGGCGACCTAAGCAAAGTGAAACGGATTGTTAAAATCCTTGGTATGGTGAACAGCTCGCCCGATTTTAAAGACCATCCTAAAGTAATGAATGGATCCTCCGATTTGTTGGTGGAAGTGTTTGGTGAAAAGGGAAGGCATGCAAGATCAGCTGTTGGGATGTCACAGCTACCACACAATAACGCTGTGGAAGTTGAGATGATTGTAGAAGTTGAGGATGGTGATCTCGGTGAGTAATGTCCTAGAAAAACAACTTCAAATTAACGATGCCAAGCTGTTTATTAATGGAGAATATGTAAGCGCTATTTCAGGAGAAACCTTTGACACGATTAATCCAGCTACGAATCAAAAATTAGCTGCGGTTGCAAGTGCAAGTGAGCAAGATGTAGAAAGAGCGATTCAGGTCGCAAAGCGAACCTATGATAGTGGTATTTGGAGTAAAATGCCAGTAGAAGAAAGAGCAAAAATCCTGTGCAGAATGTCAGATCTTGTCATGGAACGAGTCGATGAGTTAGCGCTAATTGAAACATTAGATGTGGGTAAGCCCATTAGAGAAAGCAGAGATTTTGATATCCCGCGTGCAGCATCAAACTTAAGATTCTTTGCCGAAATGGCAAAATACATTAATCACGAGCATTACGAACAATCCAAGCATATGAGCTATACCAAATATGCACCAGCAGGTGTCACAAGCTTGATCATTCCTTGGAATTTACCATTCATGCAAATGACTTGGAAAGTCTCTGCTGCGTTAGCTGCTGGTAATACGGTGATCGTTAAGCCTGCTTCCTATACTCCACTAAGTGCGGTCATGTTAGGTGAAATTGCCAACGAAGCAGGATTACCGCCAGGCGTGTTGAATATACTAACAGGTCCGGGTGGAACAGTAGGAACGGCCATGACCATTCATCCGTACGTTCGCAGGATTTCATTTGTCGGGGAGAGCTCCACTGGAAAAACAGTTATGAGAAACGCAGCATCCCAGTTAATTCCTGTATCATTAGAATTAGGTGGAAAATCAGCCAATATCGTGTTTGAAGATGCTGACTTAGATGAGGCAGTGGCAGGTTCAATTGAAGCGATTTTTAGAAATCAAGGGGAAATCTGTTTAGCTGGTTCTCGATTACTAGTGCAAGAATCGGTTTATGATAAATTCCTAGAAAAGTTTGTTACAGCAGCAAAGAACATCAAAGTGGGCGATCCATTGGATGAAAAGACAGATATGGGCGCACTGATTTCCAAAGGTCATCTAGAAACAGTTGATAACTATGTGCAAATTGGAATTTCTGAAGGTGCGAAGCTTGCTGTAGGCGGCAAGCGTGTGGCAGGATTATCACAAGGAAACTTTTACGAACCAACCGTGCTCTATGATGTAAATAACAAAATGAGAGTCGCACAGGAAGAAATCTTTGGACCGGTTTTAGTTGTCATTCCATTTAAAACGGAAGAGGAAGCGATTCAAATCGCCAACGATTCGATTTATGGGTTGGCTGGTGTAGTCTGGTCGAATGATTTAAGGCGTGCACATCGTGTAGCTTCTCAAATCGATTCAGGCTTATTCTGGATCAATTGCTGGTATTATCGTGATTTAAGAACGCCATTTGGAGGGTCCAAGGCAAGTGGTATCGGCCGAGAAGGTGGACGTCATAGTTTTGAATTTTACACAGAGGCCAAGACGATTACAATGAAATTATAATATTAAAAGTAAAAGGTGGCTGAATGGCCACTTTTTATCTATTATTATGGAAAAGGAAGGTGTAGGAAGAAATGGGAGAATTAGTAGGAAAGATTGCAAATGAATTAATTGATGCAGAAAATCATCAATATTCTGTCGCACCGCTGACGGAGCGCTATTCCGAGTTGACTATAAGCGACGCCTATCAAATCCAATTAGAAGTAATCGGTAAAAAGTTAAAAGCAGGAAATGAAGTGATAGGGAAAAAGGTTGGGCTTACAAGTAAAGCAATGCAGCAAATGCTTGGCGTCGATGAACCTGATTATGGCCACCTGTTAGATGATATGAAAATAGATCATGAAGCAAAGGTGAAAATTGCTGAATTTATCAGTCCGAAGGTTGAAGCGGAAATTGGTTTTATTTTGGAACAAGATTTAGTGGGTCCAAATGTGAATTATCTAGATGTGTTAATGGCTACCAAATATGTAGTACCTACCATCGAGATTATTGACAGCCGTATTTCTGACTGGAAGATCAAATTGGTTGATACGGTGGCCGATAATGGCTCCTCAGCGAGAGTAGTGGTCGGGGATAAGATGAGCACCATTGAAGGCTTGGATTTGCGATCCCAAGGAATGGTCCTTTATAAAAATGATGAGCTCGTCGCTACAGGAGCTGGGACGGCCGCTCTAGGACACCCGGCACAAGCAGTCGCATGGTTAGCCAATAAATTACATGAATTTGGGATTACACTTAAAGCAGGTGAGTTAATTCTTCCTGGAGCACTTTCTGGTGCCATTTCAGTAAACGAAGGCGACATGATTGTTGCAGATTTTGGCCCATTAGGAACTGTATCTGTAACATTTGAGTAAGAGAGTTTTTTCTCGAATAAAAATATTAAAAGTGGAGGTTCCATTATGACACTGTTGCAAGGAACAGAACAAGAAATCGTAAACTACCTATTAGCTGCAGAAAAGGACAAGCGGGAAGTTGAGAAAATCACCACTAGTTACCCAACTCTAACATTTGAGCAAGCCTATGAAATACAACAAAAATTAATTGAGCAAAAAGAACAAGAGGGGCTTCGAAGAATTGGTGTAAAACTCGGTTTAACAAGTAAGGCAAAGCAGGAGATGATGGGTGTCCATGAAGCTATCTACGGGTATTTAATGGATGATATGCTTGCACCTGAATGGGAACCAGTCCAATTTAGCAGTTTCATTCATCCTAAGGCAGAACCCGAAATTGCTTTCTTAATTAATGAAGATATCCAAGGCACTAGTGTTACCGCTGATGATATTTTAAAGGTGACGAAATATGTAGCGCCTGCGATCGAGGTTATTGATAGTCGTTATTTAGATTTCAAGTTTACACTCGTAGATGTTGTTGCGGATAACTGTTCTTCCTCAAAATTTATTGTAGGTAACAAATGGGTATCACCGGATGCACTAAACCTAAAAGAAATTGGTGTTTATATGTCAAAGAATTCAGAGGTCGCAACAACGGGAAGCAGTGCTGCTGTGTTAGGCGATCCAGCTGCTGCGGTTGCTTGGGCTGTAAACAAACTTGGAGAAACTGGTCGGGGATTAAAGAAAGGCGATATCGTTCTTAGCGGCGCTATAACGGAAGCAATTAGCTTTCAACCAGGTGATACCATTTTGGCACAATTTGCGGACTTAGGCAGTGTTTCTTTTTCTAGCAAATAATCGGATGCTACTTAATTTAATTAAAGGCTGTTTTCGTAAACTTTGTTGTTTTTATAGACAACCAATTTCCTTAAATACTTATTTCTATGAAGAATTAACTATTTTTCGAAAAAAATTACTAAAATTTGATAATCATAGAGATTAATGGTGCCTGTGACATAAGAAAAATGGAGTCGACGGTAACGAATAGAGGTTAATCGTGCCCGCCACCTTGGAAAAATGGAGTCCACGGTAATGAAAAGGGGCTAATCGTGCCCGTCATCTAAGAAAAATGGAGTCGACGGTAACAAATAGGGGTTAATCGTGCCCGTCATCTAAGAAAAAATGGAGTCGACGGTAACGATTAGAGGTTAATCGTGCCCGTCATCTAAGAAAAATGGAGTCGACGGTAACGAATAGGTGTTAATCGTGCCCGTCACCTTAGAAAAATGGAGTCGACGGTAACGAATATGTGTTAATCGTGCCCGTCACCTTAGAAAAATGGAGTCGACGGTAACGAATAGGGGTTAATCGTGCTCGTCAACTTAGAAAAATGGAGTCGAGGGTAACGAATAGGGGTTAATCGTGCCCGTCACCTTGGAAAAATGGAGTCCACGGTAACGATTAGAGGTTAATCGTGCCCGTCACCTTAGAAAAATGGAGTCCACTGTAATGAATGGGGTTAATCGTGCTCGTCATCTTAGATAAATAGAATCGACGGTATCGACTAATGGTTAATAAAATATTCCCTAACGAAACAGTTTTCCTTTTTACAAAAAGCAATAATCTTTCATAAAAAAGCCTAATTAATAAAAGATCGGAGGATACACTGTTGTTAACTTTAGAGTATGCACAACAATTGGATAATGCAGATAGCCTTAATAGATTTAGAGAAGAATTTTACATAAAGCCGAATTCCATTTATATGGACGGAAATTCACTGGGGCTTCTTTCGAAAAGAGCAGAAAGGACTCTTTTGGAGTCTTTAAATGATTGGAAAGAGCATGGAATTGACGGTTGGACAAATGGGAAACACCCTTGGTTTTTTTTATCGGAAAAACTAGGAGAGATGATCGCTCCGTTAGTAGGTGCTTCAGCGAATGAAGTGATTGTAACTGGTTCCACAACGGTCAACTTGCATCAGCTTGTTGCGACTTTTTATAAGCCAGAGGGGACTCGGACGAAAATTTTGGCGGATGAATTAACCTTTCCATCAGATATTTATGCGCTGCAAAGCCAGCTTCGCATTCACGGATTTGATCCAGATACACATCTTGTTCGTGTTAAAAGCCGCGATGGACGCTTTTTAGAGGAAGAAGATATTATCGAAGCGATGACCGATGATATTGCACTCATTATTTTGCCAACTGTCCTTTATCGAAGCGGCCAAATCCTGGACATGAAACGGTTGACGGCTGAAGCAAACAAAAGAGGGATATTAATTGGTTTTGATGGATGTCATTCGATTGGAGCGATACCGCATTCGTTTAGTGAATGGGGCGTGGATTTTGCATATTGGTGCAATTACAAACATTTAAATGGTGGTCCAGGAAGTGTGGGCGGTTTATATGTGAATTCTAAACATTTTGGTACATCGCCTGGTCTGGCTGGCTGGTTCGGTTCGAAAAAAGAGAAACAATTCGATATGGAGCACACGCTAACACCGGCTGATTCCGCAGGGGCTTATCAAATTGGGACACCACATGTTTTGAGTCTTGCCCCGTTACTAGGCGCCTTGGAGATTTTTGCAGAAGCAGGAATTGAAAATATTCGCGCTAAGTCATTAAAGATTAATCAATTTTTAATGGACCTACTAAATCGAGAGGCAGCAGGCATGGGATTTACAATTGGAAACCCAATTGAGGATTTCCGCCGTGGGGGTCATGTAAGTTTGGAGCATATAGAAGCAGCGCGAATTTGTAAAGCGTTGAAAGAAAATGGGATCATTCCAGATTTCCGTGCTCCAAACATCATTCGTCTTGCTCCTGTCGCGCTTTATACCTCCTATATGGATGTTTGGGAAGTCGTCCAGATTCTTAAGAAGATTATGAATGAAAAGCAATATGAAAAGTTTAAAAATGAACGTGAAGTCGTTGCTTAATCTAATGGGATGAGGAGGAATTATATGGCGAACAATGATTTGAAAAATGTAAATGGCTCAGAAAACGGGTTAAAACGAGAGTTAAAAACTAGTCAACTGACAATGATTGCGATGGGGTGTGCAATCGGAACAGGACTTTTCCTTGGCAGCGGTCTTGCGATCAGTACTGCTGGCCCAAGCGTATTAATCAGTTACGCGATTGGTGCCTTCATTGTCTTACTTTTAATGGGATGTTTATCAGAAATGACGGTGGCCCATCCAACCTCAGGGTCGTTTGGAACCATATCTGAGAAGTATATAAGCCCGTTCGCAGGTTATCTGGTCCGCTATTCCTATTGGATTGCAAACGTTCTTGCCGTTGGGGTAGAAGTAAGTGCCATTGCAGTATATATGAAGTATTGGTTTTCAGATGTTCCTGGGTTTGTATGGATTTTATTGTTCGCCGCTGTCCTAATTTATGTAAATGCAACAAGTGTCAATACCTTTGCGACATTTGAGTATTGGTTTTCGATGATCAAAATTAGTGCTATCGTTGGATTCATTCTTCTTGGAGCATATGTTTTCATTGGAGGGTCTGCTAAGCCGGAAATGGGACCTGAGAACTTTGTTAATGAAGGTGGTTTCTTACCGTTCGGCATGTGGGGAATGTGGGTTGCAATCTTTATTTCTCTATTTAGCTTTTTAGGGACGGAATTGATCGCCGTTACTGCTGGAGAAGCGAAGGATCCAGATGTTGCGGTACCTAAAGCTTTGAAAGCAACTGTCTTCCGTTTATCTACATTTTATATTATTACTCTTGGCATCATGCTAATGATTGTTCCGTGGAAATCAGCCGGAGTGGAGGAAAGTCCTTTCGTAAAAGTGATGGAACTCTTAAATATTCCAGGTGCAAGTGGAATTATGAATTTTATAATTTTAACAGCAGCTCTCTCGGCCATGAATAGTCAGCTTTATGCTTCGACACGAATGATGTTTTCTCTATCACGAGGAAATTATGCACCTGCCTTTTTAGGTAAATTAAGCAAAAAAGGAGTACCGTTAAGTGCTCTTGCCATTTCTACATTGGGGATATTTCTTGCTGCAGCGGTAAACGCATTATTACCTGACTCGTCGTACGCCTTTATGATGGGAATCTCCATGTTCGGTGCTATCTTCACATGGTTTATGGTGTTTGTTTCACACTTGTTTTTCAGAAAAAAGTGGGAGAAGTCAGGTGGCCGGAAATTGCCAGTTAAAATGCCCGGATTTCCTTACTTGACGCTATTAGGAGCGGTTCTTCTATTCAGTTTAATGATCACCACTTGGTTTACAGGTTTTAAAATCATGCTCCAATTCGGTGTTCCATGGTTACTATTTTTAACTGCTGCCTATTTTATTCTTAATAAAAGAAAAAACAATCCTGAAAAGAACGAGTCAGATGCTATACTTAACAAAAAGGTAAATTAGAACGTAAAAGTAAGTTTACACAAAAAGAGGATACAGCGGGAGGATATTATGAACTCACAAGAAAAAAGCGCAAACAACGGTCTAGAGAAATCGATCCAAACCGATTTTCAAAAATCGATGTCCTATGGGGATTATCTTCAACTTGATAAGATCTTATCTAGTCAGCATCGGGTATCCGATCACCATGATGAAATGTTATTTATCGTTATCCATCAAGCAAGTGAATTATGGATGAAACTAATCATTCATGAATTGTCGGCGGCAATTGATCATATTCAAAATAATGATTTGGAGCCATCATTCAAAATCCTTTCCCGTGTTTCGCGAATACAGCAGCAATTGATCCAGTCATGGAGTGTTCTTTCGACGCTGACACCTGCTGAGTACTTAGAGTTTAGGGATAAATTGGGTCAATCGTCAGGATTCCAGTCTTATCAGAATCGGTTGATTGAATTTGCCTTAGGGAATAAAAATGCCCATACATTAGCAGTCTATCAGCATCAACCAGAGCTATATGAAAAAATGCAAGCGGCCCTGCATCAACCAAGTATTTATGATGCTGCAATCCAGGCACTCGTTGCACGTGGATTACCTGTCGATCATGAAGCTCGTAATCGGGATTTGTCCAAAAACTACGAGCCAAACGCAAGTGTTGAGGAGGCATGGCTAACCGTCTATCGAAATGTTGATCAATACTGGGATTTATACGAGTTGGCAGAGAAGTTAGTGGATATCGGCAATCAACAGCAATTATGGCGATTTAACCATATGAGTACCGTAGAAAGAATCATCGGCCATAAGCAGGGGACAGGTGGGTCGTCAGGAGTGTCTTATTTAAAACGAGCACTAGACCAACAATTTTTCCCAGAGCTTTGGAGTTTAAGAACGAAGCTTTAGATTGAATAGCTTATAAGGACAAATTGGCCGCAGACCTTGTTATTAGGTTTGCGGTTTTTTTCATAAGTTCAAAGGTGTTCCTGATGCCCGTTAAGAGGGAAAAATCAGTCACAGCGCTAACTAGTGGAAGCGACCAATGCCCGTGAAGGGAGAAAAATTGGTTCAACAGTAACCCTAGGAAGCGTATGATGCCCGTAAAGGGAGAAAAATTGGTTCAACGGTAACCATAGGAAGCGTATGATGCCCGTGAAGGGAGAAAAATTGGTTCAACGGGAACCATAGGAAGCGTATGAAGCCCGTGAAGGGAGAAAAATGGGTTCAACGGTAATCATAGAAAGCGTATGATGCCCGGGAAGGAAGAAAAATGGGTTCAACGGTAACCATAGGAAGCGTATGATGCCCGTAAAGTGAGAAAAATGGGTTCAACGGTAACCATAGGAAGCGTACAATGCCCGTGAAGGGAAAAAATTGGTTCAGTGGTAACCTCTTCAAAAATTAAAGTAATATTATGTTAAGTAGTTTACATTCCAAAGACGGTTTAGTAGTTACATTTATTTATGTATAAACATTATGGTTTTAACTATTTTTTACAATAAAAGAATAGTAGAGATTTTTATCTAATTTTAATTTATGGTGACCATGGATCAATATCTTTGTAGATAAATTGCATTTTAGTTTGATAGGAATTCGAAAAGTTTTCGATAAAAAATAATTTAAGTAAAGGGGCGTATGGCTATGAAATTTTCCTTAGATAGAAACGTCAAGAGTTTACAACGAATTGCCTATGGGGAAAATGAAAACCAATTTGGGGACTTAAGGCTGCCAGAAGGTAATGGTCCCTTTCCAGTTGCAATTCTGATCCATGGAGGCTTTTGGAGAGCAAAATATGAGTTAGACCAAATGGA
Organism: Bacillus sp. sid0103; assembly: GCF_019219025.1. Next base: position 9,880 of record NZ_JAHUWN010000025.1, on the reverse strand, counting down.
TAAGTTTGCAGAAGATTTAACTTCTCGAGGCATTGCAACATGGAACATAGAATACCGTCGAGTTGGGCAAGAGGGAGGAGGTTGGCCAGGTACTTTTTTGGATAATGCACAAGCGGTAGATTTTGTTCGAACCCTTGCAGAATCCTATCCGCTTGACTTAGATCGTATTGTTACGATCGGACATTCAGCTGGGGGACATCTAGCTCTATGGATTGCTGCGCGACACAACCTTCCTCCGAATAGCATTTTAAAAACTTCCGAGAATCCTTTGTCTTTAAAAGGAGCAATAAGTCTTGCAGGTGTTTGTGACCCTGCACTTATGCACGATATCCATGTATTGCGAGAAGTGAAAACTGGAGTCAGTGATAATCCAACACGAGACCTATTTGATGGAATGCCAAAATACCTTCATAGTCGGTATGCTGAAGGTTCACCCATAGCTCTTCTACCCATCTGTGTTCCACTTGTGCTTATTCATGGTTCACTTGATATCAATGTACCAATTGGCATTAGTGAGCAATTCGAAAAAACTGCTAAGTGCTCAGGCGATGATGTTATCTTAAAAGCTATTTCAAGTGCAGAGCACTTTAAGATTATTGATCCAGAATCAGATGAGTGGCCTATAGTGGTTGAATCAATTGTAAACTTGTTGAATCAATAGCACACATGAACAAGTAAACATCCATCATGAATTGGCTGCATAAATATGGTCTTTATTTAGACAATATAATATAGAGGTGGGAATTTTATATGAATAAAACTCGAAATACTATTGAACGAGAGATTTCTAATTTTATTAGTTACTATATTAAAGAAACTTTAGGAAGAGGTCCACGTGATACTGAAATAAAAATAACAGATAATGTTCTGGTTTTTTTAATAAAAGGGATATTAACTCAAATGGAAAAAAATATTTTGAACAGTCAAGAAGGGAAAAATGTAGTATTAAGAGCTAGACAACTATTTGTAGAAAATACAAACGATGAATATATCGCATCATTTGAAAGAATAGTTGGGTTAAAAGTTTTAGAAAATTATGCAGCGTGGGATTTGGAAAATGATTCAGCTGTAGGTGTTCTTGTATTTGAAAAAAAAATTTTATAAATTAAAATGAAAGCGCTTGATTTATAGATTAAATTTTCATATAATTGTGAATATAATAAAAATAAAAAAGGCGAAGATGAAGAATCTTTGCTCATCCAAGAACCATTGGGTGGCTTCTTGACACGAATAATCAAGGGCAGACCATGGCTTATAAAACTAATTGATTAGTTTTTATAAGCTGTGGTCTGCCCTTTTTTGTAATTTCGAAAAAAAGGGGGGAAATGAAGATATCTTATTAAAATGTATTTTTTGGTAGTGCTAATGGAAGGCTTAACTGTTTAATTATGAGAATGGAGATGAATTATTGATGAATCAAGTAAATAACCAACTTAAATCTATTAAAGTTAATGGTCAGCAGATTACGTACGATATTCACGGTGACGCGAATGGTCCGGTAATACTATTGCTAAGTGGTTGGTGTCAAGACCACAGGCTATTCGACAAATTGGTTAAGCCGTTGGCGCAAAAGCATAAGGTGCTTCGTATGAACTGGCGCGGGCATTCGGATCCAGTGCGTCTCCCGGGAGATTTCGGTATCAGAGAGCAAGCTGATGACGTCATTGCAGTATTGGATGCACTAGACATCCAAAAAGTTGTCCCTGTGTCAACTTCCCATGGTGGATGGGCCAATATTGAGATCTGCCAACGGCTTGGAACGGCTAGAGTACCTCAAACTGTAGTCATAGACTGGATCCTAGTAGAGGCAGGAGAGGAATTTATAAAAGATTTGCAGGATATTCAGCATCCAGATCGCTGGATGGCTGGTCGGAAAAACCTGTTTAACCATTGGCTCGGCATCAGCACCAATCGCAACATAATTGATCACCTAAACAAAGAGATGGCCAGTTTCGGTTTTGACATGTGGGATAGGGCCTGCAGAGTAATAGAGAATGCATACCAAACTTGGAAATCGCCACTTGAGCGAATGACTGCACTGGATCCAAAACGCCCAATTGTGCACATTTATTCGCAGGCTCCAGTAACCGGATATGAAGAGATGCAACAGAGATTTAAAGATGAACACCCGTGGTTCGACTTCAAACAAATCAGTGGAAAGACACATTTTCCTACGCTCGAGTCCCCGGAAGCGGTAGCGAATCATATCAATGAATTCATATCTGCAAACTCATTAATTAGGTAGAAAGGATTCTTATAAAACATCATTGACTGATCCTTCATTGCCCCTATGTTTCATCTTGAGTTATTAGCATGAAAAATAGGGGCATTTATTGAAGTGAAACTTTTGATACACATGAAAGTCTCTACTAGTATTTGAATAAAAGTGGAGCTTCGGAAATGAGGCTACAAAAAAGGAGGATGGGATAAGTTGGGTAAAAAGAAAATTATCATTGCTGGTGCCGGATTATCAGGTTTAACGTTAGGAACAGCACTTGCTCAACGTGGTTGGGGTGTTATTATCTTAGAAAGATCCTCAGAACTTAGAGAAATTGGGGCAGGTCTTTATACATGGGAAAATGGATTAAAGGTATTAGAATCAATTAACGTATATGATGAAGCGAGTAAAGATATAGAGTTTATTACGAGTTTAGATATGATTGACAATAAGCGAGAATTAATACATTCTACTAAATTTTTAGAAGATAATCGTTTTTGCGTTATTCCCCGTAAAGATATTCACAGCGCTTTAGCTCGAGCAGCTCTGAAAGCAGGGGTACAGATTGAAACAAATGCTTGTGTAGTGTCTGCAGATCCTTCAGGAACAATTACATTGGATAATGGTAAAACATTCAGGGCTGATCTTATTGTGGGAGCGGATGGTGTCTATTCTACTATTAGAAATTCACTTAATATTAAACACACTTTTGAGCCAATGAACAACGGAGCGATAAGAGCATTGATTCCAAGGCTGAATGAGGACGAATATGGACGTGCCATGGAACATTGGAATGGTTATCGCCGTATTGGTATTGCACCATCTACAGATATATTCCGCTATGTATACTTGACAGCGCCTTCCACAGATGAGGAAGCACTTTCAGATCCGATAAATAAGAGAGTATGGTTATCCACGTTCCCTCATTTGGAATCCGTTATAAATAGAATTGAATATGCTAGATTAGATCGTAACTTTATTTATATATTCTTAAAGTCCTGGACAAAGGGAAGAGTAGCATTACTTGGCGATGCTGCACATGGTATGGAACCCAATTTAGGTCAAGGAGCAGGAGTAAGTATAACTAGTGCTTTGGAGTTAGCCAAACAACTGGATCAATATGATATCGATATAGCACTTCAGCGTTGGGAAGATATAATGAGACCAATTGCGGAAAAAACTCAAATTTGGTCTAGGATATATGGTGCAGCTGCTTCAAATTGGCCAAAGGATTTATTAAATATTCGCTCTGAGATTATCAGAAAAGTGATGGAGTCTGAAAATATCGATCATATGTTAAGTCTGGCAGCAAGACATGTTACCGGATCAAAAGAAGTATTTGTAGGCTAAGATATACACGGATGGCTATAAACGCATGAAGGATGTTGATGACGATTAATAGGGTGTATTCTAAACCAAATAAAAGGGGCGGTTAGATATGAATAATTATGAGAAACAGCATGAAATATCAAAAACAAAATCTGGTAATTCTCAACTCAAAGGAATTTTAATTGTTCTATTTGCCTCAGCTCTTTTTTCTAGTCTAGGGACCTTAACTAACTTTGCCTATGAAGCTGGGATAAGTCCTGTTGCATTTGCCACTTGGCGTGAAACAATTGGAGCAATTACTATGGTAGTTCTCCTTGTTTTTGGTATAGGACGGCCAGATCATACAGAACGTACTCCTTTATCAAAGATTCCTAAATGGCAGTTACGTAACTTATGTATAGCGGCTATTATGTTTATGTCTTACAGTCTTGCGATATTTTATGCTTTCGTTCATTTAACAGTTGCGTTGGCACTCCTTTTGTTTTACATCTATCCAGCTCTGGTGACAGTGATCTGTGCTATCACCGGGCGTGAATCGTTTACGCGACCAAAGTTTATTGCTCTGTTGTTTGCTTTAGGGGGAAGTACGCTGGCTATTGTTGGACAAATGCTTGGAGGGGATGCTGTTCGATTTGATTCACTTGGAATTATCCTCGCACTTGGAGCGGCGGTAGGAATGTCGATTTATTTTCTTGTTGGCCGTAAGGGTTATCCAAGTATTCCAGCTTCGTACGCGACAACTCTTTTTCTAACAGCAGGTGCTGTAGTTTTTGCTGTGATTGGCTTTGTTTTCGGAGAAAAGGAGTCACTCATCCAACCTTTCCATGATGCTTCACTTTGGCCAATTTTGCTATTCGCAGGGATTGTTGGAGCTGCAATTCCTACAATGATGTTATTGACAGGTATTCGAATGATCGGTGCATCAAGAGCCTCAATTTTGGCTATATTTGAACCGATTTCTGGTGCAATAGTTGCTTCAATGTTTTTGGGACAAACTCTTTACTTCAATCAAATAATCGGTGGCGTTCTTATTCTGAGCGCGGCTATTATTTTGCAGCGCAACATAGAACCTAAAGTTGAACGTTCTGTGGAAGTTCCAGTAGATGACTTGTTGAATTCCACTTCAATAAGCTCTAAATAAAAAAACAGGAGTATATATAAAATGGATGATCGTCAATTTCGTAGTGCAATGGGGAAATTTGCGACAGGCGTAACGGTTATTACGACAGAATTAGATGGAGAAGTACATGGTATGACAGCGAATGCTTTCATGTCCGTGTCACTCGATCCAAAGCTCGTAATCATCTCAATTGGAGAAAAAGCGCGAATTCTTAACAAAATCAAAGAAAGTAAAATCTTTTCAGTAAATATTTTAGCTGCGGATCAAAAGGAACTTTCAATGATTTTTGCAGGTCAGTTGAAGGAATACCGTGAAGTCGAGTTTGATCGTCTTGATGGAAAACCAGTTTTATCAGGTGTAGTGGCACAAATTGCTTGTGAAGTATCGGCAGAGCATCTTGAAGGGGACCATACATTATTTATTGGGAAAGTGACCGATATTCACCTTAAAGATTCAGAACCGCTCGTTTTTTATAGCGGTCGTTATCGTTCATTATTAGAAGAATAACTTGCCACATAATAGTGCATATCCATAGATGTTTTTTGTGGGACGTCTCCCGTAAAACAAATGAGGCCAGTGAAGAGGGAAAAATTAGTTCAACGATAACAAAGGGACCGGGCAATTTTTTGCCTGGTTTTTTTATTTGTAATTAAAGGGTTAATTGAATTTTGATAAGTGTACATATTACATAAAATAGTGTTATTTGGTTTCTTGTTTGTTCAAATACGGCAAGAGCATAGTGAAGGTAATCATCTCACCGAAAGGGAAAGTCATAATTGTTGGAAATAAGTTTTTAAATATTGGGCCCCAGCCCCTTTCTAAAACAGGACAAAAGAAAAGGCGAGGTCAGTATCGATATGATATATTTGACGAGATTGTCTGTGCTTTTCTCTGGTCCCCCACTTTGTTTACACAAATAAAAAAGAAGGAATTATGTTAGGCTTCTTTCTGTCTATTAAAGAAATTGTAGGACTTTGAAATAATAAGAGGGAGGAATAACAATATAATCAGAATAATTTCTTCGCTTTTTATTTTTTGTTTTATTTTAATAAAGGCATGGATAACTTCATTTATATCAAGACCCTGAAGTATATCCATTAATACATCAAGAGCTACTACGAGTGTAAACAATAACAAGAAAATCAAAATCTGTTTCATGAGTATCCCCTAGTTTAATTTTTATCTTATTATTTGATGATATTTTACTATATATCCAAAAAATATATTTAAAATGAAGGGGCAATATTACCTAACTTTCGCCCGATTTGTAATATCTTTATATATATTTGTAATGTGTACAAGCCATTCCGACATAGGATACACGGATTAGTATTTATGTCGTAATGGAGGGGTTAGATTGCACAAAAAGTGGTTGATTTTTTTTGTATTTGCTTTTTTTCTGTTGTCTAGTTTTTTTGTTGGTGTTCCGTCAAGTTTGGCAACCTCTGGTGGAAAATTGATTATTATTAACAAGACAACAAACAGGCTTGCTTACTTTGAAAACGGTCAGTTTAAAAAACAGTTTAAAGTTGGAACCGGGAGAAAAAGATCGTATACACCCGAAGGCAAGTTTAAGATTGTTAATAAGATCAAGAACAGGCCGTACTACAAGGGACATATACCAGGTGGTGACCCTCGTAATCCGCTAGGTAACCGCTGGCTCGGTCTGAATGCCCGTGGAACATGGGGGACAACATATGGGATTCATGGAAACAACAACCCAAGTTCCATTGGCGGGTATGTAAGCAGCGGCTGTATTCGGATGTATGATAATGAGGTAGAATGGCTGTTTAATCAAGTGCCAACTGGTACCCCAGTCATCATCACATCATCAGGGAAATCTTTCAATGCGATTGCAACAGCCAATGGATACAAAGTGAAAGGCGGGTCAAGTGCACCTTCCGTTCCTGTTAATTCTAGTGGAGAAATCCTTAAAAAAGGCAGTCGGGGTCCAGCCGTCCAAGAACTTCAGCGTAAGCTTACTTCCCTTGGTTTTAGTACAAAGGGTGTAGATGGTGTCTTTGGAGGAAACACCGACAGTGCAGTCCGCAATTTTCAAAAAGCACATAAACTTACAGCGGATGGGATTGTTGGTCCAGCAACCAAAAAAGCACTCGGCATTAAGAATTAACTGAATCGGTGACCTTAAGTTGCTCAAATGGATGAGCAGCTTTTTTTATTTATATTTGCTTCAGTTTTTTTCGGAAGGTTTACATAAATTTATACAAAATACATGAACATAGAGTAAGAGTGTAAATTTGGAGGGAATTGTATGAGTCGACTAGACAGGCTCAAAATGGAGAAAGTAGAACCCAAACATTGGCGGCAATTCAATGAACTCTTACGGTATGTGTTCCAAGTGACCAAAAAAGACTTACAGAAAGTAGGCTGGGAGGAACGTGAAATTGCATTAGCAAAACTGCCTGTTTTGGAGCAGGCAGATGTGTTGGGCTGGTTTGATGGAGAAAAACTTATATCCCAAATTGCTGTCTATCCGTTTCAGGTCAATATATATGGTCGTACCTTTGAGATGGGCGGCTTAACGGGTGTTGGGACCTATCCAGAATACGCAAATTTGGGATTGATGAATAAGTTGATATGGCAGGCACTTGCCGATATGAGAGAGAGGAAACAATCGATTTCTTATTTATATCCTTATTCCTTGCCTTTTTATCGTAAACGGGGCTGGGAGATTGTTTCCGATAAGATGACCTTTGAAATAAAAGACTATCAATTGCCGAAAGTAAAGAAAGTATCAGGATATGTCGATCGGCTCAATACCGAACATCCCGATATAAAAAGCGTTTACCAGCTTTTTTCGAGAAGACGACATGTGGCCATGATTCGAAACCATTTAGCTTGGGATGAATTCTGGCGCTGGGAATTGGATGAATTAACGGCAGCTGTTTATTATGATCGATCCCATCAGCCGCAAGGGTATTTGTTATATTGGATTTCTCAAGATGTCCTGCACGTTAAAGAAATGATCTATATGAATGAAGAGGCACGAAAAGGCCTTTGGAATTTTATCAGTGCTCATTTCTCTATGGTTACGAAAGTTGTCGGTAATATTTATACAAATGATCCATTGGCCTTCTGGCTGGAGGACGGAGATATTAAAGAAACCATTGCCCCCTATTTCATGGCACGTATTGTGGATGTCACTCAGTTTATCGGCCAATTCCCGTTCAAGGCGCCAGGCACTGAAATTCACATTACATTTCAGGTTGATGATCCAATCCTTGAATGGAATAATGGAGTATTTACACTTCATGTATCGGCTAATGGGGAAGGGGATCTTAAACTTAGTGTGGAGCAGCCGGATATATTCGTTAGTATTCAGACATTGACAACGATGTTATTCGGGTACAAACGCCCAGCCTATTTGGCGGCAATCGGCCGTCTTAACTGTAATGAACAAACGGTGGAAATTTTAGAGAATTTAATTGAACGAGAAACACCATATTTCTCTGATTATTTTTGACGTTGGTAGTGTCTGTTTTTCCTCTTTCGAAATCGGAAGAGGAAATTTATCATTCAATCGTTGGAAGTTTAAAAAAAATATACCATTATGGGGTAAATTTGGTTTATTATAATGGAATAATATTTTTATTTAAAAAGGAGTTTATGAATGAATTTTTCTGCTAAACAGATTATCTTTATTAGTTTTATGTTATTTTCCATGTTTTTCGGGGCTGGTAACCTGATCTTTCCACCATTTTTGGGACAAGCAGCGGGGAATCATCTCTGGACGGCACTTGCCGGTTTTATTATTTCAGCAGTAGGACTCCCTATTTTAGGGGTGATTGCAGTAGCTAAGGCTGGCAGCTTTAATGAGCTAAACCTGCGGGTCCATCCTTATTTTGCTTTCCTCTTTCCTTTTCTCATCTATATCGCGATCGGACCAGGACTGGCGATTCCTCGTGCGGGAAGTCTTGCATTTGAAATGGGATTAGCGCCTTTTTTGCCAGAAAATGTTGTCGGAAGTCCGGTGTCATTGCTTATTTATAGTATTGTCTTTTTTGGCTTAGTAGCCTGGTTATGTATGTACCCTTCAAAGCTTATCGACCTATTTGGGAAATTATTGACGCCAATCCTACTTGCCCTGATTGCAATTATTTTTGTGAAAAGCTTAATTGACCCAATCGGTTCCTTCGCAGCACCGAAGGATAATTATGTTTCAAATCCTGTCTTCCAAGGATTTTTAGATGGATATTTAACAATGGATGCATTGGCTGCCTTAGCATTTGGTATTGTCATTGCCAATACATTGAAATCACAAGGAGTACTAGATAACAAAAAAAGATCCGTATATATGATGTACGCTGGATTAGGTGCAGGGTTGCTATTAACCGTGATCTACCTTATTTTAGGTTATTTAGGAGCAGCCAGTTCATCCTTAGGAAAAACGGAGAATGGGGCCCAAATATTGTCTAATGTTATGACCCACTTGTTTGGACAAAGTGGGACCTTGATATTAGGGCTAGTATTTACGATTGCCTGCTTTTGTGTATCGATTGGTTTGGTTACATCCTGCAGTCAATTTTTCGCGAATGCTATTCCAAAAATTACGTATAAAACGTGGGTAATCATCCTAGCAGTTCTTAGCACTGCCATTGCTAATTTAGGATTAACGCAAATCTTACAGATCTCCGTTCCGATTCTAGGTTTGATTTACCCGATTGCAATCGTGATGATCTTGTTAGGCCTCATCGATAATTTAATTAAGAATTCCCGGCAGATTTATATCACTGTTGTCATCTTTGTTGCTCTTTTTAGTATTATTGATACGATTAATAAAACATTCCTCGCCAATGAATGGAGCGGGGCACTTGATATTCTTCCCTTTTATACGGAAGGAATAGGATGGATTATCCCAGCCCTGCTGGGTTTAATAGTAGGATATCTTCTTGGGATGTTTAGTGAAAAACCTTTGGTACAGTAGTCAAAAAGGATATTGATGACCGAAAGAAAGAAAAAAGAAAGGGTAAGGTCGTCAATAGGGCTTATTGACGACCCAAAGAGAGAAAAAAGAGAGGGTAAGGTCGTCAATAGGTGTTATTGACGACCCAAAGAAAGAAAAAAGAGTCAAGTCCTATATTTTGTGTAAATTGTATTTCCTATGGTTACAATGTTTTTCAGCTTTTATGAATTTTGATGGTTTGGAAGGGGGTACCCCCTTCCAAACCATCAAGATTTCGCGCGCTTCGCGC
>NZ_JAHUWN010000024.1 GCF_019219025.1 Bacillus sp. sid0103 | reverse complement strand
CGCGAAGCGCGCGAAATTTTGATGGTTTGGAAGGGGGTACCCCCTTCCAAACCATCAAAATTCATAAAAGCTGAAAAACATTGTAACCATAGGAAATACAATTTACACAAAATATAGGACTTGACTGGAAATTGCTTTAAGCTGTCCGAATCCGTGGCCTATTCGGACAAGTTCAACTGGAAATTGCTTAAAGCTGTCCGAATCCAATCCCTATTCAGACAGCATTAACAGCAAATCACCTAGAACCGTCTGAATCCCGAATCCAATACAAAAATCTGCCCAAAAACAGCATAAAAAGAATGGCTATAGGAAAAATCTAGCCATTCTTTAAGAGTATTAACCTGCGTTTTCAGTGAGGAATTGTCTAAACACCAGCCAGGATTGAGGTCCCAAGTCCCACCAAACCATACCCGTGACTCTTTTTTATTTCCCTTTAAAGCCAGGCTTTCTTTTTTCAGCGAAGGCCTGTAGTGCTTCGATTCGATCTTCTGTAGGGAGTGTTACTTCGTATGCCTTACGTTCGATTTGTAGTCCGGTGTTTAAATCGGTATTCATCCCATTTTTAATCGCAAACTTAGCTTGTTGTACGGCAATAGGTCCATTTTCCAATAATTGTGAACAAAAGGCAAAACACTCTGACAATAATTCCTGTCGCTCTACAACTTTTGTCAGCAGTCCGAAGGTAAACGCCTCATCCGCGGACAAGCGGCGTGCCGTTAAGATGAGATCTAAAGCCTTAGCTTGCCCAATCAAGCGTGGAAGACGTTGGGTCCCCCCAGCTCCCGGAATAATGGCTAGACTCGTTTCCGTTAACCCCATCAAGGCCTCTCTTGCCGCAAAGCGAAAATCACAAGCCAAAGCAAGTTCCATTCCACCGCCAAACGCAAACCCATTTATGGCGGCAATGGTCGGCTGGGGCAGGCTATCGATCGCTGAAAAGATCTCATTAATTTTATAAAGATTTCGCTTTACTTGTTCATCGGATAATGTTTTTCTTTCCTTCAAGTCCGCCCCGACACTAAATGCCTTATCACCAGCACCAATAAATAGAACTGCCCGAACTTCGCTATTAATCCGAATTTCTCTACTTTAATCTGCAGGTCTAACAATGTCTCATAATTAAAAGCATTTAGAGAATCGGCCCGATTGATTGTGATAACTGCCACATGATTTTTAATCTCTAGCAAAATTGCTTCCACAATGCTCCCCCTTAAAAAGGCAGGTTTTACAAAACCTGCCCGGCATTTTATGAATTTGTAGGTTGGACTACTTGTGTCTTTAGTGCCCTTCTTAAGATTTTCCCGGTTGTGTTCTTTGGCAGTTCATCAATGAATTCAATAGAGGATGGAATTTTATACTTGGCCAAGTGTTCACTGCAATAATCTAGTAATTGCTCTGTGGTTAGTTCAGGTTTCTTGCTGACAACAAAGGCTTTAACAGATTCACCAAGATTTGGATCTGGAATCCCTAGAACAGCCACCTCTACAACATCTGGATGATTATAAATTACTTCCTCTACTTCTCGCGGATAGACATTATATCCTCCAACTAAGATGAGATCTTTTTTTCGATCAACTATATAAAAATAGCCATCTTCATCCATCCTGGCAAGGTCACCGGTATAAAGCCATCCATTTCGAATCGCCGCTGCCGTTTCTTCCGGCATTTTATAATAACCCTTCATTACATTCGGGCCACGCACGACAAGTTCTCCCACCTCACCCACTGGAACTTCTTCACCCAGCTCATTAAGAATTTTATTCTCAACACGAAGGATTGATGTTCCGATTGAACCAGGTTTGCGCGGCCGATCGAGCGGATTAAAGCATGTAACAGGAGATGCCTCAGACAAGCCATATCCTTCCGATATTACTACTTTAAACTTTTGTTCAAAATTCTTTAAGAGGGCAACAGGTAAGGAAGCTCCTCCTGAAATACATAAGCGTAACGATTTTAGGTCGTCAGGATTTCCGTCAGGATATTGGAGGAGGAAATTATACATGGTCGGTACACCTGCAAAAACAGACCCCTGATGTTCTTTAACTAAATCAAAAATTTCTCTTGGACTAAATTTTGGTGCAATTAATAGGGTTGCCCCGCTTAATAATGGTGCATTTAAGGCAACCGTCAAACAGAAAACATGAAACATCGGCAGAACCGTAACTACTTTATCATCGGGATTCATTTTCAAATATTCGCTAACATCTTTGGCATTACTATACAAATTCTTATGGGTTAACATTGCACCCTTTGGTTTGCCTGTTGTACCAGACGTATAGAGAATAATGGCAATATCGTCATCATTGAGATCTGGTCCATTGAAAGTTACTTCACCTTCAGCAATCACTGATGAAAACGATTTCATTTTTGAATAGCCTGATAGTGTCCCAATTTTCGATTCAATATTGCTAGTTGGAGTCGTTTCACAAAATACATAATGTTCGATTTTTGGCAGGAACGTATGCAGCTTTTCCACTAAAGGGATCGCTAGGTCAAGTGCGATAACTACTTTGACATCACCATTATTTAATATGTAGCCTATTTCATCAGACGTATAAATTGGATTCACCGGAATAACAGTTACTCCTAATCGCAATGCACCATATAACTAACCACAAAGTGTGGTGAGTTTCCCAACAATAGTGCAATATGATCCCCTTTTTTGACTCCTAATTTTTTGAGGCCTGATGCAAATTTCGTAATGGCAGCATCCAGTTCAGCATAAGTACATGTTTGGCCCATAAATTTATAGGCTGGCTTTGTGGCAAAGTTCTTCGCTGATTCTTCAAACCGTGTTAAAAGAATCGTTCTCCCCCTTAATTGAATGAATACTCATTCACAAAATTGCGACAATTTTCTAAGAATATTATATTAAAAGTAATGAGCCTATTCAAGTATAATACTAGAAAATTCTGATAAAACGAAAACACAGCGTTTAAAAACACTGTGTCTTGTACTTTAATATAATAAATTTAAAAACTCATCTTTTGCTATATTTCCAAAGTAATGGGTCGTGTCAATACCGGCAAGTGCCTTGTCGATTTCATTTTTTTCATAGCGTATGCCTGTTAACTTCTCCTCAATTTCACTTACATCCCCCACACCAAAAAAGTCACCATAGATTTTACAATTTTCAATGACCCCTCTATTCACTTCTAAGCGGACATCAATGCTTCCTACTGGAAAGCGGTGCGAGTGCTGCAAATTGAACTTAGGCGATCTTCCGTAATTCCATTCCCAATTTTGGTAGCGTTCTTTTGAAAATTGGTAAATCTTTTCCCAATCTTCTTCGGTAAGAACATATTCTGGTATTTCTTCTTGACCATCAAAAATATTCTTTAACAGTAATGAACGGAATTCATCCATATCCAACTGTTCTGTGAGGAACTCAGAAATATTGGCCACACGGCTGCGGACTGATTTAATTCCTTTGGATTCTATTTTGTCCTTTTTTACTTTTAAGGCTGAGACCACGTTGTCAATTTCTGAATTAAGCATTAACGTACCGTGGCTAAACATTCTGCCCTTAGTTGAAAATTGGGCATTTCCAGAGATTTTTCGACCTCCAACCTCAATGTCATTTCTGCCGCTTAATTCGGCGTTTACCCCTAATTTTTTTAATGCAGCCACTACTGGTTCCGTAAATTTACGGAAGTTATGAAAGCTTTCCCCGTCATCCTTCGTGATAAAACTAAAGTTTAAATTGCCAAGATCATGATAGACCGCGCCACCGCCAGACAGCCTGCGGACAACTTTAATGTTATTACTTTCCACATACTCCGTATTAATTTCCTCAATTGTATTTTGATTCTTACCTATAATGATGGAGGGTTCATTTATGTAAAATAGTAAATACGTTTCATTAATATCAAGATTTTTCAGTGCATACTCCTCAATTGCCAAATTTATCTGTGGATCAGTAATCTCTTTATTATCGATGAATAACATAGTATTCGGTCCCTTCTTATAGTGAAATCGATTGAAACTCCTCTGCGAGAATAATTATACCCGTAAACTCAGTAGATGCTTCAGTAATTAACTGAGGCAGTGATCCATAGTGAGGTAAATGAGTTAGAATTAATTGTTTTACCTCTGCTTTCTGTGCGAACTTTCCTGCATCGATACTGTTCATGTGTCCAGCCGATTTTCCATTTTGGTGTCCATAAAAGTTGCATTCACATAACAGTAAATCAGCATTGCGACTGAACTCGATAAATTCTTCTTTAAATGAGCTATCTCCAGTATAGACCATGGTTTTTCCAGCTGCTTCTATTCTCATTGCATAACATGGGGCGGGGTGATCTGTTCTAAGAAAAGAAACATGGAATGGACCTATTGTGAGCGTCTCACTAGGATTATAGGCAACTCCTTTTGTTATCTCTTTATAGGTTAATTTGCTAAATTCATATGGATCCAAATCATGCCCATAAAGAGGCAGGGTTTGGGTCCTCTTTCCTAAAAATCCTTGGATTAATCTTGCGTGCTGTAAGACGCCAATATCCGCTATATGATCAGGATGGTAATGGGAAAGGACTACCGCATCCAATTCCTCAGGCTGGATAATATTTTGCAACTTAGAAAGGACGCCGCTTCCACAATCAATTAATATTTGAAAACCCTCATGTTCTAGCAAATATCCAGAGCTAGCCTCATTCTGTTTCGGATACCCACCCCAATACCCAATAACGGTAAGTTTCAATATAACCCCTCCAATTCAAAGTTTATATTCCTAATATACTCAAAAATCTAGATCAATTTTATTATAGTACAAAAAACCAGCCGAAAAAAAAATGATCGGCTGGTTTTGCTTTTATATTTTTATTCAGTCATTTGATGCTTATATTTATGATTAAATCGCATTGAGAAATAAGCAATGGTTCCTAATGAGAAGGTAAGCATAAAAGCTAATAAAATCATGAAATTTTGCCACATGGAACTGTAATCACCACTTGATATTACAGCTTTAAAGCCTTGGACTGAATAGCTCATCGGCAGGTAAGCATTGAAATGCTGTAAAAAGTTAGGGATTAATTCAAGCGGGAATGTTCCAGCACTTGTCGTTAATTGTAAGATCAAGATGATGATTGCAATAAAACGTCCCGCATCTGCAAATACGGATACAAGCAGTTGAATTAACGCGATGAACGTTAAGCTTGTCATAATCGAAAAAAGAATAAACTTTGGAATGCTTTGGACGTCAAGACCTAGCCCTCCAAGGAGAATTATGTCTGCGAGTATGGCTTGAAAAATTCCAATCCCAGCCATAATGGAAAACTTGCTTGAAAACCAGTTAAATCCATTTGCTGGTGCAATCGTCGTTTCGCGAAGTGGAAAAACAATTGATAGAAGCAAAGCGCCCACAAACAGGCCTAATGATAGGAAATATGGTGCAAAGCCGGTCCCATAGTTTGGTACATGATTAATTTTTTCATTATCCAGTTTTACCGGATCAGCCATCATATTATAGGTCCTATCATCGGAGTGGACCTTGGATACCTCGTTAGCGCCATCTGAAAGCTTATCTGCTAATTCCTTTGCACCTTTAGAAAGTTTAGATGTACCGTCGTTAAGTTGCTTAGAACCATCCGCTAATTGGCCAGCACCAGATGACAATCCTGATGCACCTGCTGTTAATTGATGCATTCCATTATTTAAGTCGAAGGCGCCTGTTTTCAACTCACCAGAACCTGATGCCAATTGTCCAGTTCCGTTGGTCATTTTATCAGCACCATTAGCAAGTTGACTCAATCCTTCAGAAAGGTTATTTGACCCATCTGCTAATTTTGATGAACCTGCATATAAATCATGGATCCCTTTCTGTAATTCAAGTTGCCCGCCATTTATTTTGCCAATACCGGATATTAATTGATCAAAATAAGGGCTTGTTTGTGCTTGAATTTTATCTTCTAATCCTTTCGATGAACCTGCTAATTTTTCATCGACGCCTGTTTTGAACTGGTCAAAACCTGCATCTATTTTAGGATTAAGTTCCGATAAAATCTGTTGCTCTAGCTGTTCTTTCGTTGGGGCATTTTTTTGCTCATTTGCCATTATTCCTTGAACAAGTGCAGGATCTACATTGTTCTCGATTAAGGTTTTGGCTAATTTTTGCATTTTCTCTGTTTGCTGAGTAATGGTTTGTTCAGCAATTTGTGATGCTAATGTATTCGTTAACTGTGATTGAAATTGATCAATGCCAGCATTAAGTTCAGTAACACTTCCGGTCAATTCTTTTTCAATCCCGGACGCAATCCCTGCTGGCAAGTCTCGTTTTAATTGTTCTGCACCTGCAGATACCTCTTTCGTACCGGCAATTAGCAACGGCAAATTTGCATCAGCTTTTGCTAACCCATTTTTCAATTGAGATGATCCTGTTGCTAATTGTTTGGATCCTGAAGATGCTGACTTGACACCACTTTCAAATTCAATTGACTTTTCCGCTAATGTCGCGAGTCCATTATAAAGTTCCGTTGAACCTGCAGCAAGCTTGTTAGAGCCAGCATCAGCTGATTTCATTCCAGTGTTAAATTCGATTGATTTTTCAGCCAGGGTTGCAAGACCTTTCTGTAGGTCCTTTGATCCTTTATTTAATTCATCCGAACCAGCATCGATCTGACTTGCACCATCACTAGCCTTTACAACACCATCGGCAAGCTCGCTGATTTTATCAAACATCGTTTCTGCATACGTTTCGGTCACCTTTTCAGCAACTGCTGTTTTAATTTTTTCTGCTGCTGTGCCACCGATTTGGGCAGAGAGGAAGTTATAGCTCTCATTAGGTGTATAGATCAATTCCAGTTTTTCAGGTTTATCATCCAGTAAGGTTGTTGCATTTTTTGAAAAGTCCTTAGGGATTTCGATGACCATATAATATTTCTGATCTTTTAAATTATCATAACCCTTTTTTTTGTCGACAAAATCAAAATCAAATTGTTCATTTTTCTTTAAATTTGCGACTAAATCGTTACCAAGCTTCAGATGAGCTCCATCAAGTGTTGCTCCAACATCTTCGTTGATAACAGCAACCGGCAGTTCATCAAGCTTTGCGTATGGGTCCCAAAAAGCCCATAAAAACATTCCTGCATATAAAACTGGGACAAACATGACAGCAATAATAGGAATTAACACTTTTTTATTTCTTAGAATGGCAAGAAGCTCTTCCTTAAACAGCAGGTTTTTCACTTGTAATACCTCCTTTATCTTTATGACCGTTTTGTTCATTTGGTCATTTTTCTGCAAAAAATAAGGACGATCTGATCGACTATCCTATTTAATCGAAATTCAAATAAATGACTATTTTGACCGTTTGAACAAAATGGTCAATTAACACTTTTAGAGTATACATCGATTCCGATATGTTTGCAAGCAGAAAAAAGAAGCTGTTATCTTTGAACAGCCCCTTTTTAGGAGTTTCCTCTTTTTAAATAATTTAACACATTTTTGACAGCAGCTTCTCCCTGATCAATGCAATCTGGGAGTCCAACACCGCCATAGGAAGAACCTGCTAAAAATACCCCAGGCAACTCAGCATTCATATGCTCAAAAATATTAGCCAATCGTTGTTTATGTCCCACCGTATATTGCGGCATGGAATTTTTCCAACGTGAAATAATAGCAAAATCCGGATTCATCGTGATATCCATGATCTTTTTCAGATCATCTAGGACAATCTTAATTATTCTGTCATCTGAGAGGTCGACGATTGTTTCATCTCCTGACCTTCCAACATAACACCGAAGCAGTACTTTCCCTTTTGGGGTTGAATGTGCCCACTTTTTGTGGGTCCAAGTACAAGCGGTTATGGAATAATCATTGTTTCTAGAAACAACAAAGCCTGTTCCATCAATATCATTCTTCACTGCTTCTTCAGGAAAGGCTAAGGCTACGGTTGCTACGGATGTCGACGGGACTGATTTAAATGGATCGAAAAAATGATAATCTGCAAACATTGACTGAGTTATCTTATGAGGAGTTGCTGCAATAATGCTTTCCGCTGCTAATGTCTCCCCATTATTGAGATATACATCATATTTATCACCATTTTTGGTAATTTTATCAACTCGATGACCTTTTAGGATTGATGAAGGATCGATTTTTTCTTCTATCGCTTCAGCAAATGATTGTAGCCCCGTTTTAAAGGTTAAGAAACCACCTTTAGCTTTTTCCTTACTAGCAGGCGGTTTTTGAGGTTGGGAAGGAGTAGATTTTTTCATACCAAGGATCAGGCTTCTGTATTTCTGTTCTACCTCATAAAATTGCGGAAAAGTAGACATGAGGCTTAATTGATCAATATCTCCAGCATAAATCCCAGACAATAATGGTTCAATTAAATTTTCAACCACCTCATCACCGAGTCTTCTTCTGAAAAAATCACCTAACGATTGGTCTTTTCCACTTTCTGACCTTGGTAGAATGAAATCTGCGGCAGCTCTTAATTTACCGGGTATAGAAAAAAGACCAGTAGTGATAAACGGGCCCATTTCGGTTGGAATACCCATGATCGATCCACCGGGCATAGAGTGAAGTTGCTCGTTAACTAAAACAAATGATTTACCCGTGGAATTATGGACTAATTGATCAGCCATCCCAACTTCCTTTGCAAGCCTGCTAATACTCAACTTTCGAGCTAAAAATGAATCTGGCCCTCTCTCAATTGTAAAACCGTCCCTGATAACGGTTTGCATTTTGCCGCCAAGTCGGTGTGATGCTTCGATAAGTTTAATTTCAATTGGGAGATTATCTTCCTGGATCGCTTTTTGGAGATAGAAAGCTGATGTCAGCCCAGCAATCCCTCCCCCAATAATGATAATTCTTTGTTTTTCTTCCGCCAAGGTGGTCACCTTCTTCCATTAAACTTTATAAGGCTTATTCAGCGGTCATTTTAAGGACGACGGTCGACAATGCGTCAATAAATTCATCCTTTGCATTCGGCATTTCTGGGCGATAATAACTTACACCCAATTCTTCCGTCACTTCTCTACATTCAAAATCATTATCATAAAGCACTTCAAGGTGTTCACATACAAACCCTACAGGTGCATATACAAACGCTCTATAATGATGCTGATTATATAAATCTCTTGTTAAATCCTGAACATCTGGACCAAGCCATGGTTCTGGAGTTTGCCCTGCACTTTGCCAGCCAACCACATAATTTCTTATTCCTGCCTGATTAGCAATTAGGTCAGCCGTTTCTTGAAGCTGGCTTGGGTAAGGATCCCCATACTGGAGAATTTTCTCAGGAAGACTATGAGCAGAAACAATCAGAACTGCTTGCTCCTTTTCTTCTTGCGGCATTTCTGCAAAGACTTTCTTTATCTTGTCAACCCAATAATTAATAAACTTTGGTTCCTGATACCAGCTATCAATTGTTCTTATTTTGAGCCATCCGCCTAATTTTTCTGCTTCTTCTAAAGCTCTTCCATTATATGATTTTATGCTGAAAGTTGAAAAATGAGGTGCAAGAACGATACTAATCGCCTCTTCAATGCCATCAGCATGCATTTGTTTCACTGCATCTTCAATAAAGGGGTTGATGTGTTTTAATCCAAGATACATTTTGAATTCTATGTGGTTTTGAATTTTATTTAGATTATCTTCAAGTTTTTCTGCTTGCTCGAGGGTAATCTTAGCTAATGGGGAAATCCCGCCAATGGCTTCATACCGACTACGCAGGTCTTCAATCATTTCTGGAGTTGGCTTCCGCCCGTGTCTAATGTGGGTATAATATCTTTCTAAATCATCTAATGTATATGGGGTACCGTAAGCCATTACCAGCAGACCCATTTTCTTTTTTGTCATGATCGCACCTCATTTTAAAAGTCTGTTCACTTATTCCCAATTCAAATAAGACAATTGGGTTTGGGCCACTAAAAGCTTGTATGCCCTTAATGACCCATTATAAAGCACCCATATTATTGTGCCAAAAAATTGGACTCCTTACCAATTTTAAAACTCAAAAGGGGAATTAACGACTTAATTTGGATGCTGAATACTCATGGACAAAGGAAGTTAATTTTTTCAACGTTTCTGGATTTACGGAAGGGAATACACCGTGCCCTAAATTAAAGATATAGCCATCTTGCGCCATCCCTTGGTCTAAAATTACCTTTGCTCTTTCTTCAATGACTTCCCATGGAGCTAACAAAATAGCAGGGTCAAGGTTCCCTTGAACAGTTTTATGAATGCCCATTTCTCTTGCTTGATGGATTGGTAAACGCCAGTCTAAACCTACTACATCAAGCGAAAGGTCATTCCATTCTAATGCAAGATGACTTGCACCAACACCGAACATAATGAGTGGAACATTTTCCTCTTTTAATGATGTAAAGATACGGTTCATGATTGGCTTAATGAAATAACGATAATCCTCCACATTTAATGCTCCCACCCATGAATCAAAAATCTGAATAGCCTTTGCTCCAGCTTTGATTTGGGATCTTACATATGTAATGATCATGTCGCCCAGTTTGTCCATAAGTGCAAACCATGCCTTTGGCTCGGTATACATGAACGCTTTTGTTTTATTATAGTTTTTAGAAGGGCCTCCTTCGATCATATAACTTGCAAGTGTAAAAGGTGCACCAGAAAAACCGATTAATGGCACAGATAACTGCTCTTCAGTTAATAATTTAATTGTATCCAATACATAAGGAACATCTTCTTCTGGATTAATTTCACCCAGTTTCTCAACATCTGTTAATGAACGGATTGGATTGTCAATGACTGGTCCAATTCCGCCCTTTATTTCTACTTCCATGCCAATCGCAGGGAGGGGTGTCATGATATCTTTATATAAAATCGCTGCATCAACGTTATATTGCTCAACAGGCAGGCGTGTTACATACGCACATAACTCAGGCTGGTGAGTGATTTCAAAAAGAGAGTACTTTTCTTTAATTGCTCGATATTCAGGCTGTGAACGACCTGCCTGACGCATATACCAAACAGGAACATGGTCTGTTTTCTCGCCCCTTGCTGCTTTTAAAAATGTTTCATTAATCGGTCTTGTCATTACTGTTGTCCACCTTTCAAAGACGTGTCTGTTGTCCATTTTAATATATATAAGATGAATTTAAAACTCACTGATTCTTTCTAAACTGTATTAACTATATCTATTAATCCTATTTGTGTATAGCTAACGATAGTAACTGTCAAAAAAAAGTCGTTTTTACGTTAGAGAATTTGTTAAATTCGGCAGGTAACTCCCCAATATTTTTTCATTTTTTCCTCTCACCACTTAGGGCAATTTTCATATTCTGTATTACATCCAACAGGGCTATAGCCCCCCTGGGTGAATTGAAAGGAGGGAATGGCATGATTGTCGAGCTTACTTTACTTCATTGGATCTACGTGACCTTTATTATCCTCATAATTGGATTCATGGTTATGAGAAGAGACACATCGATTGTATGTATCATCGGTATTTTTCTAATTGCTATTACAGCAACAGGTTCATTAAGTCATTCGATTAGCAGCATTTTCAACAGTTTCAGTTATGCAATTACAGAATTATTATCTACTATTCTTGTTATTTCCATAATTGTTGCGATGAGCAGCACATTAACGGTAACTGGAATTAATGATGTTATGATATCACCATTTCGAAAGCTGATACGCAATCCTACACTAGCGTATTGGACCATTGGGATCTTAATGATGGTGATTTCTTGGTTTTTCTGGCCTTCGCCTGCTGTTGCACTTTTAGGGGCTGTTCTTTTACCAGTTGCCATTCGCGCAGGATTACCAGCTCTAGGCGTTGCAATGGCAATGAATTTGTTTGGTCATGGAATCGCTTTATCCGGTGACTTTGTCATTCAAGCTGCTCCAAAGCTAACTTCTGATGCCGCCGGTATTCCTATTCAAGATGTAATTGATGCGAGTATTCCGTTAGTGTTTATCATGGGCCTAGTAACCACCGTTGCTGCTTTCTACTTCTTAAGAAGAGATATGAAGCGCGGGGTTCTCAAAACAACCACCTCTGTTAACGCTGATTATCCCTCTGAAGAAGCCACCAATCAACCTACGCTTTTATCTCTTGGGCAAAAACGTTTCTTTGCCTTTCTTGTTCCATTATTATTTGCAGCCGACGTTGCCGCAATGTCAGTCCTTGATTTAGCAGGTGGGGATGCGACCGCATTAATCGGTGGTACATCCATTTTCATTCTTCTATTAATTTCTTTAACGGGTCATAAAAATAAAGGCTTAGAAAAAACTACTCAATATTTAATAGAAGGATTCCAATTTGGATTCAAGGTTTTTGGCCCTGTTATCCCAATTGCTGCATTTTTCTACTTGGGTGATGCCGGATTTGGGAAAATCATTGGTGACTATTTACCAAAAGCTTCGCACGGGATCGTTAATGACTTAGGTGTATCCCTTGCCAGTATCGTACCGTTAAGCAAAGAAGTTGGGGCGATTACCTTAACTACTGTAGGGGCGATCACTGGTTTAGATGGTTCAGGCTTTTCAGGTATATCTCTTGCCGGCTCAGTAGCAAGCCTATTTGCAGTTGCCATCGGTAAAGGTGCCGCCACATTGACTGCCCTCGGGCAAATTGCGGCCATCTGGGTAGGCGGCGGAACTCTTGTACCATGGGCGTTAATCCCAGCAGCAGCAATTTGTAATGTCGACCCATTTGAACTTGCAAGACGAAACCTCTTGCCAGTCGTGATCGGTCTCGTTGTAACAACCATTGCTGCAATGTTTCTCATTTAATCCAAGCAAAGAGGCTGATCTCTGACCAGCCTCTTTGCTTATTTTACTCGTTTTTTAAAATAGTTGTATAGTAGAATCCATATAACAACCCAAAGATAACCTAACGCATAGCCGCCAAGTACGTCCGAAGGGTAATGTACTTGTAAAATAATGCGGCTGGCACCAATCAATAAAAGTAAGATAGCTGTTATTACCGTAATGATTACTTTCCCTGCCCTAGATCTCATCTCTTCCAAAAGCAGATAGGCAATCATAAAATAAACAATCATCCCCACCATGGCATGTCCGCTCGGGAAGCTATAACTTTTTACCTGAACGAGATGCTCAAGGTCTGGACGTGGACGCTCAAAAAAATCTTTTATTAGCTTACTTACTTCATTTCCGATTGCAACGGATAAGGCCAGAGCCGCGGCACCAACATAATTTTTCTTTTTAACTAGGAGCCAGGCAAGTGCAAGTAAGGCTGCTACCCCTATCCCTTTTTTATCTCCCATTTCGGTAATTTTAATAAAAAACGGAATCAAGGAATCAGGTATATTTGAAAATATCCCTGCAACTTTATTATCTAACCAAAAAGGACTGCTCATTGCCACCTTAATGCATGTAAACACTGCCCATAAAACAGCTAACAAAATAAATAGATAGGTAAAACTTCTTTTGTCCTTTCGCTCCATCCTCCAAACCCCTTCTTGCTTCTTATCTAATTGAAATTCTAGTAAAAGTATAAATAAATTGATTATAAAAATCTACTTTATAGGATAAAAGTGTTAAAATAGTTTGAAAATACATTCTTCATTTTAGGTTTGGGGGATTAGATATGTTAAACAAACTCTTTACAGCACTTGAAGGTTCCTATGAAGAAATGGTTGCAATCCGTCGTTATATGCACCAGCATCCTGAATTATCGTTTCAAGAATATAATACCGCAAAATTTATTCAATCATTTTATGAACAACTCCAAATTGAAGTCAAAGGTGATGTTGGAGGGAATGGCGTGGTTGCAAAGGTTTATGGAAAAAAACCAGGTAAAACCGTGGCATTACGGGCAGATTTTGATGCTTTACCCATTCAGGATGAAAAGGATGTTCCTTACAAATCCTTAGTACCTGGGATCATGCACGCCTGTGGACATGATGGGCATACTGCCACCCTCCTCGTCCTTGCAAAAACATTAAATGAGCTAAAAGATGAATTGGAAGGTACTTATGTCTTTATTCATCAACATGCAGAGGAGTATGCCCCAGGCGGTGCGATTACGATGATTGAAGATGGCTGCTTAGAGGGTGTGGATGTAATTTTCGGCACTCATTTATGGGCAAGTGAACCTACAGGAACAATCCAATATCGAACAGGACCGATCATGGCGGCAGCCGATCGTTTTGAAATTGATATCCAAGGCAAAGGCGGGCATGGTGCGCAGCCGCATAAAACCCAGGACGCGATCGTTATAGCATCTCAACTTGTTTTAAATCTGCAGCAGATTGTTAGTCGAAGGGTGAACCCAATTGATTCAGCCGTTGTTACCGTCGGCTCATTTACTGCGCAAAATGCATTTAACATTATTGCTGACAAAGCCCAGCTTATAGGCACTGTCCGTACCTTCAATGACAACGTGCGCCAATTTATTGAAGATGAAATGGACAGAATCATCGCAGGCACATGCGCTATGACTGGCAGTACTTTTCATTTTAACTATGAACGGGGTTACCCAGCTGTAGTCAACCATGCAAATGAAACAGCATTTTTAACCACTTGTGCACAGCAAGTCACTGAAGTAACCACAATCGAAGAAACCGAGCCGCAAATGGGTGGAGAAGATTTCGCTTATTATTTGCAACACGTACCAGGAACATTCTTCTTTACCGGCGCAAAACCTTCTGGTATCGAGACAGGCTACCCGCACCACCACCCTAAGTTTGATATTGATGAAAAAGCCATGCTAATAGCAGCAAAAACATTAGGTGTAGCCGCTATAACCATTCATAAACAATAAGAAAAATCCCCTCGACTCAAATTGGGTCAGGGGATTTTTGTATTATTCTTAATCGATAGGCATTCATGGCAGTTTCTCCTAAATGCTTAAGAAGATTGTTATTGGCATATGCACCAACAAACGCCCCAATACCCGGTACAAGCTGGAGCATTTTGGCAAGGTCGATATAATCCCGGTATTCCTGCTGGAATTTGCGCCAATCCATTTCCACAAGGGTCTCTTTTCGGTTATCCCAGTTCTCAATTTCATCTAATGTATTTTTCCGAATGTCTTCACTTGAAAACGCTAGTTGGAAAACATGAAGGATAAACAGTCTTTCTGCATACTCCTTTGTATTAAAACCATAGATGGAAGCTGCTTCAAAAAGGAATTTCATCTTAATGGAAAGTAATAAGGGAAAATCCGCCAATCCAAGCAATATTCCACCCGCACCAGTCCCCGCCCCTTCGATCATCGCTGTCTTCTGATATGCCACAATTTTTTTAGCTGCTAATTCATCTTTTTCTGCTAGGGTTAACCCACGTGCTTGGTCCTTATTTGTTGTCATCTGCGATCCAAATAAAGTAGCTTTAACCATTGCTTTGATACTTTCTGTCATTACCTCATGTACCTTTTCAGGGATCAATTCATTTACTTTTCCTTGAGCTTTTTTCGAAATACGGTTCATCATCCCCGAACGTCTGGTTAATTTTCGCTTCCACTCTTCTACTTCCTCATATACCTTTAATTCATATTCGTTCATATGCCACCCCTCCATAATAATATTTATGCATTCATACGAAAATTTCCGCACAATAGTTTCAAAAAAAAATCCCCTTTCATAAAAAAGAGGATTTTGTCGATTATGCTTTTAGCCGATTTTTCGCGTAAAAGTAAACAAAAATATAGGTAAATACAAGACCTGCAAGTAAAAAAAGCAACGAAAGCATGAATTCACCTTTAACCAAAATAAACAGAGCAAAGATAACCGTTTCGATAGCTAAAATTGTCATTAACAACCTGGAAAATGCTTTATTTTTATGTCTTTTTTCCACTGGATATAAATCTACCCAAAGTTTGTTTTGATGATGGTTCCAAAGTGGAAGAAGTTGAAAACCTGTTAAATATAAGAATAAAACTCCTAGTAAAATTTGACCTATACCAAAAGAAATAAAATAAATCGCCAGGGCACCAATTACTGTTAAACGCGTAAAGAGGCCAAGATAATCAGATGATCGTAAGAACGCTCTTGAAAACAAATAAAGATATGTATTCTCTCGGGTAAATGCCATTCGGTTTAGGAACAAATCTAACCATTTTCGTCTCTTAACCGTATCCCTTAATTTAGGCACATCAGTGAACATGTTTGCCAAGCGATAAAAAGATGCCATTCTTTTCTCTTCTTGTTTAATCAATAAATCCCATTTAAGCCCCATTTTTTTTGTCTGAACAGCAAAAGTTCGATAATAAAGTCCACAAATCACAATGATCACCAACAAAATAAAGAGACTCGCTTGTTTAAATAACAAAAAAGTAAATGTTGCATTAATACAATAGCGAACAACTATGTCCCACCTATGAACATTCGGTTGAACGAAAAAATCAATGCGCCAGCTAGCCGCTAAATTCCACGCCTTTATTAAGAGGAGGATGACAAAAAAAGGCAAAAAGGAACGAAAACCTTTACCACTGCTATGTGCATACATTGGCATCAATACAGCCAAAACCATAAGGAGAAGGTACCCTTGGAAGACAAGACTCGCTACTCCAGAACGAAGGAAATATCCTTTTAATTTATCCTCAAGCGGAAGGATATACACCTGATCGGCTTCTAGCAAAAAATTGTAAACAGGACTGTATGTTAACAAAAATCCAATGACAATTGCGATTACTATTTCAACTGGAAAACCCGCAGGTAAATTTTCAATCCACTTTTGATAATAAAATGAAGCTGTTCCTATTAAAAACAACAAGACAACGACAAGATGACCATTAAAAATATAGCGTAAGTATCTTCCTAAATCCTTAACACGACCACTAGCTCGTTCCTTCCAAAGCTTTTTATCATCAAACATAATTTTCTTCCTTTGTTAATTGAATATACAGATCATCTAAAGAAGCAGTTGGCATTGAAAATTGCTTCCTCAATTCATCTAACGTTCCTTTTGCACGTATTTTTCCTTCATGTAAGATCACAAATCGATCACAATATTTTTCTGCCGTCGCTAAAATATGAGTAGACATTAAAATCCCTGCACCGTTATCTTTCATTTTTTTCATTAAATCCAGCAAGGATTGTATCCCTAGTGGATCTAGTCCAACAAAGGGTTCATCCACAATGTATAAGGATGGCTGAATTAAAAAGGCACACATAATCATTACTTTTTGTTTCATACCTTTAGAAAAATGGGCAGGAAACCACTTTAATCGCTTTTCCATTCGAAATTCTTTAAGTAATGGACTTACACGCTCCTTGTATGCTTGCTCATCGAGACCATAGGCCATCGCAGTGAGTCTCAAATGTTCCTCAAGAGTCAATTCTTCATATAAAACAGGGGTTTCAGGAACAAACGTAAACAATTTACGATAGGCTTCTTTATTTTCAGTAAAGGTTTGTCCTTTTATTTTTACTGCACCTTTGTGCGGTTCCATTAAACCAATAATGTGTTTGATGGTGGTACTCTTACCAGCCCCATTTAAACCAATAAGTCCGACCAGTTCTTTTTCTTTTACTTCAAAGGAAATATCTTTTAAGACAGGATTTCTCGTATAACCGCCAACAAGATTTTCAATCGATAATAATGACATTTTCAACGTCCTTCCTCAGCAGGATTGTCTATTTATTTTAACAAATTGTCATTGATAAAAATAGGAATTCAAATTTTTATCATTTTTTTTGTATATTTCTTTTTACATCGGACATCATAATATTCGAAGGGGAAACACATTACTTCGATGAAGTGATTCATCAATAATTGAAATGAGGTGTCTGTTAAAGACAATTAACATTTCAAAAAAGTGAGCTTCCAATTCGTTTCAGAAAAGGGGATGGTTGTTTTGTACAAAGTGCACAGTAACCATTTTGAGTTCTAGTAACACCAAGTAACTGTTTATCTTAAAAAAATAAACATTAAATGAGGTGTTTACCGCAGATCGCTACCTGTTTTTATAAGTTGGGAAAACATATAAAAACAATATAGGGGATGGTCAGCTTGAACAATATTAATGTTTCTTTATAAAAACACTCTACGAAAAATGAGGTGTTTATCAAAGAACACTCCTAATGAACGTACCTTTTGAAGCAATTCCCCTTCGAGAGGGCAGGATTCCATGCGGATCCTGCCTTTTTCTTTTTTTGTTTGTATGGTAAAATAATACAAACAATATTGAAGGGACAGTGTAGAAATGAGCGATTGTATATTTTGTAAAATTGTTAATGGAGAAATTCCATCTGCAAAGGTTTTTGAGAATGAACACGTTTTAGCCTTTCTAGATATTACACAAGTAACAAAAGGACATACATTAGTTATTCCGAAAGTACATAAAGACAACTTATTTGAATTAACACCGGAAATTGCTAGGAACCTATTTGAAGTGGTCCCTGCCATTGCTAATGCCTTAAAAAAAGAATTTAATCCCGTTGGACTAAATACTCTAAATAACAATGGTGAACATGCAGGTCAATCAGTCTTCCATTATCATATGCATTTACTGCCTCGTTATGGAAAAGGTGATGGATTTGGAGCAGTTTGGAAAAGTAGTCAAAGTGATTATTCTTTCCAAATGTTAGAAGAGATGGCTGCACATATTAATAAGCAAGTAGAGCAATAAGATATTTTCAATTATCTGAAAATTATATCTTTATTATTATTAAATTATTATGTTATAATGAAAATAAGTTTTTCGCTGTAGGCAATTAGTGCACTGCAGGAGGAACAAATAGATTAGTATAGCAGAGGAGAGAAGAGAAATGAATACGAAGAATATTGTAGTTTTAGCACTATTAGCGGGAATTGGGGTAGTCTTGCACACGGTAATGCCTAATTTTCTTGGGATTAAACCTGATATGATGCTTGCGATGATGTTTTTAGGTATAATCCTTATTCCTGAAATCAAAAGTGTCATGCTATTGGCAATTGTAACAGGAGTTTTGTCTGCATTGACAACCGGTTTTCCAGGTGGACAGATCCCTAATATCATTGATAAACCCATTACTGCGCTAGTTTTCCTCGGTTTATTTTTAGCCTTAAAAAAACACCGAAACTCTATTGTTAGTGTTGGCGTTTTAACAGCCATCGGAACTCTTGTTTCAGGTACAATCTTTTTAACTGCAGCATTCTTTCTAGTGGGATTACCTGCATCATTCACTGCACTATTTGCTGCAGGAGTTTTGCCAGCTATCGCACTGAATACTGTTATCATGATTATTTTATACCCGGTAGCCCAAACAATAGTGAAACGAACTAAATTAACAGCACCTTCCGTCATTCAAAAATAATGTACGGAATCCTTTTTTAAGAAAAGAACCCAGCGGGGTTCTTTTCTTACTATACTTCTATAAAAATTTTGAAATCAAAACAGCCATTAGCAGGAATATCCCTCCACATCCAAATAGTGCAGCAGCTTTTTTCTTTAGAATTTTTTTAGGTGGATATACTCCAGGTTTTGTTAAATCCAAAAAATATTTAAATGCACCCAATAAAAGGATAGCACTAAAGATAAAAAAAATAATGACAGCTATTTTCATCTTCCCTGACCCCCTATTTATTTTCAAAATTTCGACGAATTGTTGTAACTATTTATATGTTTACCCGTCCATTCCTATGAACAAGGTCTACATGTTTCAACAAGGGGATCAATGAATCTTGTTTGCGCAAATTAAATTCTACCTTTAATTTTCGAAAAGTTATTATTATTCAGTAGATACGAATAAAATGAAACAATTTCATTTAGTTTTTTATTTTGAAAATTTCAATAGATTATTGTTCTAATTTTTAAAAATTTTGTGAATTATATCTTTATTAATTTTTATTTTATTGGCATAATGAAAATAGAGAAATATAAAAGTAGGTGAAAATGGGGATGACTGAGAAACACTATTCAATGAAGGAAGCGATGCTTTTTAGTCAAAGAATTGCTCAACTAAGTAAAGCCTTATGGAAATCAATTGAGAAAGACTGGCAGCAGTGGATAAAGCCTTTTGATTTAAATATTAACGAACATCATATTCTAATGATTGCCCATCATTTAAACGGTGCTTCCATTTCGGATGTGGCTAAGTTCGGAGTCATGCATGTTTCAACCGCATTCAATTTTTCGAAAAAGTTAGAAGAGCGTGGTTTGCTCCAGTTTTCCAAAAAGGAAAATGACAAACGCAATACCTATATTCAACTTACTGAAGCGGGAGAAAATATGCTACTTCAGCTAATGGAAAACTATAAGCCAAGTGAAAATGCTGTCTTTTCAGGTGCATTGCCACTTCGTGACCTATATGGTAAGTTTCCAGAAATAGTTGAAATGATGGCAATTGTTCGCAATATCTATGGTGAAGATTTCATGGAAATCTTTGAGCGTTCTTTTCAGAATATTGAAAGTAGTTTTGTTGAAGAAGATGGGGTGCTCAAGAAAGCAAAAAACACTGAACAAGAACTGGTTTAATACTGTTTTATAAGTATTTATTCAATTCTTGAAAAAGGGCAAGGTAAATCCTCTGTGTTATACATGCCTTAATAACATCCTTAATGTTTAGTTTTGGCGGTAATGATGATGATAACTCATGAAAAAGCGGATGGAAGTATACGTACCCTTCCGCTTTTTGTTCTTCAAATTTTTTGTTCATATTGTCACATAGAAAATAAAACTGCCCTGCTTCCTGTTCAGTTATTCCATTTTCAATGATAAGTTTATATAATTCGAGCTTCGGATCATTGAGCAGCTTTAATAATAACTTTTGATGATATTCAAGAATGTTTATTCTTTCGAGTAATTCATGTTCATTCATCCACTATGCCTCATTTCAAAACGTACATTTATATATTTTTATTATTAACTTTTTAAAACATGGGGTAAACCATTATTAATCATAACTTTGAAAATTTTAAGGAATACTTTCCTTTAAAATATAAATATTGGTTAATGAAGTCCATTAAAAGCCTAACACTCTTCCATTCTTTTTGACTATCTTTTTTTTGTAATTTTTGATATTGTATTAAACATAACACGAACAACAGGGAGGGAATCATTGATGATCTCCATTTTTATTGTATTTGCTATTTTCATCTTGTTTTATGTAAATAAAATGACCAATTCACTATGTATACAAAAGGAAATCCCTGAAGAAAACCAACATAAGGTATTTCGGACGATAAATATCCTCATTACGATTCTTTTGATATCTTCATACTTGGAAATTTTATATACATAATCCAACTAGAACTCGGCAGCGAACAAAAGGATATGTATTATATAACAAATAGAAGCGATGAGAGTGTTCTCATCGCTTTTAGTTTGTCAATTTATTAATAAACCCATGAAGCTCCGATGATAATTAATAAGATGAAAAGGACAACCACTAACGCAAATCCTGCGCCGTAACCTGCTCCACCAGACATATATTTACCTCCATTCTTTAATGGTCTTTTTTGTGCATATTAACACCAACACCAAGAAGCTCCAACAATAATTAATAGTATGAAAAGTACTACAATTAGAGCAAAGCCAGCTCCCAATCCATGGCTCATCGTAATACCTCCTTTTTCATTTTCTACGATATACTATTCAGCGAGTATTCATTTCGTTTAGGCACTTCCCAATTTTTTTTGAAAAGTCCATTTATCCATTTGTGAAAAATTCAAAAAATAATCATAGTTATTATTTTTGCAGTAGTTCCCATTTATGTTATAGTAGAGTCTGTGGACAAGAAATTACTGTTTAGGAGAGATTTCATCATGAAAAAATGGATTTTAGCCGTTACATTAGCTGGGGGAGTACTTGCATTAAGTGCATGTAATCAAAATGGTTCTGATACAGTGGCAGAGAGCAAAGTTGGTAACGTTACACAAGAAGAACTATACAATACAATGAAGGACAAGTATGGTGATCAAGCCCTTCAGCAATTAGTATATGAAAAGGTTCTGTCTAAGAAATATAAGGTTACCGATAAGGAATTAAATGCAAAAATTGATCAATTAAAAGCAGATCTTGGTGCAAATTTTGAAACAACCCTTGCACAGTACGGCTATAAAAGTGAAGATGATCTGAAGAAAACAATGAAGTTAGGCATGATGCAAGAAAAAGCAGCAATGAAAGACATAAAGGTAACGGAAAAGGAATTAAAGGATTACTATGATGCGTACCAACCCGAAATCAAAGCTCGTCACATTCTTGTTGCCGATGAAAAAACGGCGAAAGAAGTAAAGAGTAAGCTTGATAAGGGCGAAAAATTTGAAGATGTTGCAAAGAAATATTCTACAGATGAAGGTACTAAGGCTAACGGTGGTGATCTAGGCTGGTTCGGTACTGGTAAGATGGATCCTGATTTTGAAAAAGCTGCCTATGCACTAAAAGTAAATGAAATTAGCGGTCCAGTAAAATCACAATTTGGTTATCATATTATTCAATTAACTGACAAAAAAGAGAAAAAACCATTTGCTGAAATGAAGAAAGAAATCGAAACTCAAGTAAAATCTTCTAAATTGACTACAGAAGTAATCAATAAAGCGATGCAGCGTGAACTGAAAGCTGCCGATGTTAAAGTTAGTGATAAGGACTTGAAAGATGCACTAAATCCACAAACAGCAGCAGAACCTGCTGCGCAATAAAACATAAAAAAAGCGAAAAACACCTTATGGTGTTTTCCGCTTTTTTTATTCTCCTGTTGCGCCAAGTTCTTCTCGCTTTTCTCTTTCTCGTTCAAGACGTTTCATATAGATTTCGCCTTCCTGCTCGATATCTTCCATCTCCAGCTGCCGCTCTTCTCTTCCCGTTTTTAGCGCCATGAGTGCACTTATTACAATACCAACCACAACAGCATATACCCAAATAGGAATAGTCAATATATCTAGCCCCTTTCATAATGGTTGTCCACTTTTACTAAATCATATTCGTTAAATATGAAATTATGAACTGATGAGAAAAAAAAAAAAAAAAATAACCCCTAAAATGGGGTTATTTTACTTGTGAAACACCGGCTTATAAAAGGAACGATTCTCCAACGCAAAGATTCTTTCTGTGAATTCACCTGGCTTCACCCTTTCTAAAGCCCGGTCAAGCATATTCATCTTCGCGTCAAGATTGTCGATATAATGTAGAATTTCTGCTTCTTTAATCATTGGCGGTTTTGGACTTCCCCATTCTGCTTTACCGTGATGACTTAAAACAAGATGTTGAAGAATAAGGACTTCTTCACCGGAAATGCCCAGTTCTTCCGCGGCTTTGCCAATTTCATTAACCATAATTGTAATATGGCCTAGTAAATTTCCTTCAATTGTATATACCGTTGAAATCGGGCCTGAAAGCTCTAATACTTTCCCCATGTCATGCAGAATAACCCCTGCATAGAGCAAATCTGTATCAAGACTAGGATAAAGATTTGAAATTGATTTAGCCAAGTCAAGCATACTGACTACATGAAATGCAAGTCCCGACACAAACTCATGATGATTTTTTGTTGCTGCAGGAAATTCTAAAAAAGCTTTTTGATGCTTTTTGATTAAATGTCGTGTGATCCTTTGGATATTGGGATTTTTCATGTCAAAAATATATTGGGTGAGTCTGCTTGCCATTTCTTCCTGTCCTAATGGTGCAGTCTCCAAAAAGTCTTCCAACTTTACCCCATCCGCTGGTCCTGTTCGTCTAATTTGGCGGATTTTCAACTGACTTTTCCCTCGATAATTTTGCACATCGCCCTGTATTTTTACCATACTTTGCGGAGCATAACTCAAGAGATCCTCTTCGGTAACATCCCAAAGTTTTGCTTCTATTTCCCCACTTTTATCTTGAAGAATGAGGGTCAAAAAGGGTTTACCATTACTTGCTATCCCTTTGGTTGAATTTTTAATAAGTAGAAATAATTCTACCTGCTCCCCAACTTCATGCTTTACTATT
Organism: Bacillus sp. sid0103; assembly: GCF_019219025.1. The sequence continues at coordinate 87,331 of NZ_JAHUWN010000024.1, read as the reverse complement.
CCTTTACCCATATGATTCACGTCCTTCCCACTAGTAAGAGTATAACATAACCTATTATGACTCTATGAAATTATCTTAACAGCACCTTTTTCTAAAAAAAGAACATTTTCCCTTTGAAAATAGGAAAGCAAATGCTGATGACAAGTAAAAAATAATAGTTGATTTCTTTTCATCATTTTAAGTAGGTCTAACACTTTTTCCGTCCTCTTCGCATCAAAATTAACAAAACTATCATCGATAATAATCGGGAACTGATATTTCTCATAGATTGTCACAGCAAAGGCGAGCCGAATTGCAACGTATAACTGTTCCGTTGTTGCTTGACTTAGTTCATTTGCTTCAAATATCGTACCATCCGTTCGTTCAACTAAGAATCCTGAACCAGAATGTTGCAAATGAATTCTTTGATAGTTTCCATCGGTAAGAAACAATAAATATTCTTCCGCTTTTATAATCATCCTTGGTAAATGGCTGTTTTTGTACCTTTCAATTGTGTTTGAGAGGATATCTTGTGCTAAGCAATAGACTGACCACTCCTTAGCCGCCTCTTCTAGTTCAAATTTTTTCTGCTTGTAATGATGGAGGATATCTGAATACAGCCCTCCTTCTTCTAATACTTGAATCTCGTACTTAATGGAGGCATGATCTTCCTGAATTTCTTTTAGTTTTACTTCCCATTCAAGAATTTGCTGATTACATTCAGCCATTAATGCATCGCTTTGATGCATAGCGAGGAAAGATTCCCTTTCTAATTCTGAAAGAATCGAATATTGCAGCTGACTCTGTAGTGATTCAAGTTTTTCCAACAGGTTTCCTTTCTTTTCTGCTTTCGCGCCAAGTTCGTAAAATTGTTCCTCTGTTTCCACCTTTGCCGAAGAGATTAGGTTATTAAATTCTATTTGGAGATGATTTAATGCTTGTGTTTTTTGCTTTAAATCTGCTTCCAAGTCGGTAAGTTTCGATAGTCTCTCCTGACTCACGATTTGTTTCCCGTGCTCTTCCTTCAACTTATTACGTAGTAAATAGGCTGCATGATATAAGTCTAAGCCTTTTTCATTTAAATAAAGATCCACAAAGTGATTCATGCCATTCACTATTTTTCCCTGTTGTTCTTCTATTTGCTGAAGTCTTGTATGGAACATTTTTTTCTCTCTACTAATCAACTTAAACTGTTCAATAAGGTTGAAGGCTTCTAGTAAAAAGGTCTCTGCAATATAGTCAGGTATTTTTAGTTCACGGCTAATAGTGACTAACTTTTCATTAGTTTCGGCTGACTCCAACTCCCATTGTTCAAATTTTGCAATGATCTTATCATATTGAGATTGTTGGTGTATTAACTTCATTTTTACAATTTTCAGCTCGTCTCTGAGGTGATTATCCAAGGCTAATTGTTCTTCTAGCTTTGAAATTTCCAAATATTTTGCTGATTGAAGTTTATGCTTTAACTGCTCTTTCTTGTCTCGTAAATCATTTAATGTTTGATCTAGTTCTGAATTTTGCGGTTGCTTCTTAATTTTAGTCATCAAAATCACTAGTAATATACAACTTAGAAACCCAATTGCTACTAAAATCCACTGTTTTGAAAATACTCCATAAAGTGTTACAGCTAGTAAAATAACCTCAAAAAGTAAATACTGAAGTTTCTTCTGCTTCCCTTCTGTAACGGCTGCTACTGTATCTCGTTCATAAACCTGCTGATAGAATTCTATTTTATCTCGTAGAGAACTTAATTCCTTTTCAATGCTTTCTTTATCATTTCCTGAATTTAACTTCTCCTCAAGCAATTGCCGTCCTTGTTTTGTAAGAACCTGACGCTCTGAAGACCGGACCTCTTTTTCTATTTCCTCTAACCTGCTTTTTTCTTCTTCATATTGATTTTCTAATTCTTCTTTCATTTCTTTTAGCTTTTGCAATTTCCGAGACAGGACTTCAACCTGATTTTTCATATAAATATTTGTATTTATAGTAAAGATATCTTCTCCGTCTAGGTTTAAATGAAGTTTTTCCCTAGTAATCGATAGTTCTTCTTCATACGCTAATAGTTTTGTTTCGCACTGCAGTTTTTCCTGCTTTAATTGGTCATAGAGAGCAACTTGATCAAGCAGGGCAATGAGGGAAGGCTCATTTTTTAGAAAATGAAGGTCGGGTTGTATCCCTTCTGCCTCTTCCTTCAAATTTCTAATTCTTTCGGAAATGCTATTCATCTCTGCATTATAGGGATGAATAAGCTGATTTATTTTTTCGATTCTTTCAATCCCACGTACAGGGAAATCAATTTCACCAATTTCTGTGAGCTCTTTCTTTGTCCACTTTTCATCTATGACAATGGATTGGATTCGCTTCCATTCATTTAGTTTTTCAATCTTTTCTCTTATTTCCTGAAGGGAACGGTTTACATCATTCATTTCCTGTTCGAGCAGTTCTTTCTTTTCTACTAGGTTTGTATAATTTTTATTTTTCGCTTCTGCTATTTTCAATTCTTTATTTATTTCATGCAGTGTTTGTAACTTCTCATTCATTAAAGGTTTCTTGCCTGAGGGTTTAAAGCGCGCATCCAGCTCCTTCTGGAGAACTGCTTCTGTTTTGGATAGCCTTTCGGTTCCTAATGTCCCCGCGGAAAACAGGAATTTTCCTATCTCTTCACTTTTCATTTGATGAATATTTTGTAATCCTTGTAAATTAAAAGAAAAAATAGATTGGAATAGGCTTTTATCAAAATTGGCCGTTAATTTCTTAAGTAGTTCTTCGCCGCCCATATGACCATTGTCCATCAGCACCTTAACGTCACCAGCCGCTTTTCCCTTTACTCGTTCGATTACAGCACCGCCATATTTTTCATGGATGATTCTTATTTTACCACCGTATTTTGTACTGTGCTTTGGTTCATAACGGAGTTCGGCTGTTTGTTGTTTGGTAGGGAACCCGAAAATAATGCTATGGATAAAGGCCATGATCGTGGACTTTCCCGCTTCATTTTCTCCATAGAAAACTTGAAAATCGTTCAGGTCGGTAATCTTAACATTTTCTAATTGGCCAAAACCATATATATGCAGCTCGAGAATTTTCAATACTTCTCACTCCTTTCTCTAAGATTGATAAAGTAATTCGATCAGCAACTTCTCTGCCTTATTGACTAGCTCTTTTTTCTCTTCAGTTGACAAATGAGTAAGATATTTTCTCCCTAATTGATGTTCGTATAAGTGTGCCAATGCTACCTCAACCTCGTCATAATGGTCAATTGTTTCAAATAGTTCAACATAAAAGTTTGTATCACTTTTTAACTGCACCTTATCTATGTGCTGACCTTCTGTAATAGTTAAGTTAACAACCCAAACGAATGATTCCTCTTCTTTTTCATCTTCTAAAAGAAGCTCTAACAGTTCGCTCTTTATACTTTTTAGTTCACGCTCATCCTCTAAATGAATGTTTTTCAAGGAAATTGACAATAATGTTCCTTTTTCTTCCTTCCGGACTCGATTGATGGTTGTTTGGCATAATTGGAAAACCTCAAGGAAGTTTTTTGCAAAAGCCGCGTCAACTATTGTTTCTTCCCAAATAATATCGGCCGTTTCTAAAAAGATCATTTTCTTATCTAATTCAGTTAATGTGACATGATAAATACCTTTCACACCCGTCTCTTTTTTATTCCTTCCTTGAATATTGCCTGGATAGATGATAGGCGGCGTTTCAGATAGAACAGCCCTCTTATGAATATGTCCTAAAGCCCAATAATCAAAATCTTTTTGATGTAATTCACTAACAGAAAAAGGAGCATAATTATCATGATCAACCCCTGCACTTTCATTTCCATGAAGGATTCCAATATGAAAGTCGGCTCCATCCTTTTTCTTATATTCGTCTATTTTTCGATCAAAGACATGCCGTGTCGGGTAACTGAAACCATAAAGATGGATGACCTCACCACTTTTTGTATGTAAAACTTTGGTTTCGACTTTACTAGTAAACACATGTACATTTGATGGCATGTCTAGGTTCACCCATGAACCATTTAAGTGATCATGATTCCCGTGGACGACATAAACAGGTATGTCTTCTTGCGCGAGTTTAAGCATCTCTGTCCGAAATCGAGATTGTGCCCGCAGGCTTCGATCCTCGCCATCAAATAAATCACCTGCTAGAATGATAAAGTCAACCTGATGATCAATTGCTGCCTCTGTTATCTTTTTTAATGCCGTGAAGGTACTTTCTTTTAAGCGAGAAAAGATGTTCGGCGGCAAGTTCTTTAATCCCACCATTGGGCTGTCCAAATGCAGGTCTGCTGCATGAATAAATGATATCTTTTTCATAAAACATTCCTTTCCATACCTTTTCTTCATTGTAGCACCACCGAAATACGAATGCACGTTCTTATAAGCAGTTTATTGAAAAAAAGAACATTTACCAGCCGGTAAATGCTCTTTTTATTATTCATTCTTTGTTATTTGTAATGCTTTTTTTATATCCTTAAAGGAGTTTGATTGACCATACATTAATACACCGCCACGATAAACGCGTGCACCAAATATAGCTAAGAATACAATGGTCAAAACCAAGACAGCAATACCTATAAGCACCTCCCAGGCCGGAATGGTTAACATTCCTACTCTAAGAAACATGATCATAGGTGTAAAGAACGGGATAAAAGATGTCACCGTTATGAACGAAGCATCGGGCTTCCCTAAGCCAAACATCGCAATCATAAAACCAGCTACGACCAATAATGTCATGGGCGTAATCATTTGTTGAACATCTTCGATTCTACTGACAAGGGACCCGAGGAATGCGGCAAGTGTAGCATAAAGGAAATAACCAAGAATGAAGAAAATAACCGCATATATAATCGTTGCTAGAGGAATATCACCAAAACCATAGACACCGAAAAATCCTTCTTTTAAAGATTCCATATTTTGTTTAAATGAAAAATAGCCTACAGCCAGAAATACAGCGAGCTGTGTTAGACTTAATAAACCTATTCCAATAATTTTCGCAAACATTTGTTTAATGGGAGAGACACTTGAGATTAAGATTTCCATGACCCTGGAGGACTTTTCTGTTGCTACCTCCATCGCAATCATATTGGCATACATAATAACGGAAAAATAAATAATGAACAGCAAGACATAGACAAGACCCCGCGCCTGATTCAGTTCCTCTTCCGTTTTGGCATTCTTTTCAAGAGCGACTTTCGTAAAAGACACAGGTTCATAAAGCTTTGCAAGTTGAACAGGTGTCAAATGAATCTGGGAAGCAGCCAGCATTGTTTTTAATTGCTGAAGACTCGTTTGAAGATCAGTATATAAAGAAGAATCCGCGATACTCTTTGCTTTATATATGGCAAATGGAAGTTCTTCATCATTTAATCTTAACATAACAATTCCTGAGTAAGTTCCCTTTTCTACTGCTTTTTCAGCTTCTGCTTCACTACCTTTGAAAAGAGTTAATTTAATATCTTTATTAATGGTACTAACTTGTTTTTTATATGGCTCAAATAGTTGACCTGTTTCATCCAATATAGCCACATTTTCTTTTCCATCATTTTTATCAAAGATTGCAATAATATTAGTTAAGTTAGTTAAGGCTAGGACAATTACGACTGTTAAAAGAGTGGTGATGATGAAGGATTTTGTTTTTAATTTGTTTAGATAGGTGTGGAACAAAATAATCCAAAAACTATTCATAAGAATCACCTACTTTTTCAATAAAAATATCGTTTAGAGAAGGTTCCTCAAGGGCAAATTTCCGAATAAATCCCTTGTCGACAATTTCCTTAAGGATCTTTTCAGATAGATACTCTCCTTCAATTTGCAGATGAATTCCTTCCATCGTTGGTTTTGACCTTACCACTCCAGGATAATTTTTTAAGAAATCTAACGGAAAGTCGGCATGGACAACGAGATTCTTTTTCCCAAAGGACCGCTTGATCTCTTTTAATGACCCATGTACGACCGGCTTCCCTTTGTGCAATATACAAAGATGCTCACACATTTCCTCCACATGCTCCATCCGATGGCTTGAAAACACGATGGTCGCACCATCCTCTTTTAAGGCTAATACCGCTTCCTTTAGCATTTCTACATTAACTGGGTCAAGACCGCTAAAGGGCTCATCGAGGATTAGTAATTTGGGTTTATGTACGACAGCGGCAATGAATTGGATTTTTTGTTGGTTGCCCTTCGAAAGCTCTTCGACTTTTTTATTCTCATACTCGGGAATTTTAAAGCGTTCAAGCCAGCGTTTTAATTCTATAAGTGCTTCAGACTTTTGCATCCCTCTTAACCTGGCTAAATAGACGATTTGGTCACGGACTTTTAACTTCGGATACAACCCTCTTTCTTCAGGAAGATATCCGACCAAATGACTAGCGGAATAATCGATGGGTTTCCCGTCCCAAGTGATCTTTCCAGCGGTTGTATCGAGTAACCCTAAAATCATTCGAAAAGTCGTTGTTTTCCCTGCACCATTAGCCCCTAAAAAGCCAAACATTTCTTTTTCAGGAATCACTAAAGATAAGTTATCAACGGCAGCAAAATTTCCGAACCGTTTCGTCACATGTTCAAGTTTTAGAACCATTTCACACACTCCTCTCCAACCTATTAATAATATACCATATTATGGGTCTTATTTTCTTTTGCGCAATTTTAAAAATTATGTGAAAATAAAAAGTATCAAGATTCTATTAAGGAGCTGCTGAAATGAAAACGTATAAATTAACAGTATTCGAAACGAATGGAGAAAAAATTTTAGACGAATCCTTCCAGGCGGAACATGATGAGGCGGCAAAAGAATTAGGTGAAAAACTATTAGCAGAAAAGCAACTATTAGAACGTACACATCGATGTACATCACCAAGCGGTAAGCTCTTACTCTTTCATTCTTAATAGAAAAAATGGAAGCACCATGCAACAGTGAAATTGCTTGAGGTTTTCCAAAATAAACAAAGAAGCCATGGGCTTCTTTGTTTATTTGCCTATAAATCTTGGCTGTCTTTTTTCGATAAATGCTCTAATTCCTTCTTGGTGGTCAATGGTTTCTCTCATTTTTTGTTGAGAGTGTTTTTCTAATTCTAAGATTTTTAGCAAATATGGACGATTCATATCAGCTAGTATCTTTTTCGTTTTAATCATTGCCTGAACGGGCCGGCTTAACCAATCTGCGATTCTAGCATCTAATGTCTCCTGTAGCCTGCCTGGTGCTATCTCCTCAATAAGCCCTAACTCAAACGCCTCATCTGCATCCATCATTTTTCCATTCCAAATCAACTGTTTCGCTTTATTCTCACCTAATTTCTTTTCTAAAAAGAAATGAGCTCCACCATCAGGAATTAACCCAATACCAATAAAGTTCATCGCCAGCTTACTTGTTTTTTCAGAAATGATGTGGTCCGTTGCCAGCGCAAGGCTGAAGCCTAAGCCAGCCGCTGCACCTGAAACAGCACTAATCGTAAGTTTTGGCATGCTATAAAGAGTAATAATTAGTTCGCTTATGCTATCCATAACTGGATAGAAATCCTGTTCGTTCATGCTTGAAAGCATGGTCTTAATATCGCCGCCTGCAGAAAAAGCTTTTCCTTTTCCCGTAATAACGACAATATCGATTTCATCCGATTCGCTAATTTCCTTTAGTTTACAGACAAGCCCCTTGATCATCTCTGAATCCAGTGCATTCAACGACTCAGGTCGGTTCATTTCTATTGTTGCCACTCGTCCATCAACTTTCACATTCACCTTATCCGTTATAAAATTTATTGACACTTGAAACCCTCCCATCCATTTTAATCAATTCCATTATATATGGAATTGAGAGGATAAATATATAAAAGTTTTTTAAAAATAGCGAATTTTCCTACGTTTTTAGAAAATATTCTAATAGGGTAGGTAAAAGGTGTTTGTATAAAAAAAGATATCAACGACAAATCGCCGCTGATATCATTTTAGTTTATTTTTTGATTATGTTCATCTTTCTTAAAAACTCAATTGGTTGCTGCTTTCTAAAGTGTTCCTTCACCATATAGGCAACACCTTGTTCATTCTGTGACCGTGTCACCCAATCTGATGCTTTCTTTACGTTAAAATCAGCATTCCACATTGATACCCCTAAACCAACTGCCTCAAGCAAGGGAATATCGTCCATGCCATCACCGATATAGACTATTTCTTTTCTTTGAATTCCCAATTGGCTCGCAAGGTAGGATAATCCCGATAACTTTGAAACCCCCGCTGGCACAATATCCAATCTTAAAGAGTCCAGCTCGATTAAATCAATCTCTGTATACATTTCCCTCAATGCCTTTTTCGCATCTTGAAGATCACTTTCTTCTTCAAAATAAACTTCTATCTTTGGAGGGCTCACTGGCTGATCATGTAAATATTCAGTTAATGACGACACAAATTGCTGTGAATAGAAAACCGGGTCTCCTGATGTATAAATCGTTTTAGCTAACAAATTATTATTCAGTTTTAATTTATTTGCTAATGAATATTGTTCATGAACAAGCCTAATTTGACATGGAAGCCCCTCTAAGAAACTTACTATATCGTAGGTAATTTGCTCATTTATCCTTTTCACATAAATTGGTTTGTCCTCAGAACTTGCAATAAATGCACCTTGATGGGTAATGAGAGGTGATTTTATTTTTAATGCCTTTGCAACTTTTCTAGCGGAAGGAAAGCTCCGCGATGTTACAAGCGTGACATAAATTCCTTTATCCTGAACATATTCAATAGCCTCTTTAGTTGATTTATGGATTTTTCCGTTTGTTTGTAGAAGCGTGCCATCAATATTTAACGCAAGCAAGCGATAAATCATTACGTTGCCCCCTGTTCTTGGTGAAATAGCCTTTATAACACTTTTATGATTTTTTAGGCATTTATAGAACGAAAAAAGCAGTGCATACTTTACTGGTAATGTGAAACCCATCAATCTCGCTAAATCATGGCATTCGTAAAAAAAAGCCTTCGGATTATTATTCCGAAGGCCTCCTGTATCAGTTTATATTTGTCCGTATAAATCTTCTAGTGGTTTCATAATAACTTTGTTTAGCTCTCCAATAACCATGCTCATCCGTTGTTCGGCTTGCATTAGCCTAGCAATTTTTTCATTTTGCTGAACGAGTCCTACAGTTGACTGTACTTGTTGGATCTCTTGTTCAGATATATCCTGCCCCATCATTTGTTTCTGTTGCAGGTCCATTTGGATTTGACGGAACTTATCAAACATTTGTTTTGCTGCGGGATCAGTATTTACTTCTTTGTACGCTTGTTGTAGTTGTAAATATTCATCACTTTGACGAATGGCTGTTTCTAACGCATAGGCAGAATCATATAAATTAACGGCCATTGAAATCCACTCCTTTTTATTAATCAACTATAACAAACTATTCACCAAAATGCGAGAATGTTAAAATCACCATCTAGATCCATTTTACATACATTACTATATCAACTAATGCCTATATTTAAAAAGCGCAAGCGCCCGTTTAGCTGCGTCTGGACTGGAGCACTCCAACTGAGATAAAGGAAAATCGAAAAGCGCAAGCGCCTTGCTCAGGGGCGACAGGCATAAGACGAGCCGGCGTGAAGGTTGTTGTTTAACCTTCATGACGGATTGGCTTATGAGTCCGAGCCCCTAGGCGCTGGAGCTAGACAACACGGAGAGCGGAGCGATTCGATGTTGACTTATCGTAGGGCGGAGGGCGAAGTCCACTAGCAGTTTGGAGCTGGATTCAGAGAACTATTACCGTTTCAAAAATATAATTTTTAATTTCCCCAATCAAGGATAGAAATTGAGGAATGCTTATGTCTTTTCCATTAACTCAGGTGATCATCGAAGCAAGAAAACCTAAGAAAAAGAATGACAGCCTTGTGCAAATGTCTACACATTTGTTTACTTGTTTAGGATTAAAAAAATATCATTTGAATTTAAAATTAGGAAAGAAGTCGATCCCAACAACCGTCCAAATTGTAGACCTGGACCAAAACAATATGATGCTTATTCCTGAAAATATTCTGAATATTTTTTGCATGCCCGTCCAAGGTTTTAAATTTCAGGCTATCTATCGGCCTGATGTTCTTACACTTGAACTTGGACCTTTGATTGGACTATTAACTGATTTCCCTTCTATAAAACAGGAGGAGCCACACTTTCGTTCTATTCATGCTTTTTGTGAGGAACTTCATCAAGGTATTACTGAGAATGGTGGCTTTTTTTATGTTTTTTCATACGATGAATTTTTAAATCAAGGCTATTACCTTTTAAATGGCAAATGGACTTCGTTTGAGCATCCAATCCCGGATGTGATATACAACCGGATTCATTCTCGCAAACTTGAAAAATCTGTACAGTTTAAGCACTTTCGCGAAAGAATAGAAACCTTGCAGATTCCTTTGTTTAATGAACGATTCCTGTCAAAATGGGAAGTATATAATCAAATATTTCAAGAAAAGCACCTCTATCCCTATATACCAAAAACAAAAATCTATACAAAGGAGCACCTATATGAACTTGCCCAAGAATATGAAACGATTTTTATTAAGCCTGTTCATGGCAGTCAAGGCAGGAATATTGTCAAATTGATAAAAGAAGATGAAAGCCACTACACCTTACAATCCTCGATTCCATCACTTAACAACAACTCTAGCAATAAATTCATCATAGACGAATTACATTACCTACTTGAGCCTTATCTTCAAAATCGATTTTATATCATTCAACAAGGGGTGGAATTATTTAGGTATGAATCATGTTCCATGGACTTTAGGGCACTTTGTCACAAAAATCTGAACAACCATTGGCAAGTTACCTCTATTGTAGCAAGGATCGCAGCAAAAGATGAGTTTGTTTCCAACATCGCAAGAGGAGGAAGAATGATTAGGCCGTTGGATGTTTTAAAAACAAGTCTAGGACCTAAAAGATCATTACAGATCCTTGCTCTTATGAAGGAATTAGCTGTTGAAACAGCTTCTATCATTAGTAATTCTTCAACAGGGATAACAGGTGAACTTGGCATCGACATTGGTGTAGATCAAGAGGGAAAGCTGTGGATTATTGAAGTAAACTCGAAACCTTCGAAAAACTTTGAGGATGGATTAGGAAAAATAAGACCATCAGCAAAGGCGCTCATTCAATTTTGTACATTGCTTGCATTTAATTCGACCATTGTAAAGGAGGAGCAGTAAATTGATTGCCTTTGGACTAATGACAGTCAGCATGGAAAGTGAGCAGTCCTATCTAAACGACATCGCTAGCCTTGCTGAATCCTGCGGGGTTGAATGCTATCGCTTCATCCCCACTAACATCAATCCACTTACACTAAAAGTAAAAGGGAAAAAATTCATTTCACAAACAAAATCCTGGGTTGACAATGAATTTCCCATTCCAGCAATTGTTTATGATCGTTGTTTTTATGGCGATGATGACCACTCAAAGCAGTGTATTCCAATTGTATCTTGGCTAAAGGCCAGACCCGATATAACCTTTTTAGGGTATGGCTTGCCTAATAAACTAGAACTCTATGAAGTTTTAAAAAGCACAGTTTTATCAGCTTACTTACCGATGACGCAAGCGGCTTGTGATCCTGCCATCGTGTTAAATGAATTAACAGCCGAGAAACGAATTATTTTAAAGCCAATTAATGGCTCGCAGGGCAATGGCATTTATTATTTGAAGAAAAACAAAAAGTCCTTTCATGTTAAAACGGAGAAACACAAAAATATTATCTCACGGATTTTCCCGAATGAAACAAAACTGATTAAATGGTTACAACCTCTTATCATCAAGCGTCCATACCTGATGCAACCGTATTTGGAATTATCCAATGATACATTGCAGCCATTTGACCTTCGGATCCTCTTACAGAAAAAAATGGATGGAGATTGGGGAGAAATGGGCAGAGGTATCCGTACCGGGAGTACAGGGGGAATCCTCTCCAACTTAAGTGCAGGAGGTTCCATTCTTCCTTACTCTGATTGGTCATCCTCTTTACTACCCTCTATGAAGGAGTATTTAAATCAGGAATTAGAATATATTCTCTCCAATCTTCCTCCTATTCTTGAAAATGCTTTTTTACCCTTATTTGAGATTGGTATCGATATTGGTATAGCGAAAAATGGGTCAATTTGGATTTTGGATATCAATTCGAAGCCGGGTCGAAAGGTCATCCTTCATACTCAGCCAGACATAAAGAGGATATTAAACCTTGCCCCGCTGCTTTATGCGAAACACCTAAGTAAGTGTGAGTTAAAAGAAAGGAAGAGCTATTATGAGAAAACATTATCTCATTGAAGTTGCTCAAAATGATCAATTAGTGGTATTCTGTCCTTCGGCAATTTTACAAGAAAAAGAAGTAACACGGATTGCCTTTGGTTCAAGATCTTTAGAAGTTGATTTTATCCCACATCCAGATCATAATGATCGGATATCCATTAGCCGTGAAATTCAACATGCACTCCAATTTCCTAGTTTCAACGTTCCACTCCATGTTTTTTTCAATAACCAAACACTAATTATTGGTCCACTAGTAGGGATTTTTACAGCAGGATTTACTTCCTTACCATTAGAACCTATTGGTGATCGAACACAGTTCTTTTCAAAACTCCTATCTGTCAATAAAACGGTCGGTGCATTACCCTTTGTATTCGGAGAACAGCATATTGATTGGGACCTAGAAACCATTGAGGGATACTTTTACCATAATAATGGTTGGAAGACAGTTAACATTCCCTTTCCTAATGTAATTTATGATCGGCTTCCCAATCGAAGATGTGAAAATAATCCAAGATTAATTAAGGTTAGAGAACGATTGCAAAAAGAGTATCTTATTCCATGGTATAATCCTGGATTTTTCAATAAACTTGATATTCATGAAAGGCTTATTCAGGACGAAACCGTTGCTCATTTTCTCCCAGAAACATTACCATTTACTTCCTTCTCTTCTATCGAAATAATGCTATTCCATTATGGTCATGTCTTTATCAAACCGAAAAATGGCAGTCTCGGTTTAGGTGTTCACCAAATTATTTACGACAAACACAGTGACGATTATTTCTGTCGTTACCAAGATCAGAATGGTGCAAATCGGCTGAGGAAATTTTCAAGTCTAGAACGCTTGATGGGGACCGTCTTTGCTAATCAATCCCTTGAAAACATGTTGGTACAGCAGGGCATAAATTTACTACGAAGCGAAGCTCGATCCATTGATTTTAGGGTCCACACCAATAAAGATGATATGGGGAATTGGCATGTATCTGCTATTGCAGCGAAAATTGCAGGACCCGGCAGTGTGACCACCCATACAAGAAGCGGTGGAGATATCAAGACAATCGAAGAGGTTTTCTCCAGTGAAGAATGTATTCATAGTAAAGAGAGACTCTCCAGTGCCGCACTGCTTTTAAGCAGCGCCTTGGATCGACATGTAGAAGGCATTATTGGTGAGATTGGTTTTGATTTAGGGATCGATCGAAATGGGGAAGTTTGGCTCTTCGAAGCAAATTCCAAACCTGGAAGAACTATCTTTACTCATCCGGAATTAAAGGAATTTGATTTGCTAACCCGAAAATTATCCATTGCATTTGCGGTCTTTCTTACCGAGCAATCCTTATTACCTCCAGAGGAGTTATTCAAATGAAAACCAATCATCCAAAGCCTCTGATTGGGATTATGACAACAAGAAAAGCAGATGGTTCCATCGCCGGAAATGGCCTACTTTTTAAGGCTTTACAAAAGAAGCTTATTTCACAAGATGGAATAAGCTTTGTTTTTACACCTGAAGATGCAAATTCAGACTATATTACGGGCTATGCTTTTTTACCTGAACAAAATCACTGGATTAAGGAAAAATTTCGCTACCCAGACCTTGTTTATAACCGAATTCCTTTTCGAAAGTCAGAACAAAGCGACCAATGCCAACAGTTTCTTTCCTTACTAAAGGAGAAGAATATCCCCTTTTTCAATCCGTGTTTTATCGATAAATATGAGCTCTATGAAGTGCTTAAAAATCACCCGTTTTTAGAAACTTTCCTTCCACAGACGATCCTCATCCATGGTAAAAAGGACTTGTTCAAGTTTCAAACGAAGCATAAAAGCATTTATTTAAAACCTGCTCAATCCTCAAAGGGAAAAGGGATTTTTCGCTTAAAAATAATTGGGGATTCCACACTACAATTCGACGGAATCGATCATCAAGAAACTTATAAATCGTTTGATCATTTCTGGGGAGAATGGGGTAAGGAACTACTTGAAAAAAAATACTTAGCACAAGAGGAAGTAAAATCAGTTCAATATAAGGGCAGCCGTTTCGATTTTCGAATCCTTGCCCATGCAAATGACAGTGGCTATATCGTAACAGGAATTGGAATTCGGCAATCACAGGGCCAAGAAATTACGACTCATATTCCATCCGGCGGTAGATTCCTGCCCTATGAACTTTTGCAATCAAAGGAACATGATCGTTTTATTGAATCGATTGTCCCTGAAATCGGGAAAAGTTTATCTGATCGATTTGGTTATTTCGGCGAATTTTCTATTGATGCTGGGGTAAGTATTACGGGTCAGTACTATATTTACGAGGTGAATTCAAAACCAATGAGTTTTGACGAAATTGTAATAGAAGCAAAAAAAATTGAGCAACTTTGCAGCTTATTTCTCCAACTAACAGATTATGAAAACTGACAGAAAATTCATATTTAAATATTTCCCCAAACAAGTTAAGCTATAAGTAAGAATATTAAAAGGGGGAATTCACGATGATCATGCACTTTCAATTCAAACCATTATTTGAAAACAAAAACATTCCTGGCTGGAATTTTTCCTTTTATCATAAAAAACAAAAAGTTACGGGGATTTATCACCAAACCGGGAAAATAGAATGGACAGCGAATGTGCCTGAACAGGATGAAATCGAGGCATTATCAAGTCAAATCCATGAGCTTATGCTTTACCATGTTTATGAATAATCTCAAATGATAATCATGGGTGTATGAAAACGTTCCTTATCCGCAAACTAAATATAGTATTGGGAAAGGATGATAGTGATGAACAAAGAAAAAGAGAACGTAACGGATTTAGGTTCTGCTTATGAAGGCAGAGATAAGGCGTTTATGGATGTTGACCGAATGATTAACGAAGGTATGTCTGGTGGTTCTGTCCATTCCCGCCATGATTCAACAAATATTGAAGAAGCCCGTGACTTTCAAGAAGAACAACCACCTTATGAATGCGAATAATATCAACTACTATTTTAACTGGCCAGCCAAAATAACTTTGGCTGGCCATTATTATTTTTTAGCTTTCATTAACTACTGTATACTTACTGTAGTTAATGAAAAAATCCAACCAAATGGAGAAACCAATGATGTTACGAAAATTATTGTCTATTTATGAAAATGCTATTTTGTTTCCCGTTAAACCTGACAAGCCTTCAGAACAATTGTATTTATTTTCCAACGACCATGAAAACGAATGGCTCGGCATTCCTAAAACTGAGCTGTCTGAAAAGGAATTAACCCTCCTTCAAACGATATACCAATTAGTTGAGATTCAATCTGTGGCCAGAAATGCAGCAGCCAAGGGTTGGGATGAGTATTTATTAGACGATGGGCCGCTGCCGTCCTATCATACTGATTCAACGCTCCGTTTCATTCAATTTCAAATTAAAGGAGATGAAACAAACCAAATAGAAATTGAGTCGGCCTTAAAAGGTTTCTTTACTGAAGAAATCATCATCATTTGGGAAAACAGAAGTCGAGGGATTGTTATTGAAGAGGACAATACGGTCTCTCTCACTGAAGAAGAATTGATTTCTATGTCAGAAACATTAGAAAGCGATTTTTATGTCAAAATCTATTTTTATTTAGGAAAGTTCAATCCTTTTAACGATCAACTTCGCTCTAAATATCTACTGGAGAAAGAATACTTTTCCTTCGGCAATACGAATCTTGTGACCCTAAAGAATATCTTTACATTTGAACGGGTCTTTCCTGCCTATGTAGCTTATCATTTGCCGGCGGATTTAAAACAAATGGTGAATCAGGAAATATTTGAAGTTTTTTATGATGACCCCGACTTTTTTTCGACCATTAAAGTTTTTCTTGAGAATAATTTAAATGCTAGTTTGACGGCAAAAAAATTGTATATCCACCGAAATACACTTCAATATCGGATTGATAAATTTATCGACAAGTCCGGAATCCAATTAAAGGATTTTTATGGTGCCTTTACAGTCTTTTTAGCTTGTCTTCTTTATGAACAAAGTCAGAAAAAGTAACAATGTGCCCAAAAAAGCGTTTTCATTCTTTGTGCAGTCTGTCTATACCTATTTTCTGTTGCCAATTGTAAACTGTTACTAACAAGATAAAGGGAGGAATTACAATGGCAGAGTTAAAATTAGATCATATTTATAAAATTTATGATAATAAGGTAACAGCTGTTCAAGACTTCAATTTACATATTGAAGATAAAGAATTTATCGTGTTTGTAGGACCATCAGGGTGCGGGAAATCTACAACACTTCGAATGATTGCTGGTCTTGAAGATATTTCTAAGGGTGATTTCTACATTGATGGGAAAAGAGTGAACGATGTAGCACCAAAAGATCGCGATATCGCCATGGTTTTCCAAAACTATGCTCTTTATCCACACATGACTGTATATGATAACATGGCGTTTGGCTTAAAACTGCGCAAATTTCCTAAAGATGAAATTGACCGTCGCGTAAAAGACGCAGCAAAGATTCTTGGTTTAGAAGCTTACTTAACTCGTAAACCTAAAGCACTTTCAGGTGGACAACGTCAACGTGTGGCATTAGGCCGTGCGATTGTACGTGATGCAAAAGTATTCTTAATGGATGAACCGTTATCAAACCTTGATGCTAAGCTTCGTGTTCAAATGCGTGCGGAAATTGCTAAGCTTCACCGCCGCTTAGATACTACTACCATCTATGTAACACATGACCAAACTGAAGCGATGACAATGGCTACACGACTAGTTGTTATGAAAGATGGTATCATTCAACAAGTTGGTTCTCCTAAAGAAGTTTATGAAAAGCCTGAGAATGTCTTTGTTGGTGGATTTATTGGATCTCCTGCAATGAACTTCTTTAATGGAAAACTTGAGGATGGAAAATTTGTCATTGGAAATGCTACCCTTGCTGTTCCAGAAGGAAAAATGAAATATCTGCGCGAACAAGGGTATGTTGGAAAATCAATTATCCTTGGTACTCGTCCAGAAGATATTCATGATGAACCTGTTTTCATTGATGCATCAGCTGGATCAAAAATAAAGGCACAAGTGGATGTTGCAGAGTTAACTGGTGCAGAATTAATGATTTATTCTAGCATTGGCGGCCAAGATTTCGTAGCACGCGTGGATTCTCGTGGTGATATTCATCCTGGCGATACTTTAGAACTTGCTTTTGATATGAATAAGGCACATTTCTTTGATGAAGAAACCGAAGCAAGAATCCGCCCATAAAAGCGATGAATAAGAATAAACTAAGCCCCCTCTTCATGAGCGGGGCTTATTCTTTTATAAAAACTACCTCCTCAGTATTACAAGCAGGGCATCGATATACATGCGGACACTTATGACCTAAATTTGTATCGGGATATCCATCTTCCATTTTCATTAAGTCAATTTCCATATATGGACTGTAATCATCATAAAAATCCATCAGACGACCACTTTCCATCATAGGCTCACCGCAAGTTGAACATAATAAGTAGGCTTCACGGAAACCATTACATACTGGGCATTCAGACATTCTATTCACCCTTTTTAATTAATTGATAACCTTAGTTTGTGTTAACTTACATCCCATATGTAATGGAATAAACTACCAAATAAATCCTCGAATAAGTCTTTCCTTTTTAATCATAATAAGTATTACAAAGCAAGCAACACCTTTAACACGATGGATGAAACCAAAAGGGGAAATAGCCGGTGCAAGTCCGACTCATCCAGCCAAACCGAAGGTTTATGAATGAATCTCCACCTTGTAAAAAACTTATCAAAAGTAATATTGATAATATGGGTTAGGCCTAGGCGGCAATGGTTTAATCTCCATTATGGTTCAACTCCATACTGACCCCAAATTTATTAAGAGGAGTGTTATTCAACTATGGCAACTAACAACAACTCTAATCAACTTCTAGTACCAGGCGTCGAACAAGCTCTTAGTCAAATGAAGTATGAAATTGCTTCAGAATTTGGTGTAAATCTTGGTGCTGACACTACTTCACGTGCCAACGGATCTGTTGGTGGAGAAATTACAAAACGTCTAGTAGCAATGGCTGAGTCTCAACTTGGCGGATTCCAACGCTAATATTTTAACCAAGTAAATTACAAATAAATATTATGGCTAAGCCCCTTCCTTTGGAAGGGGCTTTCATTTTCTTAAATCATATCTTTCGGATTGACCCATTTTGAAAACTGATCCTCGGTAACATAGCCTAGTTTTAAGGCTGCTTCTTTTAACGAACTATTTTCTTTAAACGCTAGTTTGGCAATCTCTGCTGCCTTTTCATAGCCAATATAAGGGTTTAATGCAGTAACAAGCATTAAGGAGCGATTCAAATGCTCGTTTAAAATCTCTTCATTTGCCTGAATTCCGATGGCACAATTTTGATTAAAAGATCTTATCCCATCTGTAAGAAGCCGAACCGATTGGATAAAATTATTAATAATTACTGGTTTAAATACATTTAACTCGAAATTTCCTTGACTTGCTGCAAAAGCTATGGCGGCGTCATTTCCATAAACCTGACACGTTATCATTGTCAAAGCCTCACTTTGGGTTGGATTGACCTTACCTGGCATAATTGAACTGCCGGGCTCATTCGCAGGGATGCTAAGTTCACCAATCCCACTGCGCGGTCCGCTTGCAAGCCAGCGGACATCATTAGCTATTTTCATTAAATCAGCGGCTAAGGCTTTTAGCGAACCATGAACATGTACAATCTCATCGTGACTGGTTAAAGCATGGAATTTATTTTCTGAGGAACGAAATGAATATCCAGTAAAGGTGGAAATTTGTTCAGCAACCATATTACCGAATTGTGGGGGGGCATTAATGCCTGTACCAACTGCCGTCCCGCCTATCGCCAAATCCAAAAGATATTGACTTGCCTCTTTTATCATCTTTTCACATTTTTCAAGCATCCACCGCCAGCCACTGATCTCTTGTCCTAGCGTCAGTGGTGTGGCATCTTGCAAATGAGTTCTTCCAATTTTTATAACTTTTGAAAAATCCTTTTCTTTAACAAGAAGTGTCTTTTTTAATTCTGTTATAGCCGGGAGGAGTTCTTCTACTACTTTTTTATAAGCAGCAATATGCATGGCTGTTGGAAAGGTATCATTGGAACTTTGCGACATATTGACATCATCATTGGGGTGGATTCTTTCATGTCCGGCACCCTTGTCCTTTAAATATTCATTTGCTTTATTGGCTATGACTTCATTGACATTCATGTTGGATTGTGTCCCACTGCCTGTTTGCCAGACCACCAATGGAAAATGTTCATCCATATTTCCAGTAAGAATAGCCTCACATACTTTTTGGATTGCGTTTAATTTACTTTCACTCAGCTTTCCTAATTGGAAATTTACGATTGCTGCAGCCTTTTTAATAAAAACCAAACCATAAATTAATTCCAATGGCATCTTTTCGGAGCCAATTTTAAAATTTTCCTTGCTCCGTTGTGTTTGCGCTCCCCAATATTTATCAATGGGTACACGAACCTCACCAAGCGTATCTTTTTCAATTCGATATTTTTCCACTTGTCATCTACACCTCACAAATTCATATACTTCCATATATATACCCAATCCTATCCATTTTATTAAAGTAATGACAATTATCATCAATAAAAAAACTGCAGACACTTGTCTGTAGTTAATGTTTTAATGTTTAATGATTGTATATCCGATATAATATGAAAGGATTAAAAAACTACCGATTAATAGCACAACTGAATAATCTGACATATACATCCCACCCTTATATTAGTAAATGCTTAAACAGTTTCAAAATATCATAAGCGAAGGGTATCGCAAGTGATGAATATTACACTTTATTGACTAAGAGGTGAATTTTTTGTGAACATTTGCCTTTTCGGTGCAACAGGCAGAGTTGGCACGATTATTTTAGAACATGCACTATCCAAAGAGCATTCTGTCCGAGCTCTGGTGAGAGATAGGAGAAAATTAACCATTAGCAATGATGGCCTTCATATTATTGAAGGTAATGTAATAAATGAAACAGACATTGCGAATAGCTTAATGGGATCTGATGTAGTGATAAGTGCACTGAATACAGCAGGAACTACCACGCTGTCAGAATCTATGCCATTTATCATAAAGCATATGAAAGAGCAAGGAATACTGCGAATTATAACGATTGGAACGGCAGGAATTCTCCAGGCTCGGTCTGCCCCCCATTTATATCGGTTTCAATCGTCTGAGTCGAAACGGAAAAGTACACGTGATGCTGAGGAACATTTACGGGCCTATTTATTACTAAAAGATTCCGGGCTCGATTGGACGGTTGTTTGTCCGACTTACTTACCGGTAGGGGAAAGAATAGGGCATTATAGGTATGAAAAAGACTTTCTTCCTGATCATCCTTCTTCCATCTCGATTTACGACACAGCAGATTTTGCTTTTGGGCAGCTATTTAGCAATCAATTTATCGGCTCCCGGGTAGGGTTAACTTACTAAAAAGAACCCCTTAACATGTTAGGTTAAGGGGTCTCATCTATCCAGCCAAATCGGTACTGCCTTGCTGGAGTTGATACATTTGATAATATTTACCTTTATGCTCCATTAATTGCTCATGCGTTCCTTTTTCAACAATCATTCCTCGATCCAACACGATTATTTGGTCGGCACTCCGGATGGTTGATAACCGATGGGCAATGATAAAGGTGGTTCTTCCTTTTTTCAAAACTTCCATTGCCTCTTGAATCAACGCTTCCGTCTCTGTATCAATACTTGAGGTGGCTTCATCTAGAATGAGAATAGCTGGATTAAATGCTAGTGCTCTTGCAAATGAAATTAACTGGCGCTGTCCACTTGAAAGGGTGCTTCCCTTCTCAAGGACTGGTTCATCATAACCATTTTCTAAGTTCTT
Organism: Bacillus sp. sid0103; assembly: GCF_019219025.1. Next base: position 66,213 of record NZ_JAHUWN010000024.1, on the reverse strand, counting down.
AAATATTTTTTCAGCCCCAACATCCTTTAATGCTTTTTCTACTATTTCTTTTTTAATGGCAGGATCATTAAGGCTTACATTTGAGGCAATCGTCCCTGTGAATAAATAGGGATCCTGCAATACAATCCCCATATGGTTCCGGATTGATTGACGAGAAATCGTTCTAATATCTTTTCCATCAATCGTAATTTTTCCCTTTTGACAATCATAAAAGCGGAAAAGTAAATTCATAATTGAACTTTTTCCAGAACCCGTATGACCAACAAAGGCAACTGTTTCTCCATGCTTTGCTTCAAACTCAATATTCTTTAGGACATATTCTCCTTCTTTATAACCAAAAGAAACATGATTAAATGAAACATTTCCTTTAAAACGAGCCATTCGCTCACTACTAACATCTTCCCCTGGTTCATCCATCAACTTAAAAACACGTTCACCTGCCACAAGCGCAAGTTCTAAATTTGCTAATTGGTTGACAATCCCCTGAACCGGTTGGAAAAGACGATTTATATAATCAACAAAAGCATATAGCATCCCTAGTGAGAGAATGGTTGCAGTATTAAGTGCCAGACCGCCGAAATACCAAATAAATGCCACAAATATGAGATTTCTTAATATCCCTACTAGGTTATGCGAGGTTAAGGCATTTAAACTTAATAGTTTATTCTGGTACGTAAAATGCTCATAGTTAAGTTTTTCAAAATCTGCTTTTGTTTCTTTTTCACGGCTGAATGCCTGGATAATATTCATCCCTTGGATGGACTCATTAATCATTGCATTAATTTCACTGTTCCTTGACCGTATTACACGATTGAATTTCGAAGCATACTTTCGATATACTAACATCCACACATAAAGAATGGGCAACAATAATAAGCATATCGCTGCAAGTTTTACGTTTAAAATAAACAATGCGACATAAATACCGGTAATATAAATGGAGCTTGTAAAAAAGGTAGCCAGAACCGTTACGTATAACTCACGGATTGCCTCCGTGTCATTAGTAATTCTTGCGACTACCTTACCGGCAGGCAGATTATCAAAATAATTTATTGGCAGACGTTGGATCTGACCATACACGTCTTCGCGCATTTTTTGAATAATTCTGTTTGCTGATTTTTGTAATAAGTAACGTTCACCATACTGAAATATAGCTGAAACCACCAAAAGCCCAAAATAAATCGCCAATAGCTGAAAAATAATTGGGATCTCGGGCTGATAAAAGGTTAATATTTCGGATACCTTCAGGATTTTCGCCCCGTATTCAGCTTTGCGCTCACCATTTTTTATCACTAATGTTCCTTCTTGTAATGTTCGTTTCCCATCGAATTCGAGCTGTTGATCGATGAAAACAAACTTGGATCCGACTTGCAAAATCCGTATTGGTTTTCCCTTTTGTTCACCACTCGATAAATACTTTTCTCGTTTGTAAAACGCACCTTCATATTTGACTGCTTTATTGCCACTTGTTGTTTCGTACCAAACGGATTCAATTCCTAATATATGTTGATCAATAATATTTTTAGCAATAAACGGTCCAGCCAGATCGGTTGCGACAGAAATGGTCAGCATGATCAATGCTGCGATGATAATTTTTTTATAAGCAAATGCGTACCTAGCTAATCTTTTCCCTGTTGTCATGCTTGCACACCTTCCTCTATCTTACCTGCAGATTGCTGGCGAATAAATTGTTCCTTATACCACCCATCATGTTCGAGGAGTTGCTCATGTGTACCTTCTTCGATAATCCTGCCTTCATCAAATACAATAATATGGTCAGAATGCTGGACAGCGGACATTCGATGTGTGGTGATGATCGTGGTCTTGTCATTTCTTACCTTTCTAATATTGTCAATAATTCGTTTTTCTGTTTTGGCATCCACTGCAGATAAGGAATCATCGAGTATAAGAATGTCCGGATTTTTAATAAGTGCGCGAGCAATCGAGATCCGCTGTTTTTGCCCGCCTGATAAGGCCACGCCCTTCTCTCCCACGAGCGTACTTAATCCTTCTGGGAGCAGATCGAGATCCTTACGAAGCGCTGCTAAATCAATAACCTCATCCAATTCTTGATCGTTTGCGTCTTTCCTGCCAAAGAGAATGTTCTCTTTTACACTTCGAGAAAACAACACATGATCTTGTGGCACATAACCAATCCAGTTGCGAACTTGATTTAACGTTTGCTCCTCTAACGGGACACCCGATATGGATACTTCTCCATCACCTAATGGATACTGTCTTAATAATTGCTTAATAAAGGTAGTCTTTCCTGACCCTGTTTTACCAACAATGCCCAATGTCTGCCCCGGTAGAACTTTTACATTAACATCTTTAAGATTATCATTTTTAGAAGAGGGGTAACGGAAGATTACCTGTTGATAATCAATGCCATCGGCACGTTCAATCGAAATGGGATGGAGAGGATTGACGACTTCTTCCACATAGCTAAGTGTGTCATTAACACGGTCGAGTGATGCATTTCCTCTTTGCATCACATTGATTAGCTCACCAATTGCGAACATCGGCCAGATCAGCATTCCTAAATACACATTAAAGGAAACTAAATTCCCCAATGTGATCGATTGATGAAAAACTAAATAAGCACCATAACCAAGGCCAATTAAGTAGCTAATGCCGACAAGCACCTTAATCGTAGGATCAAATAAAGCGTCAATTCGTGCAACCTTAATATTCTTATCATAAACATCTTCAGTGAGTTGATGAAACCGATTGCTATCCGCCACTTCTTGAACATAAGCACGAATCACCCTTACTCCTGCAACAGATTCAAGTACTCGGTCATTCATTTCACCAAAGGCATCCTGTGCTTCCATGAAGCGTGTATGAATTCTGTTCCCATAAATTTTCATTAAAATGGCCATAAATGGCAGCGGGATAATCGCTGCTAAGGTTAACTTCCAGCTAATAAAAATCCCCATCGTTACCAGTAATGTCAGCATCCAAACACTTGAATCAACAAGTGTCAGAATTCCAAAACCTGCTGTGATGGAAATGGCTTTTAAATCATTTGTAGCACGTGCCATTAAATCCCCAGTCCGATTTTTTTCATAAAAAACTGGAGTCATTTTTAATAAGTGATTAACGAATCGAGACCTAAGTTTCCTTTCAACAAGGAAAGCGCCTCCAAATAATCGATACATCCATACATAGGTGATCGCATAGGACGACACCATGATTCCTAAAAGTATCCCAAGGTATTGAATTATTTTCTTTTTACTTATACCGCCAACATGAATATCATCAATAGCCATTCCTATTAATTTAGGCGGTATCACATCTAAAACACCAACTAAAATTAATAAGGTGATCGCGATTAGGTACCGCTGCCGATTTTCTCTAAAAAACCAACTCAATTTTTTTAAAACAACAAACATTACTAACTCCCCCTTATTTTTTACTATCCGCCGTCTTGTGCTCCTTTTGTGTTTCCAGTCCAAGATTCTTCTAGATATCTCATAAATTCTTCCTCCCTCAAATTTGTTTTGAACTATAAAAAAAAGACATACCGCAGTAGTGCAGTATGCCTCCTTTTAAAAAAAGGGACAAAAAAACACACGTTACGTTACAAATGCGAACGTAACCTGTGTTTTAGTCATTTATCAAGTGTTTCACATTGAAAAATTAACAAGAAATTTCTTCAGGACAGGTTACATTCATATATTCAATTGTTAATAAAACTTGATTGAATTTAGTCATTTTGTAACCCTCCCTTTCCTTTTTTTTCTTCCTTTGTTAGATTATCACCAGTTGTTTTAAAAGTCAATTCCCATTTTTCTGAATTGTTTCAAACACCTTTCGACACATCGTAGATTATTCATGCCCATTTCCATGTCCTTCTTCTTTTCCCTTTCCTTTATTCTTCCATTTCCTTTGCCATTTTTCCTTTTGTTTATTCCATTTCTCTTCCCACTTTTGAACTTCATTATTAAAGTTTTCTTGAAAATTAAAAAGATTCTTAGCAGCCTCTGCCTGCCTTTTCTTTTCAATCAAGCTTGCAATATGCGGGACATTAAAGCTCTTGGCAGGCTCATTCATTAATGCTTTCGTCATTACATCTCGAAAAACAACTGCCGCCCCTTTATTGCTTGTCGGAGTAATATAATGCTCTGCATCTGTTTTATCATAGCCAACCCAGATAGCCCCGACCAGCTGTGGTGTATATCCAACAAACCATTGATCCTTCAGGCCATTTATTCCCTTTATCGGAACTTGAGTTGAACCCGTTTTCCCTGCAGTTTCTCGGCCTGGTATTTGTGCTGCCTTACCTGTACCTTGTTCCACAACACCAAGAAGCATGGTCGTCATTTTGTCTGTTACGGCTTTTGTTGTCACTCTCTCTTTTTTTGATTTCCAGACGGCAACAACATTTCCCTCAGCATCAACAATTTTCCTAATCGCATGAGCCTTTATTCTTATACCGTTATTCGGGAAAACAGAAAAAGCTTCTGCCATGTTTAGGGGAGAGACACCTTTATGCAAACCTCCCAAGGCTAGAGATAAATTACGGTCATGTTTGTCCAACGAAATTCCAAACCGCTTAATGGAATCTAGTCCTTTTTCAATTCCAAGTTCATTTAAGAGCCACACAGCTGAAACATTTTTTGATTCTTTCACCGCTTCATACATTGGTACTTGACCAGCATATTGATGATCATAATTACTAGGTTGATAATCTCCAAATGACATTGGTTCATCTTTTAACATATCACTAATCTGCCAACCTTCTTCCAGAGCAGGTGAATAGACAGCTAATGGCTTAAAAGAAGAACCTGGCTGTGCCTCTAATTGCGAAGCACGATTATATCCTCTAAACGTATGTGTCCCCCTGCCTCCAACAATAGCCTTAATCCCGCCTGTTTTTGGATCTATTAAGACCCCGCCGCTCTGTACTAGCCGGTCTTTTCCTTCTTGGAACAAGGAATCATTTTGATATGTTTCTTCCATGGCGGTTTGTATGGCAGGTTCAAGTTCTGTATAAATTTGATAGCCGCCGGTGAGTAATTCATCCTGTGATAATCCATATAAGTTTATTGCCTCATCTAAAACCTGATCAACATAGTATGGAAATTTGCCCCGGAACGGGTCACCGCCCCTATCATTCAAAATTACTTTTTCGTGATTTGCTTTTTCATACTGCTGATTGGAAATATACCCTTGTTTCTTCATTTGTGTTAATACAAGATTTCTCCGGTCAGTTGCCTTTTCCATATGTTCATATGGATTTAGGGCAGATGGCGCTTTAATTAACCCTGCGAGTAAGGCAGATTCACTGATTGATAGGTCTTTAACATCTTTGGCAAAATATTTGCTGGCGGCTGTTTTAATTCCCCATGCACCGTTTCCAAAATAAATTTGGTTTAAGTACATCTGCAAGATCTCTGATTTCGAATATTCCCGTTCAATCTGTAGCGCTAAAAAAACCTCCTCCATCTTCCGATTTAAGGTTTTTTGTGATGTGAGAAGTGTATTCTTTGTCAATTGCTGAGTTATGGTGCTGCCGCCTTCTACCATGCCTCCAGCTTTTAGGTCACGGATTAATGCCCTTGATGTTCCAATCAGGTCCACACCGCTATGTTGGTAAAATCGACGATCCTCAATGGCAATGATCGCGTTTTTCATAGATTCGGGGACTTGCTTAATCGAGACACCTTCATTTTTATTCGCCGATACTTTACTAGCTAGCTCCTCATTCACATCATAAAACACCGTTGCCTGAGGCAGCTCATTTTTCAGTCCTGAGATGTCTGCATCCTTGGAAAAATAATAAAGTAGTCCAAAAAAACTTAAGATAATAATGAGCATAGAAAGCACTAATATTTGGAGCAAGTGCCACCTTTTCCAGTTTTTAAATATGTTAGTTACATTCACTTTAAATCCCAAATGAAAACACCCTTTATCACTAATCTACAACAGGTATAAATTTCGAATATCGGTTCGTTTTTATGACAGTTTATCCTGAAGTTAAATACATTGATTAGTATTCCAAAAAAAAGAAAAAAGATGGGCACAATTCCCACCTTTGCCAAATCATTTATTCATTTTTGGTTAATTCTTTAAACCGATGTTTAGAAACCTTTTCATCAATACTGCTAAAAATCCGATAATTTTCCTCATCCAATATCCGAAAATGCTTACTAAGAATATTTTGCTGCAAAATATATCGGTTCTTTTTTGATACAACCCTCCACCATATCCGGCCACCTAATGTTTTGGATTTTCGAATATCTATTCCTTCGCGGGCAACAGTTTCTAACACCTCGAGCGGTTCATTTCCAAATAAAAATTGGACGGTTTCAGTTTCACGAAATAATGCACAAATCGAAACCACAGTAGACCAATTGGCAAGAACTCTACCCTTCTCAATTTGAACAAGTGTTTTCTTTGAGACGCCAATAATATCTGCCATTTTATCCTGGGTATAACCGACTTCAGTTCGTATTAGGCGAAGCTTTTCAGAAACCTGCATTATAATTTCATCTCTGGTCACGTTAAGCCCTTCCTTCAATTGCAACTAGTGTAATTTTACACCAGTTTGTTGAATCATTCAAATTCTAGCATCAAAAAACTGCTACCTTTAAAGATGGCTCTGTTAAACTTGCCTGTTGATTTCCGCTCCAGGCGCTTCGCTTTCCGCGGGCGGTCCGGGGAGCCTCCTCGTCGCTGCGCTTCTGCGGGGTCTCCCCTGCCCCGTCCTCCCGCAGGAGTCTTCGCGCCTGGAACGTAGATCAACAGAGTGCCAAAATTAACAATATGCTTTAACATAGCCTTAAAGATAGCAGTTTTTTTTAATGTAATTTAGGCGGTACTCCGCATTTACTTGAACATGTATCTTTCAAATCACACGCTCCGCATTTTCCCTGTTTCGATTTATTAATAAACTTGACTAAAGCCCATGTCGCGTATCCAAAGATCGCGGCCCCGATGATAATATTGGCAATCATTTGCTCCACCTCTTTTTAGAATTATACAAGTCCAAACAATTTGCCGCCCTGATAGATTACCAAGGATAGAATATAAGCAATCGCAAATGCATAAATCATTGAAAAAGCTGTCCATTTCATTGAATTTGTTTCTTTATAAATTGTTGCAACCGTTGCCAGGCATGGGATATATAATAATATGAAAACCATGAAACTATAGGCAGCAAGTGGAGTATAATAGTCAGCTAATAATCCCTGTAAACTTGCATCACTCGGAACAAAATAAATGATATTCATCGTAGAAATTATGGCCTCTTTTGCCAAGAACCCCGTAATTAACGAGGCTGATGCCTGCCATGTTCCAAATCCAATTGGATCAAAAATGGGCGCGATCACATTTCCAATTGAGGCTAAATAACTTTCATCCATATCAACCTTTATACCATGGGGACCTGAATAAGATAATAACCAGATAAAGACAGAACCTGCAAAAATAAATGTTCCAGCTTTTCTAACAAAACCTTTTCCTTTATCCCATGTACTCCTCCACAATGATTGAAATTGAGGGAGCCGGTAAGGAGGCAGTTCTATAACGAATAATGAAGTTTCTGATTTTAATAAAGTAGTCGAAAAGATTTTTGCTAAGACTAACGCAACCACAATCCCCAGTACATATAAACTTAGAACAACTAAAGCCTTATTTCCTGCAAAAAATGCTCCAACAAATAATGCATAAACTGGTAATCGCGCCGAGCAGGACATTAACGGCGTTAGCAATATGGTTACCAGCCTTTCTCTTGGTGTTTCGATTGTTCTCGCTGCCATAATTCCTGGTACATTGCAGCCAAAGCCAATCATCATGGGAATAAACGCCTTCCCGTTTAACCCCACAGACTCCATAATTCGGTCCATGACCAACGCTACTCGGGCCATATAACCGGAATCTTCTAATAAAGAAATAAAGAAAAATAGGATGAAAATTTGCGGGACAAATACGAGTACGCCGCCTACCCCTGCCACTAAACCGTCAATCATCAATGCATGTATAAAACTTGAAGCATGAATCGCAGTTAAAGCCGCTTCAAGTCCTGTTGTCACCGGTCCAGTTAATAATCCGTCCAAAAGATCAGATAATGGTGTTCCAAGCCAATCAAAAGTCAGCATAAACATGACATACATAAGCAGCAAGAAAATGGGCATTCCTAAAAAGCGGTTCGTAACGATACTGTCAATTTTTTCAGAAAGTGGTATATCCGAATTACTTTTCCTAGCAACCTCTGCAACTATTTTCTCTATTACTTCTTTTCTTTTTTGATAGATATAGATTGCTAATGATTTAACATTATAATGTTTTTGGATAGTTGACTCTAAATAAGCAGTTAGAGCATTAAGCTTTTGATTATCAACAATAGTCCCAAGGTAGTCTCTAACGTATTCATTTCCTTCAAATAATTGAATGGTTAGAAATCGTGGAGAAAGACCTGTTTTCCCATTAATCTCAGTAGATAATGCTACAATGGCTTCCTCGACTTCTTTTCCATAGTTAACAAGATTCTTTTTTAGAGGCTGGATTGATGGAGTAGAGATGACATCTACTAATTTATCACAACCCTTACCACTTCTTGCCACGACAGGAACAACTGGCACTCCGAGCTGGTTTGAAAGTTTAGAAACATCTATTTGGATTCCGCGCTTATTTGCTACATCGACCATATTAAGTCCAATTAGTGCTGGCTTTTCAAACTCTAGCAATTGCAATGTCAGGTGTAAATTTCGTTCTAATTGTGAGGCATCCAATATATTTAGTAAGCGGTCAACGGTTTCATTCAAAAAGAAGGAAGTAACTACTCCTTCATCCTTTGACAGCGGATTAAGTGTATACACACCTGGTAAATCAATTAAATGACCAATATTATTTTTAAAGAAGCCAACTTTCTTTTCAACGGTTACACCGCTCCAGTTACCAACATACTCATAGGAACCTGTTAGATTATTAAACAATGAAGTTTTCCCTGTATTGGGATTTCCAATTAGAGCGATTTCCATTATATTCTCTCCACTTCGATTCGAACTGCTTCCGTGCGGCGAATACCTACACATTGTCCACATGATTCAATCATCACAGGTCCCCCAAAAGGCATCACACATTTCACACATACTTCTGAGCCTTCAGAAATTCCCAAGTCAAGTAATCGTCTTTGTACCAGGTGACCCACATGGGAAATATCAATAATTTTTCCTTTATCTCCTGCTTTTAACGAACCAAACATGTATATCACCCTATCTATATTAATTGAGAATGATTATCTTTCTATATGGTCATTTTAGCACTTTATAAGAGTTATCAAGCATGACAAATTTGTCAAAAGTTCGAAAATTACAGTAAAAAAGGAAAAGAGATATAAACTCTTTTCCTGTCTTAATTTCATATATTTTTATGAAAATAATTTCTTTGGTACTGCACTCATGACAATGATGATTATGATTGCACTGATGATGAAACTTGGCAGCATGAACGTTCCATTATATAGAAGTGAGTATACAGCTACTGGCTGTCCCTTTGGTGCATATTCTCCAAAGAACAAAATTCCCGAGACAACGTGACAAAGGTATCTTAAGGCACTTCCAAACAATGCACCGATAATTACATATGTCATCCACTTTCCTTTTTCATGGTTAGATATAGATTTCTTTACTTGGTTGGCAAAAATACCCGCTAACCCTACTATAGTAAAGGCAAGGAAATAATCAATAAATCCTTGTAGGAGTGTATATACTTGAGCAAATCCAAGGACCACTTGCAATAAACCTAGAATAAATCCTGTTAATAGTCCGCCCTTAATCCCCCAACGATAGGCCATTAAGAAGATTGGTACCATTGCAATACTCTTCTTTAATTCCATTTACAAGGAAAATATTACGTTCGGATGTTTTACTTAACGAATCTAATCGGTAAAAAAACCTTCCATATATTGCATGGATAGATTTCAAGACTTTTCTTATAAAAAAAGGAGGATTTTCTTTTTTTTCATCGAATAAACCTTCTAGGCAGTTTTTTGCCAATAACATAGGGGGAAAACGGCATGTTCACGGAAAACCAAACAGATTTACTTGATTTTTTCAGTCGAAATAAACAGAAATTAATTCAAGAATGGGAAAATGCCATTGTTACCACTCAAGCTGATCCATTTAAAACAAAAATTCACGATAACGGCGAGGCATTACTCGAAGTTTTACTTAATATGCACAAAATGACCGAACAAGAGGTTTTAGAGATTATTGAAAAACTTGCAATTGAAGTATCAGAGGAAAGAGTTTTGGCTGATATTAACCTTGGAGATTTTGTTTATAATGTAAATATTGGAAGAACCGTTTTATACAGCCAATTAAGCGATACTGGGATTCCATGGGAAGTAATGCAAGAAGCATTAAACAGGATAAATTTTTGTTTCGATAAATTTTTATACTATGCTGTATCACATTACTCTGAAGCAAAAAACAAAATTATTGAAGAAAAAACCATGCACATTGATTCTACCCATCAAGATCGATTAACACTGCTTGGCCAGATGACATCCAGTTTTATTCATGAGTTTAGGAACCCACTAACCTCTGTTCAAGGATTTATCCAGCTGCTAAAAGCGGATTATCCGGATATGAAATATTTAGATATCATTTCAAGTGAGCTGGATCAACTGAATTTTCGCATCTCACAATTCCTCCTTTTATCAAAGAAGGAACTGATTGGCAAAGAAAAAGATAACTTCAATTTAAATAAATTAGTAGAGGAAGTATTGAACTTCCTTTATCCAAGCATTCTTGACGGAAAAGTAAAAATTAGAAAAGAACTAAGTGAAGATATTACTCTTAATGGGTATGCAGATGAAATTAGGCAGGTTTTAATTAATATTATCTTTAATGCGATTGATGTATTAAATCATGATGAGAATCCAAATCCAACGATCGAAATCAATAGCAGTCTCGAAGATCAGTTCATTAAAATCAATATTTCCAACAATGGACCCGTGATCCCCGCGGAACTAAGAAAATCAATTTTCGAACCATTTTTTACAACAAAAAAACTGGGTACAGGTTTAGGCTTGTTTGTATGTAAAGAAATTATCGAAAAGCATAAAGGGAATTTAGAATGTGATTCTTCTCCTGATAAAACAACATTTTCAATTCTCTTACCTGTTGCAGCCTTAACCCCTTAACCTTAATTGAATTTGAAATTTCGTCGCCCATGTGACCAATCCCACTTTATTTAAAGCAGGGATTTTTTTATTTCTCATTAATAATTCCTCCCGTACCGAACCTAATATGCATATGATGAACTAAAAATTTATATCGGGAGAATAGACCAATGTTTACATTAAAGGTTGATAATGAAATTGAACTCCAGTTATTTCAAACGCATCACGCCTTACGATTATATCATTTGGTTGAAGAGAACCGTGAACATTTGCGGGAATGGATGCCTTGGGTGGATAGCATGAACTCTCCCTATCAGTTTGAGTCCATAATACCGATTTGGCTAAACCAATTTGCAGAAAATAGTGGATTAAATGTGGGGATACTTTATAAAGGGGAACTGGTCGGTTCCATTGGGTTACATCAAATCGATTGGCATAACCGAATGACAAGTATCGGTTATTATCTTTCAAAAAAGGCAGAAGGTCATGGCATCATGTCTCGTTCAGTTCAAGCCTTACTAAATTACGCATTTTTCCAGATAGGATTAAATCGAGTTGAAATTCGCTGTGGTGTCAAAAATAAAAAAAGCCGTGCTATACCAGAAAGACTAGGGTTTAATAAGGAAGGGATCATTAAGGAAGGCGAACAATTATATGGCCGCTTTCATGACCTCTATATTTATAGTATGCTTGCCCGTGACTGGAATAAACGAGTTCCTTATTAAAATATAACCATCTTCTCTTGTAGCTGCCTATTGGGCAGCATTTTTTTAGGTCGATTTGCTAATAGATTTTTTTTTTGAAATAATGTATTGAGACCAACGTAAGTGAGGTGGCATACCTTACCTCTTGTAAGGTGATAGATGATTTGGATGAATGTAGTTATTATTGTTATCCTAATAGCCTTTACAGCCCTTTTTGTGGCTTCAGAATTTGCGATGGTAAAGGTTCGATCCACAAGAATTGATCAATTACTATTAGAAGGAAATCCAAAAGCTGAAGCAGCAAAAAAGTTAATATCTAATTTGGATGGTTATTTATCTGCCACCCAGGTTGGGATTACCATCATCTCCCTAATTTTAGGGTGGCTTGGTGAGCCCACTATTCGAGAACTGCTCAATCCTATTTTTGACCTGATTCACATACCTTTATCACTCAAACACATTATTTCGTTTATTTTTGCTTTCATTGTCATAACTTATTTCCATGTCGTCATTGGCGAATTATCACCGAAAACGATTGCGATTCAAAAAGCAGAAGAGATTCTCTTGATTATTGCTCGTCCGCTCATCTTGTTTTATAAACTGATGTACCCGTTTATTTGGATTCTAAATCGTTCAGCTCGGTTTGTTACTGGTCTTTTCGGAGTACAACCGGCATCCGAGAATGATATCGTCTTGTCAGAGGAAGAATTGAGGTTAATCCTTTCGCAAAGCTATGAAAGCGGAGAAATTAATCAATCTGAATATCGATATATGAATCGAATATTTGAATTTGATAACCGGATTGCTAAAGAAATTATGGTCCCTAGAACTGAACTTATAACTCTTTCCATAGATGCCTCCATGGAAGAAATTATTGAAATCGTTAAAGAAGAAAAATACACTCGATATCCCTTAATTGATGGGGACAAAGATAATATTTTAGGGGTTATTAACATTAAGGAAGTCTTAACAGATTGCATCCAGCAAAAATGTACGGGCGACCGACCTCTTCTACCCTATCTAAAACCAGTGATTCATGTCATTGAAACCATTCCAATTCAAGAGCTTCTTGTCAAACTGCAAAAAAACCGTTCGCATATGGCAGTTTTATCTGATGAATATGGTGGGACAGCAGGAATTGTCACGGTTGAAGACATACTTGAAGAAATTGTTGGTGAAATAAGGGATGAATTTGACTTGGATGAGCTCCCTCTTATCCAGAAAAAAGCAGACAGCCATTTCATTTTAGATGGAAAAGTTTTAATCAGTGAAGTAAACGATCTACTCGGCACCACACTGGATGAAGAAGATGTCGATACAATAGGCGGCTGGTTTTTAACACAAAAGTTCGACGTACATAAAGGTGATTCTATTGAAAACGACGGATTTGTATTTAAAATTAATGAGATCAAAGGTCACCATATCTTGTACATTGAAGTTAGCAAAGTAGACACCGCTACTAAAAAAGCAGAAGTGGCTCCTGAGTAGGAGTTGCTTTTATTTTGTATAATTTTTGTAATATTTAGTCTTTTGTTGTTCATATTCACTTTGTTTTCCCATAAAATATAGTTATCTACCAATATACTAACCAGAACGTTTGACTGTATAGTTCAAATTCTTTATAATTATTGTTAATTTATAAAATTGTCGAGGTGGTATGATGACCATTAGACGATATTAGGAAAAAAACAAGAAATAAATTTAAGGCAATATGAGCTAATTTTTTTATCAAACTGGGAGGTGACTCCTTACCTGTCTAAAAAACAGGATAAGGGAACTTATTTGGACATATTTAACTTGGTTATTATAGCCATTTTAATTGCATTAACTGCTTTTTTTGTTGCTTCTGAATTTGCTATTATACGAGTTAGAAGCTCCAGAATTGATCAGTTAATTGAAGAAGGAAATTCGAGTGCTGTGACTGCTAAAAGAGTGATTTCTAATCTTGATGAATACCTTTCCGCCTGTCAGTTGGGGATAACCATAACCGCCCTTGGTTTAGGATGGCTTGGTGAAGCAACATTTGAAAAGTTGCTCCATCCGCTGTTTGAAGGATTGCATATTTCCGAAAGCTTTAACCAAGTAATATCTGTAAGTTTTGCATTTGCGGCTATTACCTTTTTACATGTAGTAGTTGGTGAACTTGCTCCAAAAACATTGGCGATTCAAAAGGCAGAATGGATTACCTTAGTGATGTCACGTCCGCTTGTACTTTTTTACAAGGTTATGTACCCTGTTATTTGGTTGCTAAATGGCTCTGCACGAATTACGACTAAATTTTTCGGGCTTAAGCCTGTTTCAGAAAACGAAATTGCCCATACAGAGGAAGAACTTCGAATTATCCTATCTGAAAGCTACAAAAGTGGTGAAATTAACCAATCAGAGTTTAAGTATGTAAATAAAATTTTTGAATTTGATAACCGTATTGCCAAAGAGGTTATGGTACCGAGAACGGAAATCGTTTCCTTGTCTAAAGAAGATACATTAGAAACTTTCCTTCAGGTATTACGGGAAGAGAAATTTACACGGTATCCGATCATTGATGGGGATAAGGATCATATCATTGGGCTGATCAATATAAAAGAAGTTATGACAGATTTAATTGGTAATGAAAAACTTGCAGAACGGACTCTAGAAAACTATACTCGGCCAATTATAAGAGTAATAGAAACAATTCCAATCCATGACTTATTAGTAAAAATGCAAAAGGACCGTGTTCATATGGCGATTTTGATGGATGAATATGGCGGTACTTCAGGACTTGTTACAGTAGAAGATATCCTTGAAGAGATTGTAGGGGAAATTCGTGACGAATTCGATATGGATGAAATTCCAGAGATTCGCAAAATTAAGGATAATCATTATATAATCGATTCTAAAGTTTTAGTTAGTGAAGTGAATGATCTTTTAGGGGTAGAAATTGACGATGAAGATGTCGATACAATTGGCGGTTGGATTTTAACCGAAAATTACGAAGCAAAAGAAGGCGATATCCTCCTTCATGAAACCTATTCCTTTAAAATTCTCGATATGGAAGATCATCATATTAAGTATATTGAAGTCACCAAAAATGCCAATAGTGAAGATTTAGTCAGCCAACAAGTCTCCATACCAAATTCAGAAGTGCTTTCTTAATACGATATTAAACCAGACGGAAAATCAATCCGATCTGGTTTTTTTGTTAAACCTCATAGTACTTTTGTCCAGTCAAGCTCCCCCGTTTAAGCATACTCTAATTTCAAAGGAGGGGAAGAATATGGATCGATTAGGAAGTTTATTTTTATTTTGTATCTTAGCTGGCTTTGCTTTAGTTCATATGCCAAGCATTTCATTCCTAGCTGGCCTGTCATCATTTTTCCATGTTGTCGGTGCACTTGCAATTTTAGTATTTGGTTTATTGTTGCTTTTCCTAGGCGTTAAAGCAATATTCAAAGAATTGTAAGCGTTTTCTAAACGAAAACAAAAAAGATCAGATCGTTTTCAATCTGATCTTTTTTCTATCTTGCTAAAATGATTATTTACACTTAAAAATAATCATATTCTCTTCCAACTTTGCGATTTTTACTAAATGTGAATCAAGTCGGCGATTGATATGCTGTATATCACTATTGTTTGTCTCTTCAATCCGCTGCAGAGATTCTTTTATATCGGAAAGGTCAATTTGATTTACTTCCACCCGGTGTTCAATGCTATCCATTTTTTCAAGCCGAGAAAGTCGTTTTTCAATACTCTCTAATGTATCATTCAATGTACGAAATAAACTTTTTATTTCATTAACATTATCTGTTAGCTTATCGATATCCTGCACCATTGGAATACCCCCTTCACTGCTTTTATATTATCATCATTTTCACTATATAAATGTTACAATATCAGCAACACTTGCTGGACAGCGAAATCGAACGATATTTTCCAACCCTTTTATACATATGCCCTCATCTACACTGATACATGTGAAAGTTTTATGGAAAATAAATGAACAATTTAAAACATCATAAAACCTCTTGATGGTGCGTGAATAATATCACATGCAAAACCGATGAAAAGTTATACCCTTTTGACATAGGGAATGGAAAACAGACTTTTATCAAGTTTACTATCCGAGCCATCCCATATGAATGATTACCTAATAGATAAAGGTGGGTGCATTTAGATGTTCATGTTTGTCGACGAAAAAGCTGCGACTTGGTTCACAAAAGAATTCGCAATAAATAAACCGTTTTTCATTCGGATGTTTCCTCAATATGCTGGTTTTGGAATAAAGCATAAAGGGTTTAGCCTTGCTTTTTCAGCTGAATCACCTGTTCATGTTGGATATTCTTATGAAATTAATGGTATTACCTTTTTTGTTGAAGTAAATGATGTATGGTTCTTTGAAGATACTGAAGTAACCTTAACCATTGATGAGAACCTTGATGAGATTTTGGTCAGGTACCAAGAACTCACAACCTTAGCGGTAAATTAATATTTTATTGTAATACAGTTCATGCCAGTATGGTGCATTAGGGAGTTTACAAATGGGCCCTGCATTCAGATAAGTTCGAACCTTCCCTTGTCCGAATATATGACTCTCATCAGCAGACGGTCCTGGAATACCATTAGACTTACACTTAAATTCTTCTATAAAAACAAAAAACACACGATACCGTGTGTTTTTTGTTCTAGAGCAACCTCGTCCTCTAATAAATAGTAACCAATATTAGTTTACTTGCTTATCTACGCTTGGCGGAAGTAATTTTTCGCTTTCATATACTTTTCCAAGTTTTTCTTCCCCTTGTGTGAAGGTTGCTGTTGCTGCATCAAAATTAGGTGTTTCTTTTTTTAATTCATCGGCTTTAGTTTGGTAAGATGCTGCAAAATCCTTTATTGCAGCCTCAAGATCGGCTTTTTTGTCTTTTAATGATTCAGGAATTTGATAATTATTTAATTCTGCAGCCACCGCCGCAGCTGATTCACTTGCTTTAGCTCGATCTTCAGCAGTTGGTAATTCTTCAGGTTTCGCATCTTCTTTAGTTGCCTTTGCAACATATGCATTTAAATCAGCATCTTTTGCGTTAATTTTATTTCCAAGATCCATATAGAATCTAACTAATTCCTTTTTAACGTCCGTTTTCGCTGCTGTCTCTTCTTTTGCATTCGTCTTGTCTGTTTTTACTTCATCATTGCTTGAACAAGCAGTAAGGCCCAAAGCCATCATAATTGTTGATACTAAGACCAAGAACTTTTTCATTTCCATCTCTCCCAAATTCACTAATTTTAAACCTTGTATATTTTACAACATTTGATTAGACGAAAAAAGTATTAAAG
This sequence comes from Bacillus sp. sid0103, assembly GCF_019219025.1. Next base: position 49,068 of record NZ_JAHUWN010000024.1, on the reverse strand, counting down.
TGTTTCAAATCTTAAATAAAAATTTTCATATAATTTTTAATTTGCAATTCTAAACAAAAACATCAGTTAAATTACAATAGAGAGCACCTCATGAAATTGAGAGGTGTTTCTATTGTTTTTTCCTCCTAAGTCATAAGATTTTGCAAATAATCCATATATAAGTAATTTTTTTTGCTTTTTTTTAATTAAAATTGAGATAATAGCAATAGACAATAATATTTTTCAAAAATGAGGGGTTTCAAAGATGGTTAATCGTCAAAATAAAAAAACACAGCATTTAGCAACGATTTTTCTTGCTGTGATGGGAATCGGCTTTCTGGCAACGATACCTTTAAAAGATTCTATTTGGAGGACAATTCTGCAGGGCGGATTTGAAGCTGGATTGGTTGGAGGACTAGCCGACTGGTTTGCCGTAACAGCATTATTCCGTCACCCATTAGGTATTCCAATTCCGCATACAGCACTGCTTCCCAAAAACCGTCATAGAATTATCGCGGGTATAATTTCAATGTTAGAAAATGATTGGTTGACAAAAGAAAGTATTCGTAAAAAGATTGATACCATTCATTTTACTGATAAAATATTTGAGATAATCGACAATGAATTACCATCACCAGCAGTCCAAAAGAATTTCATCATGATGTCTAAACATTTGATAAAAATATTTGATATTAAAAGATTCGCACCGCTGCTAGAAGAAGAACTAAAAGCTCGAATCCACGAAATCGATAGTAAGAATTTTCTTCCCCTACTTATTGATCAGGTTACGATTAGAAAATATGATGAAAAAGCTCTTGAATATATGCTTAAAGAGATAGATGAATGGGCAAGGAAAGAAAGTACCAAGTATAAACTCGGCGGGTTGGCTGTCGATGCGGTGGAAAATATCAAAGCTGATGGTTTTATGCAATTTGCTTTAAAATCATTTAGTAACTTGGTTAATGAAGAAAAATTAGGTAGTATCATTCAAAACCTTATTTTAAAAGGGGTAGCCAGCTTTCGGGACCCATTAAATCAAAATCGTCAAACATTAATGATTCATATTGATAATAAACTGCAATCATTAAAAAATGACCAAAAGGTCTATGAAGAACTAAATCATTTTAAAACACATCTTGTTAATAAGTGGGAACTGGACGAACAAATTACTGAGTTATTAAATCAGATACAACAAAAAGCATATGATTTTATTGACAAGCCAAACTTTTATGATGATTATCTCCTCCCGATCATGAAAAATGGCTTAGAGCAAATCAAATCTAATCCAGAAAGAGTACTTTCGATTGAAGCCTGGATTAAGAACCATATTTCAAACTTTGTTGATAAAAATCATTCGAAAATAGGAACGCTTGTTAAGGAAAATTTAGAAAAACTAGATAATAAAACACTTATTAAAATGGTCGAAACAAATGTTGGAAAAGATTTACAATGGATCCGTGTAAATGGTGCTGTGTGTGGATTCCTCATCGGGCTTGTTTTAGTTGGTATTAAAGCGCTATTTTAATTCACTTTCAAAAAGCTGCCTAACTGGGCAGCTTTTCCTATTTAAAATTCTCATTTTGTCCCTATGAAATCAACGTTCTTTTTCAGAATTTCCCAACATATTTAGTACTGTAGTCACAACTTTAAGTAAAAAAGGGAGGCTGGAAAATGGCAGTAAGATTGATTAAAATTTCTGTGGTGTATTTTGTCATTGGGGTTTGCCTGGGGATGTATATGTCAATGACAGAAAATTTAAATTTTGCTCCTGTCCATGCACATATTAACTTATTAGGTTGGCTGACTATGGCAGTTGCTGGTCTCATTTATGTTGGTTTTCCAAGCGCAGCAGAAACAACACTCGCAAAGGTTCACTTCTGGGTTCATAATATATCTTTGCCCATTATGATGATTGGACTCGCTTTTTATGTATCCGGGACGAAAAGTGCCGAACCTGCCATAGCTACTGGTGGTACATTAATGGTATTGGGGATCATTGTCTATGCAATTAATATCCTTAAAAATGTTAGGAGTTAAGCGGCACTTTTAGTATTATTGTTATTCTACAACGGTTTAAACAAAGACGCCTCTTCAAGCGTCTTTGTTTTGTTAACGGTACGTTTCCAAGAATTTCCTTCTCAGTTTCATTTTTTCGTCATCCGTTATCTTGTTATAATAATTATAAATAGCACTTTCCCAATCTCCATACATTGGGTTTGGAAAGAGAATAAGTTTTTTACCGAACTCTTCCCTGTACTTGTCGACCGTTTGATTTCTTTTTGAAACAGATAATCCATCAAATCCATTGAAATCTCCCAGGTTATCACCAAATAATAAGACAATTTCATGGGTTCTCTCCACTTGGCGGCGGCGTGTTTCTTTCCCCTTTTCACCATGCTGCATTAATAACACATGCTCTTCATCTGCTTGTGGTGCACCCACATGCTGTAAATTCTTAATAGTGGCATCCTTTTGTGAATGATACCGGTTGGAAATGTAATAAATCTCTACACCTAAAGATTTTGCATACTTCAAAAATTCAATTGCTCCCGGAAGCGGTTTTGCCTCAGCCCTTTTAAACCATTCATTCCAATTAAAAGGAATTTTTCTACCTGCTATCACATACCAAGCTTGATGCGGGCTGTTATCTAATATGGTTTCATCGATATCAAGGACAACAGCCGGCTTTAAGGCATTCCTTCCCCTTCTTTTACTCATGATTTCATCCAATCTCATTCTTCCAATGTTATAACCCTGATAATATAATCCTTTTGCTTCCCCTGCTTTTTGAAACCATAGCACGGACATCGTGTTTTGTTCTGATAAACCGGCCACTACTTCGGCATTGACCTGAAAACTTGCAAGAAAAATCGATAAAAATGCTACTGTGATTAAAGTAATTATTTTATTCAATTCCAACACCAATCCCTCATTTAAGTTTCAAAGTTAGTATGTGAATTAGTAATAATTCCAATCATTAATCCTGATTATTCTTTTTTGTTACTTTACTTCAGTCTCCAACTTCGTTATAGTGTACTTATCAACTGATAAGGTAATAACGACGAAAGGACCCATATTTTATGAGTAAGATGAACATGGAAGCTAAAGCAATGAATCAAACGGAAACATACCAATTGATTATTCAGACTGCGCGGGGCCTATTTATGGAACAAGGCTATCGTGCCGTATCCACAAGGCAAATTGCAAAAATTTGTGGGGTTACACAGCCGGCGCTATATCATCATTTTAAAAACAAGCAAACTCTTTATGTTGCTGTGATGCAGCAAACTCTTCACCAAACTGAAGTTGACCTAAATGGTCTGTTATCACAATTCACTACCTTTCAGGAAAGGCTTACACAAATTGCACTTTATATGGCGGCTCATTTTGAAATGGATATGTCCCAAATGTTTCATGATATTTCACATGAACTTCACCCCAACGACCAGCAACAACTTTATCAATCGTGGATTAAAGCATTTTTAACTCCTGTTGAAAACATGATTAATGATGGGGTTTCAAAGGAAGAAATAAAAAATCCAGCAAGGATGAATACTACTACCACGCAATTAGCCTATTTGATATTAAACTTTATTAAATCTATTCTAGAACCTGAAAATACCGCAAGACTCTCTGTGAAGGAGAGACAAACAAAGGCGGAGGAAAAAGCCAAATTAATGGTTAAAATTTTTATTTACGGGATGAGAGCATAATTTTTTTTACCAACAACTTATCAATTGATAAGGAAACAAGAATGGAGTGTGAACAAATTGGAGAAACAATGGGTTAAGATGTATGGCAATGCTGTAAGCGGAAAGAAAGGCAGATGGATTGTTCTTTTGATCTGGCTGTTACTAGCAACAGTATTAAATGGAACTCTTCCACAAGCAAACTCGCAAAAGAATGAGATGGCTTCTAATTTAGAAACATCCACACCGTCACAACAAGCAAAGATCATTGCAGAGAAAGAATTCCCATCAACTTCAGGTATTCCTGCTTTGTTAACTTGGTATAAAGCAACTGGATTGACGGAAGTAGATCTTGCACTCATACAAAAATATTCCAAAGAATTAGATCAAAATCCAGTAGACTCCCAGGATTCTGTTGTCCCTTTTTATCAACTCCCACTTCCAGCTCTTAAACAACAGCTCTCAGAGGATGGAACAACATTAATTTTACCTGTTACGTTTAAAAGAGATACGGACAAGGAGAAAATTGCTGATGGCCTCTCAGCATTTAAAGAAAAAGCTACAATAATCTTTCCACAGGATCCAAATAAAGCAAAAATTAGTGATAAGGATCAAATAGTATTACGAATTACCGGACCAGCCGGGATTTCAACAGATGCAACAGCTTTATTTAGTCAAGGAGACCTTTCCTTACTATTTGGGACGGTTGCCATTGTTCTTGTCTTATTATTACTAATCTATCGTTCGCCTGTATTAGCGTTGATCCCATTATTAGGGGTTGGGATTGCCTATGGTATCATTAGTCCCATCCTCGGCGGTATTGCAAAGGCGGGCTGGGTAGAACTGGACTCACAAGCCCTATCGATTATGACGGTACTCCTTTTCGGTGCTGGCACCGATTATTGTTTATTCCTCATTTCCCGATTTAGAAGCAATTTACTTGAAGAAAAAGATAAACTTACTGCAATGAAGCTTTCACTTAAAGGGGCTTCTGGCGCAATCGCCATGAGTGGGCTAACGGTTGTTTTCTCATTGTTAGTGCTTTTACTATCCAAATATGGTGCGATCCACCGTTTTGCCATTCCATTTAGTCTTTCTATCCTAATTATGATGGCAGCCAGTCTAACACTTATTCCTGCACTCTTAAGTATTTTTGGCAGAGCCTCCTTTTATCCGTTTTTGCCGCGGACCAGGGCCATGCAGGAGGAACGAGCAAAAAGAAAGGGAAAAACTCTACAGCTGCCTAAAAATAAAAAGGGGTTTGGTTCACGACTTGGAAACCTAATTGTGAAAAAGCCACTCCAGCTGATGATTGTTTCGTTATTATTTTTAGGTATTTTTGCTTTTTTTTCATCCAAAATTGTTTACACTTACGATACATTGTCTTCTTTTCCAAAAGATATGCCGTCAAGAGAAGGCTTCAATATCATTTCCGAACACTTCAACCCAGGTGAATTAGCACCTGTTCTAGTAATTGTTCAAACGGATGGAAAATCAAGTCCTGTAAAAGAAAATTTAGAGAAACTCGCATACGTCGAACTAGTTTCCGAGGGTAAACAAGGAGCAAATAATAAAAATATCACTAGCTATAATGTAGAAATGAATGTCAATCCGTATTCTAATAAGGCAATGAGGCATATTCAGGGGCTTCGCAATAATGTGGAAAATAGTTTAGAACAAGCTGGAATAGCTAATGTGTCTGATCATGTTTGGATTGGCGGTTTAACAGCGGAACAATACGACACTAAACAGACAACCAGTCAGGATAGTAATATCATCATTCCCATTGTGATTAGTATCATTGCTGTTCTGCTGCTTGTATACCTTCGCTCCATTACAGCAACAGTCTATTTAATTGGTACTGTTCTATTATCATACTTTAGTGCTCTTGGACTGGGCTGGGTTCTTCTTCATTATCTGTTCGGGGTAGAAGCGATCCAAGGATTTATTCCGCTTTATGCTTTTGTGTTTATTGTTGCACTAGGGGAAGATTATAATATCTTTATGATTTCGAGCATATGGAAAAAAAGCAGACACTTACCCCTTCTACAAGCCATTAAAGAAGGTGTAGCGGAATCTGGGTCGGTCATTACTTCGGCAGGACTTATCCTGGCCGGAACATTTGCTATTTTAACGACCTTGCCCATTCAAGTCCTTGTTCATTTCGGAACCATCACCGCCATCGGTGTTATATTAGACACCTTCATCGTAAGACCATTACTTGTACCATCCATAACAGTCTTACTGGGCAAATGGGCTTTCTGGCCATCAAAAAAACACATTTCGGCTGTAAAACGTAATACGGCAAATTAATTCCTATCAAAAAAGCAGTGGGACACATCACTCCCACTGCTTTTTCTTGTATCTAATTCTTTTAACTTACTCGTTCTTCTTCTTTAGCCTCGATTGAACCTCTTTTATGAAACCCTTTTCCATAATAAACTATAACCAAGAAGACGAGGAATAAAGGTCCAATTACTAATGCAATCCTTGTATCTGGATTATACGCCATCAGCCCAATCACAAATGCTAAGAAGGCTAATGAAAGATAAGAAGTAAAAGGGAAAAGCGGCATCTTATATTTTAGACTTCTCGCCTCAGTCGGTTTTAAGGATTTACGATAGCGAATTTGTGATAAAAGAATGACGCCCCATGTCCAGATGGCTCCAAAGGTTGCGATGCTCGTCACCCATGTAAAAACTTTTGCAGGAACAATATAATTTAAAATAACACCAATCAATAAAGCACCTGCTGAAGCTATAACTGCAACACCCGGAACACCACTCTTCGTTACTTTGGCGAAATTCTTTGGCGCCTCATCATGTTGTGCAAGGTTAAATAGCATCCGTGCCGTACTAAAAATCCCACTGTTACACGATGATAATGCGGCTGTTAGTACGACAAAGTTAATGATACCAGCGGCTCCTGGTATTCCAATTTGTTCAAAGGTAAGTACAAATGGGCTTCCTTTTGTACCAATTTCCTCCCATGGATAGATAGACATAATGACGAATAACGCACCTACGTAAAAAATGAGAATTCGCCAGAAAACAGAATCTATTGCTCTCGCAAGGGACTTTTCAGGATTTTTAACCTCTCCTGCTGTAACCCCAATCATTTCAATCCCAAGATAAGCAAACATAACCATTTGTAATGATAATAAAACACCTTTAATCCCATTAGGGAAAATACCGCCATGCTCCCATAAATTCTTAATTCCTGTTGCAATACCGCCATTGCCAATTCCAAAGAAAATCATTCCAATACCGATGGCAATCATCGCAATAATGGTAACAATTTTAATAAGCGCAAACCAAAATTCTAATTCACCATATGCTTTTACCGCAAGGAAGTTAACTGTTGCCATTATGACTAGTGCGCTAAGTGCCCAGATCCACCGTGGAACATCCGGATACCAATACTCCATGTAAATTCCTACAGCTGTAATCTCAGCCATACAAGTTACAACCCATAAAAACCAATAATTCCAGCCTGTTATATATCCAGCAAGTGGTCCTAAATAATCACGAGCATATTTACTAAACGAACCTGCTACCGGTTTTTGAATCGCCATTTCTCCCAATGCACGCATAATAAAAAACATGATTAATCCAGCAACACCATACCCAACCAAAATACCTGGTCCTGCCATTTTTATAGCTGTTGCAGAACCAAGAAATAACCCTACCCCGATGGCTGCCCCTAAAGACATCAAGGTGATATGCCTTTCTTCTAAACCACGGTGAAGCTCTTTATCATGAGTGTTTTTACTCATATAGATCATTCCCCTTTATGTATAGAATTTAGAATTTCTCTCATCCCATTTGAATAATTTCTTTACTTTATTACTATAGCAATGTTAGTCTCAACTTTTAAGCCTTTTATTATGAATACCTCCTTTTTACCTATTGGTAACGCTTTCAGAAGATTGATTTGTTAAAATATTTATTCTTTTAGGATTACTCGAAATTATTTTAACATTATTGCATAGTATTTATTTTGTAAAATTACATGAAATTGTTCTATAATTTTTGTAAAATTAAACAAAGACAATGTAAAAACTTCATAAGAATAACATCGAGCATTATACATTAATGGGGGTAATCATTTTGAATACTAGACTACATGATCCATTTAAGACTGCTTTTGATCGCTTAGATGAATTTGCCGACCTTATTAGTCAGGTACTAATGTGCCCTATTACCATTGAGGATGCAAACCACCGATTACTTGCCTATAGTACTCATGATGAACGGACGGATCCAGCAAGAATTTCTACCATCATTGGACGGAGGGTTCCGGAAAAAGTCATTAATCAATTATGGAAAGAAGGAACGATTCCTGCTTTACTTAAGACCCAAGATCCTATCCGTGTGAAAAACATGAGCGATATCGGTCTTAATAATCGAGTCGCCATTTCCATTTGGAAGCAAGAAGAAGTGATCGGATTTATTTGGGCAATCGAAATTGATAAATCTTTAACTGATGAAGATTTCATTCTTTTAAAGAAAGCTGCAGATTCCGTAAAAAATAAATTATTACAACTTCAGACCAGAAAGAACAAAAAAGAAGAGCGCTCACAAGAATTTCTTTGGAAACTTTTAACAGGTCATTTAAAAGAAAAAGAAGAGATTTTTGATCATTTCCATTCATTACAATTAACACCGCCTTCCACTTTTGCGATTCTTGTTTTTCAGTTTAGAGAAAATATCACGAACAAAGTAGAGCAATCCATCTCCTATCTATTAAAAACAAATCAACGGATAAAAATCATTCTTTATACAATTGACTGCAATCAACTCATTCTATTGGTCTCAACAACTAATATTGAGAACCCTTTCAATGAACTTGATCAATTTGTAAAGTTCTTCATCCTGCAAATGAGTGAACGATATGGAATAAAGGAGATCCAACCAGGCTATAGCAGTATTTATGAGGATTATCTACAAACAAATAAAGCATATAAGGAAACACTGGCTGTTTTATCAATTAAAGAAAAATTCCCTCTCGAGACTAAGGAGATTTTTAATTATCAAAGACTCGGCATTTATCAAATTTTCGATCTGATTTTAGAAAAAAGACAAACCGAAGCCTATGAAAATTATTCTTTAAAACGGCTTCATGAATATGACCAAAAGCATAATAGCAACTTAATCGAAACATTAGAGGTTTTCTTAAATAAAGATAACAACATTAACGATGCAGCTAAGGAACTAAATGTCCATGCCAATACATTAAATTATCGACTTAAAAGAATCGCGGAAATTGGGGATGTTAATTTCAAAGATCCTAATCAAAAGATGATCCTTTACTTAGATTTAAAGTTGGAAAAATATCAGGGGATTTGAACGATTTGTGAAAATCCCCAAAAAGTATGATCATCTTTCTCTTTTCTGAACAAAGAAATTCTCTAGGAAACATTCTATACTTTAGCCATAGCAAAACACTTATATGTACCTAGGGGAGGACATTTACTTATGATTATTGGTGTACCTAAAGAAATTAAAAATAATGAAAATCGTGTAGCACTAACTCCAGCCGGTGTTGTTTCATTCCTAAATGACGGCCATATCGTTTTAATGGAAAAAGACGCAGGAATTGGAAGCGGTTTCACTAACGAAGATTACGCCAAAGCTGGTGCTGAGATCATTGATAGTGCTGAACAAGTTTGGACTAGAGCAGATATGATTATGAAGGTGAAAGAGCCTCTTTCAAGTGAATATAAGTACTTCCGTCAAGGTTTAGTTTTATTTACTTACTTACACCTTGCTGCAGAGCCAGAATTAGCACAGGCTCTTAAAGAAATAGGTGTCATCGCTATTGCCTATGAAACAGTAGCTGTTAATCGGACTCTTCCATTACTTACCCCAATGAGTGAAGTAGCAGGTCGTATGGCCGCACAAATTGGTGCACAGTTCTTGCAAAAGAATAATGGTGGTCTTGGTATTCTGCTTGCAGGTGTACCAGGAGTTAACCGCGGGAAAGTTACCATTGTCGGCGGTGGTATTGTCGGAACGAATGCAGCGAAAATGGCCATTGGTTTAGGTGCTGACGTAACTATCATTGACTTAAGCGCAGAACGCCTTCGTCAATTAGATGATATTTTTGGAAATCAAATCAAAACATTAATGTCTAATCCATTCAATATTGCAGAAGCAGTGGCAGAAGCGGACCTTCTTATTGGTGCGGTATTAATCCCTGGTGCCAAAGCTCCTAAGCTGATTACTGAAGAAATGGTTAAATCAATGAAACCTGGTTCAGTTATCGTCGATGTTGCGATTGACCAAGGTGGCATCGTGGAAACAATCGATCATGTGACAACACATGACAATCCAACATTTATCAAACATGGTGTTGTTCACTATTCTGTTGCTAATATGCCTGGTGCCGTTCCAAGAACTTCAACCATTGCTCTTACAAACGTGACGGTTCCATATGCATTGCAAATCGCTAATAAAGGGGTTTTCAAGGCCATTTCTGAAAATGCTGCTTTAAATCTTGGCGTTAACGTTGCCAATGGAGAAATCACGTATGAAGCAGTAGCAAAGGACCTAGGTTATAATTATGTAACAGTAGAAAAGGCATTAGAAAAAGAACTAACTGCGTTTTAATTGTAGTTATCCCCTCAAGAAACTCTTGAGGGGATTTTTGATTTAATACAAAGGCAGATATATCGACCAGCTGCCTTTTATTGATGCAATGTGCTTATTTTTCCAATTACTATAGGTCTTCCAATTGAATAGTATTCAACTGGATATTTTTTTATGGTTTCTAAATGAAAGCAATTTCTTCCGTCAAAGATAACCGGTTCTTTCATTAACTCATTGAAGAGATTTAATTGTAGATTTTTAATTTCCTCCCATTCTGTGACAATGAACGTAAGGTCTGCATATAGAAGAGCTTCCTCGACCGTATCTGCATAAAATATTTGCTCTCCTAATACTTTTTTTGCATTTGGAATTGATACAGGATCATAAGCAATTACTGTCGCCCCTTCATGAACTAGTCGCTTTGCTAACTTAATCGAAACAGCTTCCCTAACATCGTCTGTATTAGGTTTAAATGAAAGCCCCAGTATTGCAGCCCTTTTCCCACGTAAACTTTTAAATCGATTCAATGCCTTTTCCACTAGCTTAAGTTCCTGCTTTTTATTAACTTTAATAACCTCCTCTATGAGGTTAAAAGCCTCCCCTGAATCATTCCCCATCTGAACTAGTGCGTGGGTATCTTTAGGTAAGCATGAACCGCCAAAACCTACTCCTGCCTTGAGAAATGATGATCCGATTCTTGTATCCAACCCCATTCCAAATGAGACGTCTTCAATATTTCCGCCAGCATGTTCACAAAGGCTTGCGAGAGCATTCACGTAACTAATTTTTAACGCTAAGAATGAATTTGATGCTACTTTTATTAATTCAGCACTATTCATATCCGTTTTAAAAATGGGAGTACCAATCGGCCGATATAGCTCTTCCAAAGTATTGAGGGCTTCCTTACTATCAGATCCAATAATTATCCGATCACCGTGAAAAGTATCATAAATTGCCGTTCCTTGGCTGATAAATTCAGGGTTTGAAACAAGTTGAAATTTAAGACTTGATTGCATCTCTGATTGAATCCAATTTTTAATTTTTTTATTCGTTCCCACTGGTACCGTACTTTTCGTAACGACTATGACGTTATTTCTCTTTATTGACCTGGCGATTTCCTTTGATATCTGTTCAATATACAGTAAATCAAGAGCGCCATTTTCATTTTGGGGAGTTCCTACTGTTATCATGATGACTTCAGCAGATTTATAGCCAATAGTAGGGCTGCTTGTAAAACGTAACCTCCCCTCCGCAATATTTTTCTTCAACAGTTCATCTAATCCGGGCTCATAAATGGGGGAATACCCATTGTTTAATGTCCTAACTTTATGATGGTCCCGTTCCACGCAAATCACATCATGGCCGATTTCTGCTAAACAAACCCCTGTGACAAGTCCTACGTATCCTGTTCCCGCAATAGCTATTTTTTTCAATGAATATTTTCCTTTCCATATTGAGTGTTACTTAATAATTAATCCTCAGTTCATTTTTCCAGCCATTTATATAGAATTATTTCGTGATAAACTGGATCAAAAAGCTCGTTAGAACGGAACGTTGCTATCTTTTTGATTTTTCCATCTATTGAAACGCCTTGTGACTTAAATCCTTGAATCACTTTATCTGTTAGTAGCACTGTTCTTCCTTTAAAATATTTCGCATCATACCGGAAATATTGATAGGTTTCTATCCTCTTATGTGTATATGAAACATCTAAATATTGCAGTACCCTCGTTTCTTCCCATGTGTAGAGTATAACAGGTTCATCCATTTTCTCTATAAATGCATTCATTTTATAAACAGATGGAAGTTCTGTTGCTTCCGCCTTTAATAGGGTGACATTTTGATTTACTTGATGCCCTAGGAGGAAAATGGAGAGTCCTACTATTATGAAAGGGATTCTTTGTGAAAAAAGACGAATACAAAGGAAAAATATCAATAAGACCGCAAGCGGGAGCGCATGTCTAGCCTTCTCTACATTTTGTGCAAAAAGTGCCCAACCAAAATAACTGCTAAACATTATATATAGAAGGTTCATAAATGGCCATGATTTTTTTTGTTTTTTGAACACCCTAGAAAATAAATAAATGAGAAAGAAAATATAAATGAATGCACTAAGCATTGATTCAGAGGCAATCCCTGTCCATAGGATGTTTCTCGATAAAAAAATCGTAATTCTATCAAATAAACCAATATCAGCTGCCTCTACCGTACCTCCCCAATCATTGAAATGGCCACTGGTAAACGCTAAAGAAAGCTTAATAAAGCCGAGTATACTTCCTTCTGAAATGACAAGTCCCATTACCCATATTGCTTGAAAGATCCCCCCCAAGACAGAATAATATACAATCTCTTTCATTTTAAATCCATCATTTTTTACTTTCCAAAAAAACAGATAGATAATACCAGTTGCAAATGGCAAGTAGGAAAGTCGAATACCCAACATAAGACTCAAAAGCCCCAAGGGTATGATGATAGCTCTTGAATTTTTATTGTTTAACGCAAAAAGAAGACTCCATAAATACCACCAAAATGCTGCCAGTGCTGCTCCTTCTGACATCGGCTGATTAACCATAATAACACTATAGCTAGCTGAATATATAATTGCAGTAGATAAACTAGCAAATGACTTATGCATAAATCGACTGGACAATTTATAAATTGGGATAATAGAACTTGCATAAAAAATGATATTAAAAATAGTTAATGCCTTGGATGGGTCCATCACAAAAAGATGAATGAATTTACCTCCTAGAATAAAAAAAGGGTACCCAGGGAAGTGCGGTTGCATGGCCATTAAATCATAACGCTTAACGGCAAGCGCAAAATCGACCTGATCCCACGATGAGGTAAATGGATTAATAAAATACAGTTGAGATACAAAAACTATTAACAGAGCAACTATACTAAAAACTATTAATAGACCTTTTTTCAAGTCAAGATTGGACAATAAAAAAACACCTCCTTATGTAGAGAAAAAGTACAAGGCAGCGGCCTTGTACTTTACATGTTCAAATTCATTTCGCTTGTGTTTTAAGTATGTTGGCTGTCTGTGAATTCGTTTCCTTTGTTTGCTTTTTTCCTGCAGGTTTGGAAGAAGTAAGCAATATAATTGCAACAAAGTATCCGATATATGCCAGTATTTCTTCAATAGAAGGCATGGAAGAATAGCCAAACAGAGCTTTGAGAAATATCCCAATATCTCCTGATAATAGCGGAGCAGAACCTGTATCACGAAGATAATGTGTGTAATCAATCGGATGCTCTGGCAGGAACCAAGTAAGATCATACACATGTGGCATAATACTGCCAATTATGTTAAGGTCCTGCATCATGGAAATCGCTTGTACTAGTAATCCAGCAGATATAAGAATAATAAAAGCACCGGTTAACTTGAAGAAGCTGCTTAACGGAATCCTCATCGTTCCTTTAAAGAACAAATAAGAGACAATGGCGGCTATGGCCACACCAGTAATCGCGCCCCATCCTTGCATTGCAGCACCGATGTTTCCCCCTGTAATTGCAGCAAAGAAGAACACGGTTTCCACACCTTCACGAAGGACCACAAGAAAGGAGTGGATAACCATCCCTACTACATTACCAGTAGAAATAAACTTATTCATTTTCCCTTCCATGTTTCCTTTTAGATCACGGCTGTGACTGGCCATCCAGAATACCATTTGGGTTAATAATACGGTCGAAACGAGCATAATGCCTATTTTCAGGTACATTTCGCTTCCCATTGCAGCGAAACCAGTAAAAACAATTTGAAATAGGAGGGCTACCCCAACACTTGCCAAAACTGCAAGACCTGCTCCTAACCAAACATATTTCGTGTACTGCTTATGGTCTACTCTTTTAAGATAGGTAGTTATGATGCCAACTATCAACAAAGCTTCTAAAACTTCGCGGAATGTAATTAATAGTGCTTGAATCTCCACAGCCGTGTCCCCTCCCAATGGTGTTGTATCAGTTTCTATTTTCTTCTTCTTCGGATAACAACTATCAGTACAGCTATGATTATACCTGCGATTATTACGAGTGGTATCCAGTTTTTGATATTCGAAATATCCGTCCAGTCTTTTTTAGCAGTTCCTGATTCTGTTGCACTTTCAGAAAAATGCCCGACATCAAGGCTCTTTAACTTGAATTCAGTTTTTAATGAGTTTAGAATATCTTCTTTATTTTCCTTAAATGCGTCTAAATTTGCCTCTTTTTTCCCGACACCAAACAATCCGGGATTTCCTAATGCTTCAAGTGCCTGGTCAAAATCAGTTCTGATTTTCTTATCATTCTCGGGTTTTTCAGCTTCCACTATAGGCGACAACGCATCATATGTAGCAAATGCTTTAGCAAGGAGCCTTTTCGTTGTGTCATATTCAGCAAAGTTTTTTTCAATACTCTCTAAACGCCTTGCAATATTTAATACCAGAAGTTTTTCCATATTGTTAATGGTAGCTTCCTTGTCTTTATCTTTAAGGTTATTGAGAATTAACTTAGCAGGCTCTGGGCCCATATGCATATCAATTTCTTCTTTAACGGTTTCAAAATTTTTTTGGGCGGAATTGAAATTGGGAGGATTCTCATCAAGCTTCACTATCATTTCTTTATAAACTTCAGCTACCTTCTCCTCATTCGGATCCCCATAGGAGTAGGCAAATGCGCTACTTAAAGGAATACTGTTAAAAATTAATGCGATAGTAAAAAATAATACAAAAAATTTTTTCATAAGAATTTCCTCCTATATCGATAATGATAATGATTATCATCCTCGCTGTCAATGCAAGGATTTAGAATGTCATATATTTATCATATTTAACTTCCTAACTAATCTCCCTTGTTATCCAAGGTTTGTATCCCCCTAATGCTTAGACTAGATGTTGTCTTATTATGGATAACCTTTTTTACTGGCCTTCTCATTTCTTTTAAAATCGCCGGTAAGACCGCTGTCATATAACTTCGAAACTTGATAAATGATTCACCTGTTTTGCGGACCTGATAACGAATCGGGATCTCTTTCATCCGAAATCCTTTTCTTATTAGATTTAGCGTGACTACTTGTGCATAGTTATAATCGTGGACGATTTCAGCTTCTTCCATCGCTAATCTTGAAAAAGCTCTCATCCCGGACTGACCATCATAAATCCATTTTCTTAGCAATAGGGCTTGTAGCAACGTGAAGCAATAATTCCCGATTCTCCTGTTCCACTTCATCCCCTTAATGGTGCCCTTAAAACGAGACCCCATTACATAATCGGCTGTCCCCATTAAGATTGGTTTGACTAAATCCGGTATCTGCTCAGCTGGGTATTCGTTATCGGCATCTATCATTACACCAATATCGGCTCCATTTAAAACACAAAGCTCCAACCCTTTACGAACAGCAGCACCTAAACCATGGTTTTTATCAAAGGTATGGACATAATCTGCCCCTGCCATCCAAGCTTGGTCAACCGTTCGATCATTTGACCCGTCATTTATAACTAGAACCTCAACCTTTACCCTCGGGTCGAAATTTCGAGGTATTTTATGAATGACTTGGGCAATCGACTCTTCCTCATTAAAAGCTGGAAGAAAGACAATTACTTTTTGCTGCTTCATTGATTAATAACATCCTTCCTTACTGCCTCTATTAATACTGGTCCACGGCTGTGACTAGGAAATGGTGCTCCCATTAAATAGGAAATCGTTGAAGCGAGGGAAACCAAACTATGTTTTTCCTCTACACTTTTTCCTTTTTCAATCGCCGAACCGTACATAAAAAACGGAACAAATCTTTCACCTTCATCGAGATGGCCATGTCCACCAATCCCATCAGCTTGGCCATGGTCAGCACATACAATAAACGTATAATTTTCCAGTTTACCTCTCTCTTTTAACCATTCAAAATATTCTTTAACCAAAGCGTCAGCCTCTTCGATTTTCTGAATATATTCGTCATATAATACTCCGCGGCTATGTCCGGTTTGGTCTGTACTTATTAATTGTACAATTTGCAAATCGGGATCCTGTTCTTCCATGATATTCTTCGCTCGTTCAATAATTTTACGATCGACAACATTATTGTGCATCACAGCCGTAAATGTCTCTACATCCTTTCCAAAGGAATCAACGAGATGGGCTACGGCTAATAATGAGCCCTTTTTCCCTACTTTTCGTAATGTATCAAAAACGCTCTCTACTTTAATACCCAGCTTCCACACCATATTCGACTTTATTCCGTGTTCAAATGGATAAGTCCCTGTAAACATCGACGAAAAACAAACTACAGTTCTTGCTGGATATACGGTTTCCATTCTAGTATAGTCTGTTCCATTTTTTCTCAAATAGTCTAGAAACGGGGTGTTCGCTTCCTCAAAGCGTTCTTTCCTCATTCCGTCAATGACCATAACAATAACTTTTTTATTTATTGCATCTGTCCGCTCCTCAACATTTGCAGTAAAGGTAGGAATAATCTTCGGTTTCCAATCAAATAGATTTTTATGGAGAATCCAAGAAAACAATAGAATTCCTATATAAAAGAGGACGATTACTCCAATTTCACTTCCCGACCAAGTTTGGTTTTCAATAGTCAAATTCCACAGTGATAATAACAAAAGAAACTTCGGCAATTGTTCTTGGGCATTCCCACTAGTTGAATCACTATTTTTTAAAACGAGCTTCCAGAAACGGGTAAAGTTAAGCCAAGAGGTACCGATTCGTAAATGGTAATAGAATGTACCCCAAAAAAAGACTGTAAAGAAGAAATATAAACCGATCCCTGTAAATAGCAAACTAAGATTTACATGATCCCAAATGATAAGATAGGCAGTAAATGGGATCCATAAATAATTTCTTAAAAATAATGGATAATCGTACAAGTAGTAAATAATTAATAGAGGTAAGATTGCTAATAACCCTATGAAAAGATCTAAACAGTAAGAAAGAGATCCCAACTTTGGCAGGGAATAAATCAGCATGATGCCGATGGTGAATATTGGAGTAAACGGCTTTCCCTCATTCAACAGGTTCCAACACCTAGCCGCTACTTTTTCAAAACGAGATGCTTTTTTCATTTTTGTCTTCCTCTCATTCTTAGAAACGCTTTAAGTTGTTTAATATTTATTCCAGGTGAATATATCAATAGAAGGAAACCAACGAAATAGGAAAAAATAAATTTATAACTATGGCTAATAAGCGCCACCATATATCCATCCTTTGCAGGATAACCAAAACTAGTTAAAGCTGCAGTCATGACTGATTCGTATGTAGATATTCCCCCTGGTGTAATTTGAAATACCTGGCCACCCACAGTTATAGAATTTACCCAGATGGCCTTATAAATAGGAAGACCATTTCCTAACGAAGCTGTGACTCCCCACAAAACTGCTCCTTCCAAGCACCAGCTTAATAAAATTAGGATAAAAATATAAACTCCATTCCAACCTTTTAAGCTTGTTCTTAATAATAAGATATGCCTCTCCACATAGAGTGGACAGTATTTATAGACTATAAATATCCCGATAAAAATACTTAGAACTAAAATTATTAATACTCCAAGAGACAAGCGAAAGATAAACGCTTTTGAAAATGCCACAAGTCCTATTATGGAAAATATCAATAGGAACAACATATCAAGTGATCTGAGTACAACTACCGAGTGTGCTGAAATATCAGGCTTTATGTTTTTTTCTTTCCAGGACAAAACACCAATCCTAACTGCATCCCCAACCTTAATTGGGGTAATATGATTTACAAAAAGACTTAACAGCACTCCTTGAAGGCAGTTAAAAAACCTGACGTTCTTTCCCAAATATTGTCTCCATGCTTCGGCCCTGAGGATAAATGAAAACAGGTAACCAACGGTTACCATTATGATAATCAAAGGATTGTCTAAAAAAAATATTCTGGACGACTCAAGAAAATTCCCAGCATGAAAATATCGCAAGGACAACAGGATAAAAATCCCTGCTAAAATGAATCCTGTCACTTTAATAAAACGTTTAACTAATTTCTGAAACATGTTTTTTTGCCCATTCAATGGTTTTAGCAAGTCCCTCTGAAAAAGGTACTGAAGGGGAAAATCCAAGTTGTTGTTGTGCTTTCGAAATATCCGCCCATGTGGAATTGACATCACCTTGGCGAAAGGCTCCTTGTTTTACAGATACATCAGAAAAATGGAGTTTTAAATACTCTACTAATTCTTCAATAAATATCGGTTTACCCGACCCAATATTATAAGTACCGACTCTTTCAGGTTGATTAAATGCACTAATGATCCCTGCTATGCAATCATCTATATATGTATAATCTCTAGCAGTACTATTTCCAAACAACGTAATTTCCTTTTTATGAAGAAGCTTTTTAATAAATCCTGTGATGGCCATATCCGGCCTCCCCCATGGTCCATAAACCGTAAAAAAGCGAAGAATCGAAATTTTAAAGTCAAATAATGAAGAATAAGCATGGCAAAAAGATTCAGCCCCAAACTTAGCGGCCGCATAAGGAGAAACAACCTTTCCCATAGCCATTTCTTCTCGAAGTGGGACGTTCTTTTGATCTCCGTAAACCGATGAGGAAGAAGCAAAAATAAAATGTTTTACGTTTGATTGACCCGCAAATCGTAGTGCATTAATGGTGGCTTTAATATCGTAGTCAACATACTCATTCGGTGCCGCGATAGAATGGGGTACACCAGGAATTGCAGCTAGATGGATAACTATTTCTGGCTTGTAGGAGAGAAAGATTTCTTTCACTTCCACTTCGTCATGTAGAAGACTTTTTTGAAAGAAAGCGAACTCACCTGCTTGACTTGCAAATTCTAGCTGGCGCTTTTTCCTATCGACAGAATAGTAAGGATGCAGTTCATCGATGATTAAAACCTCATGACCATCCTTCAACAATCTCCTTGTAAGATGGGAGCCAATAAACCCCGCTCCCCCAGTTACTAGTACTTTCAATTTATAACACCTCTATACCTATTTTGTTCATCACCATTAATTATGTACATTATTCTCTCATATCCGAGAAAAAAGGAAAAACCTTGAGTTTATTAACCAAGGTTTTTCCTCTGCATTATTTCGCTTTTTCTACGATTGTATTCAGAGTGGAAATTAACTCGTTCAATTGTTCTTCACCAGCAGTTTTATCTTTAGCTTTGGCTGTTTCAACATATTTCTGTGCCTTTTCAGTTAATGTCTTATAAGCATCTTCACCAAGAAGGGTTTTGATATCTTCACCGATGATATCGATAAATAACGCACCCTCTAAACCAGTGATAACCGCTTTATCTTCACCAAATAATTCCTTACTCTCACCGTATTCATCAATAGCAATTTTCGCAAAACCACGGACGAACGCTTTGTTAACAGCAGCAGGATCTAATGTCTTTACATCAGATTCAAGATTGAATTGTTTTTCAATGAAGGCAGTTTCATCAGCTGCATGCTTGCTCAAGTAACTGCTTAGAGATTGGTAAAATGCCCAGCCTTCTGCTTGCTCGACCTTAGCAAGTGCAGCGTCTTTACCCGCTTCAGCTGCTGCCTTTGTTGCATATCCGTTTGGAAGTGCACCAGTTGCAAGATAGAATGTCTTCATTAATGTTTTGTCAACCACTTGCTTACCTAAGTTAAAGCTAAGTTGATCATTATTTTTAACCGCTGTCTCGATTTCGCTGAATCCACCATCAATTACACTAACAAGGGTAGTACCATATGCAGCATCACGTTTTTCTACAGTTGTTTTAAGAATGGCATAATAATTTTTTGCTTCTTCTAGCTCTGCATTCACTTCTTCTGTGTTACCCCATTTTTCAGTTACTTCTGTAAAATCGTGTTTAATAGATGTATAAAATACCTTTTGCATTAATTTATCAAAGATTTGTTTGACGACTACTTTGTCCATTGATCCGTCTTTACCTGCCGATAGAGCTGCAGTGATTTTTTCGTCGATTGTGTCTTCAAATTCTGCGTCACGTTGTTGAACTAGCTCTTTAAAATTCTTATTATATAAATCTATTACTTTATCAAAATCAACATCTTTTCCTTCTTTTGCTTTTTCAAGTTCCGTAGTAGCTTCAGTAAATACATCAGCATACGCTACTTTTTCTTTTTCTTCTACTTCTGTTTCTTTCTTCTCTGCTGATTTTTCTTTACTTTCTACTTTTGGTTTGCTAGCTGTTTCTTCAGCTTTCCCACAAGCTCCAAGAACTAATGAAAGGGCTGCCATAGCTGCTAGAAGTTTAAATTTGATCGACATTGTGTTTCCCCCGGTTTGTTTTTTTATTTTATTGATAATGATTATCATTTACATTTATAATTATAAAGAGAATGATTATCAATGTCAATGGTATTTGAAAGATTGTTATAAAAAAGACACTCTTTAAAATTTTAATACAAAAGAAAAACTATCTTGCAGTTACAAGATAGCTTTTATCTTCTATAAATTTTTACTAACTTTAATTATTTCCTCAAGATCAGTCCAATGTTTAATACGGGGTAAATCCAGATGCCTATTATAGGATTGATCCCTGAGAAAAATGTTAATTGAATGGTTAAGTAATGTATTTAATACTTCAGGTTTATCATCAAAATAATAATCGAGATGTAACTTTTTAATGATTTCTACCTTTTCATGATCTTGCATTCCATAAAAAAATCTTTCATCATTGACAGGAAAGCCGTTTTCTCTCATCCATTCCTTTGTTCGTTCACCATGTTCTTTAGGTCTTGCCGTAATATAGTATATTTCATGCCCTTTCTTATCTAGTTCTTGCAAGGTTTTAACAGCACTTGGGAAGGCAGGACATGATGTATAATAAATTTCTTCTAAAGAATTATTCCACATTTTTTTCCCTTGTTCTTCAGTCAACCCAAATGGCTCATGTATTTCAACTCTTTTGAGATTGTGAAATATTTCAATCGGAACACTTTGATTCAACCTTCGATTGTATATATTAAAGGCATGCTCTCGTAGATTTATTAATGTATCGTCTATATCAAAACCAAATCTCATTACTTAATTCCCTCTTTTGTATAACTTGGATAGCCAATAAATTTAAAATCTTTACCAATTTTTATGATAGATGTGTCTAATAGCTCTACCGCATCTCCCATCTTTTCCATTCCTGTCCCTTCCAGGAATGTTGGTGCATCCTTACCACCGATTAATTTTGGGGCAAAGTATAGTATTACTTTATCAATACATTTATTTTCTAGGAAAGATGCATTAATCGTCCCTCCGCCTTCTATTAATACAGAAGAAACTAGGTTCTTTCCTAGTACTTGCACAACTTCTTTTGGATCTACTTTTTCCACTCCATTTGTAACAAAAACTTTCAATCCTAAAGACGTTAAGGTTTTTTCCTTTTCTTTATCATAATTCTCACTTGTAAAAATCCAGGTCTCAGCAAGGTTATCGGTAACCACTTTTGATTCTAATGGGATTTTTAACGTGGTATCAAGAATGACACGAATTGGATTTCTTCCGTTTGGTATTCTCGTTGTCAATTCTGGGTTATCTTTTATCACTGTATTGACACCTACGAGAATGGCCATATTTTCATTTCTTAAGTGGTGGACATCATGTCTGGATTCTTCCGAAGTAATCCATTTACTATGGGAAGTGTAAGTGGCAATTTTTCCATCTAAGGTAATCCCTGATTTTAATGTGACAAATGGCCTTTTCTCCACAATAAATTTATTAAAAACTTCATTCATCTTCTGGGATTCCTCTTGATGAACTCCAATGATTACTTCTATTCCTGCATCTTTTAGAATCTTAACCCCATTACCTGAAACAACCGGATTGGGATCAAGTGTCGCAATAACAACTTTTTTTATTCCAGCCTCAACGATGGCAACAGCACAAGGGCCTGTCCTGCCATGATGGGAACATGGTTCTAATGTCACATAGATGGTCCCACCCTTTGCTGCTTCACCAGCCATTCGTAGAGCGTGAATTTCAGCATGCGGCTCTCCCGCTTTTAAATGAGCACCGAATCCGACTACTCGGTCATCATTCACAATTACAGACCCGACAAGTGGATTGGGATCTGTTTGTCCTTTCATAGCTTTAGCATTTTTTAGAGCTAAATCCATATAAAATTCATGGTTAGTCATTTGGACAAGTCTCCTTATCTTTTAAATGACCCGAACGTTTTATTTTTGTCTGAAGGTATTTTTCGTTATACTCAGATACATCTCCCCATAAAGGCTGTCTGCCTGAGACCTCTAAACCAGCGTTTTTTAAGGCTGCTAATTTTTTCGGGTTGTTTGTCATAAGTGTTACAGGTTTTGATCGTAATGCTTTAAGGACTAAAATAGCATCTCCATAATTTCTGGAATCATCTACAAATCCAAGGCCTTCATTTGCTTCAACAGTGTCATATCCGTTTTCCTGAAGTACATATGCCATCGCCTTGCTAAATAGTCCAATTCCTCTTCCTTCATGGTTAGCCAAATAAAATAATGCTCCCGTACCATGTTCTGAAATCATTTTCATTGATTGTTTTAATTGGAAACCACAATCACATCTTTTGCTCCCGAAAATATCCCCCGTATGGCAAATCGAATGAAATCTTATGATTGCATCATCTGCATATTCAAAATCACCATATACTAAAACACTGGATTGTTGAAACTCGGCTAGGTTGACCGAAGATAATTTTTCAATAATTCTTTCAAAATCTTCGGTTACTTCATTGCAATTCAGCCAACAGTACCAATGGAAAACGACCGTTTCACCATATAAATTAACTGGGAGCCTTATCGGACCGACTATGTAAATTGCTCCTTTTTGTGTTTTAATTAATTTAATTTTGTCTTCTAAAACAGATAGAACATTTGGGCTGAGTGTTTGTTTCATCGTCATTTATCCCCTTTTAAGCATAGTGTTCACTACATCAACCTATACATTCATGAAATGATTTCCTTTCTAAATAAAAATGGGCTATCTTGATAGTACAAGATAGCCTAAAGAAATTACAAATATTTGCGATGCACCCCTTTTCCATCATAGGAGAACAACATTTTTCTTTCTTCAATCATCGATTCGATATGGACAGGTCTGCCCCACAGTTGTTGTATATAAGGAAGAACTTTTTCCAAATATTTAACGTCAAGTTCCACACCTTCATACCAGTGTTTTAAATAAAGTTCACCATTTTTTAAATAATCGCCATCATTGACTGTAATGTATGGGAATCCCCCATTTACACGCATATTAACAAGCTGATCACGAACCTGTTCCCATTGTTTATCGACAATTTTGTAGTCCCTTCCTTGTTTTTGGAAAAGATACATATCTTCTCGCATGACCAAGTCCTTATTCAGATAGTTTCGCAAGAAGGAAATATCAGATTCCACTTCTCGAACTTCAAAGATTTTCTCTCTTCCAGACCCTGGCAGTACTCCTCTTCGTTTCATTTCTTCTGTTGGATTATTGTACCGCTCTTCAATATCTTCAAAAATCTTTATTCCTAGATAATATGGATTGATACCCGTTTTGGAGGGTTGCACCACTCCGGCATTTAACTTTGCAAATTCGATTGCTTCACCACTTGTTAAATCCATTTCCCTTAATATCCGTTGATGCCAATAAGAAGCCCAGCCTTCATTCATGATTTTAGTTTCCAGCTGCGGCCAAAAGTATAGCATTTCCTCCCGCATCATGGTTAGGATATCTCGTTGCCAATCTGTTAACTCTCTACTATAGGTTTCAATAAATAATAATAAATCCTTCTCTGGCTTTGGAGGAAATTTCTTTTTCCTTGGTTGATTCGTTTCCTTTTTATCCTTATCATCTAAACTCCATAGATCATCATAAGGCGTTGCAGAATGAACTTCGTGGTCATCATCTTCCTCGTCATCCCCAATAGACCAAGATAACTTTGGTCTCATCAATGAGGGATCAATATGTTCATCAATGGCCAATACTGCGTCGAGGAAGGTTTCAACCTCTTTTTTTCCATATTGAATCTCATATTGATGGATTCTTTCTGCCGTGGCAGCCATGCTTTCAACCATATCCCGCTTAGTGTTTTGAAAGCGAACATTATTTTTAAAGAAGTCACAGTGTGCTAAAACATGGGCTACAATTAGTTTATTTTGAATAAGGGTATTAGAGTCAAGCAAAAAAGCATAGCAAGGATTTGAATTAATAACTAGTTCATAAATTTTACTAAGACCTAAATCATAATGCAGTTTCATTTTGTGAAATTGCTTCCCGAAGCTCCAATGTGAAAATCGGGTTGGCATACCATAGGCCCCAAATGTATAAATGATTTCAGCAGGACAAATTTCATAGCGCATCGGATAAAAATCCAAACCAAACCCGGTTGCGATTTCAGTGATTTCACTGATAGCATATTCAAGTGCATTACGACCTTCCACGTTCATTTGCCATTCCCCCTTTTCCTCTTACCACAATGTATGAAGAAAAAAGGGGAATGATGAAACAAGATAGAAAAAACAATAGGCAAGTATGCTTTAATTTGAGATTTTTTTAGCCTCTTTCGCGAGCTTTAAGCCAACATATCGATTTCGTTTCCATTCGTTATGAAAAATCGATAAGGGTGGATTGGTTTCACCAACATAGCGACTAATTTCGATTGTCAACGCTGGTCTGTGATATGTAGTAATAAACCAGTCGGTGAATCCGCCTCCTATTGCATTTTGCACCGGCATCGCTAATTTATACCCCGTTAATTTCGAGACTTTTTTTGCAATCTGTTTATCTCGTTTTAAGTTTTTTCCATTTTTATAATTCCAATAAATTTCTCTTCCCGCTGTATGATAAGCAACAGCGATCGAGGGGTTGATTTCACTAATAAATTTTGTTAAGGCTCTTACTTCTTTCGATTCAAGAGGTTTCTCTCCTTTATAAAATTTATACCAAGGAAATACAGATTCTTGATCGAGACGTTCCCAACCGGCAGGATATTGCCTGTTCAGGTCAATTCCCATCCCATTAGCCTTCCATCGCTTAAAGTTAGCGGATCCATCATTCATCTTTACCAAAAGTTTTCGATGATGAGATGGAAAACTCTTAAAATCATTCTGTTGAATGGAAACACCATCAGGATTTAACATTGGCACAAACCAAATAGAGACATCATTAAATATTTGATGGGACTTGAAACCAAAAAAATTCCTCTCATTATAAGTGGATGCATACGACTCAAGCATTTCCATTAGCAAAAGGCTAGTCATCCATTCCCGGCCATGATGTGAACCAATCATGACTACATTTTTCTTTCCTTTTCCGAGCTTGATTGCCCAAATATCCCGCCCAAAATGAGATGTTCCGATTGATTTGATGTTTATTTTCTCTTTATATTTTTGGGTTATTTTTGATAGGTCATCTTCTAACATTTCATAACTATAACGTGTATTGGCATTAACTATTTTGGCGCTTGTCACATTTTCCTGCTGAACGGAAAACAAGATGATGATACAGGTAATAATTTTAGCCAAATAAACCTCCCCTTTGTTCAATCAAAAAAAATATATACAGGTAAATGTTGAAAACAGCGTAACCAGTGGGTGTCCAACATTTTCTGTGAAAGTTCTCCTCAAAATATCATACAATAATCTCAACTCCTAATAAGGAGGAGATAAAACAAATGAATAAAATGGATTATGATCGAGCGTTATATTATACACATCGTTCCGAGTGGGATAATTTGCTGATTTTAATGGTACGAACAAAAGACCAATTTTTATCGAAACGAATTGAGCAATTCCTGCATGCATACAATTTCGAACGTGATTACGCGGTAATTGAAACGACACTATACAACCTGCTGCGCTACATTGACCATGCGAATGAAACCGTAGATCCTGACCCTAATGAGATACCGATGTTTAGTCTTTCCTAAATTAACAAGTGAATACCATTTAAGTTGAGAAACATTAATTACCGGACCAAAGAATTCCACCACCAAAAAACACGGCTTCCTCGAATGGAAGCCGTGTTTTAACATTCAAAACAAACGGTTTTGATTATCTTATTTATGCTATCGGATATTGTTGAGCAAATGGATGTAAAATAATTTCATCAATCATCATATACTTTGGTGCCGAAGCCATGTATACAACTGCGTTCGCTATATCTTCTACCTTGAGCCAATCCTCTTTTTCAGGCAATCCTTGAGTAGACTCTGCAAAATACGTATCAACCATACCTGGATTAACCGTACCTACACGAACTCCATATTCACGAACTTCTTGAGCTACTGAACCAGAAAATCCTTGGACAGCATATTTGGTAGCTGTATATGCCGCACCATTTGGAATGGTATACCTAGCAACGTCTGAAGAAATGTTGATAATCGTACCTGATTTACGATTTTTCATATGTGGTAAGACCGCTTTTGTGGCTAGGAATACACCTTGAACATTTACTTCGAATACTTTTTTCCATTCCTCTAGGGATACTTCTTCCGTTAATTTGAAGAAGCCGACACCTGCATTGTTAACAAGTAAATCTACAGAACCATAAGTATCAATTGTCTTATTCACAACAGCAATCATGTCCTCTTCCTTAGAGACATCCGCTTGGATAGGCAATACATTGGCATAGCCCATATTCTTAAGGTCCTCAGCTGTTTGTGATATTTGTGAGGAACTGCCCACGATCGTTAATTTCATTCCTTGTTCGGCCAGTTTTCGTGCAATTTCCTTGCCAATTCCTCTTGAACTACCTGTAACAATAGCAATTTGGTCTTTAAGCATGTTTTTCTTCCTTCCATGATGAGGTTCTTGGTTGGTAATGAAGTTGATTAAATTTCCTGAACCATTTTCATTTTATTATCAACTAACGACATAAAATCATTTTCAATTGTTCTTAGTTTTGCTTTGCTTTCTTCTAAACTTTTACTATTGACACCAAAATAGAATTTCACCTTTGGTTCCGTACCAGATGGTCGTAAACAAACCCATGAACCGTCCTCAAATGTATACTTTAAGACATTCGATTTTGGTAAATCAATCGTTTCCTCACCATTATCCGTTACTCGAGTACTTGTTAAATAATCTTCCGCAGTAGAAACTGCCAATGTTCCTAGGCTTGTAATTGGCTCTCTTCGGAAGGAAGCCAATAACTGTTGAATCGTCTCTGCTCCTTCTTTCCCTTTTAGAGTCAAGGAGCGTAAGCCTTCTTGGTAATACCCATACTTTTCAAAGACCTGCATTAATCCTTCATAGAGGGACATGCTTTGCTTCTTATAATAAGCACAAACCTCTGTTGCTAAGAGAGCCGCTTGAACAGCGTCTTTATCACGGGCAAAATCACCAATTAAATATCCGTAGGATTCCTCGTATCCAAATAAAAATGTACGATTACCCTTTTTCTCATACTCATTGATTTTTTCTGCGATAAATTTAAATCCTGTTAACACATCGACTGTTTCTAACTGATTGGCCTCAGCTATTTTCCGACCGATTTCTGAAGTAACGATTGTTTTTAACACCACTCCATTTTCAGGAAGGGTTCCTTTTCCCTTTTTCTGGGTAATAATATAATCAAGTAATAGGGCCCCAGTTTGGTTACCGGTGAGGACTACATATTCACCTTCAGGATTTAATACAGCAATCCCTAAACGGTCTGCATCTGGGTCTGTTCCAATAAGAAGATCTGCGCCTATTCTTTTTCCATCACGAATCGCTAATTCAAAGGCAGCATGTTCTTCTGGGTTAGGACTTTTTACCGTTGAAAATTCTGGATCAGGAAGTTCTTGTTCTTTGACAATCGTTACATTTTCATATCCTAATGCTTCTAGTGCAGCACGGACAGGCTTGTTAGCAGTCCCATGCAGCGGAGTAAAAACGACTTTGAGATCCGTTTCTTCAGCAAGGGTTGGATTCTCAGATATTGTTTTTAATTTTTCTATATAGGCTTGATCAATTTCCGCACCAATTGTCTTAATTAATCCGGCTGCTCTTAATGTTTCTTCACTGTCTACCTCAATCAATAATTCATTTTCAATCTCATTTACCTTGGCAATAACCTGGTCTGCTGCTTCTAGTGGCAGTTGGCCACCATCCGACCCATACACTTTATAGCCATTATACTCAGGAGGATTATGGCTTGCAGTTATTACAATGCCTGAAAAGGCGTTTAAATATCTTAAGGCAAATGATAATTCAGGAGTAGGTCTTAATTCATCAAAGACATAGGTTTGTATACCCTTTGTGGCTAATGTTTTAGCAGCCTCCAGCGCAAATTCTGGAGATTTATGACGGGAATCATAAGCAATGACAACTCCTCGTTGTTTCGCTTCGCTACCATAATTTTCTATGTATGCCGCCAGTCCGGCCGATGCTTTTCGAACAGTATAGAGATTCATGCGGTTGGTACCAACCCCAATTTCTCCA
Source organism: Bacillus sp. sid0103 (assembly GCF_019219025.1). Next base: position 20,460 of record NZ_JAHUWN010000024.1, on the reverse strand, counting down.
CGCATTCCGCCAGTACCAAATTCTAAATTTTTATAAAAGGCCTCTTCTAATTGCCTCTCATCCTTTGTTAAATCTTTTAACTGGTTCTGTAATTCAGTATCCAATCTGTCAAATTCCATCCAACTTTTCGCTGTCTTTTTCCAGTCCATGACGATTCCCTCCAAATTATGTCTACCGTATATTGTTTCTAATTTCATCTTGGTTACTCCTTTAAAAATCTCATGAAATTAGCCGACAATTTTCGTAGAACTAAAATTATTCAGTTCTTTCTCTATATTACCTCAAAAACCACTCCTATTAGTAGGAAAAAAAATAAAAGTCTGCAGGTGCAGACTTTTTTTACCTATATTAATAACTCATTATCGGCTTTTGAATAAATACTAAGCATGGAAGTTCTAATACATTTCGCCTCTTCAAAGTGTTCATATTTAAAGGGAAACAACAAGCCAAACTCATTTAATGTCTCAACATTCTTATTAAATAGTGAGGTATATTGTTCATCTAGTTGAGAGGCTTCTAAAATTGAGATTAATGTTTGAATGCAAGTCATGACCTGAAAAGCATCTTTTAATGTATTGAAATCTTCTGAAGTGTGCAGAACTTTTAATCGCTCAAACTGACGAATCTCCTCATCAGTAAAATAGAGCGGAAATATATTCGAATAGATATACCTCACCAGTCCGTTAATTTCCTCTTCTTGACTTGGTGTCGAGGCAAACACAATTTTCACTTATAACCCACCTTTGCCATCGCTTATTTCTGTCATATTATATATGATAAGAATATCATAACTAAGTCAGTATTAACTGTGGTAATTATAACCTGAAGGAGAATTACATGCTTAACACAATGCGAATGGGAGAATGGTTTCAAATAACTGTTCCTTTAGAATGGAATGGCATAACCGTGGCTGATATTTTTAGACATGTCTTTGATTCCCCTAAAAAATTAACTCACTCTTTTAGAATGGAGAATAAAGTGTTAGTTAATGGGGAGCGGGCTAACTGGAATACGCCTCTTATCAAGGGGTCCAAGTTACAATTGAAACTATTTGAAGAAGAAAATATAGAAATTTTCCCAAACTACATAGAAATAGAAATTCTATATGAAGACGAACATATTTTGGTAATTAACAAACCACCCTTTATGAATACTCATCCAAATGATCCAAAGGCAGACCATGATACACTTGTAAATGCTGTGCAATTCTATCTGCAAGCAAAAGGGGAAAATAGAAATATTCGGCAAATTCACCGCTTAGATCGGGACACATCAGGTGCCATCCTTCTTGCCAAACATGCATTAGCAGGGGCAATAATGGACAATATGCTCGTTAAAAGGAAAATTAAAAGAACCTACATAGCTTTAGTTCACGGAATAGTTAAACAAAGACGAGGGACAATTAATAAACCGATTGGGCGGGATCGCCATCATGCAACGAAAAGAAGAGTGTCTCCATCAGGACAAGTTGCGCTTACTCATTATGCTATATTAAAGGTAGACAATGAGAAGCAGCAATCCTATGTCAAATGTTGGCTCGATACGGGGAGAACGCATCAAATCAGGGTTCATTTAAGTCATATGGGACATCCTTTAATTGGAGATACGTTGTATGGAGGGAGACCGATTGTTCAAAGACAAGCACTTCATGCAGCAAAGCTTGAGTTCAATCATCCTTTTACTCAAGAGAAGATTATATGTCATGCTCCATTTTTAGACCAACCTATTATTTTTAAGGATATTGACATCTATTCCTTGTAAGGAAATAAAAAGCCTCCGAGGTTATCGGAGGCTTTTTATTTCTTATCTATCGGTTTTTCTAAAGGAACGCAAAATGAAGCTTACGAGCAAGACCAAAACTGCTGAACCGATGATTGCAGGAATGATCGCAAAATCAGCAACATGTGGCCCCCAATCACCTAAAATGGCAGTACCAAGCCAAGCCCCAACAAAACCTGCAATGATATTACCAATAATGCCGCCCGGAATATTTCTTCCAACGATTAGGCCTGCTAACCATCCAATAATCCCACCAATAATTAATGCCCAAATGAAACTCATTCAGTACACTCCTTTTTAGTATTCAATTATTTTGTCTCAGGCAGTATTGGAAAAGTAACGTATTTTCATGCTACCTGTATCTATAAAGTACCCTATTTTCAATTTTATACTCAAAAAAGAAAAAATCTTAACACGTACAACAAAGTACATAAATACATGAATATAGGCAAAAGTAAAAAAGTCCCCATCATAATGTTAATTTTTTGTAAACCTCATTGAATTTATCCTTTAAAATAAACTATTCAAAAAATTCTAATGTTAAGTTTTTGTAAATTTATAAAGAATTTGTTTCATTTTTCGACATCTTTCAGATAAAATTATTTGGGTTGGTATACAACACTTGTTCAAATGAAATTGGGGGTATTCACATGGCATTTAAAAAAACTGATAAATTTATGGCATTACTTAGTAATATTTCCGCTAACCTTAAAGAAAGTGGAAATTTCTTCACCGAATACAAATTAAAAAATGTAAGTGATTTAAAAATTTTTTCAGAGAAAATGAAGGAACTTGAAACAAAAGGAGATACATACGTTCATGAAGTAATCAAAGAATTGAACGATGCATTCATCACTCCAATCGAACGTGAAGACATTCTTCATCTTGCCATGAGCATGGATGATGTACTTGATGGACTTGAAGGATGTGCTGCATTATTTGAAATGTACTCGATTACGAATGCGGATGACTATATGAAGAAATTTGTGGATGCAATTCAAGCCAGTGTTCATGAAATCGACAAGGCTGTCGAACTGCTTTCTAATAAGAAATTACAACAAATTAGAGAGCATGCAATTAAAATAAAAGATTTTGAATCAAACTGCGATAATATCTTACGTCAGTCGATTAAAAACTTATTTACTGTCGAAAAAGATCCAATCCGTATTATTCAATACAAAGAAATTTACGAAAATCTTGAAGATATTGCAGACTATTGCCAAACTGTCGCAAATACACTTGAAACCATTATCATGAAAAATGCTTAAGGAGCAAACATATGAGCGTTGTATTAATATTAACGATTTTAATAGTCATTGGTGCCCTTGCATTTGACTTTATTAATGGATTCCACGATACTGCAAATGCAATTGCTACCTCTGTATCAACTAAAGCTCTTAAACCACGCCAAGCAATCTTGTTGGCTGCGGTAATGAACTTTATTGGTGCATTAACATTTACTGGTGTAGCAAAAACTATTTCTAAAGACATTGTTGATCCATTCTCACTTACTGGCGGTCATACCGGGTCAATTGTTATTTTTGCGGCACTGTTATCAGCGATTTTTTGGAACTTACTCACATGGTATTACGGTATTCCAAGTAGTTCTTCTCATGCAATTATCGGTTCTATTGCGGGTGCGGCAATTGCTGCAAAAGGATTTGAAGTAATAAAAGCTGAAGGTTTTATTAAAATTCTTGAAGCTTTAATTATATCACCAATCTTAGCTTTCACAGTTGGGTATATTGTTTACAGTATTTTTAAAGTGGTTTTCAAGAACTTTAATTTAACTAAAACGAACCGATCCTTTCGTTTTATTCAAATTGCTACTGCCGCATTGCAATCCTATTCACATGGAACAAACGATGCTCAAAAATCAATGGGGATTATCACCATGGCTCTGTTAGCTAATGGTTATCTTCATACGGATGAAGTTCCTTTTTGGGTACAACTCTCTTGTGCGATTGCCATGGGACTAGGTACCTCAATCGGTGGATGGAAGATCATTAAAACCGTTGGCGGAAAAATTATGAAGATTCGTCCGATTAATGGTGTTGCCGCAGATTTAACGGGTGCAGCAATCATTTTCGGAGCCACTTATATCCATCTACCAGTCAGTACTACCCACGTCATCTCTTCAGGGATACTAGGGGTTGGTTCTGCACATAGGCTTAAAGGGGTAAAATGGGATACAGCACAACGTATGTTAGTTACATGGGTAATTACACTACCAATTACAGCATTATTAGCTGGTATCATCTACTTCATCCTTAATATCTTCTTTTAAAAAAACAACCAGAAAAATTCTTCTGGTTGTTTTTTTAACTATATCACTTCTAAAAGTACTGCTTGTACATATTTTTATGTTAGAGGACAAGTTTTGGAGTGATGGAATGTGAAAGAAAAAATGGCAGCAATGCTGCTCGGGAGTTTGCTGTTGAGCCTTGGTGTAAATGGATTTTTAGTTCCCTATCACTTACTTGATGGAGGAGTAATCGGTTTAGGACTCATCATTCATTATTTTTACGGATGGCCAACTGGACTAAGTATTATTGTATTAAGTCTTCCATTATATGTTTTAGCTTGGTTTTTCGAAAGACGCTATTTCTACTATAGCCTCCATGGTCTTATTATTTCTTCATTTTGTATTGATTTTTTATCCTTTATGAATGGAAAAATAAATATGGGGATTTTACCAAGCACAATCATTGGTGGATTGCTTGTCGGTATAGGGATAGGGCTTATGCTTCGTTATGAAACTAGTACAGGCGGGACCGATTTACTTGCCCAATTGTTAACTAAATTTACTTCCATTAATATTGGGATCATCATCTTTTTAATAGATGGTTTAGTCATAACAAGTGGTATTCAGGTTGTTGGTTTAGAAAAGTTCTTTTATTCACTTTTGACAATCCTCTGCGTCGGTTTTATGACGACCTTGACTGTTAGGGGAAACAATAATGAACATTTCCCTTACTATTGACACATTGAGAATTAGATAACCTAAAAGAACCGCTGGCTCTTCTGAAACCAGCGGTTTCCTTTATGAATTCCACATTAACTCGTGTGCACAATTGGAAAAATAGCCGTAAACCTGCTGCCCTTGTCAAATTCAGATTGAACAGTTACCTGACCATTATGTGCTTTTACGATTTCTTGGACTATCACAAGCCCTAATCCTGTTCCGCCAATTTTCCTTCGGTCAGAGTTATCAACCCGATAGAATTTAGTAAATAATTTATCTATAGCATCACCAGGGATTCCTAAACCAGTATCTATAATAGCTACATGTATTTCATTGCCACTTTGACTTTGAGATACTTCAACCTTAATTTCTCCTCCTTCAGGAGAATATTTAATGGCATTGTTAATTAAGTTCGTGAAAACTTGCTCAAGCTTTTCTTTATCCCCCAAAATGATTGGATTTGAAATGAAGTTTTCTAAAGAAATCTCATGTAACTTCGTATTTACTTGCTGAGCCTCTATAACTTTTTCAAGAATGGGTATCAATTGAATATTTTTTTTTCGTAAGATTGCTTCCCTGCCTCCATTTTTTGTATATCTAAAAAATCGTTGATAAGCGCAGTCAGTCGTTTTGCTTCATTTAATATAGTAATTAAATACTTTTCTCTTCTTTCTGGCTTTAACTCCCTTTGTAGTAATAACTCCGTAAAACCAAGTATACTAGCTAATGGTGTCCGTAATTCATGACTGACAGTGCTAACGAGTTCTGATTTTAACTGAACTAGGAATTTCAATTCTTCGTTTCTTGCCCTTAAATCCTGCTCTTTTTCCTTTACCTTATCTACCATTTTTTGAAAAGCTATGGACAATGCTCCAATTTCATCTTCCTGATTTCCATTTACCTCTATCACAGCATCATTTCCATGTGCAAGTTCATTTGCTGCATATGCAAGCTTTGACATTGGCTGACCAATTTCCTTTAGCATTATTCGTATGATCCTTAAAAGTAATAATAAAAGCAACAAAATAAATAATAAAAATGCAAATTGGATTATTGTTTTAATCTTTGTTAGCTGACTATAATGTACTTCCAATTTACTATCTAATATTTGTAGGTAAGCACCCAACGAGTCCTGAAATTGAGCAACGTCGGCTATCGCTTGATTATTTGCTATTCTTTCAACCTCATCAATATGTCCTGCTTCATATTCAACCATAACTTTAGGTAATATCACATGAAAATAATAGTGGTTAAACGCATCAATATTACCTACTAATTTTTGATCTTCCTTTGTTGTAGCAAATTTTTTAAATTTTTGACTTAACTCTTTGATTTTGGACTCCTGTACTAGCGCATTTTCTTTCAGTACTGTATTCCCATATGCGAAATATCCTCTTGCATCAAAAAATGCCTTATTAAATGCATTATTTATTTCTTCTGTAATCTGTTGTTTTGCTCTAAGTTCGTCACGTGTGGTGATATAGGATTCATTCAGCGAATATAAGGTAACAAGTAAGAGTGTGGCTCCTAAAATAAAACTAGCAATAAATATTCCCATTAAAGTAACAAACTTTTTCGATAAACTCTTCCTTATCACAGACTTACTTTTCATTCAATATTTCCTCAACTGTTTCTAAAAGCTGACTGGGGCTAAAGGGCTTGGCCATGAAATGGTCAGCCCCTGCCTTAATAACCTTCTCCCGCTCATTTTGCTGATTCTTTGCAGATAACATTAATATCTTTGTATTTTTATTTTTCTCAAATAACTTCACTTTTTCTATCACTTCAAAACCTGTATAAAGAGGCATCATGTAATCTAAAATAATGAGATCATAGGCATGTTCTTTAAGATAATATAACGCCTCCTGACCGTCTTCAGCCTCGTCAATCAAAAAATCATGATTTTCAAATATATCTACAATTAACATTCTTAGGACTTCTTCATCTTCAGCTAATAGGATCCTCTTCATCTGTTTCCGTCCTTCAGTTCCGTCGTTCCATAAGTCTCTTTCATGATTCCATATGATTTTTTCAATCTTTCATAAAAGGCTGGTTTCTCCCACTTCTTCCAGCTGTACAAAAATGTATCGGTTTGATGAAGCTGATTATTAGTTGCTTTAGGAAATGTCTGCATGACCATCCCTTTTTCTGTTGTCACAATGGCCAGTCGAATTCCGCTCGTTTCAACACTACCAGACAAACCACTTTCCCACACATTCCCCATAACTTCCTTTAAACTTGGGTCTTTCACATTTAATAACTGCCACGGAATCCTTCCTTCAATAACTTTCTTATCATTACTAATACTAACATCCGTTAAAGAGTTAAATTCTTGATCATTTGGATTCGCGTTCCCAAACTTCAGTTTTCCTGTCTCGTAACTTTCAAATGGAATAATCTCCTTGGTGGTCGGAATCGTCAATTCCTTATTAAGGGCAAGTCTAATGGGATGAAACACTCCATTATTGTTGTGATTCGCATATGGCTGCTCCTCAACCATCTTCAGGAGATGAGCATACTGATAATAAAATGTATCATAATAACTATCAACCATTATTCTTGAAGTCTCAGGCCCCGTTAGTTTAACTAAAAAATCAATTCCAAAGTCTGTTTTTACGGAAATCTCATCTTCTAATGGTATTTGGCTCTGGCCTTGTTGATTAATGGAATCAAGAAGCAGGTAAGTTCCTTGGTTACGAAAATCAACCGGACGATTATATTTTATAAGGAAATATAAATACCCATTATCAGAAGTTAACCAAACTTCCTTTAAGGTCTCCTTCTTATCTGTACTATGATAACTCTTTTTCAATCCTGCTAGCTCCCAATCCTTTACATTGCCGTCAACAGTGATTTGGTTTTCCTTTTTTACTGGTTCAAATCCTAATAACCCAAAGTGCTGTTCATTTGTTTGCAAGTTACTCCAATATGGCCTTCGATCGGGATTATCAAAATCCATGGTATTCCATGTTCGTTTAAACCATTCATCCTGCCAGGTGAAGACAAGTCCCCCCATATAGCCTTCTGAAACAATTGATTCATATAGATGCTTATTAATATTCCCTTGTTCCTCTTCTGAATGAAACCCTTGGTTCATTCCATAAGCGTTCTTATGTGTTAACCCTCTGGAAGCGGGAACGCCAAATTCCGCAACAAGAACTGGCATTTGATGGGCAGCACGCAGATCATTCAAGTAGCCAGCATAATTATTTTTCTTACCCTTTGCATCTATATAATTAAGGTATGACTTCTCAAAGTTGAGAAAATCAGGATAATAAGGATAGATATGATAGGAAGCAAATAAACCTGAAGAAAATTGTTTAGATGCTTTAATATGATTGGGATTAACGGAAACCATATCTTCATTCGCCAGTGGTTCAGTTGGATGCTTCAACATATCTGTAGTAACCCAGTTCGTAAAACTCAACGAATGCTGCCACTGGTATTGTTTCGCTTCATAATCAACAGCATAGTCCATTAAACCTGCCAGCCAGATTTCAAAGGGATTTGCCCGTTCTGTTTTAAAGTATTCCCCCTCAAATTGACCAATTTTTGAGTGCTTTTCATTTGTGTTTGTGACCATAGCTGGATCCCATTCTGTGCCGACAATGATTCCTAGAACATACTTTGAAATGTCGTTTTTATATACACCGGACGCGTGTCCAGGTCGATCTGGTATGTCTGCCTTTCCATGGATAATATCAATCATATTTTTTATTTCAAGCTTCGCATCGTCTAAATTAACTTTGGCAAAGGCATCTTGGGTTCGTATTAGATTCTCTTCATTGACCCACGTACCATGAAATAAGAAAAGCGGCTTTTTAGCGATTTTGTTATATTCGTAAAAGGCTTCATAAAATTGCGGCGGGTGGAGCGTGTAAATTCTAATCGCATTTGCATTCATTGCACCTATTTCTTTAAACCAACGAAAGTATTCGTCTTTTGTAATTGCTGTTTCACCGGGAAAATAACCAGGTTTCCCTATCCCCATATTTACACCCTTAATTAAGAGATTCTTCCATTTCCCATCCTTTTGAATCTGTATATAGGTATCTCCAGTTTTACTGTTTGACTTAATCCCATCAAGCTCGGCCAACTCCACCTTTTCCTGATGAGCTACATGGTGCAATCCATTTTTTAAAATATCCTTCATCATTGGCACGTAGGTTTCCCAATAAAACGAACCGCTAGAACCCACATTCCTCTTCCAAGCATCGAATCCCTTTGTTTGATAAATTCCAGGAACATCCGATTCGTCAGCAAAATCTCCTGAAAAATAATAGGAGGAATATTTAGCATTTTTGTGATAAATAACGGCTGGAAAATAGGTGGGAATCCCGTATCCTTTAATTGTATCTTTTGCTTGCGGAGATATCGGTAACTTATAAGTGGCCAAAATTTCATTCTTATCTTTGGCATTAATAATATCGAACCAATACGTATATTTCCCATGGAGTCCGCGTGTAAAATGTTTCTTTCCTTTATCTGTTAATTGAAAAAGAAGACCATCGTCTTGAACATTTCCCCCCCCAATTACAACTACATAATTATTTTTACTGACAAACACAAATCCTTCACCTTTAAAAGACCATTTCTTGTTTTGCTTCTCATAATTCTCTTTTACCCATTCTGGTACTTCCGTACTTTCAAGGTTGGAAAAAAAGCGTCCAATCCAGCCGGACCATTCTACATTAAGTAAATCAGAGATCTCCGCTTTTGTTGCTTCTGATGTAGGACTCGCAAACGTATTAAATTCTGCTATTAAGGTCTTTCCCTTTGATTGAATAAGTTCCTTTTTTATTTGATTGACTTCACTGGTTTTAAGTCCACCATAAATTTTTGTAGAGTGTTTCCCTAACGGATTCTGTCCGAAAAACTCTTCTTTATATACCCCATATTGATCCGTTAAATAGATAAGATCATAATTTTTTAAGTCCTTCGGCAATGGAGCAATCGTATATTTCTTCCCTGCTTTTGGTTCAAATCCTTTATAATCATCAGTAACCGAATAAGGTTTTTGTCCGTTTTTAAAATATTTAGCATTGTTTAGTATCCAAACAAGGCCTTTATGTTCTCTATAGGAAGGATTTGGAACCGTCTTATCAACAATTAACACGTTTAATTTTTTCACGGGCTGTACTTGCCATAGCCAAAAGGGGCAGGTGATAATAATTAAAAATAGAATTGTATAAATAATTAAATTGATTGGTTTTTTCATTCGGAAACACCTTTTCTCTTCATTTCTCCCCAACTTCTATCACCGATTATCATTTGCCATATTCCCTCACATCTCCAGAGCACGGTCATCGGCCTATACCAAATGGTTTCAGTTAAAGAGTATAAAAACAACTTCATGATATCTGATACCTTTGGATACTTTGTTAGACTCCATTCTTCTAAGAGAACGGCTGTCATTGAAAAAACAGACCCATATAAACAGGATAGAAGAAATAACAAAATAGCAAATTCAACATAGATTCCACCTAGGAATAAACAAAGTATCATAAAAAGGTATCCTAAAAACTCAATTATTGGCCCGAAAAATTCGACAATCCAAAAGTAAGGAAAAGATATGAAACCAATCGAACCGTATTTAGGGTTAAATGTAATTTTCTTATGAGTCCACAAGCTTTCAAACAGTCCTCGATGCCATCGTCTCCTCTGCCTGCGTAAGAATGTAATGTCTTCAGGAACCTCAGTCCAACAAACAGGGTCAGGAACATAGACAATCTTCTTATTTGTCTTCCTCTCCTTTAAGAGTCTGTGCATCCTTACGACTAATTCCATATCTTCCCCAACCGTATCCGTTTTATAACCACCTGCTTCAATCACCCAGTGCTTTGAAAAAACACCAAACGCACCCGAAATGATTAATAAAAGATTGTGACGGCTTAAGCCAATTCTCCCCATTAAAAAAGCACGTAAATATTCAATAATTTGCATTACGACCAATGGGTTATTGGATAACCCGATTTTTTGAATATGCCCGTTTTTGATTTGGCAGCCGTTCGCGATTCTTACACTTCCACCCGAAGCAATAACTTCTTCATTTGAATCTATTATAGGTTTCATCACCTTTAAAAAAGCATCCGGCTCAAGAACAGAATCGCCATCTAAAGAACAAAAATAGGGGTAATGGGAAAAGTTAAGACCGACATTAAGTGCATCTGCCTTTCCCCCATTTTCCTTATCAATAAGAAACAAATTTGATAAAATGGTTGATTGATATATCCTTCCAATAGGTTTTGTATCCACTTGCTTTCTAACCGCTATTTTTATTTCCTTCATCTCATAGTGCTCTATCACACTTTCAAGTGTGTGGTCGGTTGAACCGTCATTAACCACAATCACTTCAAATGTAGGATAATTAATGCTTAATAATGAACGTACACTTTGAATAATACCTGCTTCTTCATTGTATGCAGGTACGATAATTGAAACGGGTTTGACATAAAAATCATCTGAATAATCTTCATATGCTTTGACTCTATCGAGTTGGTATTCCTTCCGCAATTGAATAAAAGAGATAACCAAAATAACAGAGTAAAAAGAAATGACAATCACCATATATACAGCTATAAACCAAGCAAAAACCGTAACAACATTGCCCCACTCAAAAATTGTCATTTGTCTATACCCCTTTATGCAGCCATTCCCATGCCATATCCTTGGCAAATGTATCGTTTGATGTTTCTAATACTTCCCGCAAAATTTGGTGCCCATTTGGAAATTGGCAGATTGATTGTCCAGCCTGTGAACGAACCCACCACGTTTGGTCATGCAAAAGTTCAATTAATCTTGAAATACCTTTGACTTCTTTTAATGAACCAATTAGTTTTGCGGCAACCATTCTTTCTTCCCATTTGGTAGAATAAAGAAGTTCTAAATAGGGTTCTGTATTTTTTACATAGCCTATTACAGATAATGCCTTTAAGGCTCGGATCCTGATTTCCCCTTTATAGGCTGAAAAAATACTTTCAAGAAACGGAAGATAACTTATTTCTCTTTTTATCGAAATTACATCAAGAATTGCTTTTTGTAATGGTGGACTGCTTTTATAAAAATGAAGAATAAATTGGTCGAATTGGTGTTGCTCGAGGCGTACTAATATATGACGGTACTCAAATTCAGAAAAAGAATTGAAGTTGGATGTTAACATATCAAATAAATTTTCATATTGGAATAAGGCAAGGATTCTAAGTGTATGAATAAGTTCTTCGTGAGAAAGTTGTTTCTTCGTTGTTAGCATGTAAATATCTTTGATCAGGAGCTTTAGATTGAAATCCTCAATATGATAGAGAGTATTCATCCGTTGACTCCATCGCTTGCTTTTAAGTAGTTTTCGATAATACTCTGCTAAATACATTGTTGCTAATTCTGATAAACGTTTCTTTTCATCATCGCCTTCTAAAACTTTACTATAGCTGCTTAGGAGCTCTTCGATTGCCTTCTGTTCAAGAACTGATTCAGGATTTATCCCCCTTGAATAACCTCCCTCCGTGATCATTGTAAAAAGGTTTGACCGATGTTTTTCGATATATCGCTCAATGATCTTTCTGTTCTTAATATCTATTGCTTTCCGTATCGATAAGTACACAAGCAAAACCATCAATAACCCTAAAATAGTTATCGTTAGAATTGTTAGGAAAAATAACTCATTCTTCAGCATTCTACTTCATCCTTTTAATTAAACGTTCTATCCTTGCTTGAAGTTCTTTTATACTGAAAGGTTTGGTCACATAATCATCAGCACCAAGCTTTAACGCCCGCTCAATATCCGTCTCACTTTTTCTCCCCGTCAGCATCAGAACATGAATATTTCTTCTTTTTTCAATTTTTTTTACTTTTTGCAGGATTTCAATTCCATCCATGATAGGCATAACACCATCAAGTATTAAAAAGTGTTCTCCTATTTTCTCTAAGCGTTTTGATTCAAAAAATTGAAGACCATCTTCAAATGCTTCAAGGTCTAGTTCATAATGATCAAAATCCATAATTTTAAGTATTCTCATTAGCATTGTTCTGATAATAGCATCGTCATCAATGACAGAAACGAGCAAGGTTTTTTTGGTAATTACTCGGGGATTCACCCCATCCAAATGTACTAATTGGTCAAATATTTTCTTTCTTTTTAAAAGTCCCTCAATTCGAACTGTCAATTCTTCTAAATCGATTGGTTTTTCAATAAAATCATCTGCTCCTAATTTATAAGCTGTGATTCTTGTTTCACGATCGTTAAGTTGACTAGTAATAATTTTTGGAACAAATTGTTGGCTATTATGATTTTGCAAATCATCGAGAATTTGAAAACCACTGATACCATGCAGGTGTTGATTGATTATTACACAATCTGGACTTAAATCGAAATACTGTGATATAGCCTTTTTAGCTTCCGTATTGGCTACCACCATCCAGCCCTGTTCTTCGAGTGTATCCTTTAATAAGATAAGCATCGAAACATCATCATCTATAATTTGGATGAGAGGAACATTTTCTTCTTGACGCAGTTCTTTATTCTTCTCCTTCTCAATAAAATTTTCATATTCGTAGGCAAGACTAATTAAATCATCTAGAAAGGTTCTAAGCTCGTCCTTCTCCCATTTTTTTTGTTTCGTCTCCTCAATTGATTTCATTAATCTTCCGGAAAGTTGGTGAAGACCACCTAGTAAAATTGTTCCTGAACTCCCATGGATAGAGTGAAGAAACCGGTAAACCTCCGAATTTTCAATAATAATCAGATCTTTTGATTCGAACCACAAGGAAATTTGCATTTTTATTTTCTGGAAAAGCAGGTTTTTATATTTATTTAAGTCCATAACGATCTACTCCCTGATTGAAAATCATTCAAACGATGAATGAACAGAATTTCTCTTTATTTGTTTTATTGCTTTACTATTCCCTTTTTTCTTCACAGTTTATATGTATCTAAAGTTTATTATTAATAATTCCAAGTGTCACGTTCAAAATGCAGAAAATTTGACAAAAAATATTAATATTTGACAAATTTCCTCAAATTTTAAGACTACAAAAAAAAGGATCCATCTACCTGGATCCAAGAATGTTATTTATATTAGGTTTTTAACTTTATTTGTACAGCTGTCCATTGCTGCCATAATTGACCCTCGAAATTGCTTTTCTTCTAGGGTAACAACTGCTTCAATCGTTGCTCCTCCAGGCGTACACACATTATCTTTCAACTCACCAGGATGTTTACCCGTTTCAAGTACCATTTTTGCAGCCCCTAGAACACTTTGAGCAGCAAGTCGATATGCTTGATTCCTCGGTATTCCCTGCCTTACTCCACCATCTGCCATTGCTTCGATTAACATATAAACATATGCAGGGGAGGAGCCGCTGATAGCAGGAACAGCATCCATAAGCTTTTCTTCCAGCCGTTCGGTCTTACTAAAGGTCTGAAACAATTGCTCCACCTCAACAATCTCGTTTTCGGTGAGATATTCATTCGCACATATCACACTCATACCTTCACTCACTACAGATGGAGTATTCGGCATTGTCCTAATTGACTTTACCTGGAAACCAAATGAATCCTCAATATCCTTTAAAGTAATTCCAGCAGCAATCGTTACAATGATTGCCGTTTGTTTAATATCATTCTTGATTTCTTCAATTACCATCGGATATAGATCTGGTTTCACCGCAATGATAAGAATGTCAGCAAACGTTGCAACATCTCTATTATGTAAAGAAGTGCGTATTTCATATTTTTGTTCGATCAATGTTGTCGTTTCAATTGTCTTAGCACTTGCCATGATGTTCTCGTTTGGAATCGTCAAAGAGTTAACCATACCCTCCATCATTGCCTGAGCCATTTTTCCCGCCCCAATAAAACCTATTTTCTTTTTCAAGCTAATCTCCCCACCTATTTATACATTTCATTCTCTAATACAATGATATTTTCTGCGTAAGTTGTTCTCCCAATTTCTTTTGTATTTTCAACCAACCTATATATATTATCACAACATTGTTTTGCACCTATAACTAATAATGGCACACCGATAAAATCAATTTTTAATCCCCTCGAAAAAAATCCACCCATGGACATGGCAAATGGGACAGTTGGTGAAGTGTTGGAGAATACAATTTTTTCTTCAAATTTAAATTTTTTTTGCAGCAATAAACACATTTCCTTTAATGCTGGAACAACATATTTGTTTCTTTTCCGTCCAATCGTATAAACAGAATTTCCGTCTTCATCCATTCCGTGGAAAATAAGCTTTCCAAAATCAGATTTCGTTAATTTATTGAAATACTTCACACTTAATATTTCTTCCTTTGTGAGTTTTCGTTCGGATTGAGGTAATCTTTTTAAATGGTAGGCCGCAGCTATAGAAGTTGTATGCGTCCCGCCATAATCATTATAAATATATATCATGGAATCATCCTTTAATTTTTTACGTATATTATGTTCCATATTGTAGTTGCCAATTCATGGGAATATTCTCTCCAAAAAAAAGAAGTTTATCACACGGATAAACTTCTCTAGCTTATTTAGTTAAATCTTTTGGTGAAAAAGCTCCAGGAAGTAAATCTTTTACTAGAACTTTTTGAATATCACCTTTTAAATTTGTAAGCACAACTTCCATTTCATCATCGCAAAGTTCAGAAATCACTTGACGACAGGCACCACATGGTGGAACTGGGCGATCTGTGTCTGCAACGACTACGAGGGAATCAAATTCTGTAATTCCTTCCGAATACGCTTTAAACAAAGCGGTTCGCTCTGCACAGTTTGTCATACCGTAAGCCGCATTTTCAATGTTGCAGCCGTGGAATACTTGACCATCTTTAGATAATAGTGCTGCACCAACTTTAAATTTTGAATATGGTACATATGCAAACTCTCTTGCTTTATTTGCTTCGACAATTAGGTCTTTCTTTTCCATCATGTTCACGCTCCGCCAAGGAAATTAATGCTGCACTATTTTAGTAATCCATTCAAGAAGCACGCCGCCAAAATAGACCCCGAAGACACCTACTACTGCTGAAAATACCGGGGGAGCTGGTAGTGGAAGTTTTAAAAATTTAAACAACATACCAACTATTAAACCGGCAATTAATGCCATTATTACGTCTCTCATCGAATTAACCTCACAATAGATTTTTTAGTAATTACTTAATGAAAGCTCACCTTTACTAATTGAAACACCAGAACTTGCACCAATACGAGTTGCTCCTGCCTCAACCATTGCTAGCGCGTCTTCACGGCTTCGAACTCCACCTGAAGCTTTCACACCAATTTCTGGACCGACTGTTTGACGCATCAAACGAATATCCTCGACAGTGGCTCCACCTGTAGAAAAACCTGTAGATGTTTTTACATAGTCTGCCCCAGCCTTAACAGAAATTTCGCATGCCCTTATTTTTTCTTCTTTAGTTAACAGGCAAGTTTCGATGATTACCTTGACCAATGCTTTTCCTTTAGCAGCCTCGACTACCGCACGGATATCTCTTTCCACCAAATCGTCTTGCTTATCTTTTAGTGCTCCAACATTAATAACCATATCGATTTCATTGGCTCCATTTTCAATAGCATTTTTTGTTTCAAATGCTTTTGTTTCAGGTGTAGTTGCCCCTAGAGGAAAACCAATTACTGTACATACTTTCACTTCTTTAGTCTCGGCTAGCATTTCAGCGGCTGTACGAACCCAAGTTGGATTAACACACACAGACGCAAATAAATATTCCTTTGCTTCTTCCACTAATTTTACAATTTCTTCTTTTGTTGCATCTGCTTTTAATAATGTATGATCAATCATTCTTACTACATTCTGTGTCATATTTTTAGTCTCCCTCAAAGTCAAAATTTATATATAAAATTTTAATGTCGTATATCACAATGTAACTATATCAAACCAACTGAACATTTGTAAACACATTTATGAACAAATGTAAAAATTTTTCTTGGCTAATTTTTATCAAGCAAGAATTGTGCAGTAAATTGGTCTGTAACGAGGACATTTGCATACCCGCCTTTTAGAGCACCGTATATTCCCTCAATTTTATTCGGCCCGCCTGCTACAAGAATGGATTGATCCTTTTTCTTTAAATCGTCCAATTTTACTCCAAGGGTTCGATCATTCAGGCTATCATTACATATTTGCCCGTTTTCATCAAAGAAACGTGAACAAATATCTCCCACAGCTTTTCCATATAGGGATTCCAAGTCACTCTCAGTAAAATAGCCTAACTGGAATAATAAAGAGTCTGTTTTAATTGGACCAATTGTAAATACTGCAATATTTGCCTGACTGCCAAGTTCAAGGATTTTTCGAATATGACGGTCTGCCTCCATTGCCTGTTTTACAACAACATGGTCCACTATCGCTGGAAGTGGGAGATTATGTGGGGTTGTATGAAATGCTTTACCAAAAAGATATAAAATCTCTGATGCATACGTATTTGTTTCTGCATGACTTACACCACCCTTTAGTTGAACGACTTTTACCCCTTTCACAAATTTCTGCCTTAATTCAACTGCAATATGGTAGAGAGTCGTTCCCCATGTTACCCCAATAATGTCATCATCTTTAACAATTTCATCTAGATAAATGGCTGCTTTTTCCCCAAGGTAATTTTTTATCATGTGATCTTCATATTGTGGAATCGAAACGACAATTGCTTTTTTCAGTTTGAACTTTTTTTCAAGTTCTGTCGCAAGATTCTCAACATCTTCCGTAGGATCTAATATTTTGATTTGGACAATACCGTCACTTTTTGCCTGCTGCAATAAACGCGACACAGTGGGCCGGGAAACGCCCAATTTTTTGGCAATTTCATTTTGATTATGATCCAATAGATAATAGAGCTTTGCTGCTTCAATGACTTTCGTTAATTTTTCACGATCCACTGTTATCACCTTACATTTAATATTTTCTCTTTATTGTAGCAAAAAAAATATTCGATATCACGGCAATTTAACATTTGTAAAAGTTGGCATGAATTTTATTTCAATTCGTTTTAAAGAAGCTAAGCAGGAAAATGCATTTTAAACAGTTATTATGGGGAACATTTATTAAGAAATATCGGGGCAGATCGACGAAATTAGCATCCGCTATTGATTAGTATCTTTACTTTTATAATGAAAAATGATTCCTGTTAAGGAGGCGAGTCTGTGCAGAAAATGGGCGGATTTATTTTCCGAAATCGTAAGGTGGTACTCGTAACGTGGATATTAGTTATTCTCCTCTTAGGATTATTTGCGACAAAACTGCCGTCCGTCCTTAGCGGAAATGGTTTTGAGTATAAAGGTGAATATAATAAAACACGTCTAATTCTCGAAGAAGAGTTTGGTCTTGCTAAATCCTCGATTATCCTGGTTTTTGAAAAAGACAAAACCGTTAGTAATTTGGATTTCAGGAAATTTATTTTAGCCAACTTTGAAAAAATAAAAGATTATGATAACAGAGAGCAAATTATTTCCCCTTTGGAACATACAGGAATGATTAAAGATCAATATGCCTATGGGATTATTACTTTTAACAAAGATGCAGAAAGCCTGGGAAAAGAAATCAACGAATTAAAGACTTTACTCGTTAATAAAAAGGGTCTAATGGTTACAATGACAGGGGAACCCATTATTGTCCAAGACCTTAATACTGCAAGCCAAGAGGATTTAGCGAAAGCGGAAATGATTGGTCTGCCTATTGCTTTAGTTGTTCTTATCCTTGCCTTTGGCGGTCTCATTGCGGCATCGCTCCCGATCGTCATTGGTGTCGTTTCGATATTATGTACCATGGGTACCGTATACTTTTTTAGCTATGGCGCTAATTTAACGATTTTTATTTTAAATATTGTACCGATGATTGGGTTAGCACTAAGTATTGATTTTGCCTTATTATTTATTAATCGTTATAAAGAAGAATTGAAAACAAAATCGATAAAGGATGCTATTGAAATAACCGTTTCAACTGCAGGTCGTTCCATTATCTTTTCAGGACTTTGTGTTTTTATTGGTCTATCAGCGTTATGGTTTATCAAAATAGATATTTTTCAGAATGTTGCACTTGGCGGAATGACCGTTGTGTTAATTTCTGCCGTTTGTGCATTAACCTTACTTCCTGCGTTGCTTGGAGTGTTGGGAACTAAGATCAACAAATTAAGTATTTTGCCAGCAGTTGACAAGGAATCGATAAGTTTTTGGCACAAGTTTGCTAAATTTGTCATGAAACGCCCAATTCTTATGACTGTAGCTGCCCTGGCTCTTCTCCTAGCTGGATTGATTCCAGTTAAACAAATGATTTTAGCCATCCCTGGTACCGAGTCCCTGCCGCCAGATTACCCTTCAAGAACTGCTTTAGAAACTTATAAAGATCATTTTGTTTCTAATGAAACGAGCGATGACAAAAAGGTAATCGTCGTCCTTGAATCCAGAGGTAACATCCTTGATCTAAACAATCTTGAAAAAGTAAAAAAAGTAGTTAAAAACTTTGAAAAAGATACACTTGTGAATTCCGTATCCTCACCTTTTTCCGCAACTGGATTAAAGGACGAGAACCAGCTTTATCAAGCACTCACTCATGGGGATCAAACCAAGATTGCCCCGATTATGGATTATTTTATTAGAGATAATAAAATGCTCATCGAGGTAAATTTAAAAACTGGGGAACATTCCGCTAAAGCAAGACAATGGGTTAGTGATTGGTCTAAACGAGATTTAGGTTTAAACGCTTCATTTGGCGGGTCGATTAAATTTGAGCAAGAAATTTTTTCTGAAATATACCAAAAAGCACCAGACGGACTATTATTGATTGTGGTTTCTACATTTATCATATTAATGGCCGCTTTCCGATCCATTCTTATTCCTCTAAAAGCGATTCTGATGAACGTATTAAGCCTAAGCTGCACCTTTGGAATCCTTGTTTGGATTTTCCAGCTGGGTCATTTTGGCATCACACCTGTAGATATTGCGTTAATTTTACCTGTTT
The DNA here is from genome assembly GCF_019219025.1 of Bacillus sp. sid0103. The sequence continues at coordinate 768 of NZ_JAHUWN010000024.1, read as the reverse complement.
TTGTCTTCACTCTGGTTTTTGGACTTTCGATGGATTACGAAGTATTTCTCATCTCGAGAATTCAGGAATTCTATTTAAAAACTGGGGATAACAGTGAAGCGACTATTTCTGGTTTAACCTATACGAGTAAAATTATCACTTCAGCCGCTGCGATTATGATCGTCGTCACCGGAGCATTTGCCTTTACTGCCGTCATGCCAGTTAAACAGTTAGGAGTGGGTATTGCCATTGCTATCTTGATTGATGCAACCATTGTGAGGATGGTGTTAGTTCCTGCACTGATGAAACTACTTGGCGATTGGAACTGGTGGTTTTTTGGCATAAGAAATAAAAAACAGTTGATGACGAGAAAAAAGCCAGCCTAGTCGTCAAGAGGCTGACTTTTTTGTATTTTATTGACTCCACCACATCTGTTATTTCAAATGCTCTTAGCGGTTTTTAACAAGCTTGTTTTGTCCTTAATCAGCTTTCATGAAAGAAAATCATCCTGCTTTCCTGTAGCTTTTTGTCCTTCATCAGCTTTATGAAGGACATTCCTCTGCTTTCCTGTACCGTTTTGTCCTTCATCGGCTCTATGAAAGACATTCCTTCGGCTTTCCTGTACCGTTTTGTCCTTCATCGGCTCTATGAAAGACATTCCTTGATTGAGTCCATATAATTGTGTAAAAAGAAAATGAGTCAAATTAATTCCTCATGGTTACAATGTTAACGGCGAAGAAAACAATGTGGAGGAATTAATTATGACTCAAATACAGTTTAACCTAAATA
>NZ_JAHUWN010000023.1 GCF_019219025.1 Bacillus sp. sid0103 | reverse complement strand
TTTAAAAGAAAAAAATAGTTAGGGAAAATAGAAATAGGCAACTTCTTGCAAAAATCATACAAGAAGTTGCCTATTTTTTTTAGATAACACATAAATCATAAAAAAAGGAATGTTTTTCAGTGCCCTCGTTCAATACAGAGATCATCTTCTTAAATCTGCCTAGACTTTTTTTAAAATGTCCTTTACAAAGGGTACACTTTAGTGTGGAAGAGGCCTTTATTGTTTACTCTTTTATAGCTGCTTCTAACGCTACTTCAATCATATCGTTAAAAGTTAATTGTCTTTCTTCTGCAGTTGTTTCTTCACCTGTTAAGATGTGATCACTAACAGTTAGCACAGAAAGTGCTTTGCGATCAAATTTAGCAGCTAGAGTATAAAGTGCTGTAGTCTCCATTTCAATCGCGAGAATTTGGTACTTTGCCCATTTTTCCAACTCTGCATTATCATTATAAAACGAATCTGCTGTAAAAATATTTCCTACTTTCAGGTTAAGCCCTTTTGCCACCCCTGCATCATAAGCCTTACGGAGTAAATCAAAGTTTGCTGTAGGAGCAAAGTCCACATGACCAAAGGTAAGACGATTCATATTTGAGTCAGTAGAGCTGGTCATTGCTAAAATGACATCACGAACCTTTACATCTTTTTGAATAGCTCCACATGTCCCAACTCGAATTAGATTTTGGACATTATAACTTTGCATTAGTTCATTTATGTAAATAGAGATTGAAGGAACACCCATTCCAGTTCCCTGAACAGAAATTCGTTTTCCTTTATAGGTTCCTGTATAACCGAACATATTACGGACTTCGTTGTAACATTTAGCATCCTCTAAAAATGTTTCTGCAATATATTTTGCCCGCAGCGGGTCTCCTGGTAATAATACTGTCTCTGCTATTTCGTTTTCCTTCGCACCAATATGTACACTCATATAAAAATCCTCCAATCATATACTCCGCACAGTAATGTAAACTGTATCAATGACAATATATCATAAACATTTTCCAATGAGAAACTCTGCAACAAATTAGACATGATTTTTTTTATTTGTGGGAAGCTATTTTTAGATTGGAGGGAGATCATTCATGGGTAAAAAACATCGAAGCCGTACCAATTCGCCAAAGAAAAATAATCATATCCCTGCTGAGGCCATTGTAGCAGAACACGAAGCACATGCAAAAGAGCACAATGCAACTGGCGGACGAAAACACTAGAAAAGCAGAAGTGCCCGTCTAGCAGCGTAAAAATAACCTAAGGAATGATCCTTAGGTTTTTTAGAGTTAGAAGAGAATTATTCTGTTTATAGGAAACCATCCACCAGCTTTTAATTGGTAATAATGCTGGCCGCCGCGGCCTTCATCAATTAAAACAATATCCCCTGTTGTGAGAAATCTCCCTTTATAGTTTACAGGTATTCTATCGGTAACATTAAAGCGGCTGAAGGCTTCCTCTAAGCACTGTTTACGGCTGGATGCTGGAATCGTCGTTCGGTAAACCTCTTTATGGCCTTTACGTTCACGGTACTTTGGAGTTTGAAAGATCGTCACATCATATTGCATTCTAGCTCTTTTAGTTAATACATTGATCATCAAATGAACCTCCAATTATTAGAATTATATGCATATTCTAATAATTAGCGATGTCCGCTGTCGATTCCTTCTTAGAAATCCTTCTTTTTTTGTCGAATCGCATTTTTTTTATCCGGACAAGAATTTTCTTGTGAGAATTTAGCGAATTAAGTTTATGATTTGGTTCTTTAAACTTGGCTGTTGATTTCCTCTCCAGGCGCTTCGCTCTAATCATCTTTGCTATAAAATCAACAGTGACCTTTACACCGGCAATGATTAAAAAAAATAGGACCATTTTGGCCCTATTTTCAAGATTTTTACGAATATCGTTGAATAACACTTTGAATTTTTTGTTGTAAATAAGGAATATCTGCATTTGATACTGACAAGCGGACATTGGTTTCATCTGTCCCGAGAGCTTCCGAGAATAAGCCAGATAACCCTTTTGCCCTCCGGTCTACTTGGAACATGATATCGAGGTTTCCGTTCCCGGACGGAAAGAAGACAACTTCTAATTCATCTAATTTACCTCGAAATAATCCAGAGGTTGGAACAAATTCAAATTCTTGAACAAATGGCAGCCTTCCTCGTAATCGTCTAGGTGCTTCTTCACAATCGGCCTCACGAATTCTAAAGCCTAACTGATCAATAGCAGTAAACACAGCAGCCATTAAGGGGTTCGGAACAACTTTAAGATAATCTTTGTCACTTGGGTCGACACCACCTTTGATTTCAAGACCCGTTGTTACCCAAATTTTTGATCTTCCAATTGAAAGTGGGGTATCAAACGGAAGTTGAAAGGAAAAAGGAATGTCTTTTTTTTCATTGGCACGAATGACAAAAGGAGTCGTCAATCTGAACCTGTCAATTGCGGCAGTGACGGTATACTTTCGATCGTCAGATTCTCTTAAATAGGTGGTATTTAAGGTAAGGTAAATCTCATCAACCTGCTGCTCCACCTTACCGCCCGTAATTTCAACTACACCGTTCACTGTTTCACCTGGCATGTAAGTATCCTTTTCAAGCTTCGTGTCCACAGATGCAGACCCTATTCCTACACTGGCAAATACTTTGTTAAAAAAAGACATCGTTCTTCCTCCTAGATTAAGTATGAATTTATTATTTCAGCTCTTATTTGGGCACAATTCTCATATGGTGGGTCGATTTGCAAGAGCCTTCTAATTATGTGTTTAGCATGGTTCGAAATGTTGAGTTCATCTTCCCAGCTTTTTTCATGGCCTTCTTTTGTAACTGTAAAATTAGAGTACAGTAAAAACAAAAGGAAATGCCCAAGGCCGTAAAAATCGGCTTGGAAATTCACCTCTTTACGCAAATGCTTTTCTCTTGTTGACAAAACTACCTTGTCTAAATTGAAATGTCTTCCTAACCCTAAATCAATCAGCCTAATATTTGAACCATCTGTTATGACATTGGGAATCCGAATATCTCGATGAACGATTTTAAGGTTGTGCAAATATTCTAGTGGTGTTAGTAATTTAATTACAATTTGGAATGCTTCTTTTTCTGGGATTTTTCTTCCTTCTGAAAAAATAAGCTGTTCGAAATTCATGCCTTCAATAAATTCCATGGTGTAAAAGGGAATGTTTTTATAGTTCCCCCCGTCAAAATATATTGGAAAGCCTGGATGATCAATCGAATCTAACAGTTCTTTTTCTAATTCAAAGTTTCTTCGCCCAGATTGCGTCAACCGTTTATGGAGACGCAAGGCTTTTAAAACCTTTTTCTGTTTACATTCCAAATCATTTACTAAATAACTATGACCATAACTTCCTGCTCCGAGATGAGATATCACCTGGTAACGCTCAGCAATCAGTTCATCTTTTGGAAAGGGTTTTTCAAATACATTTGACAAGAGTAATGCAAATTTTTTCATCATAAAGAAAACACCTGGCTTCGTCTAACTGCTAAAAAAACTACTACTTTTGTATTTCTTTTTATAATAATGATGTCCTAGGTTATTGTGCTTATAATGATTCCTTTTCTTCCAGGCATCACTTGATGAACTATATTTGTGATAGGATTTGCTTCCGAAAATCAATTTAAGGATTTTTTTTAACAACTTAATCCCCTCCTCTGCTTCGTAACTAATTATACGTATACCAAAAATAAAGGTTTCATGATTTCCAAAATTTATTTAAAGATTAAATCTCTCTGCACAAAACAAAAAGCGAGCATTGAATGCTCGTCTTTCGTATTAATCTATGATAAAGGAAAAGATTTATTTTCCTCTTCTTGACTAATTAGCTTTTTTATTCATCCTCTTCTTCTTCGTCGATAATACTTTTTTCAATTAAATATTCGAAGGTTATGTCTGCAATTTCTTCCAATTCTTCTTCACTAGGAACGTATCCCCTTTTCACAAGCTCATGAAAGAAAAATTCGGCAATCTCCTCAGTATCAATAAATACTTCAATTTCTCTCATAGCATCGCCCCCTTTTTAGAGAATGTATGATGTACATGGCTTTTTCATGCTATTAACTTTGAGAAGTAATCACAATATCGATTGAATGTAAACAAATAGCTACTTTGAACTTGGATATTTTAATAAAGAAAGGAAGTCTTTTTGAGATTGGACAAGCATAGGATGAAAACATAAGACTTTCCAAGGGGTGATACGATGTCAAATTTACAAGTAAAATTAGAGGCATGGATAGATGATGTTAATCGTGAGGATGGTTTCACCCTCCAATTATTTGCGAAGTTTTTAGATGGAATGTTTTTTCTTATTAAATGGGCAGGTATCCCGTTTGTTGTTTATTTATTATTTGAAATTTCAAAGTGGTAATTAGACATGGCTTTTGCCATCGTTACTGACAAGACTTTCTAATTTCCGGAGAATCACACGCATAACTTGATAATATTCCTGATCCTGAAACATTTCATATAAAATTCGGTAATCATTAAAAATGTCCAATAAATGATCAATTAATTCCTTTTTTTCTTTTTTTCGTTCGATTTCTTCAAATTCTGCTTTTCTGATCATGTTCTGAACTTTTGGATTATCGACTACCTTTTCTTGCTTATTTACTAAGTATAGGAGACCTAGTTTTTGAATGAATGTATCAGCATTTTCAGCATCGGCTACAAGTGTCAATTCTTCTTCGCCTGCTTCAAGCCATTCACCATCACTAACCCTTGATAGCTCATAAATGACATCTTCCCAGGCATCTTCCTTATAACGCCAAATTTCTGTCCGGAAGCCTACGACTTTAAACAAGTCTGCGCCATAACCGCTTACTTGAACTAGATCACCGAAGAAAAAATTATATTCGATGTCAATTTGTTCTTTCTCCATCACAACGCCATCAAATTCTGAGAGTAATTGTAAGGCGGATTCAATGAATAATCCGTCACTTTTATTTACTTCATATACATACTTCCCGTCTAACCACTTTACATCTGTTACCTTGCCAACTGTTCCATAAATGGTAATCACGACCGTATCACCGATCTTATACTTCGGTTTTTTTCTATTTGCCATTTCCTCCCATCCTCTCAATTAATAAGTCGTGAATTTTGATTACAATAGTATATGCACCGATTGAATAAAAGCGCATGGGATTTGTAAAATGAAAAAATCGCCTCATTTATGAGGCGATTCCATATTCTTATTATTTACGTTCGGTTAACTGATATATCTGCCATGCTTCATCAAAGATGGACATGGATTCCAAATAATGACCGTTCAGTTCTAGATAAGAGCTGATTTCATCGTAGTCCTCCGAAACTTTAGGAAAACTATGATCTAAATAGGCATTGTTTGCAAAGTCACCAATAGCATCCTTAGGAGCAGGATGTCTATATTTCATCAAAAAATGGTAAAATGATTTAATCATATAAGAACGCCTTTCTCATCCCAGATTCACTCGTAAATATTCTTTAGAAATACTATAACGGATTAGATGGTAAGCGTCCAGCGTTTCGAAAGAAGGGCAAAAGCAGCTTAAATTTAAGCTGCTTTTTTATTACGATGTAAAATCAAAATAATTTTTCTTTAGTAATCTTGGAATGACCATTAATTCTTCGTAACTTACTGCTTTTCCAAGTTGTTTACAATCAATTAAATACAACTGATTTTCTATCTCTTTTACGATTGGTTCACTTTGATAAATCATCATACAATCAGGGCAGGAATAGGTTGGAGTTTCTGTTATTTCAATCGCTCGTGTCCCATCTGGCAATTCCCAAAACACAGAATCGGTCATTCTCACCACATTTGTACGATTACACCACTCACATTCAGTTTTCAATTACAGCCCTCCTAGTCCTTCATCGTTTTGGCTGATGTGTCTTTATTTGAAGGTTTCTTGACTTCCAATTCTTTCTGTGTCAATGCTTTAAATTTCTTATCTTTTAGTTCATCCCGCTTGCCGCGCTTATCCTTTAACGTGGTATGGGCAGGGTCTTGGTTGTAATCTTTACGACGATTTAGCCTTGATAACCCTTCTGGAACGAGGTTAAAGTGGTGGTCATTCATAATCCCTGCGATGCCTGTAAGTGAACGCTTCTCATCCATGTCAGGGTAGAGCTCTTGGAAATACTTTTCTGCCCTTCCAGGGACATAGTTCTCCGGTTCAGGGTAGGAGGTAATCACCCCTTCAAAGTTCCGGAGGACCACTTTCTCCGGACTTTGGGAAATCAGATAATTCGGCTGAAGGGCAATTTTACCTCCTCCCCCAGGCGCGTCAACGACAAAGGTTGGTACTGCATATCCCGAAGTATGTCCGCGAAGACCTTCAATTATTTCCAGTCCTTTTGACACAGGAGCACGGAAATGACCAATGCCTTCTGATAAATCACATTGATAAATGTAATAAGGACGGACGCGAATTTTGACTAGATCATGCATGAGTTTTTTCATGATTGGCACACTGTCGTTGATCCCTGCTAAGATAACAGACTGATTACCAACCGGGACACCGGCATTAGCAAGCATTTCGCACGCCTTTTTTGAATCCTCCGTAATTTCGATGGATGTATTAAAATGGGTATTTAGCCAGATTGGATGGTATTTTTTCAAGATATTACAGAGGTTTTCGGTAATTCGTTGCGGAAACACAACAGGCGCACGTGTTCCGATTCGGATAATTTCAACATGGTCAATTTCTCGCAGGTTTTTAAGGATGTATTCCAAGATATTATCATTAATCAGCAGGCCATCCCCCCCTGAAATTAAGACATCACGCACTTGCGGGTTATTTCTGATGTAGGAAATGGCCGCATCTAGCTGCTTCTTAGGAACACCCATGCCAATTTGACCAGAGAAACGTCTCCTTGTACAGTAGCGGCAATACATCGAACATTGATTGGTTACTAAAAAGAGAACCCGGTCCGGATAGCGATGTGTTAACCCTGGTACTGGTGAATCCTCATCTTCATATAATGGATCTTCCAAGTCATATTTCGTTTTATAAATTTCCTTTGAGATCGGTACTGATTGCATTCTGATTGGACAGCGCGGGTCATCAGGATTCATTAAGGAGGCATAATAGGGTGTGATATTTAAGGGAATTGTTTTTGTTGAAATTCTTACACCTTCTTCTTCATCCGGTGTTAAATTAATGACCTTTTTTAAATCGTCTAACGTTCGAATGGTGTTGGTGAGCTGCCAAAGCCAATCGTTCCACTGCTCTTCTGTTACATCTTTCCACAACTCTATATCTTTCCAATGCCTATTAGGTTTATATAAAAATTGTTTCATTGTATGTTCCTCCCATCTCGCTTCACTAAAACAATATGCAAGATTTGTGCCAATGTCATAAAAGGCGTGGAACTTACTCTATTTGTTTTTTGAACAAAAAAAAATGCCGAAAACTCGGCAGTTTAGTCTACGATTTTTTTAGTTTGTATTGTAAGGTTTGTCTAGGAATCTCTAATAGCTTTGCGGCTTGGTTAATGTTCCCTTCAGATAATTCAAGCGCATTCCTAATAAGTTCCTTCTCTAATTTTCCGATATTTTTCCTTAAAGAGAGATTTTCTACTTCACCCTTATTGCTTGTAGCTGTGAATGGAAGATGTTTTAACAAACTAGGTAAATCTTCATATCTTAACTGCTTTGCTTCACAAATATTCATCATATATTCAATCGAATGTTTTAATTCCCGCACATTCCCTGGCCATTGATAATTCATAAAAAAGAGCTCAAGCTTTTTCTCCAATCCGTTAATGTTTTTTTGAAGTTTTTGGTTAAATTCCTCGATAAAATGTTCTGATAAAAAAAGAATATCTTCTGTTCGATTTCTTAACGGTATAAGTGAGAAGGTAAATACATTCAAGCGGTAGTAAAGGTCTGCACGGAGGGTTTGCTCTTGAAGGGCTTTGCTTGGGGAAACATTCATGGCGGCGATCACCCGTACATTGACAGAAATGCTTTGTGAACTTCCGACCCTTCGTATCATCCCATCCTCCAAAACTCTTAATAGTTTGGCTTGGAGTACAATCGGCATCGTATGTAATTCATCAAGAAAAAGCGTACCGCCATCTGCCAGTTCAAATAACCCTTTCCGGTCAACAGCACCTGTATAACTTCCTTTTGCCGTGCCAAAAAGGATACTTTCTAAAAGTGTTTCTGGAATGGCCGCACAGTTTTGAGCAATAAAGGCCGCATCTGAGCGATGGGATTCATGATGCACACCTTGAACAAATAATTCTTTCCCTGTACCTGACTCTCCGTAGACGAGAATGGGAGCATCTGATTTTGCAAGTTTCTTAGCTTCGTCTTTCAAATTTTGAAATGCTGGATTCACGGTCAATAGTTCGTTAAATGTATAGGTAACTTGCTTCACTGCCTTTTTCTTATTGCCTTTATTTAACCCTTTTTGTAAATCTAATAGTCGTTCCGCAAGCAGTTTCATTCGTGAATAATCTTTGGCAATTTCAACTGCGCCAATGATTTTATCCTCGAGAAAGATTGGCAGGGTCGTGTTCATAGTATCAATTCTTGTCCCATGTAAATTCATATAAACCTGTGTTTGGTTGTAAATTGGCTTTCCAGATTTGATTACTTTTAGCAGAGTACTTGACTCTTCGGTGAGGGAAGGAAATGCGTCAAGTAAATGCTTTCCCTGCACTTCTTTAATATCCATGCCATCGTGAATGGCCGCAACTTCATTATAAAAAATCGTTACTCCCTCTGTATTTACCACATGAATCCCTTCATCAATGCCCTTAAGAATGGCGGTTAGAACTTCTTGCGTTAAAGCGGTTAACAAAACCATTCTATCACCACCCTTCTGCTATCCATCATAGTGCCAAGAAATTGGCACAATAAGCCGAAATTTTAGCAGTTTGCCAGATTTTTTACCCACATATTCATATTTTCAAGCTTGTCATAGATATAGCAATTATTCATAAACCTTCCCCGGTACGAATAGCCTAACTGAAAAAGAACTGCATTCATCCCAAAAGATAAAGACCTGGCAATGGAATAGGCACAAAAAATTCCATTTCTTTTTAATTCCCCTTCCAGTTCTTGGAGAATCATTTTCATGAGCCCGTACTTCCGATGTTCTGTTAAAGTTGCACAATCCGTCAATTCTGCATTTTTATAGAAAGAATTGACTTCGGCAGAAGCAACACTAACTATTTTTCCTGCGTAAAAGTAAGCGTAATAAATGGTCCCATCCTTGATCGTTTTTTTTATATATTCAGGATCATGCAATGGAGTTGGATAAATTTGAAACACCTGCCGGTACAATGCTGAAAGTTCTACGGCACAACTCTCATCAGCCTTCCGTAATCCATATTCTTTTGGCGGCAATGCTTTTTGCAGGGTAGTGTCTAATTGATAAATCGTGTGGATCATCCCGTCCTCCGTGATCCAATGGTCATTTTTTTTGCGCTCTGGTGTGTAAAACTTTGAAAAAAAATGGGCATCTGAACCAAGGAAATAACGGTCAACTAAGGCTTCTGGCTGGAGACCTTTTTCCAAGAAGGTGAAATAATCTTCACTGCGGACTTTAACTATTAATTTTTCAGCTTTGTGGACGATGACGAGTTCTTCAACTTTCTCGATTAGCGATGTTGTATTGCCACGATAATCATCCACACGAATCCGTTTGTTGAATGGATCTAGATAAATTTCGAGGAAAAAGCTGTCCTCCTCTAGAATAATAGTGGAAGCGGTTTGATTCATCGAATTCACCCCATTATGATGATTTCTCTAGCAATCTGAAGAATGTCTGGTCTAAGATAAGCCAGACATTCTTCATAAGTCCATCTTAAAACTAATTAACTTAAGCTCTGTCATTTCCTCCACCGCATATTTAACTCCTTCACGGCCCATCCCGCTAAGTTTTACACCGCCATAGGGCATTTGATCGACACGGAAGGTGGGGATTTCATTAATCATGACCCCGCCCACTTCGAGTCTTTTGGCCGCCTGCAGTCCATGGTGAATATCATTTGTAAAAATTCCTGCTTGAAGACCATATTTTGAATCATTTACAAGCTCGATCGCTTCTTCCATCGTTTTGTAACGGTTAATATGAACCACTGGCGCAAAAATTTCCTCACATGAAACCTTCTCTGTTGGAGGGACATCCACGAGAACAGTGGGTTGAAAAATACCATTGGACGAGTGTCCGCCAAATTTCAGGTTTGCTCCCCGTGCGACCGCTTCATCTACCCATTCCTTCGTTCGCCCGACATCTCCCCTTGTGATCATGGCAGAGATGTCAGTTGTTTCATCTAAAGGATTGCCTGCCTTTAGCTTTTTCACTTCGTTGATAAATTGGTCGATAAAAGTATCAGCTATCGTCTCATGGACAAATACACGCTGAATACTGATGCAAACCTGCCCTTGGTAGGAAAATGCCCCGGTGACGATTCTAGGAATGACTTTATCCAAGTTTATCCCTTCGTCGACGATGACCGCAGAGTTCGAACCTAATTCAAGTGTTACTCTTTTTAGACCCGAATTTCCACGAATATATTTGCCCACCCCAGGACTACCTGTAAAGGTAATCATTTTAATTCTTTCATCCTCCATTAACAGTTCTCCAATACGGCTGCCGCTTCCTGTGATCACATTGAGTGCACCAGCCGGCAAACCGGCCCTGTGAAAAAACTCAGCAATTTTGTAAGCGGATAATGGCGTTTGACTAGCAGGTTTTAACACCAGGGTATTACCCGCAGCAAGCGCAGGTCCCACCTTATGGGCAACAAGATTCAACGGGAAATTAAAGGGCGTAATCGCCGCAATCACACCCAGCGGTTCTCTAACGGTAAAGGCAAGACGGCCTTCACCGCCTGGCGCTGCATCCATGGGAACCGTTTCCCCATGAATTCTTCTGGCTTCATGTGATGCAAACTTGTAAGTCATAATAGTCCGCTCTACCTCAGCCCGGGCAGCCTTTAATGGTTTAGCAGCCTCCTTTGAAATCAACCTAGCACATTCTTCTTTCTCTTCCGCCAGATACCCTGCTACTTTTTCTAAAATTTCAGCTCTTTGGTATGCAGGCATTGATGCCATTTTAGACGAAGCTTGATGAGCTGCCGTTACGGCATCATGGACATCGTCTTGTTCAGCATTAGCAATCTCGGCAAGTACTTCTAAATTATATGGATTTTTCAATTCAAAATAAGTAGATGGGGCACGGTATTCACCGCCAATCCACAATGGTTGCTTCACAATAAGTCCTCCAATCCCAATCCTTTTACCTCAATTATAGCAATTTTTGGATAATAGAATAGGGGAATTTCTGTAGCTCATTCAGCCACTTCACACCATTTTAATAGAGTCAACGCAATAATCTCACTGGCGGCAAACATATCCTCGAGGACTATATGCTCATTGGCATCATGTGCGGTTTCTGTTATTCCAGGTCCGAAGACAACGACGGGTGTATTTCCAATCGTGGAAAGGATGCCGCCATCTGTCCCCCATGGGCTTGCCTCGATGATGGGGCAATCACCCTTGACTTCGATAAAACTCTTCGTCAGTTCTGTAATCAAAGGATGGTCATTTTCAAGACTTCCTGGCAGCCACCTTCCGCCAAACCATTCTAACTTTAATGAATTTTCATGGAGCCACTCGTCTTGTTCACTTAAATCACTCAAACACTTTTCCATTTCCATCTGTGCTGATCCAATCGTTTCTTCCGGAGAAACACCCATTCTTCCTTCGATAACTGCGGTGTCAGGCACCGAAGAAGGCCATTCGCCACTTGAAAGTTTGCCGATATTAATTGGGATTGGGATGGGGATTTTTTCAAAGAGAGGATCTGTTATTCTGGCATTTCTATCTTTCTCTAATTGTTGTAATCTTTGAATAACCAAGAGTGCTTTTTCGATTGCGCTGACTCCTTTGTACCGTGTCCCACCGTGTGCTGCCTTGCCTTTGACGGTAATTCTGAACCACATTGATCCCTGTTGTTTCGGGAATATTTTCAAATTTGTCGGTTCTGGAATAATTGCCCCATCTGCATGATAACCTCTAAGTACTGCCGCAAGTGTGCCAGCTCCGCCGCTTTCTTCTTCGATCACACTTTGAAAAATGACATCCCCTTTTAGTTTTATACCGCTAGCAATTAATGACTCTATCGCCATTAACATAGCCGCGTTCCCACCCTTCATATCTGTAGCGCCACGCCCATAAAGTTTGCCACATTCAATGGTTCCGCTATATGGGTCATGTGTCCAACTCGATTCATCCCCCACTGGGACCACATCGATATGACCATTTAATATCATCGATTTGCCTCCACCAGTCCCTTTTAACACAGCTACCAAATTAGGATTCCCTTCGAAACTCTGACGATCACAACAGTAAGCGGGGTGGGTTTTTAAGCCCTCACCGCCGATTTCCCATATATCAAGGGTTAAGCCTAATTGTCTGCATTTCTCAATGACAATCGCTTGTGTACTACTTTCATTTCCCCGGGTACTATTTTCCCGAACCAGGATTTGTAACAGTCTTGCTCCACGGGCTCGATTCTCTTTTATCCACTGTTTTATGCGCATTTCATAGTTGGCCAAACGATTCACTCCTTTCAGAATGAGTCTGCTAGTATGGAATCATACGAACAGTTTCTCGTATTTTGAAATCGCAGCCTGTTTTATTAACAACTTTTTCTAAACTGTAGGGTGCAAACAACTCTGTTAATAAAAGCCCTTCTTCCGTTACCATGAAGACAGCCAATTCAGTGATAATTAAGTCGACGCAGGCCGATGAAGTTAATGGCAATGTGCAGAAATTTACAATTTTGGGATTCCCTTGTTTATCACAATGATTCATAACCACAATGACCTTTTTAGCTTTTTGCGCAAGTTCCATTGCCCCGCCCATTCCTGGAACCTTTTTCCCCGGGACGATCCAGTTAGCCAGGTCTCCCATTTTACTAACCTGCAGCGAACCTAAAATCGTAACATTCACTTTTCCACGTCGAATCATCCCAAATGAAATCGCACTATCACAATAGGACCCGCCCTTATTCAGCGTGACTGGAAATCCCCCTGCATTACATAAATTTTCATCTTCTTCACCCTTACTCGGGCTTGATCCCATGCCGGTAATCCCGTTTTCCGCATGAAACATCACTCTTGTCTCACTTGATAGATGGTTCGGAACAAGCGATGGGATTCCAATTCCAAGGTTGACAACCATTCCCGAATGAATTTCCTCTGCGGCACGTTTGGCCATTCGATTTCTAATGTCTACTCCCATGCCCATTTCCAATTGACCCCTTTCGATAAAATAACATAATCCACAAACACTCCAGGAGTAATGATGGCATCGGGGTCAAGACTACCGAGCGGGACAATTTCTTCAACTTCCGCAATCGTAATATCCCCTGCCATAGCAACGAGCGGATTCGTATTGCGGGCACTCTTGTCATAAATTAAATTCCCATACTCATCTGCCTTTTTAGCATAAACAATCGAAACCTCAGCCGTTAGGGCGGTTTCAAGTAAATACCTCTTATCCGCCAGCGAAATATACGGTTTGTCTTTTACAACCAATTCATTATCCATGCCGATATCAGACAGTATTGCTGGAAGGCCGACACCGCCGGCACGGATTCTTTCCGCTAATATTCCCTGCGGTGAAAACTCTACCTCTAGATTCCCCTCGTGCATCAACTGTCCTGCAATTGGATTGGAACCGATGTGAGAGGCAATGACCTTCGATGCTCTTTGTTGACTTACTAATTTCCCGATCCCAATATGTGGGAAACCAGTATCATTTCCAATTAAAGTAATGTCACGAACTCCTTTTTCCAGAATGCCGTCAATTAAGTCAGGAGGGGAGCCGACCCCGCCAAATCCGCCAAACATCAATGTCATTCCATCATGAAAATACTTCATTACAGCCTCTAATGTGGTCACTTTTCTAAAAGCATTTTCCACTTACCTAACCCCCTTCCCATCATTCATTGTGTTAGTCCCGAGAAGTCTTGAAATGTTTCTTTCAGTAACTGGACCAGTTCATCCATTTCTTTTTTGGTAATAGTTAATGGCGGCGAAATAATAACCGAGTCACCATTTATCCCATCAAGGCCTGCACTTGCCGGATAAACGAGCAGCCCTTTTCCCTTGGCAATGTCTACCATTTTTTGTGTGACATGCGCGTTTCGCTTGAATGGTGATTTGGTGGAAACATCCTGGACAAACTCTATTCCAAGCAATAACCCTTTACCGCGGACGTCACCAATAAATGAGAAGTCCGCTTTTAATTTTTCAAGTTGGTCACGTAAATAGATTCCTTTATTTTCAACCTCTTGGATGATATTGTTTTCTTCTAAATATTGCAGGACCGCTAAAGCAGCCGCACATGCTTGTGGATTGGCACTCAAGGTATGACCGCTCATGACAGATTTTGTTCCTGCCAATATCGGTTCGATGACTTTGTCACTGGCGATAGCCGCTGCAATCGGTGCATATCCTGCACCCATCCCTTTACCTAATGCAACAATATCAGGGGTAACACCCCATTGTTCAAAAGCCAGCATTGTGCCAGTCCGGCCACAGCCAGTCATAACTTCATCTGCGATAAAAAGGATGTCATGCTCCTCACAAATTTTCTTTAAAACCTTGTAATAATCTCGTGGTGGGGCAATTGCTCCTCCTGCCGCTCCAATGACTGGTTCCGCAATAAAAGCGGCGATTTGATTGGGACCAATTCGTTTGATTGCAGTTTCTAACTCTTGGGCACATAAGTAATTACAGCTTGATGACTCGAGGTTATATGGACATCGGTAGCAATAGGGGGGATTAATGACTGGAAAATCCTCTAAGAGTGGGACAAATCTTGCTCTCCTTCCAGGATGCCCTGACATGGAAAGTGCTCCTAGGGTAATTCCGTGGTAGCTTACCCAGCGTGATAACACCTTGGACTTTGTCTGTACCCCTTTTTCCTGCCAATATTGAATCGCCATTTTCATCGCGGTTTCCGTTGCTTCAGAACCGCTGTTAACGAAGAAACACCAATTTAGATCCCCAGGTAGCAGCTTTGCTACCTTTCTCGCTAAATTTTCGGCTGCATCGCTCGTAAATTGGGAGCGATAGACAAACGAAACCTTTTTCGCTTGTTCATTCATTGCTTCAATGATCTCAGGGACACCATGACCAATATTGGCAGTAACTGCCCCCGAAGCAGCGTCTAGATACTTTTTTCCATCCATATCAAATAAATAAACTCCTTGGCCGTAGTCAATGACGGGGTAGTTTTCATCGAGCATGGGCTTAATGAGAGAAGAATGATCCAAAGGGATTCACTTCCTTTTTAAATTAGGCAGGCCTTATAGAAATTGTATGAATGGTTTTAATGTTTCTTTCGTGTTATTTATAAAGAAAAGTGGAAGCCATGTGGGTTAAAAGAAAGCTATCTTTTACATTTCATAATGATTCATATAAAATTACTTTTAGAATACAGAAGGAATGGATCCGATGAGCGCAATCAAAAAAATACAGTTAAAAACAAAAGAGTTTTCAACCATCCAATTAATCGTAATTTTTTATTTTTCTGCTTTGGTTATCTCTACACTGTTATTAAAAATCCCGATGGCCCACCGTGAGAATGTTTCGCTAAGCTTTATCGAAGCCATGTTCACCTCAGCTAGCGCCATAAGCGTTACTGGGTTAAGTGTGATTTCCATTAAAGATACATTTAACAACTTTGGAATCTTTCTCTTATGCTTAATTCTCCAATTGGGTGGATTAGGGGTCATGTCGTTAAGTACATTTCTTTGGATAATGCTTGGAAAAAAAGTAGGCTTAAAAGAAAGACAATTGATAATGATTGATCAAAATCAATCGAATTTGTCTGGATTAGTCCAATTGGCAAAACGAATATTAATTATTTTTATCTCGTTTGAATTTGTGGGTGGAATCATTTTAGGAATTCGCTTTTTGAACTATTATGAAGGTACATTATCTGCATTTAAACATGGATTTTTTGCATCAATCAGTGCCACGACCAATGCGGGATTTGATCTGACAGATGAGTCACTCAGTCCATTTAGCGGAGACTATTTTGTTCAAACCATTATTATTTTGTTAATGATTGTGGGGGCGATTGGTTTTCCAGTGATGGTGGAGGTTTATGAATTTTTATTAAACCTAAATAGCCGGAAGAAATTTCATTTCACCTTATTTACTAAGTTAACTACATTAACGTTTGTCCTTCTCACCGTTCTCGGTGCCTTATTCATTTATATTTTTGATAGTCAACACTTTTTTACCAATAAGAGTTGGCATGAATCCTTTTTCTATTCGTTATTTAATTCGGTTACAACAAAAAGTGCTGGTTTAGCAACAATGGATATCAATGACTTTACACCAAGCAACCAACTGTTCCTATCCATTTTAATGTTCATCGGCGGGTCTCCTAGCAGTGCAAGTGGCGGTATTCGGACAACAACATTTGCCATCATTTTATTATCCATCTTTTTTTATGCTCAAGGAAAAAGCTCGATCAAAATCTTTAGACGCGAATTGCAAAGTGAGGATGTTCTGAAATCATTTATAGTGATCACGACTGGTGCGTTATTATGTTTGTTTTCTATTTTAGTATTATCGATTACCGAAAAAGGCACTGTTCTTGAAGTAATCTTCGAGGTTTCATCTGCTTTCGGGACAAATGGATTGTCATTGGGGTTAACACCACGACTTTCTACGTTTGGACAAATTCTTATCATTATTCTTATGTTTATTGGGAGAGTTGGCATTGTCACCTGTTTACTCATTTTACGAGGTAAAGGCAGTAAGGAAAAGATTAAATATCCAAAGGAAAAAGTACCGATTGGGTAATAGTTAGAGGAATGGAGGGGCTGATTCCCCTCCTATATTTTATTAAAATGCTCTCTTAAACTAGTCTGTTGATTTCCGCTCCAATCAACATTGTGGCATATCTATAATGAGCTTTTTACATAGCTTACAAAAAAATAACCCACAAAAATATGTGGGTTAGACTAGAACGGTTTCTTGTTTTTGTTCAGTTGTTTTTTGAATAATGTCTCGCGCAATCCAGACACCGCATGCACTTGCTTGTGCAAGCCCACGTGTAATCCCTGCTCCATCGCCGCCAACATAAAGTCCGCTGATTTCCGTCTCGAATCGGTCATTTAAGCGTGGGCGCGCCGAATAGAACTTCGCCTCCACACCGTAGAACAAGGTATGTTCTGAAGCAAGACCCGGGGACACTTTGTTTAAGGCTTCAGTCATTTCTATTAAACTTTTTAACGTATTATATGGAAGAACCAATCCAAGATCACCTGGAACCGCTTCTTTTAATGTTGGCTCAAGGAATCCTTCTTTAATCCTTTTTGCTGTCGATCTTCTGCCTTTTAAAATATCTCCATATTTTTGAACAATGAGACCGCCGTTCGATAAGCTATTGGCAAGGCGGGAAATTTCATGTGCATACTCATTCGGTTTATCAAACGGATCGGAAAAGGTATGCGAAACAAGTAAGGCAAAATTCGTATTCGGACTGCCAAGCTTTGGATCCTTATAAGCATGACCATTGGCAAGCATGATGCCTGAATGATTCTCAACGACCACATGACCTGATGGATTGCTGCAAAAAGTTCGGACCGTAGTCCCAACGGAAGTATTGAAAATAAATTTACCTTCGTACAAATGTTCATTGATTTCCTGCATGACAATGTTCGAGGTCTCCACGCGAACCCCAATATCTACTTGATTACTAATCATCCGTAATCTGCGGGATTTTAAGATATCAGAAAGCCATTTTGAACCGTCACGACCCGGCGTAATGACAACCTTATCGGCATAAACATGTTGGTCACCTTTAAGATTGATCCCTTTTACTAAAAGACCATCCGATGTTTTTTCTGTGATTAAATCCAAAACTTCCGTTTTAAATGACATTTCAACCTTTGTTTTTAAATATTCGAAAATACTTTTTAAGATTTCAAGATTTTGTTCTGTCCCAAGGTGGCGTACCTGAGCACGCAGCAACTTTAGTCCAGCCGCATAGCCGCGTCGTTCAATATCTCTGACCTGATCTGTTAATGGATCTGTAATGCTATCGGTCGCACCATGCTTTAAATTGATTTCATCGACATAGCGAATTAACTCCACTACCTGTGAATCTGAAAGATAGTCGGTCATCCAACCGCCAAATTCACTTGTGATATTAAATTTCCCGTCGGAGTAAGCACCCGCCCCACCAAAACCATTTGTGATCGAACAGGCCGGCAGACACCCAGCAAATTCTTTTTTCCCTGTAGCAGGTGGACATTTTTCAATTTTCTTTTGTAATATTGGGCAATTTCTCCGGTAAATATCATGTCCTTTATCCACTAAGAGAACCTTTGCGTTTGGCATTTTTAGTGTCAGTTCATAGCAGGCAAATATCCCTGCAGGGCCAGCACCCACTACTATCACATCATATCTCGTATCCATTGTCCAATTACCTCCAAAGTCGTTTTACTCAACATTGGTAAATATATCAGACTATTTTTGTTTCGTCAACACTAAATACGAACTATGAATTAAAATTATATGTAATCGTTCGGATTTTATCCCTATATCAGAAAATTTTCTTTTAAAAGAAAATGGCCAACTCGTTTAGAGTCAGCCTTTATTTCGTCAAATTAACAGCCCCAGCTCGCCCCGATAATGATCAATAGAATAAACAGAACGACAATTAACGCAAACCCACCGCCGATTCCGCAACATCCTGCAGGATATGCAGGGTATGCAGGGTATGCAGGGTAACCACAACCACCATGTCCGTAATACATGCACAATCACTCCTCACAAAATTGTTTCTTAACAATGATACATTATGTAGTAGGTACTTGACCTGTATGTGCATTCGCCTATATTATGAAATACAATGATAAAAATTGTAGGTGAATCGATGAAATCCATTGTAAAAAATTTTATTAACGGTATTTTAACCATTGTCCCTATCATCCTTGTGATCTATGTCATTTACAAAACCTTTCTATTTTTAGATGGTTTATTGGGTAATACGCTGAAGCCCTATTTACAGGAGGATTACATACCTGGGATTGGCTTATTGTCGACCCTGATATTAATTACTGTTTTAGGCTGGCTTTCAACGAAATATATTTCGGGGAAAATCATCAGATTGATTGATATTCTTCTCGATAAGATTCCTGTTGTAAAAACGATCTATTCCGTTATTAAGGACACCGTTCAATCCTTTCTTGGCGAGAAAAAATCCTTTTCCAAGGTGGCCCTAGTTGTGGTTCCAGGAACAGAGATGCGAAGCCTCGGTTTTATTACTTCAGATCAATTGGAGGATTTCTATTCTCCCTTAAAAGACCATGTGGCCGTTTATATTCCGCAAACATTCCAGGTTGCAGGGTTTACTTTTTTAATTCCAAAGGAACAAGTAGAAATTATTGACGTCAAACCAGAGGAAGCGATGAAATTTATCCTTTCAGGCGGGATGACTTCAACCACAAAACAAAAGACGAAATAAAAAAAGCCGCAATCGCGGCTTTTTATTTTGCTTCAAATAGCTTCGTGAATTCTCCGTAACCTTCCTCTTCTAGTTTATCACTCGGAATAAACCGTAATGCGGCAGAGTTAATGCAATAACGCAAGCCTGTCGGGGCTGGACCGTCATTAAATACATGTCCTAAATGAGAATCGGCCGATTTGCTTCTTACTTCGGTCCGAATCATAAAGTGACTATGATCCGCTTTCTCGATCACTTCTTCATCTTGAATCGGTTTGGTGAAACTCGGCCAACCGCAGCCGGCATCGAATTTATCCAACGAACTAAACAGCGGCTTTCCTGAGACAAGGTCTACATAGATCCCCTCACTCGTTTCATTCCAATATTCATTTCGAAACGGTGGTTCTGTGCCATTATTTTGCGTGACTTCATATTGAATCGGTGTTAATGTCTTTTTCAATTGTTCTAGATCCTTGTTTTTCACTTTTTCTCCCCCCAATGACTTTGAATAAAGCCAGCACGTCCTGAGCCTACATGATAAGACTCGTAATGAGCCTGATTTTTCTTATAGTAATGCTGATGATAGTCTTCAGCTGGATAAAAAGTCTTGGCAGGTAAGATTGGTGTAACAATTGGTTTGTTAAACCGTCCGCTTTCCTGGAGTGCTTGCCTTGACTGTTCAGCTAGCATTTTTTGTGTCTCATCATGGTAGAAAATCGCCGTTTGATACGATTGCCCGCGATCATAAAATTGCCCGCCTGGATCGGTTGGGTCAATTTGCTGCCAAAATAAATCCAATAATTTTTCATAGGGAAAAACATCAGGTTCATACGTAATTTGGACGGCTTCATAATGGCCGGTTGTATCTGAACATACTTGTTGGTACGTCGGGTTTTCTACTGTTCCCCCTGTGTAGCCGGAAATTACACTTTTAATACCTGGCTGTTCATCAAACGGTTTCACCATACACCAGAAACAGCCTCCGGCAAACGTTGCCACTACATTTTGCTTTTCCAAAGTCCCACCCCTTTAACATTCTTTCACTTGAATATGAGTATACAGAAAGTTTAAGTAAAAATAAAATCTAAAGACCATAAAAAAAGCTGACCAAGTATGGTTGATATTCCAAACTTGGTCAACTTTCATAGTGTTAATAGCTTTTTCGCTGTTTCATTTGTTTATTGATATTTTTCCACTGTTTTTTGACTTCTGCTTGGGCACGTTTATCAGCTTTTCTTTCGATAAAGGCTAGTTCCTTTTGCAGTTTATTGTAACTTGCTAACCGCTCAGCTGCCAACAATCCTTCCTCAATCGCCCTCACTACTGCACAGCCAGGTTCATTCTTATGCTGACAATCTCGATAGCGGCAAGAGGATGCTAATTCTTCAATTTCTGAAAAGGTCTCCGTTAAACCATCTGTACTTTCCCATAGGTGCAGTTCCCTCATTCCAGGTGTATCAATCAAGACACTGCCATTGGGAAGGAGGATCAGTTCACGGTGCGTCGTAGTATGTCGCCCCTTATCATCTGCCATTCGAATATCCTGAACTACCTGTTTTTCCTCACCTAAGAGACGATTGGTCAAAGTCGATTTACCAACCCCTGAGGATCCAAGCAAGGCAATCGTTTTTCCAGACTGCAAGAATGGTGCTAATTTCTCAAATCCACTCATCGTCGCAGCACTTATCGCAATGACAGGTACGCCTCCCATCGTGATCGATTCAACCTCAGCTAATTTACTCTCGAGGTTCTGACAAAGGTCTGCCTTACTTAAAACAATAACAGGATTGGCCCCACTTTCCCAAGCAAGCAGCAGATAGCGTTCCATCCTTCGTAAATTCAAATCCTCGTTCAGTGAATTGACGAGAAACACCGTATCGACATTAGTGGCAACAATTTGTTCCTCCGCGGTAAGCCCTGCAGATTTTCGTGAAAACTTACTTTTTCGAGGCAGAATGGCCAAAATGGTCCCTTTTCCTTCATCAAATCTCGGCTTTAGGGCAACCCAATCACCGACCGCAGGAAAGTCCTCTCGATTGAGGGCATTAAAACTAAATCTGCCTGAAACCTCACATAATAATTCTCCTTGCTCCGTCCACACCCGGTACATTCGTTTATGTTCGAGGGCTACACGACCAAGAATCATTTCTTCATTTGTATTTAAAGTTTGAAAATTACTTTCTATCGTTTTCGTTAATCCCATAGTTACTAAATTCATGTTTATTCCTCCAGCGATTAATTATTTTTACATAATAAAAAACCATAGGCACACACAGCCCATGGTTTTATTCGCCTATTGGAATAAACGTACAATGGAACCCTAATAAGTAAAACTTTGGGCTGTGCAAACAACAATATTCAAATTACGGATTGCTCTCATCGTTTCAATTAACATTGCACGTCACCCACTTTCAAACATATTTGTTATAAGTATATGTGTAATATATCCATTTGTAAATAAAAAATGTAAAAATTCCAAATTTGTGCTTACGAAGTTAGACACCTACCTATTTAAGCTTGAATAAATTATGGTGTAATCCATTAGATAGGAGTTGATAATATGTCCGAGAAAAGAACACATTCCGATTATCTGCAAAAAGCGGCTATGTATGATTTGTTAGCTCAATTTTATAAATTCTCCTTTCCCAACTTACACATGCACTATTACCTTAAACATATAAAATACATGAATAAAGCATTGACCTCCCTGAGAACAAATCCCCAACCGTTACAAGGAGAAGCATATGTCCGCGTCCTTCACACCTCCCCTGATTCCCCAAATGTAGATTTTTATATTAATGGGAAACGAGTGATACGGGACTTACCATTTAAAAACCTAAGTAGTTATCTACCATTAAAACCTGGAAAACATCATATTGATATTTACCCAGCGGGAAATATGGTCGACAGTGTTTTAAATAAAAAGATAACCGTTGAACCTGGAAAATCGTACACACTTGCAGCGATTGACTCTGTAAAGAAAATGCGACTGCTAGTTTTTCAGAATAAACCAAAGGTACCGGTCAATGAATCAAAGGTTCGCTTTATCCACTTATCACCAGATACCCCGCCACTAGATATCGCAGTTAAAGACAGAGATGTAGTTTTCCCAAAGGTTTCCTATAAGCAGTCCACTGAATATCTAGGATTAACACCCATGACCGTTGATTTGGAGGCAAGGGAAGCTGACACGAAGAATGTACTATTGCCAATGCCCAGGATTCAATTTTTACCAAATGAAACCTATACGATCGTCTTTGTTGATCATTCAAATCATGGTTTCCAATATATCAAAATTAAGGATTAAAAAAATAGGTGCCTCCGAAATAACGAGGCACCTAATTCACTGGGACTAATATCGTAAAGGCAATGTCATCCTTTTTCAAATCAAATTTGTCCGCCTTAAGTTTAATATCACTTTTTAATTTTAATTGCTGCATGTTGACATAGATCAGTTTATCCTTAGGTCTTATCTCGACCCCTTTAGGAAGCTTATAATTTTCGCTAATAAAATTGAGAACGTATGATATAGGAAGGTGTAAACTCCCAATCGTCATTGATCTCTGTTTTAAAACTAAATCACCATTTTCTAAAGCACTTGGCCTAAATGTTAACTTCATATTTAGTTCCTCACTAAAGAACGGCAAGGTGCCATACAGTTCAACCTCATCCTCTAAAAGGACCCGATAATCGATCGAAGAATCTGCAGCCTCTTCTTTTAGATAATGATTAATCAGCATATTTAAATCATTCTTGTTTGATTTAACATGAAAGGAAACATGTTCTTGGGTTGGCACCTTGGATTTACTTGTTTGAGGGCCTTCCGATGGAAACATAACTAGGGACAACATAATAATAGCGAACAAAAGGTTGATTCCCAGCAAGATCAGGAATCCTATTTTCCATTTGTTTTTCATCTAATTCTCCTCTGTATTGACCATATACGGTGTCTTATCCAATTCAGGTAATACTTGTTCTTCTAAGGTTTGGTTTAACCTTTGTGCAATCAATTCATAGCCTTTGTCATTTGGATGAAAATTATCAGTATATAAAAGATTCTCATTTGCATTTAAAAACATATCTTCAATTTCAACAAAATAGGCATGAGGGTAATTTGCAGTGACCGCATGGCCAGCCTTATTCCAATCCGCTACAATTTCATCCAATTCTTTAATCTCTGAAAACCATTTAGAAAATGGATTGTATAACCCCACTAATACAACCTGAGCATGGGGATTTTCCTGGTGAATCAGATCAAAAATTTGCGTTAAATGCTTTTGGTACGATTCTTTTTCAGCGGTAAACGTTGATAGTTGGAGGTTTTCAATATTGTCCTTAACTACCTTCATAATATCATTTCCACCGATCGTTAATATGACCAAATCTGCCTCTTGAAGTGCACCTTTCATTTCTGCTGTTTTCAGTCTTTTTAATAATTGAGTAGTCCTATTACCTTTAACTCCATAATTATAGAAATCAACTTCTTTGATTCCCTTTTCTTTTTCAAGCATAGTTTCTAAATATGGCAAGTAGCCGCCACTTTTATTACTATCTCCTACCCCTTGAGTTAGTGAATCGCCAGCTGATAATACAGTTAATTTTCGAGGTACAAAGTCAGCGGGAACCTGTGAAAAGGCTTGTGCAGCCGTTTTCTTTTCAGGATGTAACGACCATTGATCAATTTGATTACACGAACATAGGAATACCACGGGGAGAACTAGAAAGGTGAAAAGCTTTTTCATCTTTATTTCACCTGCCTTCTAAATTATTTCTATTATAGCACGGCATGAATCATTCAAAACAATTTGTACTACATCCTATTCCTGCCAAAAAAAATAGACCCGTCCAAAGGTCTATTGCAAGGCTTTCATATCATGAATAATTTCATCAAAGGGAACATCTTTGTACCCATCGTAGGATTTTCTAATATGACCTTCTTGGTCTACTAAATAAAGGGACGTCCCATGAATTACTTGGTTACCCTCTTGCGGCTTTTTAACTAGAGCTTTGTAATTTTTCAGAGCGAAGTTTTCGATATATTCCTGAGAGTAGCCAGTTAGAAAGGTCCAATTTTTAAAATCGACTTGGAATTGTTCCGCATAACGAGTCAGGACTTCCGGTTTATCGACGGTTGGGTCGACACTGAAAGAAACGAATTCAACATTTTTCAACCCTTCATCCTTGACCATTTTTTGTAATTTCGTCAAATTGGATGTCATCGGCGGACATACATCTACACAGCTGGTAAAAATAAAGTCTGAAATCCATACCTTCCCCTTTAAATCCTTTAATCCAAAGGACTTATTTTCTTGATTTGTCGCTGTAAACTCCTTAACAGGCCAATCAACGGCATTTTCTATTTTTTTCTGTCCACATGCCGTCATCATAAGAATGGATAAAACTAAGATAAATAATAAAAACCGAGCTTTCATTCAATCACCTGCAACCTTTTTTCTTTTCATTCCGTGAATAGTTTAACAAAGATTTAAAAAAGAAGAAAGGAAATGGCTTGTTAATCGATTACTCCGGTTCGTTCTATCGTATTTTTAACATGCACATCAAAGGTAGCTTTCTTATATTGCCTGTCCCACTCCTCCTTCGTAATGGTTCTACCTCTTAAATGCGCTTCGTATTCATTCCCAAATCCGATTGGATCAATTCCTAAATCCTGAAAATGAAGAAGTAACTCTTCTAGTTTCTTTTGCATCCTCTGATCGAATTTTTTTTGAAGTAATTTTATGGCAGCAGGTTTACCCAAGTCTAAGGCTTGGGTCATCTCTTGTACCCTTGAATCTAAAATAACATTCACTCTAAAGCGAAGGTTTTTTTTATCGACCAATTTAATTTTCGTCTTGCTCCGAATATTATCAACGGTGACATATATTTTACTGAATATTGGTTTCTTCGTATAATTTTCATTTTTTAAGATGATTTTTTTTAATTGCTCTGGCTTAAATCCCAATTCTTTTGTTCCCGCATTATATTTATCAACTAGTACTTTTAAATAAAAAAGATCTCCTTGCTTTAATTCATCTACTAACCGGTCATCTTTAAATAGACCAACCCCAGAAATTATCACATCTTTCCCTTTAACCTTTAGAATCGGGAGCACAGGATCCTTGCCAATATCATAATAATTATGGTTAAACTCATGCAGGGTCGGGGAGATAATTTGTTCCCCTTCGACATTTTGTTTAATTAAATTGTACATATATGTGCCAAGGTTTAATTGTCCTTTATTATCATTTTCAATTTGCATAATTTCTGAAGCAGTGCGGTCAGCAATGGTTAAATAGACCATATTCCCAATGGCAGCATCACGATTCAATGTGTCGACCAACTGGATAATTCCTTTTTCGGCTAACTCGCGACTGTAAACAACCGAACGAAGCTGTCCTGAAACAAGCTTTTGGTTGGATTGAAGATTTTCTTCTTGTCTTAATCCTTTACTTGTTTTTGCCAAGGAAGTGATGACTTTCGTTGACGCTTTTGTCATGGGATCAAATTTTTGAACGATTGCCGTTCCTTTTATTTGATTTTTCCCTTCCATATCAAATCCTGATACTGTAATTAGTCCTAATTTTTCGAGAGGCTTTTGCTGAACACATCCAGCACTGAGAACCATCGTCATCGAACAAACTGTCAAAAGAATTAGTTTGCTATTATGAGGCTTGCGCACTTGATTTCTTCCTCCTTAAGAACCATTTTTTCACTATTACCAGCACTGAAAGGAGTATAGGATAACAAAAGGCAGTATAAAAGCCCAGATGTCCAACAAAATCAGTTAATTCATTCATTTGATACCTTGCTTTAATTAAAAACGATCCGCCCCAAACAAGAATGCCAAGGATCCAAATCCCCTTTTTTTGTTTCCAATTAATAATCCGATTAAACCCCTTAGATGCAGCCCATAAATAACTACACATGTTTGGTAAGATGACTAACATCCAAAATGAAACGGCAATAAACTCAAACCGTTCTAAGTTTGGTAACCTAACAATTTTAAACATTGATAATACAGGCCAAATGGTCCGAGCTAGCCCATTTTCAGCAAAGAATGTAATACACACCATTGTAATGGCAGTGAAAAGAAAAGTTGTATAGAAATTTCCTATTTGCGAGTAGAGAAAAACCTTTTTTTTATCTTTCACATATGGATATAAGAACATCAAAAGTTCAAATCCCATAAGCGACAGGGATGTTTTAAAAACACCCTTAAAAAAAATATCCTTCAAATCTGTATTAAAAAGTGGAAGCAGGTTTTTTGGATCTGAATATCGCATTGGTACGAACAGGATAAAAATCATCCAAATAGTCCCTAGGACTGAAATAAAAGCCACTCCGACGATAATTCGAATGCCTCCATTAACCGCATAGATGGTTAAGAGAATAAGCGCAAGAGAGATTTGCCAAGTGGGTAAGTCTGGGAAAATCCATACTTGAACAATTTCAATATAATTCATTAGAATGACAAAAAAACTAATGGTCATATAGAGCATATAAAAAATGTTCAACATATTTCCAAACCATTTTCCAAACACATCTACCTGAATTCCATATAAGTCTGCACTATCATATTTTTTAAGCATGATAACCATCATGGCTAAGACAACAGCAGATAACATTCCTCCGAAAAAGACGGAGATCCATGCATCATGTTTTGCTGCTAGGAAGACAATCCTTGGTAATCCGACTATTCCTACGCCTGTTTGGGTAGCATGTATAAAAAACATGACCAGGAAGGCATTAACCATTAATCCTTCTTTTGGATGCAAATCCACTTTCATCCTGACCGCTCCTATTCATCTACATCCTTTTTTTCAACACCTTTATGTTTTGGAAAACGTTCTTTGTCTACTGGACGGTTTGTTACTGGCCTGTGGGATAAATATTGAGACGGAAATTTAAGAATACTGTATCCTAGGTCCTTCCACCTAAAGGGATAGACAGGCATAAGGTATGGCCTCCCAATGGTGGTTAATCTTAGGAGGTGAATTGCAATAAAACAAAAGGATAACATAATGCCAATTCCCCCCCAAATACCAGCTAAAATAATAATTGGAAAGCGAATCATCCGAATGGCAGTACCCATTAAATAGCTTGGTGAGGTAAAGGAACCAAGGGCACTTAATGCGATAATGATAATTAAGATATTACTTGTAAATCCCGCTTGAACAGCTGCCTGTCCAATAACAATACCGCCGACGATACCCATTGTTTGACCTACTTTTGTTGGCAGTCGTGCGCCTGCCTCTCTTAATAGTTCGATCACAAATTCTAAGAGAAGGGCTTCAAGAACTGGAGGAAACGGAACATTTGCCCTGGATTGACCTAGTGAAATGAGTAAAGCTGATGGAATGACCTCATAATGGTAGGTCAAAACAGAGACATAGGCCGGAGTCAATAAGACCGATAAAAAAATGGAAATAATTCGCAGCATCCGTAAGAAAAAGCCCATATTCCAACGCATATATACATCTTCAGTTGATTCAAAGAAACTAAGAAAAGGTGTTGGGCCATATATAGCAGAAGGAGACCGGTCCATCATTACGGCTACCCTTCCCCTCATCAAGGAAAGAGTAACCCTGTCTGGCAATTCGGTTGACATAATTTGCGGGAAAATGGTCCACGAATTATCCTCGATTAACTGCCCCAAAACCGTTGTGTCCGGTATGTAATCGTATTCTAAATCAGTGATTCTTTGCCGAAAAGTATTCACATTATCTTTATCCGCGATATCCTTGACATAGACAAGTTTTCCGGGTGTTTTTACCCTTTTTCCGATTGTGATATCTTCCATACACAGGTTGGGATCTTTCAAATTACTCCTGATAATATTTAAATTACCGATTAGTGATTCTGTAAAAGAGATCTTTGGGCCATATACTAGCGACTCGGTTTCGGCCTTTTCTAGCGATCTTTCAACGGTTGAACCGACATTGGCAAGGATTCCATATGGTTCACCATCGATATAAATGTACGCTTTTCCTTCTATTAAAGATGAAATTATTTCTTTTAATTGATTGGCCACAGAAACTTCGCCAATCGGCAAGATCTGAGCAAGACTTTCGGTTGTCCATTCGTTTTGTGTATTTTGTTGAACTGGTAACAGGACAAATTCATCAAAGCTTGTTTTATCAATCAGGCTGCTTAAAAAGCAAAATACAATCTTCTTGCCATTCTTTTTTATAGTTCGAAAATTCAGGTCGGTACAATCGCCTATCTCTGCTTGCAATTCTGATTTTAGATCATCCACATTTAAACTATGCGGCTTCTTATCTTCTGACTGTTTTTTTTCTGATTTCCGCTTAAACATCGGCAACACCTTAATCGTTCAATTTTTTTTATCTTTACCAAAAAATCTAATTTTAACCAAAAGAAAATGAATGGGTATCAGGCACCAGAAATGTTTCTTTTATGAGAGATTTGTGATATTATGAATGAACATTCATTCATAATATAATTTGTATGCTTAACTAATAGGCTCTGTTACACTTGCCTGTTGATTTCCGCTCCAGGCGCTTCGCTTTCCGCGGGCGGTCCGGGGAGCCTCCTCGTCGCTACGCTCCTGCGGGGTCTCCCCTGCCCCGTCCTCCCGCAGGAGTCTTCGCGCCTTCCTCTCCAATCAACAGGGTGCCAAAATCAACAATAAGTTTTAACATAGCCTACTAATAAAAACGCTTTGAGGTGATAATGATGAATCGAATTGGTCCGATTATGATTTTGGAAGGTCCTAACTATAGTAAAGTTCCCTTTTCCCGCAGTCTATTCATTGATTGTTCGGAAAAAGTGTTAATCGATAGCGGGGCGGACGCTCACTTACTGTTAGAGGTGGACCGGGAATATGGGATAGAGTTAATCATTAATACTCATTACCATCCCGATCATACTCTTCACAACCATTTGTTTACCGATGCAACAAAATTAATCAACCCGATCGAATTTGAAACATCACTTAAGATCGAAGGTGTTGCACAGGCCAATGGTGTCTATCAAGAATGGGGAGACGATGGTGTTGAAAAGTGGAAAAAGTCGCTTCCGCAGGAATTGGTGAAAAATCTAGGGGAAATTTCAGGCACGTTTGAGTATGAAATCAACTATACCTTTGGTGATGTGAACGTCCTATTTTTACATACTCCTGGACATACCAGCGGCCTTTCTTGCCCCTATTTTCCTGATTTAGGTGTGGTCTATGTTGGGGATTATGACATGACATCCTTTGGCCCTTGGTATAATGGGACAGATGGAAACATCGATGATTTCATTACTTCAGGCAAACGTCTGCTTAGCCTTGATGCGGATACTTATATTACAGGGCATCAGAAAGGGATATTTACTAAGCAAGAATTTAAACAGGCAATGGATCAATTCCTTGCCATTATTGAGAAGCGCGATGAAACCATTGATCAATACGTCCGCCAAGGGCTAACATTTGAGGAACTGACAAAGATCGGCATCTTTTATCCGAAAAAAAGTTTGGAAAAAAACCTCCTCTTAACATGGGAAAGAAGTGGTATTCGTAAGCATCTTCACAGGCTCGGGCTTTCAATACCTGAATCAAAAACAGAGCTTGTAATGAGTAAATAAAAAGGATGGTGTCAGGCACCATCCTTTTTTGCTATTCAAAATAATACATTAAGGCTATTGTACCAGGACCTGTGTGTGTGCTGATCGTTGGACCCGTAAAGTCAATGGAAATATCCTGGTAGCCTGTTAATTCAGTAATCGCTTCTTTTACTTTAGATGATAATTCGTAGGCATCAGCATGAACCAAGCCAGCTCCAAGAATCGTTTTCCCTTTTACATCTTCCGCAAATTGCTTGGCCATGAATTTGACCACCTGTGAATGACTGCGGACCTTGGTAACTGGTGTGTATTCAGCCCCTTCAAGAGAGGCTATTGGCTTGATATTTAATAACGAGCCAATAAACGCCTTCCCTTTACCGATTCGGCCGCCCTTGACCAAGTTATCAAGTGTATCTACCATTATATATAACTTGGTATGTTCACGGACCTTGTCAAGACGAGTAAGGATTTCCTCGATACTCTTACCCTGCTTCGCCATTGCTGCTGCTTCTTTCACCTGGAACTGGAGCGCTAACGAAATAAACATGGAGTCAACCACAGTCACTTTCGTTTTCGTCATCTGGGCAGCACTCTCAGCAGAGCGAACAGTACCACTCATTTTGCCTGTCATATGGATCGATAATACCTCATATCCTTCTTCCCCGAGCCGGTCATACACTTCAAGAAAGGTTCCAGCTGGAGGTTGAGAACTTTTCGGCAATTCAGCCGCATTTTTCATCACGTCAAGATATTCAACTACATCTATGTCCACTCGATCTAAGTATGATTCTCCATTTATTGTTACAGATAAAGGTACAACAACGATCCCCAGTTGTTCCGCCATTTCTAATGGCATGTCCAATGTGGAATCGGTTACGATTTTAATTTTACTCAAAACAGTCACTTCCCTAGCTATACTGTTTTGTATTATACATCTAACAGGTTTGGAAAGGAATAACATCGATTACTTTTCATGTTTTTTCTAAAATAAAAGAGCACCGCTAAGGTAATCTCCAGCGGTGCTCTGAATGCATTAAGCGTTATTCTTTAATTCTCCTAATTTAAACAAGTGTTCATATTCTGGCCACTTCATGACCTTTTTCAAATAATCTTTAAAGGAGTAGCATTTCTTCAAGCTTTCTTCCTTGTAGAGCGACGCAACAAGCGTCTGTAAACGGACTTGGATCATAAATTTATAAGTGCTATCTTCCTCCAATACAGGAATGTCTACAACTTTAACCTTCTGTCCAACATCATTTTTGAACTCTAGGCTTTTGAATAACAAAATATCAATCCTCTTTTTCACCCGTTTGTCTATATTATACACCTTTAACATCTCGAAATGTGTCTATATATGCCCAGGATTAAAAATATTTATGAACATTTTTTGGAAAATTATTATTTGGGGGACAAAAAACAGGCCACTGATGAATGACTTGTTTAGTTAGTCAAAAGATGGGAATGTGTATGGTTTAATTTGTGGGTTATCTTGAGCAAATTGTTTTTTTTTATGTATAATTGGGGTCTTTTAGATCTGCATTTTTCAGCATCTTGGAGGTTTACAAAAGTAAGATCGTTGTTGCATGTTGGACATAACCATTTTCCAGAATCACAGCTGCTGAAGGATGGCTGGTGGCATTTGGGGCAGAGTTTTTTTAACATATTGTCAGCTCCATCACTAATTTCTCGTGTTCTTTTTATATGTATTTCTTAATCATTTTAGATATGAATTAAGCCTTGATAAAATATACCTATCAAGGCTAGTTTAACCATGTTTTGCAATTTTTCTACGCCATGCTAGAACGAACTGTAAGATAGTACCAGTTAAGATTAATAATGCTCCTGCTACAAGAATATTAAACATATCAGTTCCAGTGTTAGGTAGTTTAGGTCCGTCTACTGGCAATACTCCACCTAATGTACCTTCTACATAAAACTTAAATTCTACTTCAGTTGTCAGTCTTTGATATTCATTTCCTAAATGTTCAGGGAAGTCGACTCTTAAAGTTAGTCTCTCTTCAGCACCACTTTTTAGTGATCTTGTATCAAGCTTTGAAAACCCGCCAAGTTTACCTTTATAAAGTTCAGTATCCCCACGAGTAACAGTTAAAAATAACTCATTATACAATTGGGTTGATCCTGATTTTTTATTGCTCGAGAATAAATAATCAAAGTCTTGTTTTCCACTATTTTTAATTTTCAAATCTCTAATTGCCCAATCCCCTGGCTTCATGTTTGTTATATCAAACAAAACCTTTTCTGGAGTTGTGACTATATCAATCTCTTGAACTTCTGCAGAAACTGGATTACTTAAAATTATAATAAGTAGAAAAGCGATTAATGAGCATGTAATTAACCTCAATCGATTCATAAAATAATTATCCTCCTATGGAGAGATTGGTAGCTGACTTGTTCTATCAGTTACCTATTCCTATGCAGACTTTTCTTCTCCTCCCTTACCTTTTATCTCCATCTGAGAAATCGTTCTCCAGATAGTGAATACAGAGTAACCTAACAGCAATAAACCAGGTAATACTAATAACAATAAGTTACCATTCTTTGATTGAGTAAAATTCATAAAGTAACCCAAGTATGGAATAGTAAAGCCTTTGTACTCAGCTACCACATTTTGTGAAAGAACTGGATCTAAATCTTCTGACTTGTTGTTATCTCCCTTTGTTCTATACATGATCTGATCCCCTGATTTTATTGCTTCAACTATTCTATGCGTAACTAAATCTTTTTCATCTTTTTTAAAAGTAATTACATCACCTTTTTTAAACTTATTTGTTTCACCGGCAATTTTAACTGCGATAATAGATCCCGTTTTAATGCCTGGTTCCATTGATCCTGAAAGGACTGTTTTAAGTTGATACCCAAATACTTGTGGCTCTCCTCCTGCTGCTTTTGAGGAAATTACAATGAATAGCATAAATATTAGTAGGACTGTTAATAGTGTTGTAGTAATATTACTAACCCATTTCTTAATTGTTTTGGCTTTCATTATCTTTCTGTTCCTCCTTTGTTACCGTTGAAGTATTATTATTTTCACTCACGGTATTATTTTGATTGCTACTATTTGGATCTGAATTCACTGTTCCAGATTCTGGTTCAGTTTTAGACTCTTCTTTAGCTTTTTCTTCTTTTGGTTCTTCTACTTTAGGTTTATCATCTTTTTCAGAGGATTCGGATGATTCGACTGATTCTTTTTCAGTTGTACCTTTTTCACCCTCTACCTTATCTTCTTTTTCAGGTGAATTAGACGCTTTACATTTTACCTTTATTTTTTCACTCCATATTACTTTTTCTTCTTTTTGCCCAGAATTTTCAGATGTTTTAAACATATAAAAGCCTTCGCTAGTAACTTTTTGTGTTAAAACAAGCTCTTGCCCTTCTAGTAGTTTAGAAATTTTACCCTCTGCTACCTTACTACCGTTTACACTTGGTTGCCCATTTTCAACATAATAAACTTCATAAGTACCATCCCTAAACATATCTGTTTTTCCAACATTCTTAATTACTGTAGATATTTCAAATTCATTTGCCGGACAAATAAACTCATTTAAGTTATCATTGCCCTTTTTTATGAACTTCAATTTACTCTCATCCCAGTATCCAGCTTGAATTTCAGTAGATTCTATATCATTAGAAGTGAAATATGCACCAGTACTAGAAGTTAAATAACCAATTGTTATAAACGCTATGTACCAGATTGCTACAATTTGTATTGCGAGTATTAACTTTTGATTTTTCTTTCTAAATTTAGCTAACCTGGGGTATCTAATTTTAATCATGCCTCCCACCACTCAAGGAATTCAAAAGTTTTTTAAAAGCACTATGATTTAATACTCTTCTCCTAACATAAATATATTTATATTAGGAGAAGAGTATTAAAAGAATTTATAAGAAAGGTGAGAATTCCTCACCTTCCCATTTATCAAATTATCTAAATTCTCCTGCTTCTTGGTGTGCATTAAATGTCCACTTAAGATTTAAAGAGTCACCTTGGAATTGGTTTTGATCAGCATTATTGTCTACAAATTGAAATGCCACATACATTTGGTCGCTAGATCCTGCTGGTAATCCGCTACCTTCGCCATTCAATCCTAACCAGTATGACCAGAAACTTTGTACATTTTTAACAGCATCTGGAGTCTGATGTTGTAGGTCATATAATGTTGTTTGAGAAATTACATCATTATAGTCACCAATTATCCAACCATTACCAGTTTTATCGGCGTTTTCAAGGAAAAGAACCTTGATATGTTTACCGAAATCATCGGTGTTGTTGCCTTTCGCATCAGCAACAGTATATTGAGTTAAAAGATCAATTGTAGAAATATCCAAGCTACCACCATTGATTAATTTGAATGGACGAACGATTGTATCTCCTGGTTTTATATTGCTAACATCAACGATAGTTGAAGGATCAACAGATAAATCCAAAGTACCTGCTGTAAACGTGTTGTTTGTCACTTCCTTATCATTAAAGTAGGCATATGTACCTCCACCGATTAATGAAAGACCTAATGCAGCTGATGCAACTCCCAAACCTAATTTCTTTTTAATACTCATTTACTTTTCCTCCTCTTAAACCCTTTTTTTTTTATAAGTTCGTTCCAATCACCATTTCGTTCTTATTATCGAACTTATAAGTTGAGTATATGCCAAAATAACGAACTTGAAAAACCTTAAAAATAGCCAAATTTTCTTAATAACGAACATTTTATAAGGAATATCTCCTATTTTCTCTAGTTTTCTCACTATTTTGTATTTTATAAAAAACTTTTTGTTCTTTATAATGTATGTTGTAAGTAGTATTTTTGGTTATTTATATTAGGAGATGAAGGTGATATGATCGGACAAAAGATAAAACGGTTGAGACAGGCAAAGGGGTATTCGATTACGGAATTGGGCAGGTTGGCTGATGTATCAAAGTCCTATTTAAGCCAGCTGGAAAGAGGCTTACAGACTAATCCATCTCTTCAGTTTTTGGTCAAAGTCGCTGGACCATTAGATACTAGCGTTCAATATCTGCTAGAGGAATCTAAACAAAAGAAATTTGAGGAAAGCGAACTAGATGAAGAATGGAAGATTTTGATTCGGCAGGCAATTGAGGACGGTTTAAAAAAAGAAGACTTTCACGAGTATCTTAACTACATACGATTCCAGTCATGGATGAAAGAACAGAACAAAGACTAAATAAGTTGCCCCCATTCTTTATAGAATGAGGGCTTATTTATTGTCATAATCACGGGAATTATCTCCAATATTTTACAGTTTATAAATTGAGAACAACCAAAAAAGACCTTAAGGGAATGATATCCTAAAGGCCTTTTAAATGCTATTCTATGCATCG
The DNA here is from genome assembly GCF_019219025.1 of Bacillus sp. sid0103. The sequence continues at coordinate 77,437 of NZ_JAHUWN010000023.1, read as the reverse complement.
ATCGTCTCTTCTTTTTCCTCTTCTTGCTGCTTCTTCAACCGTTTGCGATAAACAAATTTCGATAAATTTATACTGATTTCGTAAAGAAGTAATAGTGGTACAGTTACAACAAAATCGGACATAAAGTCTGGTGGTGTGATAACAACCGCGATAATAATCAATACAAAATAAGCGTATTTTCGAATTTTCGAGAGAACAAACGGATTGATGATCCCAAGTGATGTTAAAAACATAACAACAACAGGAAGTTCAAACAATACCCCGAATGGCAGGGTCATATTCATAATAAAGCTAAAATACCTTTCGGCTGTGAAGTTTGTGACAAACATATCTTTTCCCATGTTCACTAAAAACTCCAGCACCATAGGGAAAATAACAAAATATCCAAAAGCTAGTCCTATGATAAATAAGAAAAATAATGCTGGAACATATGAAAGGGTGATTCTTCTTTCAACTGGTCTCAATGCTGGTCTAACAAATAGCCAAATTTGCAATGCGAGAACTGGAATCGTGCCTGCAACAGCCACAACGGTTGCCAGCATGAAATAAATCCACATAATATCACTAGGTCCAAGAACCATTAGCTTGGTATTACCAACAAACCATCTATAGATATCGTCCACATAGATAAAACCTACAATAAAAAAAACTATGAATGCAAGTGCAGTAATAATAATTCGTTTGCGTAGTTCCTCTAAATGATCCACTAAATTTAATTCTTTATCATCCATTTACTTCCCCTGCCAATTTCAATAGGTTTAAGATGAGCACGTGTAGGTTGCTCTTTGACATCAACATTCCCATTTTACTCTAACAGAAATGTGCAATCACGTTGTTAAGTTGAACAAGTTTTCACGTGTTCTAATAGGTTAAACCCGAAGAAGAAAAGGTGTAAGAAAAAATCTCACACCTTATTTAGTCAGGTTTTTCTTGTCTTCATCAATGTCTTTCATAACATCATCTGTAAGTTCACGTGTCGACTTTTTAAACTCCTTCAAGGTTTGTCCGAATGCACGACCGATTTCTGGAAGTTTCTTAGGTCCAAATATAATTAACGCAAGTGTTAAAATCAAAATCAATCCAGGTACTCCGATATTTGAAAACATGGATGTACATCCCCTTTAATTGTAATATTATTGCTACTATGATTATATTACTTAAAATTTATTTTAGGTAATTTATCATCAAAAATTCATAGTAATTTCACAATACCTATTAAAAATAACAGCATTGTGATATTTAGTATTTCTTATCACATTATAAATTACTACTGACAATTTAACAATTACCACTAATGAAGTCAATGATAATTTATGTTTAATGAATTTATAAAACATTTTGATAACTATTTATTTTTTTGAATATAATTTGAGCATGAAGGACATATATTTTTTGAAAATGATAAATCAAATCGTTACGTTAGGATGTGAGGAGGATGGAATTTTCACTTTGCAGTTATGATGGAGCTCTTCCGGTGGAGATAACAATTGATGATGATAACGGAAGATATACCATTCGCAAGAGCGATCGAAGTGGTGAATATTTTAATAGCCCGCTTGAATTAATTGCCTGGATTAAAACACATTTTAACGAGGATGAATTTTGCCATCCACAGGAATTCAGGGGAATGCTGGCTAAATTAGCAGAATACGAAGTAAATGGAACATATTTTTAATCGTAAACATAGTGAAGCACCAGCTAATAGCTGATGCTTATTTTTATGCGTGAATTGGTCTGTATACATGTGTGCCTATTTATACTTTAGACTTTTTTTCGTATAGTCTAAACTCATAGTCATAGGGATTTTTATCATCCCTAATTCCTTTTTCATTAGACACTAATTCCCATTCGCTAGGATCAAATTCAGGAAAGAATGTATCTCCTGCAAATTCATGATGGATAAGTGTTATGTAGAGACGATCTACAAATGGAAATGTCTCTTTGAATATTTCTGCTCCGCCAATCACAAAGATCTCATCATTTTTCCTTTGGCTATACTTAACAAAATCCTCAACCGTGTAAAACATCGTACAATCTTCACTCCGATAATCAGCCTGGCGGGTAATGACGATATTCTCTCTGCCAGGAAGAACGCGTCCAATGGATTTATGCGTTTTTCTTCCCATCGCAATCGGGTGTCCCATCGTAATCCTCTTAAAAAATTTTAAATCCTCTGGTAAATGCCACGGCAATTGATTATCTTTTCCAATCACCCTATTTTCATCCATTGCGACAATAAAGGAAATCATACACTGACCACTCCTTTTATGTGGGGATGTGGGTCATATCCTACAAGAGTAAAGTCTTCATACTCAAACGAGTAGATATCTTTGACATGCGGATTAATTTTGAGGGTTGGCAATGCACGAGGCTCTCTACCCAATTGTAATCTTACTTGTTCGAGATGATTTTGATAAATATGAACATCCCCAAATGTATGGATAAACTCACCTGGCTCGAGGTCGCAAACCTGAGCGATCATCATGGTTAAAAGCGCATAAGAAGCGATGTTAAACGGGACGCCGAGAAAGACATCGGCAGAGCGTTGGTAGAGCTGACAGGACAACTTCCCGTCTGCCACATAAAATTGGAACATACAGTGGCACGGCGGCAGTGCCATGTTGTCAATTTCTGCTACGTTCCATGCATTTACTAGCAGCCTTCTAGAATTGGGATTCGTTTTGATTTGATGAATAAGATCGGTAATTTGATCAACGGTTTTACCATCTGCACCCGTCCATGAACGCCATTGATGACCATAGACAGGACCCAGCTCACCGTTTTCATCGGACCATTCATTCCAGATACGGACGCCATTCTCTTGCAAATACCGAACATTCGTGTCGCCTTTTAAAAACCAGAGCAATTCATAAACAATGGATTTTAAATGCAACTTTTTCGTGGTCATCATCGGAAATCCTTCCGCTAAATTAAATCTCATTTGATACCCGAAGGTGCTAATGGTTCCCGTACCTGTTCGGTCGCCCTTCACGTTTCCATTTTCAAGGACATGCTGACATAATTCTAAATATTGCTTCACCTCGGACAACTCCCTTTTCTGCACATATTTAATCTATTTTAACAATCAAGGGCAAATTAGTGAAGTGAGAGCTGTTTTAAAAATTCAAATGTTTTCGGTGCTTTCGTCCGTAATAGTTCTTTCGTATCATTATTTAAATAATACATAGCGAAGGTCTCTGCAAAATATTCTTCCGGATATAGAAAATAACTGTTTCCCGGAAACAATTGTTCATGTTCCTTTTCCCAAATGCCGGTAACGTCATTGGAACTACTGATCTCTTCAAACACATAACGATCAATTGAATGTGCCAGTTCATGTAATTCTAAATTTACAGAGCTATGCCCTTGCCCTTTTTCACTAGCACCAATTTTAACCAATACCAGTTTAGAACCGCCAATCCCTGGGACATTATCCCAGGTTACATTATTTGTGTATCCTCTCGGGATCTTCCCTGCCAATTGACTTGCTGTGGGATTATCTGTAAGTTTCCCCGTAAAAAGTTTCACCCTGATTCCGTGGTTTTTGATTTTTTCTAAAATCGAATAGGGTATCGAATCAATTCTGTTTATAATGTCCGCAGCTTCTTTCTGATCAAATGCCTGTTTAGGTAAAACAATGATTTGATTTAGCAGTGGTAACGAATGATCCACTTTAAGGGATTGGTAGAGTACAGAATTCCTAGAATAATCTCTTAGCAAAATATCATCAGAAGATGCTTGTGACGTAGTGATCGATGAAAGAAACAAAACAGCTATGAAAAATGCCGCGACTGATTTACGCATCGAATCTTCCCCTAATAATTCAATATATTAATAGAATTATAACATGGGAACGAGTATGCTTGATTGGAATTTAAAAGGGAAAAGTGGGGAATAAAGGGAAAAAGCTACCAACAGGCAGCTTTCATCGTAATTTTATACTTCTAAACCATAGTTTCGACAAAGGGCTGCTAACCCACCTGCAAAACCACTGCCGATTGCATTAAATTTCCAATCACCATTATGGCGGTAGAGTTCACAGATAACAACCGCTGTTTCTACTGAAAAGTCTTCTCCAAGATCAAAACGTAAGACCTCATTATTTGTTTCTTCGTTAACCAAGCGAACAAAGGCGTTGGAAACTTGGCCGAAATTCTGAAACCTTGCATCCGCATCATGAATCGTCACTGTAATAGCGATTCGATGGACATGAGATGGAACTTTACTAAAGTCAATTTTGATTTGCTCATCGTCGCCGTCACCTTCACCAGTTCGATTATCCCCTGTATGTTCGACTGAACTTGAAGGGTGAACGAGATTATTGTAAAAAATAAAGTCCGAATCGTTTATGACTCTGCCATTAGCGTCAGCTAAAAAAGCAGATGCATCTAAGTCAAAGTCATTTCCGCCATGATAACGATTCGTATCCCAGCCGAGGCCAACAATTACTTTTGTTAACCCAGGATTTGTTTTGGTTAAATCAATCCTTTGCCCCTTTGCTAAGTTAATACCCAAACTGATCACCTCTATTTGAACTTTATTCTATTCTTAACTAAAGGAACGAACAACTTCACTCAGGCTCGCAGCATTGGTACCGCTGCCGATTGCGGCAAACTTCCATTCATTTCCATGTCGATAAATTTCTCCGGTCACCAGACATGTTAGCCCACTGTAATTGTCTGTAAGGTTATAGTGGAGTAACTCTTGATTATTTCCAGGATTTACGACCCTGATAAAAGCATTTTTAATCATCCCAAAATGCTGCTTTCTCTTGACGCAGTCATAAATATTTACAACGAAAACAAGTTTCTGGATATTGGACGGAACTCTGCTTAAATCAATCATTACCTGCTCGTCATCGCCGTCTCCATCGCCCGTTAAATTATCTCCTGAGTGCTGTACACTGCCATCATTGCTTCGTAGGTTTCCAAAATAAATGACATCCTTATTGTTTTGAAGTTTGTCGTTTGCACCAAGCATAATAACAGAGGCATCACAGTCAACATTAGCAGCACTGGCGCCGCCGAATAAACCGCCAAATAAGCCGCCGCCGCCGCCGCTTTGGACTGGATCCCATCCTAACCCTACCATGATTTTAGTTAATCCTGGATTACTCTTTGTTAAATCTACTCGTTGACCTTTTTGTAAATTAATAGCCAATTCAATCACTCCCATATGAAATTTAATATAAATCAAAACAATATTTGTTTAAGATTGTTTTAACTTTTTAAAGTTATCCTGCAACTGTTCTAAACGTTTTGTGCCTTCTACCCGCATCCGTTTATTTTCCTCTTCAATGGCCTTTGTTTCCTGCATACCTTTAATGATAATATTCCATGATTCTTCGATCGTCTCGATTTTAATACTTGGACCGCCGGCAAGCCTAGCAATATCCGTGCTTTGCTGTGAAATGTTTTGTGCATTTTTAAGGAGCATTTCGTTTGTCCTGCGGTCTAGTTCACTCATCGAATCAGCAACCAACTTTTGTCTTTTCGCTGCCATCGCTTGGATCAAACCGTTTTTAAAAATCGGAATGGTCGTCACAAAGGCGGAATTAATTTTTCCAATCAGTTTCGTATTTCCTCTTTGCAAAAGACGAATTTGCGGAGCAGTCTGTAGGGAGACCATTTTCGCCATTTCTAGATCATAGATGCGCTGTTCCAATAATTCGATGACATTTTTCAGCGAATCTAATTGCATAGAGGCCATTTGGTCACCAGCAGCAGTCCGGGCTTCAAGCTGTGGAAGTTGATTATTTTTTAAATCCTCCACTTTTAGTTCACCCGCAACAATATATTTTTCAAGCGTTAGATAGTATTGATAGTTTTGCTCATACATTTGTTCGAGCATATTGGTTGAATCAACCATTTCATGCTGATATTTTGATATTTCTATGTATACCTTATCAATTTCGGAGCCCATCGTTTGATACTTGCCAAACAACTTTTCAACCATCTTTTCACCCTTTTTAAAGAGCTTTCCGAAAAGTCCGCCTGAAGTTTTCTGGAAGTCCTTGGCATCAAATTTATCCATAATGCGGCCCAGTTGTTTAAGCAATTCACCTGAATCCTCTACTTTTGTTGTCCTCATATTATTTAAGATCTGGTCAGAAAAACGGGAAATTTGAACGGCAGGTTCCTTTCCAAACTCTAAAACTTGAATTTGGTCACGTTCATCAATTGTTCGGGCCAAATTTTGAATTTCTGGTTCCTTCCGTAGCGCAAGTTTAATGTCAGAGACTTTAGTTTCTGTCAGGATGTCATCTGCACCTGCTGGCGTTAAGCCGCTTGATGGATTTGGCATAAGAGTCACTTATTAATCTCCCCTTAAATTTTTTAAGATTCCTTGAAAAAGCCCTTTTTTAAAAATGGACGGTTCTTTAAATTCTAAATCAAACACAACGTCTTCGAGCCAATGCATATCAAATAATCGTTCATCAAGAAAATTTTCAATATCATTATGACCAGGAGGATTATACACGATGATATCGATTCCAAATTGATTTAACAGTAACAAAAGTGCTGCATCTGATCTTGTGAGGATACCGGCTAATTCATTATTGAAAATGATTAATTTCGGTACATGCTGGGAATAGTCAAATCTCTCAATCAACTGAATAATCGGCTTTGGCATAAAAAATGCCTGAGTAAATAAATACATTTTTACGTCTTCTATCGTTTCCGTTGGTAAAGGCTTTAAACCAGGTTTTTCACATATTCTTCTTACCGCAGAGGCAATTCCTTTTTGCAAGCCAGAGGATAAAAAAGAATAAGGCCAATAATGTGCCTTCATTATGATTTCAGGGTTTACTAAGCCATCCTTCCCCAAAGCATTGCGATAGTGAAAGCGGAAATCACTCGTACTTCCCATCGTAATTGGCAAACGCCTAATTAGTAAACTATGCTCAAATTCACTCAGCGATTGTAAACGATCCCAGTACTCTTTGCGATTCTTACTCACACCCTGAACTTTAGCAAAGATCGAAGGAATTTTGACTTGTCCATTCCCTACTTCAAAATCCGGCCGAACCATTGCAATTTCTTTCCCAAGAATAAAAAGTTCATCATAGGTGGTTTTTAAAGTAATGGAGGATGGCGTGTAATCCCGCAATTGCCATGGTTTATATAGGCCAGAACCCTCTTGGTTTAAAATGGTCTCTATTTCTTTTGAAGCTCTGTAGGCAACTGTTGCTTTACGAGTGCGCTTTGCCTTAGGAAACGGTTCTGCAGGCATCCTATTGGGGAATTCATGAGAGAAAGTTTTTTCAAGACTTATCCCCTCAAAAATATCCTTACCTTCTGGGTGAAAAATGACAATATCACAACCAAGTTTCATTAAATAAAATAAAAAATATTGATGACTTTTCTTAAAGTCGCCGTACCATAAAAATTTGGGCATTTCTTTTAGTGGATCAGCCTTTTCCAATACCGGCTCTAAATGATTAACGGACCATTTAACAATGTCTACAAGAACGCGCCTTAAATCTTGGTTTCCTAAGCCGTCTTTTTCAACCTTTGCAAACAACTCTAGTGTTGCGATCATTGCCTCTCGCAGTTTTCGATGGATAACAGGCACCTTTGATTTCAACAATAACTGTTCCCCTTCAAGGAAAGCTGTGAATCGGTTGATGGACAGTTTTTGTTCACGATTAATATTTATGACTTTTTGAATGGATTGAAAGTGATGGTTGTTAATCGTCTTATCAAGTGACTCTTCACTTATCAAATGAAGATTCCATTCTGGATTGTTCACATAATCAAAAAGTTGATTATAATAATCATCGTGGTCAATTGGTATTCCAAGGAACTTCCCAATTACTTGCCCAATCTGAATAGTTCCATTTTCTTTTGAAAAATTTGGCCGCTCTGGTAATGGCTTTTTTAGCAAAGTCTGCCAATTTTCATAAGATAAGGAAACAGGTTGGGCGGTCAATTGATTATATGATGGATTCATTCATAATCCCTTCCCTCTAAAAGCGAAAGCTTATTTTTGAAGCGTTTAGAAAATTATGTAAGGTTTCCATAATATCATATCACAGTTAGGTAATCGGTTCATTTGTTTATACGAATCTCCGTTAAAAATGTTTCATAGGAATGTCCTTCCCCTCATTTTTCACCTTTTCCCTTGTCCTTACATACTATTTGAGTACTCACACTAAAGTAGGTGACTCAAATGCGTTTTTTATATAAGCGGCCGCGGTTGGAACAAATAGATGAGGAATTAAATACCGTTATGGATGTAATGGTTTCCGATGTCTTTGTTTACCTAGATTTATTTGTGTTCAGTTTAATCTTTACATTTCTATTGTCTTCCGTCTGGCATTCATTAGCCTTGTCGATTCTCTTCTTTTTAGGAACATATAGTTTATTTTCTTGTGTTTACTTTTTCATCTTTACTCCGAAAAATGAAAGGGGTTAAACACTAAGATGAAGCAGTTGTAGAAAATGATGGATAATCTCCTCCCCTGCACCAACACCCTTATTTTTGGTAAGAGTATAGTTGCTGGTGCCTGACACCCTTGCAAGTTCACCATGGGCCGGGACAAAACGATAATGGCAGTTTTTCAGAAAGTCCCAATCTAGTACGGAGTCCCCCGCACCTGCCATTAGCTCCATTCCTTCTCGTTTTGAGATAAATTCAAGTGCGTCCCCTTTACTAATCGCCCGCGGGATAAAGTAGAGTTTTCTCCCTTGAATGGAGATCCTCCATCCATTAAGAGCAGCCACATCATGAATCGCTCTGCAATCAGACGCAGGTGGAAGACTGTTTAAAATGAAATAGAAAAATAAATTTTCCGCCTGCTTAATGTGCCCATCAAATTGTAAACCTTCCTTATTTAGCTTAATAAGCAGTTCCTCTTGGCTAACTGATTCTTCTTTCAAACGATAGATAATATGTGATGACCAATCTTCCATCAAATTACCTTGATAAATAATATTGGCCCCATTTGAGGTGATCGCATATTTGATTGGTATATCTTCCTTAAAAATGGAAAATCGGTTAAATTGTTCGGTTGTCCTTGTGGTAACGGGAATAAATAAACTAGTCAAGGCTAATTCTTTTAATGCAAAATAGGATGATTCGGTCATATAGGCAACCCAGTTCTGTTCTCTTTTTTCAATCGGTTTAAGGACGAACTGAGCATCGATGCCCAGCTCATCTATCGCCCTTTTCGAATAAACCAATGTACGGTCCAGGTCAGATGCAAAAATCATGCGTTACTCCCCTTAACCGATTTAATCAAGCCGCAGCACAAATACTTTAAATCCGGATACGGTACGACTTCTACACCCTTCTCTTCTGCCAGCATAAGAATATGTTTGCCAAATGGACTTGAAGGGTCGCGCATCAGTATCTTCCACGGAACCCTGCGAAGGAGAACTCTTGTTGTTTCGCCGACACCTGGTTTAATAAAATGGGTACTTTCAATTCCAAATTCAGTTTGAATTCGCTTGACGTCTTCCATTCCTAGGAATCCCGTTTCCAATCTTTCGTGAACCATTTTTCGGGCTCTTTCTGCTGCTATTTGGTTAATGTTTTCAAATTCCTTACTAATCAAATCAATATATTCATTAGAAACATCCATTGGAATTAATTCCTTATAAAACTTCGCTCCATGGAAATCATCCTTCCCGATATATTGAGCATTTAAAACCGTCCTGCTCACCAATCCAGAAACTGTTGAGTTAAGACAAGCACTAGGGATTAAGAAATCTTCCCTTGTTCCAAACAAAGTAGTACAGTAGCCGGGATCTGCAAGCACTGCCAAGGTATCATCAAGCAAAATTCCATATTTTTTTTGATAGTCTTGGCAGGCTCTTGTTAATTCGAGCGAAATAGCCCCTTTACCGGTCCAGCCATCCACAAATTGAATTTGAGCATTTGGGTGCTGACTTACTATATATTGAAGTGCATTTTCATCAATCCCTTTGTCCCGGATGATAGAAACACTGTAATGCGGCAATAAAACTTGGTATTTCAGGTGAATATATCGTTTAATTAAAATCCCGACTGGTGTCCCCGCTCGTGCAAGAGATACGAGCACCGTCTTTTCACCTTTAGCTTGATAGATTTGTTCTGCCACGATCCCAATACATAAAGCCACTTTTTGTTTGTATTCCTGGAGGGTCGACCAGAATAAATCAACATACGCTTTTGGAGGCTGATACTCGATGGGTAAGGATTCACTGTAATGAGCACCTGATTGAACCTTCATTTCTCGATTTTCGGTAGTATCCTCTAACACAATATCACTTAAATCCTTCAATAAAAATTGAACATCCTCCGCTTTATAGCTTCCGATTCTTGCAGGTTTATTGATTGTAAATGTCATCTTATTCACCTCGATTTTCAGAAAAAAAGACGAGCCTAATCATCTCTATTTGTAATTTTTCTAGTTCTTTCATGAGTGGTTCCAGATTCTCTAATTCTACTTTTCTTTCCAAGAAAATAAAGATTTCATCGTAAAAGCCTGACGGGATGTTGTATACAAAGTGTGTAATGGATACGTCTTCCGGATTTGGAAAAGTCAAACCGAACCTTGCCCCGTATCCCTCTTTGTTTTTGATGAAGATCGGGCTGCGAGTCGTTGATTGATAATAAACATCTCTGCCCATTTCGGCAGCGAGTTTCATTGGAAGATACATAAACTCTCCCGTTCCAAGGCAAAGAGTCCTTTTTCCCGTTCTTTTCTGATTTAATATCGCTGCGGCAGTAGAGGCTTTCTGGTGAAGACAATCGTTCTCAAAACTATTTAGGCCAAATCGACCTGTTTCTTTAATAAATGCGTTCCTATTAATCAAGTTATTTACTAAAAAGGGAGTACTAGAAAAGAATGTTGATAAGTCTATCCATTCTACAGATGCTTCGACGCTCTCTTTCCTTTCACTGATTGCTGACCTATTCTCTATTTCTCGAATCTGCTTCACCTGAACTGTTCCAGTTACCAGGCTGACTACATTGATTTTGATACAAAGCTCCTGTTCTAGCTGTTGAAAACTCTTTTGATCCTCTTCTGAACGCCAATCCAAAATGGAGACAATGGTATAAACACGTCTTGGGAATTTACTTTGAATAGATTTGATAATATTTAAGGCCGTTTTTCCAGTGGTTAATTCATCATCAACAAGGATAATTTCTCGGTCATTTTGAATCATCTCCAACGGAATGTAACAGCGATGTGATGTTGCATGTGAATGCTCTTCTTCAAAGGTAATTTCCGGTCTTACCTGGATGAGTTCTTCCCTAGTGGTGTGAAAGTATTCGGCCGATTGAAAGCAATCAAAGAAGGCATGCCCAAGGGCTGTTGCCGTTTCAGCAAAGCCAATCACGACTGGACTAACAGATTCAGGAATAAAGGCCATACTTTGGTAAGAATCTTCTCTTCTAAATGAGGTTAATAGTTTCTCCGTTTCTAAACAAGAGATTCCCTTAACCATTTCTAAATATCTCGCTCCTAGTAGGGCCGCCGTCAATAGACCTTTATTTGGATCAATGGGTAAGTGTTTACCGAGCACTTTACTAACGAATAGAAACGAGCGCTTCTTATTTATTCTGGCTGCCATCGTAAACAAATCTTCCAGCGGCAAATCAAACGGATCTTCAGTTACTGCTATCTCTGTTTTTATCGCGTCTAGGATATTATACGTATACTTCTTTTTTGATAAGGTCAATGGTAGTGAATTCTTCATGCAGCACCCCGTACAACTGTGATTTTAAGATGGTTTTCTTCGCCCAATAATAATGAGGTTTTATTTCGTTCATTTTATTTGCAAACTTACTCTTCATGACGCCAATTTCCCCAGTTGCTGCTTTTATGATAGTACTTGCATCGACGAACTCTTCGTAGGAAACCACATTGAGGGCTTGAACAACTTTGATATGTGAAGGATGGATAATTGTTTTTCCCGTTAATCCGTTTGCGATATCCATGAGGATTTCTTGGATTAAACCATCCATATGTTCACCGATTAATTTTGCACGCATTTTCAGCCCTTCGTCACCGTACCGCTCACGAAACGGAGTTTGCCTTAGTTGTGGCTTCAGCATTCTTTTCTTCGTAGAAAAATACTCCCAAACTGGTCCAGAAACAACGTAAGGTCTATCAAACCGTTGAAAGACATTAATAATATCAGAAATACAATCTCTCAAAACTGCTATATCATATACTGTGGTATCCGCACTGCGGCGTATTCCATATAATCCACAAAAATCAGTAGCCCCGACCCTCACATTTAGAATATAATCCCTGTAGCGATCTAAAAGAGCTTTTATATTCATTAATTCTTCCATTCTCGTTTCTTTTTGAATGACCTTCGCTGTCTCCAAGATGGGCATTGCATAAAAGGGATGCTGCTCAGTATGGATCCGGCGCACCTCCATTAAAAGTTCTTCACCTGTTTCGGCGCTGAATTTAGGAAGGACCACTCCGGTAAGCAATTTTATCGCATCCGCTAATTGTTCTGTTACCCGTTTAAACTGCTCTAGGTTCCGAATGCGGATAAACATAAGAGGGAGATCCGTATAGCTTAGAAACCCCTTATTCAATTCACCATTTAACTTTACCAATTCATTGATGAGCTTTGCTTCCGCATCCGTTACCTCGTTATCACCAACCGCATCTTCTAGGTCGATGACAATAGAAGTTAATCCTTCATGCTTCTTGGAGAGAATTTCTTGATGAATATTCGGGCGTGTCGCTGGCATATAAAGGGTAGCGCCTAAACCATAAGATAAAAGTTCACGGTTTGAATATTTCGAAAATGTCTGCGGTTTTTGAAAGAAGAAGCGTTTAATTTCATCTTGGTAAAAATATGTAAAAAACTCCATAACCAATTTCACCTCTTTTAAAGCTAAAAAATAGAGGAGACGGACTCTCGTCAGCTCCCCTTTTAGTCTGCAATTATGATTGGTTTCCTTTGCTGGCTTCCTTTTTCTTATTCATAAAGTGAACAATAAAGGTAGCTCCAAATGTTACGGCTAGAATGATAAAGAAATGTAATGATTCAATATGAATGTTGAATAACGGTAAGGTTAGAGCCATCTTAATAGAAATGATCAGGATTAAGATATAAGCAGTAGTTTCTAGTTCTGGAATTCTGTCAATTAATGTTAAGAATACGCCAGCAACGCCTCGCATCATTAACACCCCTAGGATTCCACCTACAAACAATATCCAAACTTGATTGCTGACTCCAAATGCAGCAAGAACGCTATCGACTGAGAAAGCAATATCCATTAACTCAACGGCAGCTACTGTTCCCCAGAAGGTACCAAATAAGCGAATTAGCAAGCCGCCTTGGTTAATTCCTTCTGATTCCTCATCCTCGTCGTGACCAGTATCTCCTTTACGCTTATCGATGAAATACTTAATCGCTAACCAAGCAAGATACGCGGCCCCAAGGGCTTTAATGACCCAGAACTTGATTAAGTATACTCCGATTCCAATCGCAATAAAACGGAAAATATATGCCCCTAATAAACCGTAGAACAAAGCCCTTTTCCTCTTGGCAGGTGGCAAGTGTTTAACCATTACAGCTAAAACTAGTGCATTATCTGCAGAAAGCAGACCTTCTAAAATAATAAGAGTCCCAATTAATCCCCAGCTGACTGGGTCGGATAATATCTTACCCCACATATCTAAATCAAAAAATTGTGCATATGTGTCCAAGATATGATTCAAAACTGACATTAACGTAATTCCTCCTAGAATAGAAAAGCGGAAGCGCCTTGCTTAGGGGCTCAATCATAAAACGAACCGGCTGGAAGGTTGTTCTATAACCCTCGAGACGGTTTGGCTGTAGACCATTGGCCCCTAGGCGCTGTTGCTAGACATAATGTAAACAAAGTTTTTGTAAAAAGACCCAGCATTTGACTGGATCTTTCGCATTTAACAATTAACCGATTTGTAAGCCAAAGTCAGTAGCAAGTGCAGCTAAACCGCCTTGATATCCGCTGCCAATCGCACTGAATTTCCATTCACCATTGTGGCGATACAATTCACCGACAACGATAGCCGTCTCAATCGAGAAGTCTTCCCCTAAATCATAGCGAATTAATTCTTCACCGTTCGCCTCATTGTAAATTCGGGCGTAGGCATTTGAAACCTGACCAAAGTTTTGATTTCTGCTACCTGCATCATGAATCGTAATCGTAAAAGCAATCCGCTGAATATTAGCAGGGATTGTTGTAAGATTTACTTTCACACCTTCGTCATCACCATCGCCAGCTCCTGTGCGATTATCACCAGTATGTACAACAGCACCATTTGCCCCTTGAGGATTATTATAGAAAATAAAGTCAGTTTCATTCGTTACTTTGCCATTTTCTCCTAATAAGAAAACAGATGAATCTAAATCAAAATCATTACCGCCATCATACTTGTTCGTATCCCATCCAAGTCCAACTACAACATTTGTTAATCCTGGATTTGTTTTTGTTAAATCCACTTTTTGACCTTTTGATAAACTTACTGCCATTTTTCATTCCTCCATTTTAGGTAATAGTCTATTTACGAGTTTGTCATAAAAAGGTTTCATTTATTATAATAAATTTTTTTTATGTTCATTAGCAAATTACATTAACTCATCCATTTGGGTGGTGTATTCTTCGCCCAATAAATGGTCCCTAATTCATGATGACTCTGGAAATCATCATGATAGGTATGATAATGAAAATTAAACCAAAAGCCTGCTTGCGGTGGATTATCTCGTCTCACATGAAAACGAAGGACATCTTGCCCGGTACCCTGATTGGTAATATTAAATATTTTTTCAGAAAGCCCAGCGCTAGGATGTTCCGAAATAGTGAGATTTTTTAAATCATCTTCCGGAAATTGAACAGACATTTCCGCAAGTGCTTTTTCGATATTCGGCAAAATAACTTCCCTGAATTCATTTTCAATGACAGGTTTGATTTTAGTCCCAAATTTCTGATAGGACTGAAATTCTGCCTGTATCAATAGTTCTTCTATAAACTTGTCTTTATCAAACTCCAGTTCTTCCTTAATGGTGTTTGATTGTCCAAAGGCGATTTCTTTCGATGGCGCTTCAAACGCATCACGATCAGTGCGATTATCTGCGTTTACTTGGTCTATTAAATGTGTTGGCGTAACGAGACCAAAAGTTAGGACAGAAACTAGTACAAATAACGTTTTACGAAGCCAATTGTTCATTTTTACGTCACCTATTCTTTTTCTATTTTCTATTATTTTCTGAAATTAGTTATTATAAAAAATATTATACTTCTTTTTTCATGATATTGGAAAATTTTTCGAATTACGAACCAATAAAAAAAAGGATGTCAGCTGACATCCTAATTAACAATGGGCTTCGAAAGCCCCTAGTAAATTATGCATTACGGATTCCATTGGCATTCCTTCAATATCATGTCTTGGAATGAAATGAACTACTTTTTTATCCTTTAATAATGCCATTGATGGTGATGATGGTTCAATTCCTTCAAAATACTCCCGCATTTTTGCGGTTGCTTCTTTATCCTGCCCAGCAAAAACAGTTACGATTTGGTCTGGCTTTTTCTCACTATTGAGTACAGCTTGCGTTGCAGCAGGACGAGCTAAACCAGCTGCGCATCCACACACGGAATTGACGACTACAAGAGTTGTTCCACTTACATTTTCCATAAATTGTTCTACTTCATGTGCAGTTGAGAGCTCTTCAAAGCCTGCTCGTGTTAATTCTTCACGCATCGGTAAAACCATTTGTCTCATATATTCTTCATATGCATTTGACAATTTAAATCACTCCGTTTCGATTCATCCACTTTAGAATACCTAATCTAATACCTATTTGCAATTAATCCGTCGTCTTCCTGGCTTCGGTCATTTGCTTCCAAACAGAACCTTTTGCTTCAGTGCCGCCTTCAATTCTTTCAATGGCCATTTTTATTTGCAAACTAACCTCAAATTCCGAATCATTTTCAGCAGCTTTTAACGCAGGAAGGGCCTTTTCATCGCCAGCCTCGTATAAAAACATAGCTGCCCGCCATCGAACTAACTTGCTCTTATCCTGTAATGCGTTCATCATTTCGTCAGCTGCTTCTGGAAACCCTAAATCTGATAGACAATCTCCTGCTGTCCTTCTAACGGTCACCGTTTTATCCTTCAAAGCCTTATATAGTAAGGGCAGAACTTCCTTCTCCTTGATCATTCCGAGGTACACAGTGGCAAGCCTCCGAATCGAAGCCCTTTCATCTGATAATGCTTTTTCAAGGACAGGTATATCAGATAGTTCTGGGTCATCCATTTGTTCAAGGACCTGATAGCGAATCTGCCAATCGGGATTCTGTAAATCTTCCATTGACACTTTTTTTCGAGTCTGACTAAATTTTTGTTCGGGTACTATATCCGCAGATTGAGCTTTTCTAACCAATTCTTCGAGTCGTTCCTGTGGATAGGCAGCGATCAGTTCATCAACAACTTCCTGGCCAATCTGATCAAAATCCCCGTAACGGACGCCTTGATTTTGCCATTTTCTGAGTAAAAGGTAGTGATCATCAGGAAGCTGTGACCGTTCTCGCGCCTTTAAGAAGTATTCGGGCATTCCGTACCGTTTTTCAGTAGTACCATCAGTAAGTTTTACTTGGAGAGGTATATCTTTAAACATCTGGATTTCAACCTTAATCTCACCAAAATGCTCATCCATGGGCTTGACTGGGGAAGCCTCGTCCGTTTTTTCTCCAAATGCCTGGCGTACTTGCGGCAGCAATTCCTTCCAATCATATTTTGCATTCCGTTCAACAGCAAGAAAATCTGCAACATGATAGACACCTTTAATGCCTTCAATTTGAAGGATTGCTTGAATAACAGACGGTGCATCAGCAGATGTTTCTTTCTTATAATTATGGCTTCTCCCCATTGGAAGTTCTTCATCTAGATTAATTTTCATTGTATTTGGGCTTGGCGTTGGTTCAATTGCCTTAATTCTCAACAAACTCACCTTATTCTTATGGTTTTTTTCAAGCTTATCATATTGGATAGGTTACTATCATCGGATTTGCTTTATGCATAAAAAGAGTACGTCCATAAGACGCACTCCATTTATTCCTTTTCCGCAAGTTCGGCTAAATATGACCAGCGTTCAATTAAATACTCAAGCTTTTCATTTAATTCTGTTTCCTGGTTCATCAAGTCCTGTGCCTTTGTAAAATCACTGCCTGTCTTCGCCAATTCGCTAGCTATTTCTTCAAGGCGGGTTTCCGTTTTCTCGATGTCCTCATCAATTGATTCCCATTCTTTTTTCTCACCATAGGTCATTCTTTTCTTTTTTTCTTTCTCAATTGTTTTCACTGGCTTGGATGGAGCCGTGAAGGTTCTTTGGGTTTCTAGAGCAGATTCCTTTTCTAGATACTCTGAATAATTCCCAAAGAAAGTATCAATGGTCCCTTCTCCTTGTAGAACGAGAAGCTGTTCAGCCACTTTATCTAAGAAATAACGGTCATGGGAAACCGTAATGACTACGCCAGGGAATTCTTCTAAATAATCTTCAAGAACAGTCAGTGTCTGTGTATCAAGATCATTGGTTGGTTCGTCCAACAAGAGTACATTAGGTGCAGTCATCAAAATTTTCAACAAGTATAAACGTCGTTTTTCTCCGCCTGATAGCTTTCGAATTGGTGTACCGTGCGTAAATGGCGGAAATAAAAAGCGTTCGAGCATTTGCGCTGCTGAAATCGTTTTTCCATCAGATGTGTTTACAACCTCAGCAGTCTCCTTAATGTATTCAATCATCCGCTTATTTTCATCCATATCTTCGCTTTCCTGGGTATAATAAGCGATTTTTACTGTTTGTCCCATGATGAACTCACCCTCATCAAGCGGGATTTGTTTGGCAAGGATATTTAACAGGGTCGATTTCCCTGTCCCATTTTTCCCAATAATCCCAATTCGATCACCGGGCTTCACAAGCAGATCAAAGTGATTTAAGATCGTTTTTGCTCCGAATCGCTTGGAAGCATCCTTCAGTTCAAATACCTGCTTGCCAAGCCGACTCCCATTTAAGGTAATATCCAGTTTTTCAGAGGTTAGTTTCCCAGTAGAGACCTTGTCATCAAGCTCTTCAAATCGTTGAATTCTAGCCTTTTGTTTGGTTGTTCTTGCTTTCGCACCGCGCCTTATCCACTCCAGTTCTCTTCTGAAAAGATTTTTCCTTTTTTCAAAAGTGGCAGCTTCATTCTCTTCACGAATGGCTTTTGCTTCTAGGAAGGCCGCATAATTGCCTTTGTAGCTGTATATCTGCCCACCATCGAGTTCAAACATTCGATTAGCTACTCGATCAAGAAAGTAACGGTCATGGGTCACAAGCAAAATCGAGCCACTGTATCTGCTTAAGTAATCTTCCAACCATTTGACGGAATCGAAATCAAGATGATTGGTTGGTTCATCTAAAATAAGTAAATCTGGTTCGGCGATCAACACTTGTGCTAAAGCGACACGCTTCTTCTGCCCACCGGACATCTCACCAATTCTTTTTGTAAAATCTTCTATACCTAATTTCATTAAAATTGATTTGGCATTTGTGCTTGCATCCCAAGCATTTAGTGCATCCATTTGCTTTTGCAAACGAAAAAGCTCATCTTGGACTTTTGTGTCATCAGGAGACATTGAAAGATCCAATAAAGTTTTTTCGTAGGAACGCATTAGTTTTAAAATGGGCGCGTCGCCATGAAAGACTTGTTCTAAGACTGTTTTATCCCCATCTAATTCTGGCTGCTGGTTTAAAAATGCGATTGAATAGTCTTTACTCGTGATAATTTTCCCTTCGTCCGGTGTGTCGAGACCAGCAATTATTTTTAATAGGGATGATTTCCCGGTCCCATTGATGCCGATTAACCCGACACGCTCTTTTTCTCCAATCGTGAAGGAAATGGAATCAAAGAGTTGTTTTTCCCCATATGTTTTCGAAACATTTTCAACTGTGAGCATTTTCATACTTGTCCATCCCATTCTTGGTAAAATTGTTCTAGAAATGTCTCCATCATTAGCTGACGGCTTTCTGCCATTTTTCGAGCAGTCTCTGTATTTAGCAAGTCTTTCAATTTAAGGAGTTTTTCATAGAAATGATGAATGCTTGTTGATTTACCCTTTCGATACTCTTCTACTGACATTTCATTTCTTACTTCAATGCTTGGGTCGTAGATTGGCTGCCCTTTTTTGCCGCCATAAGCAAATGCCCTCGCAATTCCGATTGCACCAATTGCATCTAAACGGTCTGCATCCTGAACAATTTTCGCTTCTATCGTTGCAAGACTCGTCTGTTGTCCACCTTTAAAGGAAATCGTTGCGATAATTTGTTTAATATGTTTTTTATCGTTATCTGTCAGCGGTATGGTTCTTAGAAACGATTCTAGCTTTTCTTCCCCTTTTTCGCTGCTTTCATTAAGCTTTTCATCTGATATGTCATGGAGAAGTGCCGCCATTTCGATAATGAACGGATCTCCCGCATTTTCTTTCTTGCATATATGTAAGGCATTTAATCGGACACGATCAACATGGAACCAATCATGGCCAGTAGCATCTTCCCCTAATTCGTTACGGACATATATTTTCGTTTGTTCTATTATATGATTTTTCATTTTTCCCGACACCCACTTTCACTTTTGCTATTTTATCATGAAAAACCAATAAAAAATAACCCCGAATTCTCGGGATTATTTTTTATTGGCTTGACGTCCGCTTTTTTTCTGGCTTTGTGACTTGCTATTACCAAATTGAAACTCGCTGCCGAGTTCAATATCATTTCTTTTGTCTTGTTTTTCAATTTGCTCTCTCGTTTGGTTGGGGTTTTGCCTTCCTTGCTTACTCATTACACATCTCCCTCTCTGCAAAATTTAATAGCCATTTTAGTATGCACAGAGGGAGAAAAAGTTATTTCAGCCCATTATGCCAGCTTATGCCGAGAGTATTTTCACCTGCATGAACACCAATTACTGCTCCCAATGGGCAGCAGATAATTTCTAATTGTGGAAATTCCTTTCTTAATTCATCCTTCCAATTAGCGGCAGTTTCCTCATGCAATCCATATAAAATGTATACTTCTTTAAAGTGGTGCTGCTCATAAGATGAGCGTAAATATTCCAATATTTTCTCTTTCGCTCTTTTCTCACTTCGTACTTTTTCTTTTACACTTAATGCCCCGTCAACAATCGATATAATGGGTTTCACATTAAGCATACTACCAAGGAAGAATTGTACACCAGACATCCTTCCGCTTCGGTGAAGTTGCTCTAAACTGCCGATAAGCACATATGTCTCGTTTGTTTTTTTCAACTTTTCAAGTTGATTGATAACCGATTCAATACCTGCACCAGCCTCTAGTAATGCTATTCCCTCTTTAAGTAACGCCGTCATCGGATAGGTAAGAATATTGGAATCAAACGTGATAACTGGAATATCAACTAGTTTGGCAGCTTGCTCACTTGAAGACACAGTACCACTTAATTTTCCTGATAAAAGAACAGCCACCACTTGGTCGTACTCCTTTGATAGTTGTACGTATAATGCTTGAAACGCTCCAATGGATGGTTGTGATGTTTTGGGCGGTGTTTTTAGCTGCTTTAATCGCTCGAATAATTGTGCAGAGGATAAGTCCACCCCATCTGAAAATTCATCACCATCAAGTAGAACCGTTAGCGGAATGGTATATAAATCAGGATGATTTCTTAATTCTTCGTCTAAATAGGCGGTACTGTCTGTGACCCAAGCGGTTTTGACCAATGCCCTCTCCCCTTAACCTTATTATTTAACAAGTATGTAAAATAATCGTACATAAAAATTAGAATATTGTAAATATTTTAGGGGTGCTAACAAAACCAGCTCTCGCTAAAAAAGCTGGTTTGGTGATTTGGTTATCTTAGTTAATCTCGCCGTTAAGTTTTTTAAGTGTTGTGATAATAAACTCCGTCATTTCTACTAAATCATCCATTTGGTCTTCTCGGATTAACCGATCAAATTCAATACTGATGATATGATCATGCTTTTTATCGATATGGAGCGGGTCATACTGAATAATTTGAGTAATTTTTCTCGCAGATCCCCAAACATCCAGGAGAGTGGCTTCCATTGCTTGAAAGTCGATTTCTTTGTCGTCATGTTCCGTATAAAATTGCAGGCTCAACTGACATCCTGCCTTCTGCTCTGAAAGTAAAGCGGGCAATAGTTCAGCAGCTAGATTACCGAGATTTGATATCATCTCGATTTTCGCAGTAAATCCTTTAGTAGGCAATTGAAAAGAAACGTCAAATTTCCGAGACATTTTGGCCATGTTAATGGAATCATTTCGATCGGTAATAACAATATCACCACTAATATCTAGATCATATAATGCTCCTTCAATCACTACTTTCATATTATCGAAGGCTGTAGGATCAAACATTTACCATCTACTCTCCTCTTAGAAAAGCCCTAATACATTCCCGTTTTCATCCACATCCATATTTAAGGCTGATGGCTTTTTCGGCAGTCCTGGCATCGTCATTACATCACCTGTTAAGGCGACAATAAATCCTGCGCCAATAGATGGTTTAAATTCCCTGATAGTTACACTAAAATCCGCTGGCCGTCCTAACTTAGAGGGGTCATCAGACAAGGAATACTGGGATTTCGCCATACAAACGGCCAAATTAGACCAACCAAACTTTTCAAATTCAAGCAATTGTTTTTTTGCTTTCGATGAAAATTCTACATCTCTTCCACCATAAACCATTTGCACAATCGTTCTAACTTTCTTGTCAATCGAATCAGATAAGTCGTATAAAGGCTTAAAGTTGTTTTCCTTCTTGTCCATCACGGCTAACAATGTGTTAGCTAGGTCGATGCCGCCTGCTCCCCCTTTTTCCCACACTTCTGTTATGGCAACGGGCACATTTTCTCGTTGACACCATTCTAGCAATGTGGCCGCCTCAAGCTCTGTATCGGTGATGAATTTGTTAATCGCAACCACCACTGGTAATCCAAAGCTCTGGATTGTCTCGATGTGTTTCTTCAAATTGGCAAAGCCAAGAGTTAGGGATGGAATATTCTCATGCGCTAACTCACTTTTCGCTACACCGCCATGCATTTTTAAGGCACGAATTGTTGCAACAACCACCACTGCTTCCGGTTGAATACCGGCACTTCTTGATTTTATATGTAAAAACTTTTCTGCACCCAAATCAGCACCAAAACCTGCTTCTGTAATAACATAATCAGCTAACTTGGCCGCTGTTGTGGTGGCGATTACGCTATTACACCCATGGGCAATATTTGCAAACGGTCCTCCATGAATAAGTGCTGGTGTATGTTCAATGGTTTGAACAAGGTTTGGTTTAATCGCATCCTTTAACAGCAGCGTTAATGCACCCTCCACTCCTAGTTCACCAACCGTAACCGGCTCTTTCTCATAATTATAAGCTACAACCATCCGTGATAAACGTAATTTTAAATCTTGTAAATCAGTTGCTAAGCATAAAACTGCCATAATTTCCGATGCTACAGTAATATCAAAGCCATCTTCGCGCGGCACCCCTTGTAACGGACCGCCAAGGCCTATTATTACTTTTCTTAAGGCACGGTCATTTAAATCAACCGCCCGTTTCCAGACAATTCTTCGTTGATCGATGTTAAGCTCGTTTCCCTGTTGGAGATGATTATCGATTAATGCTGCGAGAGCATTGTTTGCAGTCGTAATCGCGTGAATATCTCCAGTAAAGTGTAGGTTGATGTCCTCCATCGGCAGAACTTGTGAGTACCCGCCGCCAGTCGCCCCGCCTTTAATCCCCATTGTTGGTCCTAGTGAGGGCTCACGAAGGGCAATCATTGTTTTTTTGCCTATCTGGTTGAAAGCATCGGCCAGGCCAACGGTCACAGTTGATTTTCCCTCGCCTGCTGGTGTTGGATTTATGGAAGTGACAAGGATAATTTTCCCATTTTCCTTTGTTTTGAGTTTAGCTAAAGCATCACTTGAAATTTTTGCTTTGTATTTTCCAAAAAGCTCTAAATCATCCTCAACCAAACCAATTTTTTCGGCGATTTCAACAATTGGCCTCATTGATGATTCTTGTGCAATTTCAATGTCTGATTTCACTGTTGTTTTTAATACCACCTTTATCCCCCGCATTCAGCATTTAGAATTGGACTTACGCTAACATTGTATCAAATAAGCGCTTTCAATCCGATATGTATATTTGAATTAATTATTTTCTTTTCTGAACTTCCAATAATGTTTATAATATAATTATTAAATATTTCAAATATTCATTGACTAATGATGTTGGTAGTTATATTAATGGATGTAGTATTTTGAAAAATGTCTTAAATTAAACCTGATAAAGGGGATGGTCACTTGCCAATTAACATTCCAAAACTCCTTCCTGCAAGGGAAATTCTTGAAACAGAAAATATTTTCATCATGGACAATGAACGAGCGACTGCTCAGGACATCCGACCATTAAATATCCTTATTTTGAATTTAATGCCTGAAAAAGAGAAAGCAGAAACACAACTTTTACGTTTATTGGGAAACTCGCCATTACAAGTAAATGTTAACTTTCTAAAAACAAATTCTTATGAATCGACCCATACGAGCAAACAGCACCTCGCACAGTTTTACACTACTTTTTCCCAAGTGAGAAACCTGAAGTTTGATGGGATGATTATTACTGGTGCACCTGTGGAGCTTTTGGAATTTGAGCAAGTAAAATATTGGGCGGAGTTAACAGAAATTATGGATTGGGCAAATGAAAATGTTACATCGACATTACATATTTGCTGGGGAGCCCAAGCTGCACTTCATTATCATTATGGAATTGGTAAATTTGAGTTGCAGAGAAAATGCTCCGGCATTTATGCCCACCGGATTTTCGAACAAAACGATATTCTATTACGTGGTTTTGATGACCAATTTTATGCTCCTCATTCCCGTTATACAGATGTACCCATTGAAGCTATTAAGAAACATCCAGAATTAAAATTACTAGCGGCTTCTGAGGATGCAGGTGCTTTATTGATTGCATCACGAGACAGAAAGCATGTAATGGTAACCGGACATTTGGAATATGAATCAGATTCGCTCGCACAGGAATATGAAAGAGATTTAAATAAGGGTCTTGAAATCCACATTCCAGAGAACTATTTTCCAAACAATGACCCAACACAACCGCCAATAAACCGCTGGCGTTCTCATGGCCACTTATTCTTTTCAAACTGGCTCAATTATTATGTCTACCAAGAAACTCCATTTTATTGGGGTTAACAGAAAGTATCGGACACCTTCCGATGCTTTTTTTTATGGTTTTGTTCGTTTATTATTTGTAAAAATAGAAAGAATATAGGAAAAAGCAAGATACTTTAATTCAAAAACTAGAGGGAGATTTTTATGGAATCTATCGTTGCTCTGCATCGCAATTACTTTGGTGAAATTATTAATTTCGTTACTTCAGAAGGGCGAATCATTTCATATCGAAAGGCATTACATGAAGCTGAAAATGGATTAATACAAGGTGTTCAGGCTATTGAGGAAGAACATGGGCAAATGACTTTAATCCCTGAGGGAAGCCAATCATTTGATCAATATCCTGATTTATATTAATGTGCAAATCACCAATTAGCTCTTACATAACTAATATTAAAAGCACCTAGCGTTTAATGCTAGGTGCTTCTTTTTTATTCGCTTTCATTCTGTTTTTGAATTTCATTTAATGCATCAATGCGTCTGTGGTCTTCTTCGAAAAATTGAACCAGGTCACCAATTCGATCAATTGAATCCCAACTTAAATGGTGCTCAATTCCTTCCACATCGTTATAAATATTTTCATTTTTTACGCCGATGATTTTAAGGAACTGTTCTAACAAATCATGTCTAAAGACTAGACGTTTTCCAATCTTTTTACCTTTTGTTGTTAACACAAGGCCTCTATATTTTTCATAAACTAAGTATTCATCTTTATCAAGCTTTTGCACCATTTTCGTTACTGAGGAGGGATGTACAGACAGCGCTTCGGCAATATCTGAGACCCGAGCGTATCCTTTTTCTTCAATCAATATATAAATTTGTTCGATATAATCTTCCATACTTGGTGTTGGCATCCCATACCCTCCAAAAAAATTACTCATCTAAAAGTGTACTATAGAAAAAAAATAGTGACAAGGCAATTTATCACTTATCAATTACAACTTCCTTATTTTGTGGCCGTTTCTTCAAATAAAAATTTAACTTTTTTTTCAGTTTCATCTAAATAAAGTCTTGCATTAAAGGTTTTTTCCTTATTAACGAACCCTTCAATCAGCTCTGTTTTCCCTTCTGAGAGAAGCAGTTTAATATTCTTCTGGGTAATATTTTTTCCCAATATTTTTTTGGAAATGGTAAAGTCACAATGATTTTTTTGGTAATTCGAACATCCGTAAAAGCTCCCTTTGTCAACAACTGCCCCCTCACATTTTTTACAAGGTCCCAGTTTCGTATACGACTGCTTTCTTCCCTTTTGCTTCCCAGGTGCAAAATTTTCACGCATTTCATCTGAAAAAGACCAATTTGATGCTTGATCCATACTTGATGCTATTAAATGGATGACCATCTTTTTTGTTTGTTCCATAAAATGTTTAGGTGCCGCAGATCCTTCTGAAATTTCCTTTAACTTCTGTTCCCACTTTGCGGTCATTTCCGGTGAGGCTAAGATTTCTTTGCCGATTGCTTCGATCAGGATCTTGGCTTTTGCAGTGGCATATACTAAATTTTTCTTAACCTCAATATATAAGCGGTCCTTTAACATCGTAATAATGCCTGCTCTTGTTGCTTCTGTCCCAAGCCCCTCGGTCTTTGTTAGAATTTTCTCAAGTTCTTTGTCATCTATATGCTTTCCGGCCGTTTTCATTAACGTAATCAATTGACCTTCTGTATAGCGTTTAGGAGGCTGAGTTTTGCTTTCTTTTACATCCACTTTTACAGTATGCCCCTGCTCACCTTTTGCTAACTTTGGCAGTGCAGGTTCATCATCACTATCTTTTGGTTTCAGGACTTTACGCCAGCCTTCTTCAATTTGTACCTTTCCTTTTGAAATAAATGACGCCCTGCCATCGACTAGAGTTGTTACAGTAGTATATTCAGCAATGGCCTTATTGTAGTGTGCGGCTATCAAACTTGTTACGACTAGATCATAAATTTTCTTTTCATCTGGAGTGAGCCGCTCTACATTCGGGATTTGTTCAGTCGGAATGATTGCGTAGTGGTCCGTGACTTTCTTTTCATTCACATAACGCTTGTTTTCTGAAATCGATGCAAATGGTAAGGGGAAAAAGCCTTCATAATCTTTAATATGACTTAATTTGTTTAAAATTTCTGGGAAAGTATTCGCTTCTTCTTTCGTTACATACCGAGAATCTGAACGAGGGTATGAGACATTTCCTTTTTGATAGAGCTTTTGCATTACATCGAGCGTTTTCTTGGGAGAAAACTTAAACCGTTTATTCGCTTCAGCTTGGAGAGCGGATAGGTTGTATAAGAGTGGAGGGAGGAATTCTTTTCTTTCTGATTGAACCTCATTGACCTCTGCGGGTTTATCCTTGCAAAAAGCCGCAACTTTTTCTGCTAACTCTTTTGAATTAACTCGAGTTTCCCCATCGTTTTGCCATTTTCCAGTGTACTTTTTTCCATTAATTAAAAACTGTGCTAGAACCTCCCAATAGGGTTCAGATTTAAAGTTCTCTATTTCAAGCTCTCTTTTAACAATAAGTGCTAAGGTTGGAGTTTGGACTCTACCAACTGAAAAGACATCAGAAAATCCTTGTTTTTGTAATAAGAGGCTATAGAGACGTGAAGCATTCATGCCAACCACCCAGTCGGCACAAGCCCTAGTATAGGCTTCAAAAAATAAGCTGCGTGTCTCTTGTTCTTCCAATAGCTTCTGAAATCCTTCTCTAATGCTATTAGGTGTTAACGAAGAAATCCACAGCCTTTTCATGGGTTTGTGACATTTTGTTAGCCGAAGGACATTGCGGATAATCAGTTCACCTTCTCGCCCCGCATCACCCGCATGAATAATTTCAGTAACCTTAGGATCAGAAACCAATTTTTTTATGACTGCATATTGTTTTGCCTTATCCTTTGTTACCTCATATTCAAACTGTTCAGGGATCATTGGTAAATTATCCAATGTCCATTTTTTCCAACCTTGTTGATATTTCTCAGGCGAGACCAATTGGCAGACATGTCCAATAGCCCAAGTGACATATGCACCATCTGGAAAAACATCATTTGAAAAAATTTCTATAAAACCATTTTGTTTTTTATGTTTAAAGATTGATGCTAAGGTTGAACCTTGATCCGGCTTTTCGGCAATAATTAATTTCATTATGATTGCTCCCTTTTTTCAAGCATCCCGGAATCCATTTTACCCATTAAAGCCATTGTTAGTAAAGACTTAAAATACTGATCATCCAGTATTTCCCTTGACAAATCTATGACAATTAGCTCAAATGGTGAATAAATAAAAAAGATGGCCATTTTATGACCATCCTCCAGAACTTCTGATTATTTTATTTGCTTTATTGAAGTAAACTCCTGATCATACCAATTGTCCTCGGGGATAATATTTGAAACTGTTAATATTAATGACGGAATTCTCTCAACTTCGAAAACTATCGCGCCAATCTTTTTCGTAAAAATGATAAAAGCGCTGCCATGTGCATATTTAGTTAAATCCGCACCGATATGAAGCAGCGCCAATAAAATAGCCTGTTTCTCGACTGAATCAATGTAAACTTGCGGTGAAAATCTTAATATCCAATCCGCACCTTCAATAGAAAATCGGTACATCTAACCCCCGCCTCCTGCATGTATAGTAGATATTTAAACATATGATGCAAAAGTAGTTTTATGTTAGGGGCCTGTTTTCATTTGTACATATATTTTCATAGAATCTATGCTAATTTCACTAAAAAACCTAAGTCCTTTCTTGACTGTAAATTTTCAATATTGTATATTTAAAGCATCATGTAACTAATATATGCATTCTATTATAGTGCAGATAGCTACATGATAATATTTATCTTTGGCACCATAAGGGTGGCTTGAAAGGCTTAGGAGGAAGAAGTAAATGCAAAACGGTAAAGTTAAATGGTTTAACAATGAAAAAGGTTTTGGTTTTATTGAAGTAGAAGGCGGCGACGATGTATTCGTACACTTCAGCGCTATCACTGGCGAAGGCTTCAAATCTTTAGAAGAAGGCCAAGAAGTTTCTTTTGAAATCGTTGAAGGAAACCGTGGACCTCAAGCGGCTAACGTTGTAAAACTATAATCTAAACTAACCCTTAGGGCTGACGAATATCGTCAGCCTTTTTATTATTTCAAGCACTATTTCAAATAGGTCAACTCAATTTCTTCCCATACTTCTGAAGTTGTTCTCCTATTGTACACTGTGAAATACAAAACCGGTGTGCTGCTCTTCGCCCGCCTTCTTTTTTCAAATGTTGATGTAAAAAGCAGCCTTCACAGTATTGAGTCATTAACGATTCAACATGACTCAACAATTCCCTTCTGTTTAATTCCTTCACAAGAGTCTCACACCCATTTCCTAGAGAATTAATGTTTTTGCAAAAATTTCCTTTCCCTCTAATGCTTGTGTTGCTAATTTATCTGCCTCTTTGTTGTCTTTTCTAGAAATGGATGTATATTTTGGTACTAAACCAAGGGCTTTAATTTTTTCTTCAATCCTGTCAAGCCATCTATTCAAAGAATCTTCATAGCAGGGCCATTCCCCTTCTAACTGTTTTAATACAACCTGGGAGTCTCCCTTAAATTCACAGGACAAATGATGTACTCCCAAATCCTCTAAAATATTTAACGCATAATAAAAAGCGGCATATTCTGCTTCATTATTTGTATCCAATTCATCAATTCGTTCATTCGCGCGGATACGGTATTTCTTTTTACCCTGTTTAAAAAAAATAACAGCTCCTAGACCTGCTTGATTAGTTTCTATCTGAAAGCCACCATCAAAATAAACGGTTATTTCATGAGGATCTTCTTCAATTTCGGTCAACAATTTTTTCATTTCCTTCAAGTTCCAGGATGTTTCTTTCTCATCATAAAATAACAAATCCGATACCTTCCCGGTACTTTCAAGCTCCTCACCAATTTGTATGGCTACTTCACCGGTTACCAATTCAGAAGAAAACTGAACTTTTTCATTGCTTTTTGTTTTATACATCCACTCTAACCTATAATTCAATGTCTTCAACCTTTCTCTATAGATTTAAATGGCCATTTCATTTATAATTCCATCCAGAAATTTCTACCAATTAATCTTAACTTATTCTAATATATTCTTATCATACCCATCTTCATAGGAGTAATAAGAATATATATTTTCTGCCTTAAAAGAAATATGATAAACTTTCAATAATACATGTATGGAGGAAACAATATTGATTGAGGTTTATATTGACGGGGCTAGTGCTGGAAACCCTGGACCTAGCGGGGCCGGGATATTTATTAAAGGAAATGGCATTACTGAAAAATATTCGATTCCGTTAGGAAACATGTCAAATCATGAAGCAGAATATCATGCATTTATTAAAGCATTAGAGATTTGTTTAGAAAAAGGATTTCAAGAATCCGTCTTGTCTTTTCGTACTGATTCTCAATTAGTTAACCAGGCAGTTGAAAAAGAATTTGTTAAAAACAAGTTATACACACCATTACTTGAGCAGGCTTTACAGTTATCCAAACAAATCCCATTGTTTTTTATGAAATGGATCCCAAGTGCTGAAAACAAGGCTGCCGATGAATTGGCACGGCTGGCCATTCGAAAAAATCTTTCCAAGGAGCAATGAAACATCATGAAAAAACCTTTAATTGCAGATTTAAGTTTGCTCTTTGTTACAATTATTTGGGGTTCAACTTTTGTTTTAGTTCAAAATGCGATTGATTTCCTTGAACCATTTTCTTTTAATAGCATTCGCTTTCTTTCTGCTGCCATCATATTGGTTCTCTGCCTTGTCATTGTTGATAAAGAGCAGTTAAAAAAATTGAATGCTAAGTTACTGTTATCGGGTGTATTTATCGGATTTTGGCTTTTTCTTGGTTATGCTACCCAAACAATCGGTCTGTTATATACTACTTCTTCCAAAGCAGGATTTATTACGGGGCTAAACGTTGTTCTAGTTCCATTGTTTTCCATGATGTTATTAAAACAGTTTCCCACCAGAAATGCAGTATTAGGTGTGTTAACAGCGACAATCGGCTTATTCCTGCTGACAATGACTGATGTAACTGGATTGAATAGAGGAGATGGCTTCGTCTTCATTTGTGCCATCAGTTTTGCCCTTCAAATTATCTATACTGGTAAATTTAGCAATAAATATCCAACACTGCTGTTAACTGTTATCCAAATTACAACCGTGGCCATATTATCTATCATATCCTCGTTCCTTTTTGAAGATTGGAGGAAGTCAGTTGATCCCGAGATCCTACTCTCAAAAGATGTGCTGGTTGCTTTGGTAATCACGAGCATGTTTGCAACTGCGCTGGCGTTTTTAATTCAAACTAATTTTCAAAAGTATACTTCAGCCACAAGAGTAGCGTTAATTTTTGCGATGGAGCCCGTGTTTGCAGCGATTACCGGTTTTTATTGGGCAAATGAACGGCTTTCCTATAGTGCACTAATTGGCTGCTTCCTCATATTTGCAGGTATGATTTTCGCTGAACTCCCAACCAAAAAATTATCTTTCCTTAAAAAAAGTAAAGGTTTTGAAGATAATATCTCATAAAAAAACTCCCTTTGAAGGGAGTTTTTTCTTCATTATATTGCTAATATTTCCTTTTCTTTAACGAATCTAATGGCTTCTTTCCTGGTGTTTATTCTGTTAGAAATTAAGGTTTCCAGTAATGATACATAAAAACTGCCATCAAAACTTTTTTGTGCTTTTAATGTTAGTTCAATGGCTGTATTAATTATTTCATCAGAAGCGTTTGTATAGTGTTTCCCAAAGAAAATAAACCCAATTGCATCCTCCTGAAATTGAAAACCCTTTCCTTTCAAGTGATGCAAATAATCTTCGACTGTTCCCACCGACTTTGCCATCCCTCTCCCAACAAACTCTGAATATTCCTTTAAAATCTTAACTTAAATTTCAGGAATTTTCTATTCTTTTTTGTACACAGGTGACCAATGACTCCCACCAAAACACCTAAAATTGCCCCTCCGACAACCTCTTCGGGTTCATGGCCTAACATTTCTTTTAACTTTTTTGGAGAGTCCTGTTTAAATTCAACACTTTCTTCCTTGTGAATTTTTTCAATTAATTCATTCATTGAATTTACCTTTAATGTCAGTTCCCCAGTTTGTCTTCTTACACCTTGTGCATCATACATGACAATTAATCCATAGATGAGCGAAAGGGCAAAATCAAAGGTTGGCAGGCCGCGCTGCATCGCAATATAGGTTGTTAAAGTAGAAACCCCGGCTGAATGGGAACTTGGCATCCCGCCCGTACCAAAGAATAGTTCGGGGCGCCATTCTTTCTTTTTAAAAAAGTGAATGGGAATTTTTATCCCTTGTGCTAGTCCCATGCTGAAAAGTGCTAAATAAACACCTTTGTTCATCATATCACCCCTGTTACTATTGTTCGAAAGCCTGAGTTTTATTATTCCATCTGGAAATACTAAAAAAGTGGGAGGTGACGTAGATGATTAAAAATGGCCATTCGAATCGAGGCGTGAAAGCATCAGGGGTTAATCCTCAAGGATATGGTAAAGATGCAGAGTTTGCTGAGGAGCCGAAAAGTAAATTAGAAAATGCCGCTAAAAAGAAAAATACGAAATGATGCATAAACATGAAACTGGCTGCCAAGGGTATGCCAGCCAGTTTCATGTGTTTAAGTTAAAATTAGCAAGATACTGACAATAGGGAATTAACCGCCGGGCTACTTCAAATTCCCTATGTTTACACCCCGGCCTCCAATTAACTTCAAAGATCCATAACCTATATTGTTTATCTATTCCAACATCAATGCCCAGTTCATCAAAAGAATGAGCGTATAATGATTCAAAATGGCTAGAAAATGATAGCGCAAATTGCTCAAGAGCTAATTTAACTTGGTCAGACTCCTCATCAAATTCATGCAGCAGAAATGGCTCCAAGTCACCGCGATATCCACCGCTGCTTATATTACTTATCAATTTGCCGTCACCACTAATTCGAGGGTATATTAAATTGATTTCCCATAAACCGCTGCCATTTTTTTGGACATGCAAGCGAAAATCATAGGTTAATTCATTTTTTGTTTTACATTCAATAAAAGGCTGCAGCAAATATTTACGTTCGAGAATCAAGTCTGCAATCAGCGTTTCCAATTCCTTTTGGTGGAGTTTTGTAACATTCTGTCCGTCAGTTAATTGGTAAAATTGCTGGTCGTTCAGCTTTTCGATAAACAATACTTTTTTCCCTTGATTGCCACTTAAAGGCTTGATCACAGCTCGGGACTGTTCATCGAAAAACCTGATACATTCTGCCGGATTCCTTAATTTAGTAGAAGGAATGAGATATCTGGAGAATTGTTTCCCATGAAGAACTTTTTTATATACTTTGAGCTTATTTCCAACAGGATAACTTGTAAATAGTACATATTCCTTTAGTCTTTTCGAGATTTCATTTTGCTTTTTTGTTTTAGGGTTGCAACTGTTTATGATGACGGTTGGAAAGTCGACAACCGTTTGTGTCCATTCACCATCGATGTATTCCCATCCGTTAATTTTCAATCTTTTAAAATCCACATTATTGAAAGTAAAATAATAAAAAGGAATTCCTTCCATTTTGGCCACAGCAGCAAAAGGATAAGCTTTCCTAACCTCAGTCGGATTTTTTTGATAGTGAAGCATCCCGATTGACAACAACATCCTCACATCCTTATAGTGGCTCTAAGTAAAACTTGATTTCTTTCGCAGCTGTCAATGCTATCTCTTCGGCCTTTTCAGGTGTATCAGCTGAAGCAATTACATAAGCGTAACGATCACCTAGTGAATATGGCTTAGTCAATATCGCACCTTTCCTTGGTTTCACAAAAACCTCCTTAACACCGTCATAACTAGCTGCCTTAATTTTCCCGGTAACCTTAATAAGGCGGCCGCGCGAATTGATAGTAAGAAATTTAGCAAATACATGATTCCTTAGCGTTGGTTCTAGGTTTAGTTCTTCCCCTAAAAACAGCTTAAGTGTTTCTTTCACTAAGTTAATTCCAGTCCCCTCTTGAATAATTTTATTCATTGCTCCGCCTGACATTCTAGGATTTATCTCAATTAACTTCCACACTCCATTAATGAGCCTCATTTCTAAATGGCACGTGCCATTGACTAATCCAAGTGCTTGGATAATACTCGTAACCGCTAGATGTAAATCCTCGAATGCCTCATGCTCTAACACTGCTGGAAAACGATACCCCGTAATAATAAAACGTTCACCCGAAAGTATTTCCTGTTCAATGATAGCCACCATGGATATGTGCCCATCCTTCACGATAACTTCAATTAAATATTGCGTCCCAATTAGATATTCTTCTATCAATATGGGGCTAGTTGGAAATTTCTTATTTAAATAGTTTAATCCCTCCTTAAATTCAAGAGAAGTTTCAACTAGTAGTACATCCTTAGACCCATTGGAAACAGGTGACTTTAAGATAAGGGGTAAATAATAATAATATTCCTCTACACATTGCAAAATGGATTGTTCTCCATCATAGACCGTAAACCGAGGTGAAACCGGAAGCACTTTAAGTTGATCACGAAAAAGTGTCTTTTCCTCCATGGTTGCAAGAGCATCCGTGGATATTTGGTAAAGTCCTAACTCTGCTGAGATTCGTGCAGCAAAAGAGACAACCGGATCAATGAAACTAATGACCGCACAAATTTGTTTTTGAGCTTCTTCAAGTTCCTTAATTATGGAAAGTACTAGCTCCTTATCCATTAAATTTTCGACATAGACCATTCGATGAACTTCTTGGAATTCCTCTTGCTGTTTTACAAATTCACTTCTGTTTGTTAATAGAACCGTATAATAGCCCATTGCTGTTGAAATGTTGAGAGCTTCTCGGCTCGTTCCTGATTTATTACTTCCAATAAAGACAATGGTTTGCATACCAACCTACTTCCTCTTTTTTTTATTAGCTATTTCTTGAAGTTAACAAATATTTGCCATACCTAATTGGCGTAAGATACGTTTCTTTCCATGTGTCGAGTAATAAGGCTTCACGAAACGCAAACCTTAGGTCGCGTGCATTACATTCGATAAACATCGGAAAACCTTCGCCAGTAATCCCGATATCAAGACCCATATCTGCCAGGTTATTCATGTGATTTTCCAAATGTTGTGCAACCCTTAACGCTAAACGTTTCACGTCATCAACTACTTGTTTTTCATTAAGCCGCGGGAAGTTGCTTAGAATCTCATCTAGAGCAAAACAGGTACCGCCTCTGGCAACATTGGTAACGAAACTTCCTGTTTTTGCTACTTTCCCTACCATTCCTGTCACTTGCCATTCTCCCTCGCCATTGCGTTGAACGGATACGCGCAGGTCAAATGGATTTTTATAATATTCTGCTAGTGCAATTCTCTCCTGGATGATATATAAACCCCTATTTACCAAGGAATTTATTTTCAATGGCAGCTGTTTTGCAGGATAAATTTTCTCCAAATACGAGTCGTTATAAGGATAGGATAACAACCATTCTCCATCATTCAAGCGAGTTGCTTTCATGTTACGTTTTCCAAATGTCCCACTGCTTGGTTTGACCATTAACTCGCTATGTTTTTCCATCATATCGATCATATTATTCTGATTGAACTGAACCGTTTTTGGCAGATGTGGTTTCAGTTCTTCACTTTCCGCTAATATCTTATGGATTTTGAATTTCCCATGATGATTCCAATCATTAAAAATAATAATCCCTTCATCTTGTAATCTTTTAATCTGTATCTTGGCAGCCTTTGAACTTTGATAACCGCGATTATGAATCACCCATGGCTTTGGTATTATAGTATGTCGATACTTACCGTCAGAATCCATTACATAACCTATTGTCTGTTGTACTCCAGGTTGTAAATTCTCTAATCGCAAATAAATGGGAATGATATCATTTATTTTACCCGCTTCATCGTAAAAAGATAGAATTTGTGGATTCTTGCCATGAGTAAGTTCTCGATATAATTGCACGCTTAATAAAATTCCAATGTATTGTGGTTCCAATCTATTATCCCCGCCTTATGAAAAGGGTTTACGTTCAGGTAGCATGAATGAACTTCTTCTTATTATAAGATGCAAAATTTATATAACTGCAAAGACAAATACCCAATTTTATTTGAAACATTGAATAAATTAATGAATAGACTAACATACATTCATTGAAGAGGTGGTTTCCCATATGAGAAAAAAGCAAAAGGTGGCCATCATTACCCCAGGTTCATTCCCAATTCCCTCTCCTCTTTCAAGCTCGGTTGAAACGGTTGTTGAAATGCAAACAAATGCTCTTCAGACTGAAGTAGAATTCACCATATTTGGGAAGAAGACCAAAGAATTGCCCTCGTCCGAAAAACGTGGCAATATTTCTTATGTTCGGTTTATTTATCGAAGATGGACAAGGTACCTCGCAAAGGTCATTTCTTCCCTGTCTCAACTCAGACCCGATATCATTCAAATTGAAAATCGACCTAATTTTATTCCCCTCCTCAGAAAAAGGTTTCCAAAAACTAAGTTATGGTTATCACTCCACTCAACTAAATTTATTTCCTCTTCCCATATTGGAAAGGAAGAGTTAATTAATTGTTTAAAGCAAACTGATAAAATTATTGTTAATAGCCAATTTCTAAAAAAACATGTAATAAATCAAACAGGTTATGAGCCCGTTAAAATATTTGTTAATTATTTAGGAGTGGACACGAATCAATTTCAATCAAAGTGGGCAACAAATCAACCAAATGAAAATAAGGCTGCGAAGCTGCCATTGAATCTTGAAGGAAAGAGAATGATCTTATTTGTCGGACGATTAAGAAAGATAAAAGGTGTGGAAAAAATACTTCAGGCAATGCCATCGATTATCCAAGCGGTGCCTGACACCCTATTAGTCATTGCTGGCAGTGCGTTTTATGGATCCAATCGGAAGACGAATTATGTGGAGCATTTGTATAGGTTAGCTCAGAAATTTCCGGATCATGTCAGGTTTCTATCGTTTATTCCACATGCCGAGATACATGTATGGTTTAAAGCAGCCGATCTAGTACTAGTCCCCTCAATCGCAAATGAAGCATTTGGATTAGTGAATGTTGAAGCAATGGCATGCGGTGTCCCCGTTATTGCAACTAATATTGGGGGAATGCCAGAAGTAATTGAACATGGAAAAACGGGGTATTTGATTAATCCACAAAATCTAGAGGCAGAACTAACAAATTATGTTATTCAACTCTTAAACGATCCCGAAAAGGTACAACAGATGGGTCATAACTGTTTAGATAGAGTAAATGAAAATTTCACATGGGAGAAAAGTGCGCGCCGTCTGCTCCGATTGTATGAGCAAATAGTATCTTAAAAGGAATAGGACGTCCCTTTTATCACTAGGAGAAAAGGGACGTTCACTAACTATAAATATACTTTTTCTCTAAAAAACAGGCTCTTCCCAGATGCTTCACCATCAAGAATCTGAAACCCTTGAATTTGCACGGCATAAAACAGCGGTTGATTACGAATTTTCAAGTACGTATCGTAGTCTAGGGTCTTAAAACCTTTAAAGCTAGGATATATATTTGCTTCTAATATCCACGGAAAGCCATCTTCATCTAAGGCAATATCGATCCCGAATTCTGCAAAATGTCTATTTGTTTGGTCCATTATCCGGCAAAACCGTTGGCAAACCTTTAATATATTTCGATAAACCTGCGAATAGTTAAGAGGTTGCGTTAAATTCTTGATGACCGCTTCTAAAGACATAGCTATTCCGCCCCGGGCAATATTGGTTAAATCCTCATCTTCACGTGCTACCCTGCATTCGATTCCAGTACATTGCCATTTCCATTTGTTATATTTTTGCATAACCACTCTTACATCAACCGAGCAGTTGCGTACCTTTAATAACGGAATATATGTTTGATATAAATATTCTTGGTCTAGAATACCTATTTCGTTTAATAATTCTTGTAATCCTTTCAAATCCTTTCGTCTGTGTTGGACCTTAGAGTTATTTCGATAATCGTATAAACTGTAACCGTCCATATCATTATCAACTTCTAAGATGAAAATTCCACGACCTCTTGATAAGCTAACCGGCTTTAAGATAATCTTCTTTTTTTCTTTTAAGAAATCTATTAAACCTTCCACGTTGTTTAAAAGGAAGGTGGCCGGTAAATGCTGATTAATCTCTGGGTTGTTTTTTAATAAATATAGATCTGATTTTTTATAGTGGTATGAGTTAAATACATTATTATCGGTTAATTCAATTAGTTTCATGATATTTTCTTTGTTTTGATGGAAATTTCGACGGTAAATGGTAGAGGGGATAGGGGTAGAATCATAGCGCCATTGTTTTGTTTCCGGTTCATATACCATCCCATAGGCTATTTTCTTTTCCCAATCGACAGAACGAGGGGAAAAAGCGATGGTTACTCCTCCATAGCGATGATATTCTCCAAAACGATCCTTGAATTTCTCCATATATTTCAAATTATTGACCTGGTTTTTTTCACCTAATAATAAGCCGATTGTTGGTCCGATTATTGCCTTATTTTCAGCAAATTGGATCTGATAAACAAGGTCTGTTGGTAGATGCATGCTTTCAACTAAGGTGTGGGAAACAAACAGTTCAATTGGATTATGATAGGAATTGTATCCAAGCGGAATTGCGTCTTCGTAAGTGACAAAGTCGCACGGCTGTTCAATAACCCCCAATTTTACAACTTCAGGCATTTCTCTCCAGCGTTCTGTTATTCGGTCAGGTACCTTGATCATTATTTCATCATCTTGGAAAACTCTAAATTTTATCCATACATTTTCTTTTAAAGATCTTGAATTTCCAATAAAAGGGGGTATTTTATCACCTTGGAATGATTCTCCAATTTCCAGCGAGTTTGATTCCTGTTTTTCATTATTTTTAATCGAACTGAGGGCTTGAGCTAGTTCAACCGGCCATTTAAGGATTGTTTCAGCTAATTTTTCGTGACGACAATTTATGTCTTTAATTATATTAAGGACGGGAACCGTTGATTTTATTTGATATTCTCCATTTTTCATCATAGCAAATTGAAGACCAATTTCATAAATGGCAGGATAATAATAATGGAGAATATCTAAAATACGGTGGCATACTTCATAAAGAAAATCGATTGTTTCCTCTACCATTTGTTGATTTTCCGTAAAAAGCAAATACGCTTCCTCAAAGGTATAGATTTTATTTTTTTCCTTTGCATAAACAATGGGGGTAGTCCAGTGCTGATGACTGTCTTTTTGTCCTAAAACGAAAAAACTAAAAGATGGTTGAAGTTGAGGATCCACAATCCTAACAATATCTGTAAGGGCAGGATGTGTCGTCATTAATTCAATAAAAGGCTTTTTCTTAAGATTATTTTGTTCATTAATCAAAGTAACTCCTGTTTGCTTGGCCAGTTCAAAGATGGTTCGATTATATTTTTTTTGATGATAGATTTTGGGATTATACATGATTGAAGGAATTGAAACGAAGCCAGTTAAAACGATCTCTTCCCCTTCAATAATAAATGCTTGCCCCTTTCTCTCGTTCACTCGTAACTCATCTATATTAAAAAATAGTACATCAAGATTTAACTCTTCCCCAGTTTTGGCATAATGAAAGACAAAGGAGTCATCCTCTTCCAATTGCTTTTGTGCAAATCTCTTCCATTGACGTTTTGGTAAAATAATACCAATTGACGTTTCGTCCATAATACTGTCTCCTTCAATTATTTGAGTCTTTAATATCTTTTATTTCTTCCATTGTTCATAGAGTTCAGGCTCCAGATTGTTTACATGTTCTAAAAATGATGATAAAAGACCTATTTGTTTTAAGTCCATAAAAAGTCGTTTTGGGAACGACCTTTGAATTCTGAACGAATTTACATGATCGATAATTTTCAGGCTTCCCTCTTGATCAAAAAGGGTGTGGCGCAAAGAAAAATCAATCCGACTAAACTGTAACCTTTTCAGTTCAGTAATTAAATATAGGATTTCGCTTGTTAATGCTTCAGAAATAGTCTCAGATTTCTCAAGATATTCTTGTAACGAGGGTCCGTTAAGGTATTCCATAATAATATAATTTTCTCCTGTTTCATAAACCGCTGGAATAATTGTTGATTTATCACCAACTTGCTGTAAAACCAGCTTTTCTCGAAGACAATATATTTTTTTTGAGTATATCTTTACACAGTGGTCATCTGAGAGTTTAAACACTGCCCCTTGTAATCCTTTCCCAATCAGGGGATAGGTGGTTGGATTTTGTTGAACCCTAACAGGTTTCCCAGGCATAACAATAATTTTGGTAAAATCATTCACTTGCTTTTGCTCCTTTTTAAAGGCTCTGCTGTGATTTATGCAAAATTCACTCCTCTTTATGAGAATGGTATAAGAGCATCAATAAGTTCTTGTGCAGATTGAAACCGTTTCTTTTTATTTCTTTTTGTAGCTTTCCGAAGAACCTTTTGAAGATCTTGATTGGTAATCTGTTCGCACGCATGTTTTTTACGATAGGGTGCTTGACCAGTTAACAAGTACAAACATACACAAGCTGTACTATATAAATCAGAGCTGCGATTTAAGT
The DNA here is from genome assembly GCF_019219025.1 of Bacillus sp. sid0103. The sequence goes on along the minus strand of NZ_JAHUWN010000023.1, from coordinate 37,643 downwards.
TAGCGGTAAAGCAATTATTTTCTTTCTTAAGTTCTGCTGGTCGATACCATCTGGTTGCTCCCTTATGGCTTCCTCTAAATTCTCCGTACTGATTCATTCGAACAGCAGAGCCAAAATCAATAATTTTGACAGTTTCGGGGTCATGATTACTCATTAACACGTTATGTGGCGTAATATCACAATGGAGAATCCCATGCTGATGAATTACCTTTAATCCCTCAAGGATGCTAATGGTAATTTGGACTGCTATTTTTTGAGAATGGCTGATTCCCTTTTTAAAATGACCGAGCCTTTCCCCATTGTGATAGCTTAGAACAATATAGCCTGTTTGATTCTCAACATAAAAATCTAACCATGTGATGATATGTTTATGAACTGGTAAGCTTTTATGAATGCTGCTTTCCTGCTCTGCCTCGCTTTTCTTTTCCACCTTTTTTATTATTACCCTTTCGTTTTGGTCAGTTTGACCGATTAAAACAAGGCTCGTCGCACCTTTCCCTATAACTTGATCGTCTAGTGAATAGTTTACGAATTTTCGCACCTCCTTCGAATCTAAGTATGTGACCATGCTTTTTATATCTTATTACTATTAAGACAAGAATTCCTGTATGTTTAACCATAAAAAATGAGGTTGTCTCCAATGGACAACCTCATTTTTTATGAAACATTCACTTCATCTATTGGGAGAATGCGCTGCAATCCACGAAGCTCTAATTCCATTAACTTATTCATTGCTTTCTCTTTTTCAATACGTAGTCCTGCTTCATCCAAGGCACAACTTATTGGAACATCACATTTGATTTCTGCAAGCACTCTCGATAAATGGAGCATTTCTAAATCCTGCTCGATTTTTGTCTTATTGGATTTGGATAAGCGATCTAAATTCGAAATAATGCCTTCGACATGTTCATACTCCTGTAAGAGCTTAAGGGCTGTCTTTTCTCCTATTCCTCTCACACCAGGATAGTTATCACTTGTGTCCCCCATGAGGGCCTTTAAATCAATCATCTGCCTGGGCGTAATCCCTTTTTCTTCGAAAAAAGTTTCCGGGGTATGAACAAGGTAATTTCCATAGCCCTTTTTCAACAATATAACGGAAATACGATCATCAAGCAGCTGCAACATATCCTGGTCGCCCGTTAGGATTGATACATGGGCATAGTCCTTCGATTGATTGGCAATCGTTCCAATGCAATCATCGGCTTCGTATCCTGCTAGGCCAATATTGGGAATATCAAAAGAAGCAACAACCTCCTTAACTAAATCGAACTGCGGAATAAGTTCAACTGGAGCTTCTCCACGATTCCCTTTATAATCGGAAAATAATTCAGTGCGGAAGGTCTTGCTTCCCATATCCCAACAAACTGCAAGATGTGAGGGTTTAAAGGAATTCACTGCTGTAAATAAATGCTTAACAAATCCATGAATTCCATTGGTAGGCATTCCCTTTGAATTTATCATAAATTGTCCTGTAACTGCGGTAGCGTAAAAAGCACGGAATAACAAGGCCATTCCATCAACAAGCATCAGTGAAGGCTTTTGATTAGTCATTTTGGACCTCCTTAGTTGGTGTATGTTAAAAACAACACGTTTTCCATTATACCATAAGTTGACCCAAAAAATTATTCTATTTTATTATCCTCATAGGAGATCCAATCGCTAAAACTTCCAACATACAGCTTTACTTTCTCAAAACCTGCTTCTCGTAATGCCAAGAAATTTGGAGCGGCAGTAACCCCTGACCCACAGTAAACAATCATTTCCTTAGCTGGATCGAGGCTAACAAACCTTTGTTTTTGTTTCGCAACAGGTTTATAACGATTCTCATTTAACCCTTCCATCCATGGCTTATTGAGTGCTCCAGGAATATGCCCCGCTTTTTTATCAATTGGTTCCTCTATACCCAGATATCGTTTTTCTTCTCGTGAATCGATTAAGATTTTACTAATCGGTCGCTTTTCAACTACTTTCTTTACTTCATCAATAGAGGCAAGAATTTCTGACTGAATGCGGAAATGGAACTCAGTTTTTTCAAATACAGGTATTTCAGTTGAAACAGGATATTTTGCTTCTACCCATCCTTTAAATCCGCCATCAAGGACATATACATTTTCATGGCCAAGATATTGTAACAACCACCAAAAACGAGCAGCATACGCCCCTTCACCCTGATCATAGGCAACAACCAGTTTGTTTTCATCAATCCCAGCCTTCTCAAGTTTGGCAATGAATTCCTCAAGTACTGGCATAGGATGCCGGCCGCCATGGGATTGTTTCGGACTTGACAGGTCTCTTTCTAAATCAAAGAAAACTGCCCCAGGAAGATGACTCTGTAAATATTCCTGCTTCCCTTTTTCTGGTTCAGCTAACGAAAACCGGCAATCGACAATCCTGACATGACTCTCGTTTAAGGATTTCCATAACCATTCTTGGTCTTTAACATATTTCACGCAGCATCCTCCTCAATTTTTGTCTATAATTCTTGAGATTCAACCAACTGTTCCTGTATTTTCTTTAGAAATTCAATTGATATTCCACCGTCAAGGGCTGAAAGATGACTCAAATAAAAATCTATCACTTGTTCGTTCATTAGCTCTAATAAGTGCTTGAATTCCTTTGCAATCTCAGCACTATAATGAGTATTTAAACGTTTCGCTTCCGCCGCTAAATATTCCTCTGCAGGGATATTTAGGACTTGATAAAGTTCATCACTCATGAATTTCTTTTCATTTTTTTCGAAGAAAGTTTTTGGATTTTTAAAAAATGACATCGCTTTTGCAAATAATTGTTTATTTAGATTGACAAAGGCGTTTGGAAACTCGATTGTTTCTTTATGCTCCACTTCAAATGGTGAAAAGGAAAGGTCAGGATTGATTTCCTGTAGATTCCTGATGAGACCCGTTTGAAAATCAGCCAATTGTTTTTCAGTAAACCGCTCAATACGGACAGTCGTTGCTCTCATTTCTTGAGCAAAATCATACCCTAAACTTTCAAGAAAATCATCCAATGCCCCTTGTAACACCTTTTTCAAATTACGCCCATCATCCCTTAGTGCACTAGGATTAAATGCCTCTCGAAAGAAATCCCCAAAGCGCAAGAATACCCTTTGCTTAATGTAATAAACCAGTTCATTTGCTTCTTGCTGCAACCGGTTTTGTAAATTACCAACTGTTTGTTTTTTCAATACCTCTTGAATGAGTTGTTGCTGCTTTGTAATATTCTCACGTTTTTTCTCTTTTACAGATTGATCTTCCTTTGAACTTTGAATAAGATTTGAAATTAGGTCATCGATACGACCTAGTTCTTTTTTAGCTGAAGAAATAGCCATTTCCATTAATTCATTCGTAATGAATTGATAGAATGCCTGTTCAAACTTATTCATACCTGATTCTGCATTCCGACTAGGATTCATTTTTTCCTTTAATGCAAGCAAACTTGATACCGGATATAGATGAGGATTCCTGATCCCATATTTGGTAAGTTGATCCTCGACGTACTCCATAACTGTTTCTTTCTCTTCTTCACTCTCTGCCAGGTCAATAGCATTGATAATAAAGAACAATTTATCCATTTGAAAGGATTCTTTTACGCGCCCAAGTTGGATTAAAAATTCACGATCTGCTTTCGAAAAAGCATGATTGTAATAAGTAACAAAAAAACACGCATCTGAGTTTTTAATGTAATCAAAGGCTACCCCTGTATGACGGGCATTGATAGAATCCGCTCCAGGTGTATCAACTAGTGTGATACCTTTTCGGGTTAACTCACAATCATAGTAGAGTTCTATCCATTCCACATAGCAGGATTTTTCTTCTTTTGCCACAAACTCGCTAAAATCTGATAAATCAGTTTTGAGAACTGTTCCTAATGAATTCCCAAATGAAGCATAGCCCTTTATAAAGGCCTGTAAAAACGCAAAATGGGTTTTTTCCATAACCCCGCCATCATGCCCTTTTTGAAGCACGATCTGGTCAATTTGCTTGTATGCACCATCTAAATCAGCGGCCTGAAGGTCAAATACCTTAAGAGATCGATTAACATCCTCCAGCATGGCTTCTGGCTCTTTAAATTTAACAAGCACAGTGCCATGTGGGTGAATCTCAGTAACTGGTTTAATTTTATTAATTGCAGCAGTTGTTGGATTTGGTGATACAGGCAGCACCTTGTCTCCCATAAACGCATTGGCAAAGGAAGATTTACCTGCACTGAATGCACCAAATAATGCTACGGTAAATCCTTTGTTACCAAGTCTATCTGCTTTTTCCACTAATTCGGCAGCTAGCTTTTGAAATCCTGGAATGTCTTTGATTAATTTTGAAGTCAGATTGAGACGCTCTACTGTTTTCAGTAACTGGTCGTTCGATGAAATAACCTCTGTTTCCTTGATTTCAGCTAAATCCACCTTTTTGGTCTTAGCAATATTGGTTGAAGCAGGTCGGGTGTTAGTTGTATGCTGGGATTTGACCACTTCATATTCTTCTTCGTCCTGTTCAAAAAGATAATAAATATCATCTTGGATCACATCATCTCTTGTTAATAACTCTTCTATTTTTGTTTTTATCATATTCATTTTTTGCTCAGAGTTTTTTAACTCTGTTAAGGCATTAACATATCTATCCGTTCTGTTTAATTCCTGTTCATATTGCGAGATTAATATGGCTGTTCGTTCCTTTAATGCATTTAGGAACTCCTCTTTAAAAATAGTGAGTTCACGTCTTGCTATCTTTTTTATCTCATTAGCAACATCTTCCGTATAATGTAAGACATATTCTCCGGAAACTCGTGCCCCAGACTTTACCGCATCCGTTAGAAGGATTGTTGGAACTTCAATCGAATAAGACTGAGCCAAGCTTTGGAGTTCCCCTCCATCAAGACCTGTTTCTTTTAATGTGCGAAGCAAATATTCGCGTACATGCCATTCGAGTTGAGTTTTTGTTTTATCAAGGATATCTAGATGAAAATGTTCAAGCCTTAGCTTTTTCTCATCCATTGTCTTTTGCTTCGAAAATAAAAATCCCATTTTAAATTCAGGCTGACATGATTCTAAAAAACTCTCAGCTAACTCTCTCGTTTGAAATGGCATTAAGTATGCGTTTTTCAATATTTGCGAGATTTGATGATCAAATTCCTTCTCTGTTCCTGCTACTCCTTCTTTTAAAGTCTTGAGATTTCCTTCCACTTCATTTGCAGCAGTAGACAATTTACTTCTCTCATCCTCAGATAATTCATTCAAGATTGCAATCGCAGGCGCAAGATCATCCTCGTCTAATTTACTTCTTTGATTAATATGATCCTGGGTAATTTTCTTAATGGAATGAAAAATTGATGGTACTAATAATTCGTCTTTAGCGGCCAACTTTTCAGCAATAAATCGTTGAAGTTCGTTAAATTCATTAAAGGGATGTGTCTCATGCTTCAATGATGTATAAAAAATCCTTGCTGGTTTTACTCCCCATGTTGCGAACGAATCTAACACGCTGTTTTGAAAATCCTGAAAACTTAACTCTTCATCATTGTGTTTATCAATTTGATTAATGACTAAGTAAATTTCTTTTCCAGCTTCAGTTAATTCCTTTGTAAATAAAAAATTCAACTCAGCTTGGACATGGTTGTAATCCATCACATAAAGAATTAAATCTGCTAAATGGATTGCCGATTCCGTTGCTATTCGATGCGCATCGTCAGCCGAATCAATTCCAGGAGTATCCATAATGACGGTATGATCAGGCAGACCCGTATCACTGTGACTTATTTCAATTTCTTCTATTTGGTCGCCATCCTTACAATAATTCTTTACTAAATCATAATCATATGGAGCTAAATAAAGGCGGGGTGTTTCATTTTTGAAGAAGACTTTTGCGTAATCCTCCCCTGATTTTACCTTCACCAAGTTTGCACTGGTCGGAATCGGACTCGATGGAAGTAATTTATCACCGATTAGTTGGTTAATCATCGTAGATTTCCCTGCAGAAAAATGGCCGCAAAAGGCAATCAGGAACTCCCTGTTCTCTAGCTTATTGGCTAATTGTTTCATTTTTTGGGATTGCTCTAAATCTCCTTGATCAAGCAAATATTCATATATGGAAACGATTTTCGTTTTAAGTGTTTGGATAGCTACTTCTTGGTTTGCTGTTTTCACCATTTATTTAATTCCCCTTAACAACTTTGTAATATTTTTTATTTTAAACGATAATTCAAACTTTTCCTATCCTGACACTTATTTTCCTTAAAACAAATTTTTCCCAAAACGACAAAAAAGCCAAGGTGTACAACCTTGGCTCAAAGATAGCTATAAATTTTATTTTCAATGGGTAACGTTCTTTAAGACATGCTTCATGACAAATGCATAAATAAGAACCGTTCCGCCAACTAAAGCAAAAGTCATATGTAACACCTTCCTTGTCAGTGTTGTTGAGAATGATTTTCATTGTTAATCAAAGTTTATCATAGGTGATAATCATTTTCAATATCCTTTTAAAATTGTCACACTTTTTTTACAACTTTAGGGAGAAAGCGATTATATTCCTGAAAAGTCCCTTCATATTCGGTCAGCTCCTTGAGTGCTTTCTCCTCCTCCGGGATGCGAATCATAAGGATGATTGCATTTAGGATGGTAAAGACACCAGCCGTAAAATACAAATCATACAGTAAAGGAACGACAACTAGTTCAATCGTGACAACAAAATAATTGGGGTGTTTAATAAAACGGTATGGCCCTTTTTGTATAATCTTTGCATTTTTTAAGACAATAATCTTCGTGTTCCAATATCTCCCAAGCGAGGTTATCACCCAAATCCGAATGATTTGCGCCATCAGGAAAACTGATAAAAGAATCGGCCATAAATGAGAAAGTCCATGATCCCAATTAACCTTTTCGGTAATGAGACAAATAAAAAACAGAACATGAATCAGCACCATATATCGATAATGACTTACCCCAAATTCAATAGCACCCTGACGCTTCATCCATTTCTCATTGCTTTTCGCGATTCCAAGTTCTACCATCCGTTGTAGAACAATAAACCCAATAATGATTGGGAATACAAAATTCCCGTCCATTTACACCCACCTCAGTAAATGTAGTTCTGAACTAAATCCCGGTCCTAGAGCGGTCCCGAGACCCATCGACCCTCTAGGAATATCTTTCTCCATGTAACGCTTCAGTACAAAAAATATCGTCGCTGATGACATATTTCCAAACTGTTTAAGCACATCAAGTGAAACCTCTGTCATCGATGGAGGGATTTCTAATGATTTTACATAAGCATCTAACACCTTTTTTCCGCCAGGGTGTGCAACAAAATAGTCTATGGTTTCAAGGTTCACTTTATTTTCTTCTAAAAACTCACTTACATTCGGCTTCAGCCAATTTTCAATTATTTGAGGAATATCTCGTGAAAATACTACGTATAAACCGTTATTCTTAATATCCCAGCCCATCACATCTAAGGAGTTTGGCATTAGTGTAGACTGGGTTGCCATAATGGCAGGTGAAGTTTTCTTCTTCCTGTATTCGGAATAATTTGAATCATCCCCGCACATTAATGCACAGGCAATCCCATCTGCAAACAAGGAAGTACCGATGAAATTACTTTTCGAAAGATCATTGCGCTGAAATGTTAAACTACAAAGTTCCACCGAGAGGACAAGGACTTTTGCTTTAGGAAAAGCAAGGCAATATTCGTAAGCCCTTGAAAGCCCAGCAGCACCACCAGCACAACCAAGCCCCCAAATAGGTACCCTCTTTGTGTGAGGCTGGAACGGGAGCAGGTTCATAATTCTCGCTTCAATGCTTGGGGTAGCAATCCCGGTGGTTGAAATAAAAAAAATGGCGTCAATGTCTTGGCAGGGAATATTTCTTGTTAAGAAATCATTATTATTCAGGCATTTCACGATGGCTTCTTTTCCAAACTCCACTGCTGATTCCATATACGCATTATTTTTTTCTTCAAAGGTTTTATCTTCTTTAAACCAATCAATATTTTTTACAAAATGCCTTTTTTCTATCTGGCCATTTTGAAAAGCACGCAATAGTCTTTCAATATCCTTAAAAGAATCAGAGAAAAGTTCTCGTGCAAACTCTGCGGCTTGATCTTGGTTAATGGTAAATGGGGGCGAAACCTCTGCAACTGAAATAATCGTTGGCATGTTGTTTTCTCCTTCTAGATATGTAAGGGTATTTTTTCCAGTTCGAAGGTTTTTATGCAGGAAGGTTAGAAGACAAAAAAAGCTCCCCTCTAAGTGAGAAACCTAAGTTTCTTGAAAAAGGGAAGCAAACGTTTTGAAGGTTGTTGCTGTGCTCTTAAATTATATAATGGATGCTAATTTCGTTCATTAGCTAATGATTTCCAGTTTCAAATTTTTTAGTAAAAATCAAGAAAGCGGTTTATTTTTTATCAGGTTGTGTTTGAACCTCTATCTTAATTTTATTTTTTACTAACGTACCGCAAATTTTACAAATTTCAACTTTATCATACAGAAGCCGGCATCGATCACAATAATATTTTTCCACAAAGACACACTCTTTTCTGGAGGAAAATATGATTTATTACCATCATATTTTCAAACCCCTAAAGTGTGACGATTACCTCCTAAAAAGTTGTTTTCTAATGAGTAGGAAGGATTAATCAATTACTTTTATCACAGAGATAGTGTAATAGTTCACATTTTATTCACAAATACACCCTGGTAGTTGTGATATAAATCACTGTTACATCAATTTTATAATATTAACATAGTAGATACCTAAGGAAAGAACAATTTGTGAACTGTGGAATTTGTTATTTTTTCACCACTATTGTTTTGTATTATGAAAGAGAACTAATCATTAATTTTAATACTCTGAAGGGAGTGCAGGAGGATGGCGAAAGCGGAACTTAACACAAGCAAAAAAGCAGAAATTGAAGACAGCTCTTCTCTTAAAGGGACATTAGCGTCCGTTTTCTTTTTGGGAGCCTTTATTGTTGTCACTTGGGTAAGTGTCTATTACTTATTCGTAGAACGTTTCTAATGATTGAAGGGGGAAAAGATTATGCACATGCATAAATTCGAAAAAATTTGGCTATCATTCGGAATTGGTGCGTTGGTAGTTTTCTTAACAGTTGTAGGTGTAAGCGCATTCTATCTTGGCAACAAACCGCCAAGTTGTTTAACTACCATAAATGTCGATAAAGTTGATCAAACGAAACCATTTGATAAGCCTGGATTACATAAAGTTGATGGGAAAGATTGGGACTATGAGTTAGTATATGTTGCTTCCGCCTTCTCCTATAATCCTGTAAAAGTGGAAGTTCCACTAGGAGCAAAGGTGAAAGTTATTGCGACAACAAAAGACGTTGTCCATGGCTTTGAGGTTGCTGGAACAAATATTAACATGATGCTTGAACCTGGCTATGTCAGTGAATATACTACAACATTAGATAAGACAGGCGAATATTTAATTGTTTGTAATGAATATTGTGGTGCTGGACACCATCTAATGAGTTCGATGATCGAGGTGAAAAAATAATGGTTAACTCAACAGTTGCAAAAGTAAAAGTGGACCCGCGTGATGCAAAGCTTTCCATGGCACACTTTTTTGTCGCCTTCGCTGCTCTTGCTCTAGGAGGTTTAATGGGGCTTTTACAAACCCTTGTCCGTTCCGGTAAATGGGAACTTCCATGGGGGATTGATTATTACCAAATCTTAACCGTCCATGGTGTGTTAATGGGATTGGTTTTAACGACATTTTTTATTATGGGATTTCAATATGCTGCCGTAAGCAGAACTACTGGCGGTCATTCAAATACTGCACGCCGTGCTGGCTGGATTGGTTTTTGGATCATGTTAGCAGGAACCATAATGGCGGCAACCATGGTTTTACTGAAGGAAGCTTCCGTTCTTTATACTTTTTATGCACCACTTAAAGCACATTGGATTTTTTACTTAGGGTTAACTTTTGTTGTGATCGGAAGCTGGATTGATGGTTCGGCCCAAATCATGACTTATGCAAAATGGCGGAAAAACAACCCAGGACAGCCTAGTCCATTATTGAGTTTTATGGCTGTAATAAATACAGTTATGTGGATTATTGCTACGCTTGGTGTTGCAGCAACGGTATTATTCCAATTACTCCCTTGGTCGTTAGGATTTGTTGATACTGTTGATGTATTAGTAAGCCGGACTTTATTTTGGTATTTTGGTCATCCACTTGTTTATTTCTGGTTGTTACCTGCCTATATGTGCTGGTATGCGATTATCCCTAAAATTATCGGCGGAAAAATTTTCTCAGATTCACTAGCTCGTTTGTCCTTTATTTTGTTCCTGCTCTTTTCGATTCCGGTTGGTTTCCACCACCAGTTAACTGAACCAGGTATTGATCCTGCCTGGAAGTTCTTACAGGTTATCTTAACATTCATGGTTATTATTCCATCATTAATGACGGCCTTCTCGTTATTTGCTACATTTGAAAGATATGGACGTTCAAAAGGTGCAAAAGGGCTTTTTGGCTGGTTTAAAGTCCTTCCTTGGAATGATGCTCGATTTACCGTCCCATTCATCGGTATGGCTTCATTTATCCCTGCTGGAGCAGGAGGTATCATTAATGCATCCAACCAAATGGACCAAGTAGTTCATAATACCATTTGGGTTACAGGTCACTTCCATTTAACGGCTGCAACATCTGTTGTTTTAACGTTCTTTGGAATTTCTTATTGGCTTGTTCCACATTTAACTGGCCGCAAATTAACAAAGGCTATGAATAAATTAGGGATTATCCAGGCATGGGTATGGTTTATCGGAATGGCCTTCATGTCCGGTGCAATGCACTTCCAAGGTCTTCTAGGCGGACCTAGACGTTCAGCTTTCTCTACTTATGGCGGTGCCAAGCAAGCAGCAGAATGGATTCCTTATCAGATTGCTCAGGCAGTTGGTGGATCCATTTTGTTCTTAGGAATAATTCTTGTGCTTATCATTTTCATTAATCTTGCTTTCTTTGCTCCTAAAGGGGAAGAGGAATTCCCTGTTGCAGTAGCTGAGAATCTTGAAGAAAAGGCACCAATGGTATTTGAAAACTGGAAATTATGGCTAGGGATTGCTGCAGCCCTTATTCTTTTCGCTTACACGATTCCATTTATCGATATTATCCAAAATTCACCTCCAGGCTCAAAAGGATTCCAAACTTGGAGTAAATGATTGTAGATGTTATAAGGAAAAGACTTCAATCTCATCGATTGAAGCCTTTTTTTGTATCATTTCCCTGCTTTATTTAAGGAATAAACCTTTCCAAACTTCTCATATAAATAGTCAATTAAATATTGGGGATTTAGGCCTTCTCCTGTGACATCCTGTAAGATTTCAAGCGGTTTCTTCATTTTTCCGTACTGATGGATTTTTTCTGTCAGCCATTCTTTTATTGGCAAAAGGTTACCTTCCTCAACTAATTGATTGAAATTTGGAAAATCTTCGAGCATTTTATGCTTAAATTGGGCTGCATACATATAACCTAAGGCATAGGATGGAAAATACCCAAAGCTGCCCCCTGCCCAATGCACATCTTGAAGGACACCCATTGCATCGTTTTCTGGACGAATGCCTAAATATTTTTCATATTTATCATTCCAAATTGTTGGTAAGTCTTTCACATCAATTTCATCATTAAATAACCCTTTTTCAATTTCATAACGGATAATAATATGGAGCACGTATGTTAATTCATCCGCTTCAATTCGAATAAACGATGGTTTTGATTCATTAATCGCGCGATAAAAATCTTTAATTTCTACTTCATCAAATTGTCCAGTTGCATATTCTTTCAGAAGTTGGTAATTATGTTTCCAAAACGAAAAGCTCCGTCCTAGAATATTCTCATAAAAAAGGGACTGTGATTCATGAATCCCCATCGAGGTTCCCGAGCAAAGTGGTGTTCCAATTAAGTCCGTTGAAATATTTTGTTCATATAAGGCGTGACCGCCCTCATGAATCGTACCAAATACGGCGGTTCGGAAGTCGTTTTCATTATAATTTGTGGTAACACGGACATCGCCAGGGTTTAATCCAGTTGCAAAGGGATGAACAGTTTCATCCAGTCTGCCTGCTTTGAGATTATAGCCCATTTTTTCGAGGATTTTCAAACTTAATTCCCGTTGTTTTTCTTTTGGAATCCTTTTAAACAAAAAGTCCGTTTTAGGCTTGTGTGTAGACTCTGAAACTTGTTTAACCAAAGGTACTATTTTCTCTCTTAGTTCCCCAAATACTTGATCTAATACTTTCATTGTCATGCCTGGTTCGTACATATCTAATAACACATCATATTTATTCTGTTCATGCCCCCAATAGCTAACGAAGCTTTTTGTCTTTTCAACCAGTTTTTCTAAGTACGGACTAAACAGGGAAAAATCCGACTTTTCCTTTGCTTCCTCCCAAACACTTTCAGCCTTAGATTGGAGAATAACAAACTCTTTATATTCTTCAGCGGGGATCTTTTTATTTCGTTCATATTCTTTTTTGCATTCCTCGAGGATTTTCTTAGCTTTTTCAGCGAGTGGCTGTTTTGATAAATTTGCTATAAAAGCGGCCATTTCCTCGGAGGTAGACATTTTAAATACTTCGGATGAAAGCAATCCAATTACTTCGGATCGTTGTTCCACCCCTTGTTTTGGTGCTCCTGTTCTTAAATCCCAATAAATTAATCCTAATGCTTCATTGTACGCAGACATTTTTTTAACATATTCCAAAAACTCTTTTTCTAATAGTCCCATATTCATCTCGTTCCCCCCTACTCATCATCATTAAATTTTAGCACATTATTCAGAAAAATAGGTAAATGTCGGTTCGCAAGTGATAAAATGTACGATAAGAATGATTACTTTTTTAGAGGAGGCATGACAAATGAAGGAGCTCATTGGACAGTGCACAAACTGCTGTAAAGATCTTTATTGTTTGGATGGCTTTTTTAATGGAGTCCATACCGAGCAGAAAGAGCTTTATTGTTTCGAATGCCACGAAAGTTTGAGAGTGGACAAGGAAAATCCGCAAAGCTAACCTTTGCGGATTCATGAAGATTAATTTTCATCTATTGATAAATCTTTAACTGGAAGTTTTTCTCCTTCTTTGTGGGTTGGCTTTCGTAAATGAAAGATTGCTTTAATACAGAATACCAGCAATATGACGACGCCGATTAAGAAAATGGTGTCAGGCACCGCGCGCCAAGTTAATAATGTTTCAACTATATCCTTTTGTAGGAATGATGCTGAACGTGAAGCTGCATATCCATGATTAAATGCTTCTTTTATTTGAATAATTCCAACAGGAAGCAAGGATAGGAAAACCATTCCGGCGAGTCCAACGTTTAACAAGATACAGCTTATTTTAATCCATTTATCATTCCAAGCCTCTGGTTTAACAATGTTTCTCAATGAGTATAGGAGTACTGCACATGCGAACATCCCATATACACCCATCATCGATCCATGGCCGTGTGCTGGTGTTAAGAATTGACCATGTTCGAAATAGCTGACTGCTGGTAAGTTAATCAAGAATCCAAGCGCACCTGCACCTACTAAGTTCCAGATGGCAACAGAGATTAAGAACCAGAATGTTCCTTTGTAAGGGAAATTCACTCCACCCTCGCGCATCATTTTGTATTGCTCATATGCCTCAAGGATTAATAAAGTTAATGGAATAACTTCTAATGCAGAGAAAACTGCACCAAGGGCGAGCCATACTTCTGCCGAACCATTATAGTAATAGTGGTGACCGATTCCAATTACTCCACTGCCTAAGAGCAGAATCAGTTGAAAATAGAGTTGTCTTACTGTTGATTTTTTCGTTACAAGACCAAGTTGTACCAATAAGAATCCAATAACAACCACCGCAAACACTTCAAAAATACCTTCTACCCATAAGTGGATAATCCACCAGCGCCAGTAATCAGCGAATGTAAAGCTGGTACCTGGATTGATAAACAGTGCAAAGATATAGAATGCTGGCACAGCAATAGCTGAGTAGAATAATAGGTGGATCAATCCACCCTTATCATTTTCTCGCTTAAGACCTGCTTTAATTCCTCGGTAAACGATAAACAGCCAGATAAGCATACCTACGATTAGAATTAGCTGCCAGATCCGGCCAAGTTCAATATATTCCCAGCCTGTATGTCCAAATAAGAACCATTTGATTCCTAAGTAACCATTTGCACAAAGCCATTCTCCAACCATACTTCCTACAACAAGAACAACTAGTGCCCAGAATAAAATATCTACTAATAAACCTTGTTTCTTAGGTTCATAACCTCCAACAAGCGGTGCAACATATATTCCCATTCCAAGCCATGCCGTAGCAATCCAGAAGATGGCAAGTTGCAGATGATAGCCTTTTGAAATATTAAATAGAATATCGTGAATCCACTTTATTCCAAAGAAACTATCTGGTTCGATATAATAGTGTGCGAGTAATGCCCCAAACATACACTGTACAAAGAATAAAGCAGCAACAATTACAAAGTATTTTCCTGTTTTCACCTGTGAACTTGTCACTGGCATTTTCCGTAAATCAATTTGTGGGAATTTACCTTCTTTATACGCTTCCTGCATTCCAAAATTATAACGATAGAAAACAAACAGAATCACTCCTACCATTAAGACAAATAAAGTAATGCTGGCACCGCTCCACCAAATTGCTGAGAAAGATAATTGGTTGCCCGCGTCTTCATAATATGGCCAATTATTTGTATAAGTGATTTTATCGCCTTCACGAACAGTACTTGAAAGCCAGGCAGTCCAGAAGAAGAAATCTGATATTTGTGTGATTTGATCACCTTTAGCAACATAGGCTCGATCTGTTTTAGGCATGTCCCCTTCCTTAATAAGGTTTGCCTTTAAACCAGCCGTCACCTTTAGTGAATACCTTTTTATAGTACTCTCTTACTCTTTCAAGCCCAAACGCTTGTGCATTTGTTAACTTCATTGTATCACTATCTGAGTCATAACGATTTTTACGCATTTCTTTTATTACCTTATTTTTAATAACTGATTTTTCATCTTCATTTAATGAAACAAAATCTTTATTATATTGTTCATTTGCTTTATAGTCCTGCATTCCCTCTGTATATAGCCTTAAAGCTTCCGCAGTATAATCAGGACCCATATAGGAACCGTGTCCTAGAACGGTACCATAATCCATTAAGCCGTACTTTTGAAAAACGGCCTGACCGCCCATAATGGTATCTTTCGTAAATAGAATGTCTCCTTCTTCATTTGTCACCTCAACCGGTCTTGGTGCCTGTTCTTTAAAGATCCAATAGCCGCCAACAAGTAATACGGTGAAGCTGAGTAAAATGGTGATTACTAAAATGGATTTCAGCATTACATTTTTATTTGTCTTCACCACTTTTTTTGGTGATGTCCCCCGTTGTATTTCCATGACAATCATCCTCTCGTGTTTCATTACAGTTCGTATTGTAACTTTCACAAGACCGACACAAAGTGAAGCATTTCATCCTTTTCCTGTGATATTTACCACACTACCTTCCATACTGAGAATAATTTTCATAAAAACTAGTTTCCTATGACGGAGGTCACATTATAGCAATGTAAAGACTGCTACAATTTAACTAAATCAGAATTACTAATACGAAGGTGATGTTAATGAAGCAAGGGGACATAGTGAAAAGGTTATATGTTGTTCCAATCTTTAAAGAATTGACTATAGAAGAACTAGAACCAATTGTGAAGATTGCTCAAACTCGGTGTTATAAACTTAAGATGTATGTTTTTATGCAGGATGATCCACTTGACAGAGTTTTCTTTATTCATAGTGGAAAAATTAAGATATGCAAAACAGATCATTCAGGTAAAGAACAACTAATATCTGTCCTTGAACCTGGTGAAATGTTTCCTCATGCAGGATTTTTCAGAAAGGGAAATTTTCCAGCCCATGCAGAAGTAATGGAGGATGCAAATCTAATCATCATCCCCATTGATAAGTTTGAAGAAATCTTACTTTCCTATCCAGAGCTTTGCATTAAGCTATTTAAAGTATTGGGTGAAAAAATAGTAGATTTGCAAGGAAGGCTAGAAGCTCAAGTTCTCCACAATACGTTTGAACAAATTATTTTATTGCTTATTCGGCTTTGTCAAACAAACGGTGAAATGGTTGATGGCCGGTATAGGCTCACCACACAGTTCACCAATCGTGAATTAGCCAATATGATTGGTACTTCACGAGAGACTGTAAGTAGAACAATTAATCAAGTGAAAAAGAAAAACTTTGTTACCCTCAATGAGGATGGTTTCTATCTAATTGACCGAGAAGCACTTCAACAGGAATTATTCTATTAATAAATTAATTTATTCGATTAGTTAAAAGGAGTGGTAATACGATGGAGCAAAGAATTATTGAACTTGATGTACGAGAGGATTTAAAGAATAAAATCGAACCCTTTCAAAAAATTATGGAGGGTATTAAGGAGATAAAGGATAATGATATTTTTATCCTTCATGCCCCTTTTAAACCAGTTCCACTGTTCGGGGTATTAAAAGCAAAAGGCTTCACGCACGTGGAAGAAGAAATTGATAAGAAGCACTGGAAAGTAACATTCACAAAGAAAGCTTAAGGAAGACGGGGAAAATTCATGATCTTAGATAATCGCGGTTTAGAACCGCCACAACCAATGATGAGAACCTTAGCAGCCTTGGAGACCCTAGAAGAAAATGAAACATTAACCATCATTAATGATCGGAGACCGATGTTTCTTTATGAACAACTCGAGGAATTGGGTTACAAGCAGCGCACAGAGCAACAAAATGACGGAAGTTTTAAAATTGAAATCTTCCGGTAAGTGGGGTGAATGAACATGCTTCCTCAAAATATGGGAAGTGAAACAACTATTAAACTTCCATTTTCATTTATTTTGTTTAGCTTAATAGCATTGGTGCTTTCACAATTTCTATTATTAGTGAATGGAAAATTAATGGGAGCAGGGAATTTTAGAATCCCCGTTATCTGGTCTTCAGCCCATTTATTAGTTCTAGGCTGGGCTTTAATGGCAGCGATGGGCGCGATGTATCAGCTAGTACCAGTTGCATTTCTAACCAAAATATGGAATGAAAAATTTGGTTTTATTCAATTCTTCGTGACAGCAGTCGGAATCGTTTCATTTTCAGGGATGTTATATTGGTCACCGCAAAATGCAATGATCCCTGGAATCCTAATGCTGCTTGGGATCTTAATGTTTTTATTCCAAATGTTAATGACCCTAAAAGTGCAAGCCAAACCAACTATTCTTACGGCGTTTGTTGGTTCATCTTTAGTTTGTTTATTCATTACAATTTCCTTAGGGATTACCTTGATTTATTGCTTAAAAACCGGGTTTGCTGGGGAATATTATCAGTCGATCTTTAAAGCCCATTTATTAATGGGGATTACCGGCTGGTTTACACTGTTAATTTTCGGT
Organism: Bacillus sp. sid0103; assembly: GCF_019219025.1. The sequence continues at coordinate 20,212 of NZ_JAHUWN010000023.1, read as the reverse complement.
TTCTCTTACAAGATGGTGCCGATGTTTTCCTTATCCCATGGTTTTCCAATGGTTCAAGCAAAATATGTTTTTGCCTTTTACTTTTCCGGTCTTGTCGTAGCAATGATATCCTTCTTTACAAATAATAGTCTGCTTTTAAAAATCGGTTTCTTATTCCTGTTAATCGGTTTTACCATTTTCAGCTGGCATATTCGCCTTATTATCAAAAAAAGATTAAAGAAAACATTAGATAAACCGTTTACGTTCGCATTAGTTGCGATTGGGTTAGGGAATTTAATTCATTTGGCCGCATTTATCCTGCTATGGAAACACCAATTCACTACTATTTTAGGGCCGCTTATTTATGCCTATTTATTACTCTGGATTGTCTTTAGTATTATTAGTTATCTATATAAAATTGTACCTTTTCTTTGGTGGACTTATAAATATAGTAAGGACATAGGGAAAAGCAAGTTCCCATCATTAAAAGAGATGATGAATGAAAGAATTGTTACTCCTATTTTTTCTTTATTTATAATTGCAATTTTGGCGGTCTTTTGCGCCTTAACTTTTCATATTACTGTCCTGTTTAATGTCGGACAGTCCATCCTTTCCATGGTATTTATTATGTTTGCAATCAGTATCCTTCGCGTTTTAAAAAAATAGTGAGGTGTTTATGATGAATATGAAAGAAAAAATCTTAACTGCATTAAAAAGTGTCTACGATCCAGAATTAAACATAAACGTTGTGGACCTTGGGTTGATATATAATATCGAAGTTACGGAATCAGCTGATGTTTCTATAACCATGACGTTAACCACACCCGGTTGCCCACTCCATGACAGCATAACAAGCGGGGTTCGATACTGTGTGGAAGGTATCGAAGAAATAAGAAAAGTGGATGTAAATCTTGTCTGGGAACCAGCATGGTCTCCAGACAAAATGACCCCTGAAGGTCTTAGATTATTAGGAAGATAAGATAAAAGAGGAAGCACCCTGAATAGTGCTTCCTCTTTGCTCATTTGATCATGATTTGGCTTGTGTTGGTAAAACTTCTTTAATATTCTCTAAAACATTTGCATCAATAACTTCGTCTAATAGAATATGAACGGCTCCCTGATCCTTTTCACTTCTGATTAAGCGTCCAACACCTTGACGTAAGCGAAGGAGCATATACGGGAGGTCTACCTCTGCAAATGGGTCATCAACACCAGCTTTTTTCGCAGTAAAGACCGGATCATTCGGTGGAAAAGGAAGCGAAAATATCATCACATTTTCAAGTGATCTTCCCGGAATATCCAGACCCTCCCAGAGATGAATGGAACATAATATCGCATGTTCCTCATTCTGAAATTTAGAGACAAGTGTGCTGATTTCTTCATCGCCTTCAAAATAAATGGGATATGGGACCTCTCCTGAAAACTTCTTCTTAAGTTGAGCTAACTCTTCTTTATTATTGAGAAGAATGAGCGCTCGTCCTTCAGATTGGTGAATTCCCTTTAATAAATAATCCATTTTCGCTGCAATGTCGGCATGTTTAAAGGTTGGCAGGTAAAGAGCCATTTTATCATCATAATCAAATGGAGATGACACCGAGAATGATAAGTATTCGTCCACCCCAAGACTCGTGGCAATATAGTCAAATGATTTTTGATTTGCAAGCGTTGCAGACGAGAAAATAAATGGTTTTTTCTGAGTAAAGACTTCTTCACGCATTACTTCCTCAACCATTTTTGGCATAATAACCAATGTTCGTTCTCCACCTTTTTCCTCGTACCAAGTAATTCCATTTAACTCTTGAAGGAAAAGTGATAAAGAATAGGTGATTTGCTCCAGATACTCCTCCACAATTTTCAAATCATATTCATTAATGACATATAGTTCACTTTCAAATACCAATTCTTCCTCTAATGTTTGAAGCTTGTTTAGTAACTTCCTGCATGTCTTCAAAACCAAAGGATGCTTAGTAATCATCTGTTTTTCCGACCCTTGTGAAAGTGAGGAGAATTGTGAAATGACATCGAAAAATGCCTCATTATCTAATAATGCCTCTTCAATCGTATACAAGGTCTTTTCACGGACTTCATTTTCCATTAATCTTGTAAGTAATGTTTCTAAGGTATAATCCGTAAAACGGTAGCTTAAGGCTTTCTGTGCTGCATATTCAAGCAGGTGGCCTTCGTCAAACACAACAGAAGAATGCTCAGGTAATAATGGCAGCTGTCCTTCACGCTTTCTTGATTCCTTTGTCCATATATGCTCCATGTAAAAATCATGTGAACAGATGATTAAATCCGTAGCGTGTCGGTAATATTCACGGTGTAAGGTCAGTCCACAGCGGTGACGCTTTTCGCAAGAAAAACAATCTTGGACAGCATCCCAACTTACTTCATTCCATTTTTCATCCGATAAAGTTGGGTAATCCCTTCTGTCCCCATACCTTTCAAAGGTTTGCATGGAACCTACCGAATGCACAAAATCGGGTAGGTTTTCATAAATACTTGAAATATCATCGGAAAAATCATTACTCTTAGTTTGATCTAGCTTTTTTAAACACAGGTATTGATCTCGAGATTTAGCCAAGCGGACATCGATATCTAGTCCAAGAACCTTTTCCAACTTGGCGATATCTCCCTCTTTTTTAACTAATTGCTCAATTAATGTTTCATCTGCACAAGCAATGACAGCAGGCCGATTCGTATAACGGGCGTACATAATGGCGTACAGTAAATAAACAATTGTTTTCCCCGTTCCTACGCCCGCTTCAGCAAACATGACTTTTTTATCTTTATAAGCATTTTCGAGTTGAAAAGCCATGTAAATCTGTTCATCTCTTAGTTCGAATCCAGCTTCAGGTAAAATATCATAGAATAGGTCACCGATCCATTCACCCAATTTATCATAAAAGGATTCAGTTTTTGCAATCTCAAATGGCATACGTTTTTTTTGCATGGTACCTCCCCAAAAAACTTTCATGTGATACAACAAAAATAATGTTAATTCGATTTATTCATCTTTATTTAGTTCATTTTGACGAGGAGGTTTTTTTCCCCAATATTGATATAAATCCGTACGAATAAAGCCATTAAAGAGCTTTCGCTTTTTTGTAGCGGGCTTACCATAAAATTGTTCGAACTGCTCGTTGGAAGTTAAGATATACTTTGACCATGTATCGAGTGCTTCGAATGCCTGGCCCATTTCTTTATACATATGTTCGACTGCTTTTTTATCCCCGAGTCTTTCTCCATATGGAGGATTCCCGATGATAACACCGTATTGCTTATTCGTAGAAATATCTCTAACCTGCATTTGCTTGAAATGGATTAGGTCCGCAAATCCAGCTTCAAATGCATTATCCTGGGCAATTTTCACCATTCTATGGTCGATATCTGTTCCTAAAATATCTAAGGGCTGATCGTAATTTGCTAAGGCTTCCGCTTCATTTCTAGCGTCTTCCCAAACCTTCGCTGGGATCCAATCCCAACGCTCAGATACAAATTCCCGGTTAAAGCCTGGAGCGATATTTTGACCAATCATTGCTGCTTCAATCGGAATCGTCCCAGATCCACAGAAAGGGTCGATAAATGGACGGTCTGCTTTCCAGTTAGTAAGTAGAACAAGTGCTGCAGCTAGAGTTTCCTTAAGGGGTGCCTCACCTTGGTCGACACGATAGCCGCGTTTATGGAGCCCTTGACCGCTTGTGTCAATGGTTATGGTTGCAACGTCCTTCAGAAGCGCCACTTCGATGCGAAAAAAAGCTCCATTTTCCTCAAACCACGTACTTCGCTTATAGTGTTGTTTCATTCGCTCCACTACTGCTTTTTTAACAATTGCCTGGCAATCAGAAACACTGAAGAGCTTTGACTTTACAGATTTACCAACAACCGGAAATTCAGCATCCTCAGGTAAGAATTTCTCCCAAGGGAGTGCTTTCGTTTTTTCAAATAGTTCATCAAAGGTATAGGCCTTAAATTCTCCAACCTTTATCTTAATTCTGTCCGCTGTTCGCAGCCATAAATTGCTGCGGGCGATCGCATTTTCATCTCCTGTATAAATGACCTTTCCATTTTCCACTTCACAGTCGTATCCTAATGCACGGACTTCTTTGGCAACTAAAGCCTCCAGCCCCATTGCAGCAGTTGCTATTAATTGATATTTTCCCATTATTTCACCCTTAATTCATTTCATTTGTATGTATGTTTTTGGTTAATATGAATATTCTTTAATTCGCTTTCATTATTGACAAAAAGTAGTTATCAAATGCAATTTGTTCATCAAGAATAATAAAAAGCCCTCCTTATTAGGAGAGCCGTTTAATCCAGCATACATTCCCATTAATAACGTTCTGTAAGCCATGTTCTGTACCAGTGTACTACAAACGACACGGGTGTGTCTCGTACTTAGGTGGTAATCATCTATCTACAGGCTCAAATCCTAAACCTGTCCTTCTCCTTGTTCAATTCCTCAGAGAAAGTGCCCCTACCATTATTTGGGTTTCTCGCTCGTGGGGTTTACCCGTTCCACCCTCTCCATTTCTGGAAAGGCTCCGTCACTGTGGCACTTTTATAGGTATTCATACCATATCCTAATAGGACTTAGGTATTTTCCCGGCCGTCAACTGGATGCTAGCCCCAGCTGCCCTAGCTTATGAATTCGCTAGGCACGAACACTACGAGCATCTCAGCTCGTGCGAGCATGGACTTTCCTCTGCAAGATTGCAAATGCATCTTACAGCGATTACCCGAACGTTATTAATGAACACAATTTATTATATGTATTTCACGCTGGTAATTCAATGGTTATTATCAGGAAATCATCCTATTTTTTGTTAATCGTACAGTTTGTTACCAAAAACATGCTTTTCAAGATTCGATAACCGCTTCAAGATATCAAAATTCGTTGTTCCTGCAGGTTGTGCTGCTGGCTGCCTTTTTGAAGTATCTTCAAGCTGTTTTCGGAGACGAAGGTTTTCCTGTTGAAGTTCTTCAATCTCTTGATGAAATGTACCATAATCCTTAATAATTAGATCTAAAAACTTATCAACATCTTCTTGTTTATAACCGCGTACTCCAGACTTAAACTCTTTTTCTAAAATATCCTTCGCTGTTAATTTCACTTTATCTGACAGCATACTATTCACCTCGGTATTCGCCAATCACTACCTATTATTTTTTCAAAAATATGTAGTTTTGTCAATTTTCATTTGTTTTGTAAGTATTATGATTTTAAAATCTATTCAATATATGGAATAACTACAGTAAAAATGACCAAAAACTAAAAATCAGTCTGTTTCAATTGTTCTTCTTCCACAATCATTTGTAAATCATAAAATGTAATAAGTTCAATTAGGTATGGATTTTTCTTTTGGTATTCCATAGCCATTTCATATAGATATTTTGGGCTTCCTTCCTTTTCCTGATCGTAAAGGAGGAGGAGTCCATCACTTTTTTCAATAAAAAATTGATTTTTCAACCGAAATTGCCATGGTTTTTCATATCCCTTTTTCGTAACAGAATCAACGAAATCTGCTTGGGCAAGAATAGATTCATACCATTCTTGGTTATATTCCTTCCAAGATGCTTGCTGGTCTAGAAATGGTGTTATTATCGCGAGTTTTAAATCAGGAAATTCCAATTGTAATTCAAAAACAACCTCAGCAGCCCACAGTTCCACCCCCAGCTGACCGCTTATCAATACCCACGCTAACCCTTCTTCCACCATTGGCATTAATGATTTCTTTATAGCAGCCTTTATAAATAAAACCGATGGGTGGTCGTTCTTAAATATCCCTAATTCAAACGGTTTATAGCCTGATATGGCAAGAACTTTCATCAAAAATGTTCTCCTCAATAAAGAAAATTTTTTAAAATGGACAAACATTTGGACAAGGACAGCATATCATGTAGTAAGAAAAAATAAAAAACAAGGGCTAAAAAGCCCCTGTAATCGCCATTTCCCTGTTAGCGTCTAGGTCCCATGAATGGTCCTGGTGCAAATCCTGGGCCTCCTGGGCCAACCATTCCTGGGCCTCCTGGACCGAAACCTGGGCCTCCTGGGCCAAATCCTGGGCCTCCCGGACCGAAGCCTGGGCCTCCTGGGCCAAATCCTGGGCCTCCCGGACCGAAGCCTGGGCCTCCTGGGCCTCCTGGCAAAACATTTGGTAAAGCATTTGCTGCTGGCAAAACTGCTGGCATAGGGGCAATTGGGGCAATTGGTGCACATGGATTACAGCAGTTAATTTGCTGATTGCATACCTCTTCAGCGCATGACGCAGTTTGCGGGCAAAAATGTTTATGTTGATACAAATGGTGATTCACCGTAGTTGTGTGAACAGGGTGAATATGGGGAACCACTGTGGTTGAAAACGTATGGTTCACAAATTGTTGAGTTGGATGAACAACAGGCGGTAAAAAATTTGTTCCAAGGTACATAAAATAATCTCCCTTCATAATTTTGTTTACATTACAGCCTATGTTGAAGGGATTACTCTTGTACTAATGAAAATACCTATTTTTCCTTAAGGACAGTCATTTCCATGGTTTCTTTTTCGATATGTATAAATATGCCTAGCTTTGAACCCACAAAGTAGTTCTTTTCTAGACATAGTTTTTGTTTAGAGAAAAGAATAAACGCTATCTTTTAAACTTGTAAAAATAACTGCAGTCAAACCTACGACAACAAAAAATAAAAATAAAATTGCTTTATACATAATACCAGCTCCAAATGTTTTGTAAGTCTTTTTTCTCAATCCAATTTCAAATTTTACAACTTTCAACATTGATAAACAATATGGAAATGCTGGTTTTTTAAATAAAATTGCAAAGAATTTTTGACAATAACGTGAACATTACCAAAAACTATCATTTTTCTAAGAATTTTGCTCTTTTTCGCTCTAACCGTGCAAGTCTAAACTGGAGTTGTTCTAAGGTACATGGACCTGTATTTTTGGGTGTTTGTTCCGATTGAGATACAATCATGATCGCTTTTTGACAGTATTTGATCGCAAGTTCATAATCTTTTAATCTATGTTCAAATATTTTAGCCTGTTCTAAGCAGGCTTCTATCATCAACAGGTTTTCACCAGAATCAGCAACATCTGAAAATAATTTCTCCGCATTTACCCAATCGTGTTCTTTTTTGCGTTGAAATGCCAAAGATAATTTTGCTTGATAGGAGGTCCTATCACTGCCATTTATAAGTTTACTTAATACTTTTTCAGCTTGATTTTTTTCACCCAAAGATGCAAACCAACGCCCTACCTCAAACGACTCTGGCCTAGTTTGGTCTATGTCAATCCCACATAGTTGAAAAGTGATATGCGTGTATAAAGTAACAAGCGATAAAATATCGATTTCATTATGCTTTAGAATACCCAGCATTCCATCCGGCTGTTTACTTTCGATGAAATCAAAATAAATCATCGGTGCTAAAAAGCCAGGAATATCATCCACCCGCTCCACCCCAAGGACCTCTTTCTCCACTACAGCCAGCTTCAACCGTTCTAATTTATGCTTCCAAAGCCTTCTCGCCGCATGAAACAAATCAAAATGTCCAAACTGGGGCAATTGAGGTACATGCTCCCTAACAAGGGTATGCCTAGTTTTCACCTGTGGCCAATCAAATGACTTCCCATTGTAGGTTACTAGTGTTTTATAATTCACTTTTTCTAAAAAGCTTTGATATAAAGGGACTTCTGCCCCCGGATGAGGTAAAATATGCTGTCTTAAGATAAGGGAGTCTCCCGATACACTCGCATAGCCTAGTAGGAAAATGGTATTTCCTACCCCTCCTCCAAGTCCTGTTGTTTCAGTATCAAAAAAGAATAATTCTTCAGCTTGATGCCCTTTTGCTGATAAAGGATGATTAATTGGCTGTTTGTTCCAAATTTCGACTGCGGTTAGGAAATCACGAAAACAGTAATGGCCATGTCGATGTGAAAGTGGATATTTCAACTCTCTTACCAAACAGTAACCATCATCCAAAAAATAAGGGTACACGTTAGCCTCTTCCCATTTGTCCTTGAGTGGAACCTCAATGTTAGCTGCTTGTGGTGGAGTATGCATTTTTTCTGATGGTCCACCGACAGAAAGATGTGGTTTTAAACGATTTAATTTATTTTTTAACGACATCGCTCTTCCTTCTCCTAAATTGAGGATTTTAAAAAGGCATCAATTATTTTTAAGGCATCCTTTTTAGCTGATTCACTCACAGTGTCAGTACCAATACAGGACGGACAGCCAAATTCACACTGACATCCAGTGATCATTTTCTTTGTTTCCGCAAATACTTCTGACATCCCAGCGTGTATCTTCTCGCTTAAACCAATCCCGCCAGGATAGCGATCATAAAAGAAAATCGTTGGCTTTTCGTTATGGTCTGCCTTCACCTGCGGTATTACATGAATATCCTGTGGATCTGCCATTACGAATAACGGTGCTATATGGTTTAGTGCATGTGCCGTTCCAACAAGCCCCTGTTCGAGTCGCTCATGCCCCATTCCTGACAGCGATTGATTTAAGGAAATCCAGGCAGCATTGGTGTGCAATTCCTCTTCAGGCAAATGAATCGGTCCTGAACCAATATTTTCGTGGGTTTCAAATTTAATTTTTTTAAATATGGTTGCCATGGCTCTTACACTTACATCCCCATAGCCAAATTCTGCATCTTCTAATGATTGAAGTTTATCCACTTCTAAGACTTTTAATTGAACCGCTAAATTAGCATCAGTAAAATAATCTACATCCACTTCCCTAACAAAAGCCTTTTTCTCTTCCCAATCGAGTTTTTCCACTTGGAATTGAGTACCTTGATGTAAATAGATTGCTTCATCATGGAGAAGCGTCATTGCCGAAAAGCGGTCCATTTCCCCAATAACTTTGACATTCGCAACATCTGATTGGTCAACAATAATCACATTTTCCTGGGATGCCGACCGTAAACTAATATTATGGGCAGGAAAGGAATCATTCATCCAATACCACTTGCCACCATTATGATAAAGAACTCGTTCCTCTGTTAAGTATTCTAGTAGTTCCTCTGTTTCGACGCTTCCAAATTGCTCTCCTGCTTTAAAAGGGAGTTCATAGGCAGCACATTTCATATGATCAATTAATATAATTAGATTGTCTGGATTTATTCTTGCTGTTTCAGGGCTTTTATTAAAAAAGTAATCCGGATTCTGGATGATATATTGATCAAGAGGACTAGAACTGGCCACCATAATAACCAGTGCCTCACTATGCCTTCTTCCCGCTCTTCCCGCCTGTTGCCATGCACTAGATATCGTCCCCGGATAGCCAGTCATGATACATACTTGCAACTGTCCAATATCCACTCCTAGTTCTAGCGCATTGGTGCTGACCACGCCGTAAATCTCTCCTGAGCGAAGACCCTTTTCAATCTTTCTTCGTTCTGTAGGGAGATATCCGCCTCGGTATCCCATGATTGATTTTGCACCCAGCTGGTTTTTCACTAATTCTTGCAAATAAGTCAGAATAATTTCGACTCGTACCCTGCTTCTTGCAAAAACAATAGTTTGAATTTTATTTTTTAATAATTCCCCTGCAATTTTTCTTACCTCAAGCGTTGCGCTTCTTCTAATGTTTAATGGCTTGTTTACAATAGGAGGATTATAGAAGAGAAAATGCTTTGTACCGCTAGGTGCCCCATTGTTATCAATCAAGTGCATCTTTTCTTCTGTTAAGGTTTCTGCTAACTCAAGTGGATTTGCAATGGTTGCGGATGTACAAATAAACACAGGGTTACTCCCATAATAGTTACAAATCCGTTTAAGTCTTCTAATTACATTGGCTACATGACTGCCAAATACGCCGCGATACGTATGAAGTTCATCAATGACAACAAATTTAAGGTTTTCAAACAGTGAAACCCATTTTGTATGATGCGGAAGAATGGCCGAATGGAGCATATCTGGGTTCGTAATTACCACATGCCCAGCTTGTCTTACGCGTTGTCGAATATTCGCCGGTGTATCGCCGTCGTACGTATAACTATTGATTTCTACGCCTGCTGCTTGAATAATTTCATTGATTTCACTTTTTTGATCTTGTGCAAGTGCCTTTGTCGGAAACATATAAAGAGCTCGAGCGCTTGGATTTGCTAGAATCGTTTGTAAGACTGGAAGATTATAGCAAAGAGTTTTCCCTGAAGCCGTAGGAGTCACCGCCACAATACTTTTTCGCTCCATTATTTTTTCATAGGCAGCTTTTTGATGTGTATAAAGTTGCCCTATTCCTCTGCCATTTAGAGCAGATTTTAAAAATGGATGGAGGTCACTGGGAATCGGAACGGTTTGGGCCGGTTTTTCTTCGATTGTGTGCCAAGTGACGATATTTTCCTTGAATTGATCATTTATTTTTAAGTCTATTAATATATCTTGTAAGCTTTTCTTTAAGTTCATGCCCTATCACCTCATTACCTCTATTTTATCGAATGAACGTTCGCAACAAAAGTAAAAATAATTTTTTTATGTTATTATTCCTCTGGTATCTTCTTCCTCTATAATAAATAAATTTAATGCATTCTTAACAATTAATACCGATATCAGCAACTTTTTCTAATCATTTTTGTTACAATAGATTGTAACTGACTATTATGTGAAGGTGATCGAATGAAAATCGAACAAATAAAAAAGGTTCTCGCTGATTTTTCTCTTTTTCGTGAGTTAAATGATTTTGAATTAACTAAAATTACAGATATTTCCATTGCTAGGGAATGGAAAAAACAGAATCATGTTTTTCTCCAAGGTGACCCATTGGAAAATGTCTATTTTATTTACGACGGTAAAATCAAAATCTACAAAAGTGATATAAATGGCAAGGAACAAATTGTGGCTATCGCAAAAAAAGGCGAGATGTTCCCCCATGTTGGTTTTTTCAGAAAAGGAGGTTATCCAGCTTTTGCGGAAGTACTTGAGTCATCAACCCTAATATCGATACCAATCTCCAAATTTGAAACTGTTTTAATCGAAAACCCCGAGTTATGTATTAAAGTATTTAGAGTATTAGGAGAAAAAATTGTCGATTTACAAAACCGCTTAGAAGAACAGATTCTCAATAATACGTATGAACAAATTGTTAAACTTCTAATCCGACTTGCCCAAAAATACGGCAAAGAACAAGAAGATGGAACCATCCTTTTAAAATCAGAATTCACGAACAAGGATCTTGCCAATATGATTGGTACAACTAGGGAAACGATTAGCCGGACTCTTACTAAAATGAAAAAAGATGAATTAATTGAAGTAAATGACGAAGGTAACATGATAGTTGATATTAATATTCTAATGGAAGAGATTCATTTAATATAATAAAAAGACCGCAGCAAAATCTTTGCTGCGGTTTATCTTTGGTTATTTTATTGACAATTGTAGCATGTCTTCCATGTCTTCTTTTGCAGAACCAATTAATTTTAAATTAAAGGTGTCTTGAAGAACCTGTAATACACCTTCTGAAATAAATTCAGGTGGTTTTGGTCCAATTCGAATATCTTGGATGCCTAGGCTAAATAGACCTAGTAAAATCGCGACAGCTTTTTGTTCAAACCATGATAAAACAATGCTGATAGGAAGTTCATTCACTTCGCAGCCAAATGCATCCGCAAGTGCGAGCGCAATTTTCACTGTAGATCCTGAGTTGTTGCATTGTCCTAAATCGATATATCGTGGAATATTTGTTCCTGGTACAACTCCATAGTCCACATCATTAAATCGGAATTTACCACATGAGGTTGTTAAGATGACAGTCTCTGGTGGGAGAGATGTGGCAAGTTCACGATAATAATTTCCGCCCGGACCTGGTGCATCACAGCCTGCGATGACAAAGAAACGTTTGATTTTCCCTGCTTTAACTGCATCAATTACTTCGGGTGCTAAGCCTAGAATTGTTTCATGGTGGAATCCAGTAAGTAATGTTTCATCGGAATCAATGGAAGCTTCAGGAAGTTCCAATGCCCTGTTTATTAATGGGGTAAAATCATCATTGATAATTTTTTCTACATTTTCAAGTCCAGCAACTTCGTATGTAAACATTCTGTCTGCATATGTTCCTTTGATTGGCATTACGCAGTTAGTTGTTGCAAGGATGGCTCCTGGAAATTTTTCAAAAAGACGGCGCTGGTCATACCAAGCTTTTCCGATGTTCCCTTTTAAATGAGCATACTTTTTCAAAGCTGGATAACCGTGAGCAGGTAACATTTCTGAATGGGTATAAATATTGATACCCTTTCCTTCTGTCTGCTTTAATAATTCCTCTAACGCAAATAAGTTGTGGCCAGTAACAATAATGCATTTGCCTTCAATTTTGTTTTGGCTGACCCGGATCGGTTCAGGGATTCCTAAACGATTTGTATGGGCTTCATCCAGTAGTTCCATTACTCGGACCGCTGACTTACCAACTTTCATCGCCATGTCAATATGTTCTTGAACATTGAAATTTGAATTCGTTAAGGTCATGTATAAAGCTTCGTGTGTCGTAGCATCCACAAAGGGATCAGTATACCCTAATTGATTTGCATGTGTCCGATATGCTGCAATTCCTTTTAAAGCAAAAATAATGGTGTCTTGTAAACTAGCAATAGTTTCATCTTTTCCACATACACCTATTACATTACAGCCGCCAGTTGGGGTTTGCTCACATTGATAACAGAACATATTCGAATCCTCACTTTCGATTTCATTTCTGCTTTACTATACTAATCTCCTCACATTTTTATTGTGATTTAGGTCACATTTAGAGCAATTGTAATAATTTGTTCAAAAATTATCACAAATATAGGGCGGCACCTACCCAGATTTTTTAGCATATACTAGCGAGTGAAATATTGGAAAGCGAGGGAATCCACATGTCATCTATGGTGCCGAATGATAAAAATTCAAAAAAGCCTAGATCTGATTCTTTTGGTGAATTAATGAAAACGATGAACGATTTTTTCAATGAAAGACCAATTAAGGGCTTTTTACAGTCAATTGATGATTTTTTCAAAAGTCCATTTCCGCCAGGGGCAAGTTTCCAAGTTGACACAATTGAGACAGATAAAGAATATATTATCTCTGCTGAACTTCCTGGTGTGAATAGGGAGCAGATTCATTTAAACATCTCAGGAAATTATTTAACAATTTCAGTAGAAAATAAAGAACTTGAAACAGCCGAGGATGAGCATAACCAGATCTACCGACGAAAATACTTACAACAAAAATCATCGAGAACCATCTCACTTCCTTATTCCATTAATGAAAAGAATGTGAGAGCTTCCTATCGTGATGGTTTATTAAAGATAAGAATTCCACAAGAAAAGGGGAAAATTATAGAAATCGAGGAATAACCGATTTTTAATCTCCAAATAAAAGGACGGCTCGTCACCAAGCCGTCTTTTTTTTACGCTTTAAAGATTCCGCCGAATCCTTTTACCAGTGAGCTAACTTGATTAACAGCGTTCATCATCTGACCTGCTGTATTCACCATCTTATTAATGTCCACTGTTCCATCCTGGGACTTAAATGAATTCATAAACGATTGTACGCCCCCCGGCTGTTTTGGAATAGCACTAGATTTAGGATAGGGGTTCATCACTGGATATCCATTCATTGGCCCGTATTGTGGTTTTTGAACCATTTCTTCCTGTGGCTGTAATGGATTCTGAAAGATAAATTGCGAATCCTTTTGTGTAAATGGCTGGCTATTGTATGCGGGACTTTGAGAAACATAGCCAGCTTGATAGTTTTGCATATATGGCGGGAAAGCTTGCTGATAATAAGGATTTTGTGGATTTTGTTGTTGGTACAATGTCCAATCAAAGTTTTGGGGTGGGGCCTGATATAAGTATGGTGGATTACTATTAATGTGCTGCTGATTCCTTTGCTGACCAACTGGACCCTGGTGCATCATTTGCCCCGGGTATCCATAATTGAAGTAATTGGTCGATCTTTTCTTTCCAAACATGGGCAAACATCTCCTCCGCATTTTACCTACTACACTTTATGAAGAAAAGGAAGGAAAGGTGATTCCTGCGCAGGAGGTTCCCAATGTCAAAAAGACAAGAATTTTGTCTAAAGTTTAAATATTTTAAAAACTAGAAATCCATCACTTTCATGATACGATAGAAAAAAGGATGAAGGAGGAGCTAATAGATATGGACATTCGCGAACTAAAAAGCAAATTTATTCAAAGCAGGGATTATACAACTGATGATGTTAACGCATTAATGGATTTTGCTAAAAAAGCGTATATTCAAAACGATATTAACATTAAAGAATATCGTCTTCTTGTCCGTGAACTTGAAAAACAAGGCGCGGTAATTCCAGAAACGGATAATGAAAACTCCCTCATCGAACATTCTTAATACACACAAAAGAGATGCTGAGGCATCTCTTTTCTAGTTTTTTAACTCTTTCAATATTTCTTGAAGAAAATACTCTACGGTACGATGTGAATTGATAAATCTCGTTTTGCTGGTCTCCGGGAAAAAGGCTTGGATTGAAAGCTGATCAATGTGATCAGAAGTGGTATCGATTTGCTTCAAATGAAGATGTTTATGGTCTGCTGCTGAAAGCCATTTCTTCATGGCCTGTTTCCATTGGTCATTAATTCCCTTTACCTCATTTGCAAAAGGCTTGATAACTTCATGAAAATCATGTTTTATCCCAGCTTCCCTCCCCTCTTGATAAAACTTCATAAATAACCCATTGAAGGCTAATAGTTTTTCTGTTAATTGAATGATCTCTTCAGACATCTTAGTAAATATCCTTCCTTACTAAAAATAAAGCTATGTTAAACTTGCCTGTTGATTTCCACTCCAGGCGCGGGCGGTTCGGAGAGCCTCCTCTGCACTGTCCTCCCGCAGGAGTCTTTGCGCCTTCCGTTCCAGTCAAAAGGGTGATAAAATCACCAAAAAGCTTTAACATAACTCAAAATAAAAAGCAGCATGTGTATTGATTCCATGCTGCTTTAGTTGTTACTGTTATTTTAACGGCAATTTAAAGCCCAATTCAAGTTGTAAGGCTCTAGTTGATTTGTACTGGCTAATTCTAAGTTCGTAATAGAGGTACCTTTATCAAAAGTTTGTTCAAGTCCATATAGTTTTTGTTTTGATTCCAGGATCTTATCATGTTCTTCCTTATCTAGACTTTTACGCAGGTCTGAGAAGGATGCTTCTAGCACTACTTCCAATTCTTCTAATTGATCATATATTTCTGTAAGCATTGAAATCAATTTTTCCTTATCGGACAATGGCTTATTCAACATATAAACCCCTCCCAGCATTTTCTATTTAGTATAATTCTCTTTCTTTTTTTTGCTTCCTTCTGTCTTGACAAAACTAGAACCTATTCGTCAAAGGTAGTGTGAAAATGGCATTTTTCCCTCAGTTATTCGACACTAACTCCACCTGCATGAAAAATAAAAAAGCGCACATTCTAATATTGGAGGTGCTATTAATGTCCAAAAATAATAAGCAAAACAAAAAGCAGCAAACACAAGCGGATGAAGCTAAAAAGACAGGCTATGGCGATAAAAAGCTTGTCGGTGAAAACCGTCCAGCTGAATAATATCCCACAAAAAGCAAGGGACGGTTCCCTTGCTTTTTCTATTTCCATTTTTTAAATTGCAAGGTCTTTTGGATTGCCAGCATTAATTGGAGCTGGTTTGATTTTTCAAAGTACCAATCAGTCAGATGTATGGGATGGCGATGACGTACAGGTAGGTGCATCCACAAAGGGGATACCCTTCGAACCTTACTCCAATCCTCGTACTTATGATGATTATGCTCAATAACAGGAAAGGCTGCCCGTAAAATCGGTGTTTTTTGACCCGACTTTATTTTAAAATATTGTTCATAATCATATCTTGAACCAGTATGTGGTGTTTTGTCTGCGAACTCATAAAAATATGGAAAGAGCCGAGGGTGGAAAAGAATACTTGCAAGGCGTTTACCTAAATTGATTCTTTTTGAGAGTGATTTAAAGCCATTTACGCTTGCACCATATACTTCTCCACCGCATGTCGGAAACAGCACACAACTAAAATGAAGCCAGTCTTGAAAAGAAAACAACTTCGAGTGGAAAACCTTTTTCTTATATACAGGGTGTTCAATCACAGGTGTTTGAATGACATTTTGCTCATTAATGATTAAACAAGTAGTTAGTCGATTCTTATCGTTTTCATTCCAATATCGATACCATTCCTTTTGGATAAATCTAGAAACATGAAAATAAGGAAGTAAATGAAACATTTGTCGATTTAATTTCGTCGAATATTGATAGACCAATAACTGGGGATAGACATCATGAAAAATAAGCCAATTTGCCCGTTCATAGGTGAGGAATAGCTGTTTTCTCGTCATGTCTGTTATGAATGGAGAAAAAATCGACCCTTGCAGGTCACACATATTCCAGCCGCCATTTCTAGAAACCATACTTGCTAAGAAGGCCCAAATGATATCCGGATTTTTTTTAAAAAAAGAAAAATAAGCATCTGTCCGTGAAATATTATCAACATTTTTTTTATTGGTTTCTGCTTTAATTTGACGAATGATTGTTTGTTCCTGTATTGTAAGATGATTCATATTCATCTTCCCTTGTATTTTTTAATAGATTATTAGTACTACCCGAATGGTTTGGTTCCTTTTATGAAGAATGCATCATGTATGAATTAGGCATTCACGGTACAATTGTTATTAGCGTGTGTATGCGAATGTATTTTATACACCCCAATCTCGCTAAGATTTGATATGATAAGGAATAGCTTGAGAGGTGTAAAAAATGAATTTTAATTATCCTAATGGAAAAAGGTACATACCAAAAGAACTTGGTACAGACCCAGAAAGTCCGATGAAAAAAAGGAAAAATGGATCTTACAGCAATAGAGGTATGACTCTGGAAGAAGATTTGAATGAAACAAATGAATATTACCGGGAAAGAAAAGTAGCGGTCATTCATAAGAAACCAACGCCTGTACAAATTGTTCAGGTTGATTATCCAAACCGTAGTGCTGCAGTAATCAAAGAGGCTTATTTTAAATTAGCTTCAACCACGGATTATAATGGTGTGTATAAAGGCAGATATATTGATTTCGAAGCAAAGGAAACACAGAATCCTACCTCTTTTCCATTAAAGAATTTTCATCAACACCAGATACAGCATATGGAAGAAGTGCTGAATCAAGGAGGGATATGTTTTGTTATCCTTCGTTTTACAAGGTATGAACAAGTTTTCTTACTAGAAGCAAAACACTTGCTATCATTTTGGGAGCGAATGACCAATGGAGGCAGAAAATCGATCACCAAAGAAGAAGTGGAACAAAAGGGATATCTGATTCCGCTTGGATTTCAACCCCGAATTGACTATATTAAAATTATTGATAAGCTGCACAATTGAGAAAAGGCTCGAAAGGAAGGAATATTACAATGTCTGAACAATACCAATCTAGAGAGGAGCGCAGAAAGAAACTCCAATCTAAAAGTACACCAAAAGCCAAGAAAAAATCTGGAGGAATTGTAAAGAAAATTTTTCTTACATTAGTAGCCCTTGGTATTATTGGTATACTTGCAGGAGTTGGTACTTTCGCGTACTTAGTAAAGGATGCTCCCGAACTTGATCCAAAGTTATTAAAAGATCCAATCCCTTCAAAGATATTAGATAAAGACGACAAACTAGTGACAGAAGTAGGTGCAGTTAATCGGGAATATGTTAACTATAAAGATATTCCACAGGTGGTTGAAAATGCAATCTTAGCAACAGAAGATTATCGTTTTTATAAGCATCATGGTATTGACCCAATTCGATTAGGCGGCGCTGTCCTAGCAAATATCCAACATGGATTTGGCTCTGAAGGTGCCAGTACCATTACACAGCAAGTGGTTAAAAACTCATTTTTAACCCCTGAAAAAACTTTAAAGCGAAAAGTTGAAGAAGCATGGCTTTCCTATCAATTGGAACAGCAGTATACGAAGCACCAGATCTTCGAGATGTATGTAAATAAGGTATATGTTTCTGAAAATAGTCATGGTATTGCTACCGCTGCAAAAATTTTCTATGGAAAAGAATTAAAAGATTTAACACTTTCAGAAGCAGCCCAAATTGCAGGGATGCCGCAAAGTCCGAATAATTATAACCCTTTTGATCATCCTGATTTAGCTGAAAAAAGACGAAACATCGTCTTAACGTTAATGCATCATCATGGATTTATTTCTAAGAAAGAGATGGAAGATGCGAAAAAGGTTTCCGTTAAAGATACCGTCTTAAATGAAAAAGAGCGGGAAGTTAAAGAAAAACCGTTTGATTCATTTGTTGATGCAGTTATTGATGAAGTGAAGGAAACGTCTGATTTTGATATTTTTACAGATGGCTTAACCATTCATACAACGCTTGATCCAAATGCACAATCCTATGTCGAGGACATCCTTAATAAAGATGACGTTATCGACTATCCTGATGATGAATTCCAAGCTGGGGTTGCTCTTCTGGATACCAAAACAGGAGAAATCCGTGCGATTGGAGGAGGGAGAAATCAAAAAGTTAAACGAGGATTTAACTATGCGATTGACACCCAGCGTCAACCTGGATCAACCATCAAACCAGTTCTTGATTATGCTCCAGCAATTGAATATTTAAATTGGGGAACATATCAAATGATCGAGGATAAACCCATTACTTATTCTTCAGGGAAAAAATTTGGGAACTGGGACCAAAGTTATAAAGGAGCAATGACGATTAGAACAGCTTTGCAATTATCACGAAATTCACCTGCTGTTCAAGCCTTACAACAAGTTGGTCTTGATAAGGCAAAGGATTTCGCTATTGATTTAGGTATACCTTTAAAGGAAATTTTTGAGTCCTATGCGATTGGTGGTTTTAAAACGGGTGTATCACCTCTTCAAATGGCTGGTGCGTACAGTGCTTTTGGTAATAAGGGTATTTACACAAAACCCCATGCTATTAGGAAAATAAAACTCCGTGATGGTACAGTGATAAGTACTGCGCCAGAACCAAAAGTAGTCATGAAGGATTCGACTGCTTTTATGATCACCGATATGCTGCAAAGTGTACTTGAATATCCAGGTACAGGTACAAGGGCGAAAGTTCCCGGTCTTCCGATTGCAGGTAAGACAGGAACAACTAATTATACAGATGAAGAAATACAGAAATGGGGTATTCCAAGCAGCAGATCCGTGCCTGATGCATGGTTTACTGGTTATACCACGAATTACACTGCATCCATTTGGACTGGTTATAAAGACCGAAGTACTCCTATCAATGCAGTTGGAAATAATCAACGCTTAGCACAATTATTATTTAAAAACATCATGGAATATGTATCAAAGGATATTGATACACCTGACTTTAAAATGCCAAACAGCGTTCAAAGAGTAAGGATTGAAAGAGGTTCCATGCCACCTGTATTAGCAAGTGAATACACACCTAATAGTGAAATTATTACAGAGTATGCAGTGAAAGGTCATTCACCTAATAGAGTCTCTACAAGGTATGACAAACTGGATGCTCCAAAAAACCTAAGTGCAACCTATGATCAAATGAGTAATAATATAGGATTAACATGGAAATACAAGGGATCCCAAAAAGCCAATGTTACTTTCTCGATTACAGTAGATAACGGAACAGAACAAAAGCAGTATACTCAAACAGAAACGTCCTTAACTATACCAGCTGTACCTGGAGCGAAGTATAGCTTTACAATCATTGCGATTAGTGGGAATAGACAAAGTGATCCTGTCACAACATCTCTGGATATTCCTGCCCAAGAAACGGATCAAGGTAACGGTACCCAGCCTGGTACCCCACCTGGGAACGGAAATGGTAATGGGAATGGTAATGGGAATGGGAATGGGAACGGGAATGGAACTGGAACTGACACTGGAACTGGAACTGGAACTGACACTGGAACCGACACTGGAACTGGAACTGGCACTGGAACTGGCACAGGTGATGACAATGGAGGGGATCAAGGTAATGATGGCGGAACTGCTCCACCAGATACCCCAGTTGACAATAGCACGGGAGATGGGGCAAACTCAGGAACGCCAGGCTAAGCCCTCCTAATAAAAACCATAAAAAAGCGTCTTAACCATTTGGTTGAACTGTAACCCATAATATGGACAGTTTAATAAAGAGCCTATGCAACTAACAGGTGACCTCGGTATTGTACCGGGGTCATCCTATTTAATCCCCACTGGTAACGATCATTATTGTACTCTTCGATA
>NZ_JAHUWN010000022.1 GCF_019219025.1 Bacillus sp. sid0103 | reverse complement strand
TCATTTTGGAAATCACCTACATACATTTAATATCATTAATTATAAATTAAAAAGGCAGTTGAAAGTTCAATTCAATTGAAACTTTCAACTGCCTAATTTAGATATTGGACTTTTTCAGTGCCCTCGTTCAATACAGAGATCATCTTCTTAAATCTGCCTAGACTTTTTTTGAAATGTCCTTTACAAAGGGTACACTTTATTGTTACGGTAAGTCCTTTCAAATGTGTTTTAAGTGCGTATTACCCCTTCAAATCGATCTCGCGCTTAACCGTATTTATTTTTTTTCTAAAAATCTTCGTATTTGTCCCAATATATACTCCAGATAGGACAAAGGCTGCTCCGATTCCGTGGGCTGCTGTAAAGGTCTCATGTAAAAAGATTGTGGCCATTAAAACAGCGGATACTGGCATCACGTTAATAAAAATCGAAGCTTTTGCAGCTCCAATTTCTTTGATTCCGTAATAATACATAATAAATGAAACCACAGTAACGAAGATACTCATATGGGCGATGGCCAACCAAGTTGAAACGTCAGCTTGCTGAACATCCTTCCAGGTGGTTTCAAATAAAGCAAATGGTAATAAAAATATCGTCCCAAATGCAACCGCATAGGTGGTGGATTCCACCGGGGTGAATTTTTTTAACACCACTTTACCGACAACGCTATACAATGCCCAACTAATCACCGCACCCAATAAAACCAAATCAATTGTTTCAAAGCCGAATTCCACCAAAGATAAAACGTGGCCATCAGTAATGATAAATGTAACTCCAATGAGCGCAATTACCATGCCAATAATATGATTCTTGGTGATTGTCTCTTTTAAAAAGACCCCTGATAGAAGAACAATTAAGACTGGATTTGATGCAATAAATAAGGAACTCTTAATCACAGGTGCATGTTTGGTGGCAATAAAAAAACAAATATTATAGAGTGCTATGCCTGTTAACCCTAATACAGCAAAAAGACCATAGTCCTTAAGTGTAGGCCTGTTTCGATTTTTTTCCGTAAGCCACATCATTGGAAACAATAGAACAGCAGCACCCAAAAAACGTAAAAAAGCAACCGTGGCGGGTTCAAAACTTTGAACGGCAATTTTTCCGGCAATAAAGGCACTTCCCCATGTCGCCGTAGCGATAATCAGCATTACGTAAGTAAGCCATTGCTTCTTTTTCATCCAATTCCCTTCAATCTATAAATGTAATAATTAGTATTGTACCATCTTTTTCGGATTTCGAAATAATTATTTTTAATAGATTTTGAATAATGCGACCATTCAAGGAATGTAATGCAGGAATGGGGAAGAGAGTAAGATTATTTACTTTGTTTATTTCTAAAGGAAATAATATTTGTTTTTAACGATGCATATGTCCCGATAGCTGCATATCCGTAAAACCAACCCATAAAAAAACCGCCAAGGGTATTGTGTTTATGACTGATAAAAATAGAAAATCCTAATCCAAAGATTAGGGCAATGGTTGGGACAAACCATTTTGGTAATTTGAAGTAAACCTTTATTAGTTGAGTTAACACTATGATGAGGGGGATAGCAATAACTGCATCCCAAAAATTCGTTTGTATAGTTGGGAAATCCATCGATAAACACACCTTTTTTCCTTTATTATGTGTGTTTTCTTCTCGATTTATTAATAGTTAGTTCATACTGATATACCAAGCTAAACCTCCGATGGCTGCTAAAATGACAATGACATAAATCCCTGTCAATCGTAATGTGTTTTGTTTTGTGGAACTTTTATAGTTTTCATCAGGTTTCCCTGTAAGTGAAAGTGTACCAATCAATGCTGCGACTAAAACAATAATGATAAGAGCCATTCCAAACTTCATATTTTTCATCCTCACTAAATAATTTCATGAAAAGATTGTTTACTTGACCTAAAAGTTTCAATGTATGATTCTTATATTAATGTTAATCTTATAAAAAATGACCATCCAATTAACAAAAAAATAGACCATCCACTTTTAATTGCATGATCATAACTTCTTCAATTAAATGGAAGAGGGGTGAAAACTTTGGAATGGAAACCAGATCGTAAAGAAAAAAGACCGATTTACAAACAAATTGCTGATTATCTTGAAGAAGGGATTTCGACAGGCATATATACAACCGAAAGCATGTTACCTTCTGAACGTGTCTTAGCAGAAGAGCTGCAAGTTAACCGAAGTACAGTGGTGGCAGCATATGATGAGCTCCAGTCATTGGGGATTGTCGAGCGAATAAAAGGGAGCGGTACCCGTGTCAGCACAGATATTTGGGGGCTTGAACATAGACGTATTCCAAACTGGAGCAGATATTTAGAGAGAGGTTCGTTTCTTCCAAACCTTCCAGTCGTTCAAAAAATTCGTAAAGAAACACAGGGAAATGACCTTATTAATATGGCTAGTGGTGAGTTGTCACCAAGTTTATTTCCAAATGAACAATTCCGTCGTATCCTTTCTGACCATCCCTTTACAGGGTACCTAGGCTATGACGATCCGCAGGGGAATGAAGATTTAAGGCGAACGATTTCCTCCCATGTGAATGAGTTTAAGAATATTAAAACATTGCCATCATCGATTCTTATAACTTCTGGTGCACAACAAGCCTTGCATTTAATTGTCCAATGCTTGCTGAAACCAGGAGATGCGGTTGCCATTGAAGACCCTTCCTATTGTTTTTCTCTACCCATTTTTCATACGGCAGGTTTAAAGATTTACCGATTACCGATTGATTCAGAGGGTATTAACCCGGATGATCTTATTCATTTACATAAAAAACATCGAATTAGAATGGTTTTTTTAAATCCGGATTTTCAAAACCCAACAGGAACGGTTCTTTCAATGGAACGACGGAAACAAATTTTAAACATCTCAGCTGAATATGGTATTCCAATCATTGAAGATGATCCCTATAGTTTGACATCCTTTGATGGAGTGGTTAATCCTACATTAAAATCAATGGATGATAATGGGAATGTTCTGTATATAAGTTCTTTGTCCAAAATTATTGCATCTGGATTGCGCATTGGTTGGGTAATTGGCCCTCCAAAGGTTATTCAACGGCTTGCGGATGCCAAACAACAAGTTGATTTTGGACACAGTGTCTTTCCCCAATGGGTAGCCAATCAATTTCTCGGCTCGGAATACTTTCATCCGCATATTCAATTTTTAAGAAACCAGCTTCAACAGAGAAGAGATCAGATTGTTCAAAGCCTTAAGGAGTTATTGGATGATAAAATTTCTTTCTCTATTCCTGAGGGCGGAATTCATATATGGTGTAAATTACACAGGTCTGTAGATGAACAAAAATTACTGGAGGAATCGATAAGAAAGGGTGTCGCATTTGTTCCAGGAACGGTTCTGGGTTCTGAAAAAGGTAGTCATCGTTTTACATTCGGCAGGGCAGATACCAATTTCATTCATACTGGCATCGCTCGATTTTCAGAGGCGTTAATAAATATAGAACAAAGACAATAAAGTTCCATGCTAATAAAATTAGGTCAGTCCCATGGTGGTTACAAGCTTTAACGCACCGAGTGACTGACCCTATTTTATGACTTTTACTTAAACTGTTAATTTTAGCAAATCGTCCGATGGTGTAACCGAATCATTTTTTGTAGCAATAATATTTAGATATTTTTCTTTATTTGTAATGACAACTGGGGTTGTGGTTTGATATCCGGATGCTTTGATCTTATTTAAGTCAAATTCAATGAGTAATTCACCTTTTTTTACTGTATCTCCCTGTTTGACATGCGGCGAGAAATACTGCCCATTCAATTTTACGGTATCAACGCCAATAAATATTAAAATTTCAGCACCATCATCGGAAGTTACACCAACGGCATGTCCAGTTGGAAATTGGGTAGTGACCACACCATTAACAGGTGAAAGGACTTTACCAACTTCTGGTTCAATGGCAACCCCTTTACCCACCGTTTCGGTCGAAAAAAGCATATCATTAATTTTTGCTAGCGATACCACTTTGCCTTGTAACGGACTTACTATGGTTTCGGGTTTTACGTCAACAAACATTTGTCCATATTTGTCTTTTTCATTTGCCTTTTTACTTTCATATCCGAATAGATACGTAAAAAGAAATCCTAGAATAAAAGAAACCGCAATCCCGATTAGATATTTCCATATTGGTGAAAAGGCAGGAATTGACAGAACACTCGGAAGTACAAAATCAGTCATGACAATACCTAAGGCTCCATTAATTGCACCACCTACAGCTGACGCAATGATAACATAAATCATTGTTCGTCTGTACCGAAGGATAATCCCATAGTTAATGGCCTCGGTTGTTCCTGCCAATGCTCCAGGCACAATTCCGCTTGCAGCAAGTGCCTTCAGATTTTTATCTCTTGTTTTTAGAAAAACCCCGATAGCGATACCAACTTGGGCAAATGGAGCTGCTGCAGCCATTGGAATGATGGGATCGGGACCTACGGCCAGATTAGCAATCGCAAGTGGAATGACTGTCCAATGCAATCCCATAATGGTTAGGAACGTCCATGAAGCACCTAAAACAGCTCCAGCCAAAAGTCCGCTTCGATCACTTAAGAAATTAATAATTGAACCGAGTCCTTCGCCAAGCAATGTACCAATCGGACCAAACACAAGCATGGTTAAGGGGACAAGCAGAAGTAAGGAAATCATTGGATTGATAAACATCTGAATGTCTTTATAAATAACTTTTTTCAACAATTTATCTAAACCAGCATAAACAAACATGGCAATAAAAATTGGAAAAACAGTGGAAGAATAGTCAGCTAATAAGACAGGAATTCCTAAAAAATCGCTTTCCTTAACTCCTTTATCTACTAGGCCGACAATTTCAGGAGTTAATAAAGAGGCACCAATAACTCCACCAACATATCCATTAGCACCAAGTTTAAGAGCAATGGATATTCCAAGAAATACAGGCAGGAAATGAAAAACTGCACCTCCGGCAGCGGATAAAATCAAATAGGTACCGCTTTCAGGAGAAATCCAACCTAACATGTTTAAAACTGATAACAGTGCTTTTAAGAGTCCAGCTCCAGCAAGTACTCCTATGATAGGGACGAAACTTCCTGAAATAACACCTAAAACTTTAGATAACTTTGACTCTTTATTTTCGTTAGTCAGGATTGAATGTTCGGAATGATCTAAATTTTGATTGCTCATAGTTGCTCCCCTCAATCTAATATTCATTATATCTTTTGCATTCATTTTCCACTTTATTTTACTTGTAGAAAATTTCCTTGGGTTTAGCTACTTAATCGTATCTGCGGCTTTCAGATTTTTTTATTAATAACTCATAAAATTGAAAGCGCTAATATAATCCTAGTATAATGAACTAAAATGATTACTGTTAGGATTTATTTAACATTATCAGGATTAACATAATGATGGTTCATAGTTAAGTGGAGGAAATATATATGGAACAATCAAAAGTCATCTCAACCGCGATAAAAATTTATAATATTACCAACTTAAATACATATGTTCTAGATAAAAATGGGGAGTTTTTGTACCATCATGAAATCATTTCTATCCCAGCATTTATGCCAGGTTCAGATGACAAGGATATTTTGTTTTTGTTTGAAAAAATGAAACCTAAGGAACAACTATATTCTTTAATAAACGAATGGAACTTACATTATTTTGGATTTTCCTTCACCCAAAAGATGGAAAGGTACTCGATTATCATCGGACCATTTTTTGATAAAACACCAGATTTTTACAGTTTATCTAAAAATTATCTCCTTACAAGTTCACAAAGTGAAGATTTAAAGGTTACCGTCGACAAAATATATGTCCTAACTGCAGAACAGGCAAGTGGTTATGCAAGTATTCTTCAACAATTTACAAACATGATGGAGCAGGACATTACTCCTTTATTGATTATTTCAGATAAAAACAACCAGCATGTTCACAATAGGGTAAATCACATAAATGTGGACAAAGAAGCGGAACTAGTCAAATTGAGATATAAGACTGAAAGAAATTTTATGAATGCCGTTGAAAAGGGGGATAAAAAAACAGCATTACAACTGATTAATTCTAGAAACATGCTGTTTTCTTTTTCGGAACGTTTTCCAAATCAGCCGTTGCGCCGGATGAAAAATATAGCGATTATCTTAAATACTCTTCTTCGGACGTCAGCAAGAAATAGTTATGTACCTGCAATCATGATCCATCGAATCTCAGAAAAATTTGCGTATGAAATCGAAAATGCGAATCAAGTGGAAACACTCCATCAGTTAGAGGATCGAATGATCGAGGAATATTGCGATTTAGTCATTTCCAACTCTTTAAGTGAATATTCAACCATGACCCAAAGGGTGATTGAACATCTGCTAAGTTTTTATAATAAACAGATTAATAAAGAAGATTTGGCAGCACAATTGTCCATCCATCCAAGCCATCTTTCCCGAAAATTTAAAGAAGAAACAAAGATCACCTTAACTGCTTTTCAACAAATGTTACGAATAAAGGAAGCAAGGCACCTTTTAAAAACGGAGAATTTATCTATTGAAGAAATCGCATGGACGATTGGTTATGATGATCCATCTTACTTTACAAGAGTATTTAAAAAGGAAACGGGAAGGACACCTTCTCAATATCGAGATGGGGCAGAAGTATAAGACAAATGAATTCATACCATTCCATAAAAATGGCGTGAATTTTATTATTTTGTAAATAATAGCTAAAGTTAAAGTAAATATCATTAATTCAAGTTATAGTACTTGACGATTTTTGTCAGATAGTTATAAAATGGTTACGGAAAGTAACTTTTATTAATTAAAATAACCTATTTTCTTTAGGGACATGTTACCAAAATTGGAGGGAAAACATTATGAAATTTTTTATCGATACTGCTAACCTTGAGGAAATCAAAAAAGCCTATAAAATTGGGGTGTTATCAGGAGTAACAACCAACCCATCTTTAGTAGCTAAAGAAGGCGTGAAATTCGAAGACCGTATTGCAGAGATTTTAAATGCAGTACCAGAGGTTGAGTCTGTTTCTGCGGAAGTAACACCTAATGCTCTGACTGCTGAACAAATGATTGCAGAAGCAAACGAACTCATTAAAATCAACGGTGGAGATAAGAACATTACCATTAAACTCCCAATGACATTAGACGGCTTAGAGGCTTGCCGCTATCTAACAAAAAAAGGTGTTAAAACAAACGTAACCCTTGTATTTAGTGTCAACCAAGCACTATTAGCAGCACGTGCAGGAGCTACTTATGTTTCGCCATTCTTAGGTCGTTTAGATGATATTAATGAAGATGGTGTACAACTTGTCGCGAAAATTGCTGAATTGTTCCGCGTACAAAACTTGGATTCACAAATCATTGCTGCATCCGTTCGTCATCCTGACCATGTTACTCGTGTTGCGCTGGCAGGAGCTCATATTGCAACTATTCCATTCAAGGTAATTGAGCAACTATCAAAACATCCTTTAACAGACCAAGGGATTGAAAAATTTGCGGCTGACTGGAAAACAGTCTAAGAAAGCTGTTGCCCATGCTGCACAATGATCATATTGTGTGGATGTTCATAGAAAAATGAAATAACCACTACAAAATAACCCCCCCTTCACTTATTAATGAAGGG
Organism: Bacillus sp. sid0103; assembly: GCF_019219025.1. The sequence continues at coordinate 105,266 of NZ_JAHUWN010000022.1, read as the reverse complement.
GGGTTAGATTTACAACCATTTATACGCCCATGCTTCTAATGATTTAAGAGAACGTCCAAGGTCCGTTCCTTTTTTGGTTAATGAATACTCGGTTCGGACAGGTCGGTCTAGAATGACAGTCCTCACCACAATTCCGTTGTCCTCAAGCTCTTTCATTCGTTCATTTAATACTCTTTTACTTAAATCAGGAATAAAAGTATGGATTTCACTGAATCTTTTTGGTTCCTCCATTAATGTGTGAATAATGAGACCCATCCATTTCTTTCCTAGTATATGATAGCATTCTTCAATTTTACTGCAAAATTTATTGACTATTTCCATAATAAACAACCCCTAATTGTTTCCTGGTTATTTTTAATAACTACATAATTATAATAGCAGACTCAAATGAGATAAAAAAGCGTTTTATAACTATTTCAGGCATTAGCGGGATCAATGCAAAAAAGCTGGCCTCCTAATGGAGAACCAGCTTTTTGTTACTTTTTATAACCAAAATCAGGAATGTTTGTCTAGTGTTGGCGGAAAGCATGTGAGGCCAATTTTGTTTACATTGAAATTTTTCTCATAAAAGGACTATTTTTGCGAAAACAGGACTTTTATGGTAAAACCTAACCATTAGGTTGTTTTTTGGCAAGCACTAATTTCAAATTATAATAGAAAGGAAAATGGCAATGAAAAAGATACTTATTACCGGGTTTGACCCGTTTGGAGGAGAACCTGTCAATCCTGCACTCGAAGCAGTAAAGCTATTACATGGAAAAGAAATTGCAGGCTATGAAGTGGTCACAAGGGAAATCCCAACGGTTTTTGGAAGGGCGATTAGCAGATTAATAGAATCGATCGATGAACTAGATCCAGACATGGTCATTTGTGTTGGCCAGGCAGGGGGTCGATCCACGATCACACCTGAACGTGTTGCAATCAATGTGGATGATGCCAGGATTCCAGATAACGAGAATAATCAGCCAATTGATGCGGAGATTGTCCCAGATGGATCATCTGCCTATTTCTCCAATCTGCCGGTCAAGGCAATGGTCCAAAAAATGACTGAAAACGGAATCCCTGCTTCCGTTTCGAATACAGCGGGCACCTTTGTCTGTAACCATACTTTTTACGGATTGATGAATTACATTGATACCAGCAGCAAGAATATCCGAGGAGGCTTTATCCATATTCCTTTTCTCCCGGAACAGATTGTCCGGAATCCGGGGCATCCAAGCATGAGTCTAGAAATGATTGTTAAGGGACTGGAACTTTCCATAGAAGCTGCTTTAGCAAATGAAACAGATATTGTACAAGTTGGAGGAGAAATTAGTTAATTTTAAGTGCTGTACATTTATGATCTCCATGTAGTTTGGTTAGTGTACGGTTGAGACTACGGTTATACGTGGCCAAGATCTTGGACAAATAAAAAATGCACTACAATTATAAGTAGAATGAATTAATTAAGTGCCGAGAATGGCTCTTTTTTACGGATTCATTTCCATATTAAATGAGAAGCATTTAAAAATTATTCAAAAATAAATTGCCCCATAAATAGAGACGACTTAGTTTGCTTATGTTTACATTTACAAATGAACTAGAATCATGGTTTTGCTCACTTTTTAGTGAAAGCACCCTAGGTAGATATTTTTAGAAGGTAATTGGAAAGAAAACATGTGAGGAATCCTTACCGTATTAAAGACAAATTTTGTCGTCCTTATTATACTCCACTATAAGGTATTGGTTGGGACCAAGGCGATGGAGATGATTAAACCGAGGGTTCACTTTACATAACATAAAAGAATTGATAGAAATCATTCAACCTTTTGTCCAATGACAGGGTGTTGGGGAAATATATAATAGAGGATAGGGAGGTAGGTTTTCTTTTCCTTTTGCATGACTCGCATAAAGGGGAATGGGAAGGAATCTTGCCCGGGGAGGTTGAAGATTAGCAGGGAGGGGCGCGATGGAAAATAGTTGAAATTTATTTTGAATTTTTTAAATATTCTTTCAAAATTATCTTGTGTTTAAATGAGTTTCATTTCAATACTAGGTAAATCCTAAAGATTTCAATGGTACCCTTGCTCATACGGCATAAATGTTTCACTAGAAGAGCTCGTTAAATAACCAATAAGGGGGAATTTTGTTGAAAACGCAAATTGAACAAAATGGTATTGTTACCCTGACACCTGAAGTTGCAAATGGTTTGAGTAACAGTGGAATGTGGAATGATGATTTACGGCCAACAACAATGAAGGAACATTCATGGAAAGGTCTAAATTTTGCCACGTTATGGATTGGGATGTGTTTGTGTATACCAGCCTATACAATGGCGAGTGGTTTGATTTCGTTAGGAATGAATTGGTGGCAGGCGATTGGAACGATTTTTCTTGGGAATGTCATTGTCCTTATCCCTATTCTATTAAACTCTCATGCAGGTACGAAATTTGGAATTCCTTATCCAGTGTTTGCCCGTTTATGGTTTGGCTCAAAAGGGGCGCATATTCCAGCACTAGCTAGAGCTATTGTTGCTGCTGGCTGGTTCGGGATTAACACATGGATTGGTACGGGTGCAATTGATACACTTTTATCGGCTTCATTTCCTGCCTGGAGAAACTTTCCAGGACATACGGCGATTGTTTTTGCATTGTTTTGGGGTTTAAATGTGGTAGTAGCCTATAAGGGACCTCAAGCCATGAAAGTACTAGGCTTAATTGCAACACCGATTGTGGGCATCGCTTCGATCATTCTTCTTATTTGGGCATATTCGAATGCAGGAGGCTGGGGTCCCATTTTGGACACGCCATCTAAATTCACGACAACAGGGGCGTTTTTAAAAGTGTTTTTCCCGGCATTAACAGGGGTCATTGCGTTCTGGGCAACACTTGCATTGAATATACCTGACTTCTGCCGTTATGCGAAAAGTCAAAAATCACAAATGTTGGCTCAAAGTTTCTCTCTTCCGCTTACAATGAGTATTTTTTCCTTTATTGGAATCGCCGTCACTTCGGCTACGGTGGTCATTTTTGGGACAGCTCTTTGGGATCCAGTTCAACTGCTTGCGAAATTCCCCCCATTTGTTATCTTTTTGGGAACGTTAATTATCGTGATTGCATCTTTAACGATTAATGTCGGTGCAAACATCGTCGCACCTGCCCGTGCGATTGAAAATCTAAATCCAAAACGAATTACTTTTGGTTTAGGTGCTCTAATAACTGGTGTCTTTGCAATCTTAATGCAACCTTGGTATATTATGGAGAACTTTGGAAACTATATTTTTGGATGGCTGGGAACGTATGGAGCATTACTTGGTCCCATTGATGGGATTGCGATTGCCGATTACTGGCTTGTGCGCAAGAGACAAATGGCACTTAATGAGCTTTATGATGTAAACGGTCGTTATAGTTATACCTCTGGTTTTAATAAAAACGGCGTTTATGCCCTTATCATCGGTGTAGCCATTCCTGTACTTGGACTTTTGATCCCTGGACTTCGCTTTTTATGGGATAATGCCTGGACATTTGGATTGTTTATCTCAATTATCGCCTACACCTACTTAATGAGAGGCGACCAAAGCGTTCTAAAACCAGGGGAATATGAAAAAATTACCAGCTTCAAATCGTCGACTCCTGGCAATAATGTGGATTCAGTCACCCATAATGATACAGAATTTTTCTATTAAAAAATGAGTGTCAGGCACCTTCCGGGAAATTGGAGGGTGCTTGACACTTTTTTTTTGATTTTTAACCCTAATATTGGTAAAAATTCAAAATATTTGAAAAATAGTAGATTTATTGGAATAGGAGATTAGTATGAAATTAGGCCAATACATATCTTTCTAGAAAGAACAAAAAACCTAAGGAGATTGTTATGAAAAAAATTAAAATTTCATTCGTAAGTCTTGTCCTGCTCATCTCATTATTCTCTTTCAACCATCTAAGTTTTGCGAAAGAGAGTAATATCAACTCAAAAACTGAAAAATTAACAAAAGAAGATAGACAGTATTTAAAAGAGAAAGTAGGACATACCGACGAAGAAAGAGATCAATTACCGGTCGAAGTAGCAAAACAACTAGTAAAAGACAAAGCGGTTATACAGGATTCCAATTCGCAATTGGCTGTATTTAATGATGCAATTAATAATCCTGGTGATTATACAACTATGGGATTAATTGCTCCTACTACGATGAAATTGGCCGGTACTGTGTATAAAGTAACATCTGACAAAGCAAGTAACGATAAGTTTTATATTTACGGTAATTTTACCTGGTTAAAGTCACCAGTCAATACACTCGTTGATAAGATGACATTTGGTTTTCCGGCTGGCTCAGGATTTTACCTGCCAACAAGTAGTGGGGCGATAACACAACATCAACATCGATATAGTCAAGATCCTCAAGGCAACGGGGTTTGGAAAGATTATGCAGTTGATTACTCACCAAGTGATTGGGACCCAAATGCAGGTGTAGCAGGTGATTTTGATTTATTGTCTTCTACGGATTTAACCAAACACAAAGGCTATATGGCACAATATGTGTATGTACCAACCTCAAAAAGCGGGACTATGAATATTAAAATAGAGTATGGTCATAAGTTAGTCGTAGGAAAAGTGAGTGTATCCGTATTATCAGCGGGGTTATCCATCACTCCAACCACAACAGTTGATACTGCTTCTTATGGATTAACAGTTTCTTATTAAGCAGTAATGGAAAAACGATGAAATGACAGTCTCAAAGGTCAGATACGATGACCTTTGAAACTTTTATATAGGTATTAATAAAGGTAATCTATTTGTTCGCCCTCCGTTTTCCCCAAAATAGCTTCGCTTTTAAACACTAGACTTTAAATAATTAGTATATGCTTTATAGATGGCTTCGGACACGATCACGATAGAAATCCCCAAAGCTGTCCGAATCAGGCATGGCTTTGGACACGATCACGCTAGAAATCCCCAAAGCTGTCCGAATCAGGCATGGCTTCGGACACGATCACTAGAAATCCCCAAAGCTGTCCGAATCAGGCATGGCTTCGGACACGATCAAACTAAAAATCCCCAAAGCTGTCCGAATCAGGCATGGCTTCGGACACGATCAAACTAAAAATCCCCAAAGCTGTCCGAATCAGGCATGGCTTCAGACACGATCACGCTAGAAATCCCCAAAGCTGTCTGAATCAGGCATGGCTTCGGACACGATCAAACTAAAAATCCCTAAAGCTGTCCGAATTAGGCATGGCTTCGGACACGATCACGTTTGAATTCTCCAATTTTGTCTAAATTCACATTTTAAACATCATTTACGAGCATAATGAATTAACCATGTTTACGGAAAGAGTCTTCAATTACATTTTCAACAGTTGGTTCTTCAGAAGAGGTGTGATATTTAATCTAGTAAATCAGTTATTTTGAATTATATTAGTAAATGTAGGATAATAACGGATGAAAATTCTTGACTTTATATAAAATTAGGCACTGTTAAACATGCATGTTGATCTCCGCTCCAGGTGCTTCGCTTTCCGCGGGCAGTTCGGGGAGCCTCCTCGGCGAGTCTCTCGCCTGCGGGGTCTCCCCTGTCCCATACTCCCGCAGGAGTCTCGGGCCTTACGCTCCAATCAACATAGTGTCAAAATCAACAATCAGCTTTAACATAGCCTAAAAATGATAACAGGTTTTGTGTATTTCATTTAAAATACATCGGCACAGGGCTGCCAATATTTTTGGAGGTAATGTTTGTGGAAATAGGAGTGAGCACATTTGTTGAAACAACACCGGATGCTAGAACCGGTGAGGTGATTAGTCATGCACAACGAATCCGTGAAGTGGTTGAGGAAATCGTCCTGGCCGATCAGGTTGGGCTAGATGTTTTTGGTGTGGGTGAGCATCATCGCGAAGATTTTGCGGCATCTTCTCCTGCTGTAGTGTTGGCTGCAGCCGCATCGCAGACCAATCGGATTCGACTAACCAGTGCGGTAACAGTTCTATCATCTGCTGATCCGGTACGAGTTTTTCAGGATTTTGCTACACTGGATGCAATATCAAATGGGCGTGCAGAGATTATGGCAGGCCGTGGTTCTTTTATCGAGTCGTTTCCGCTGTTCGGCTATGATTTAAAAGACTATGATGAATTATTTGATCAGAAACTAGAGCTATTATTAAAAATACGAGAGTCGGAGAAAGTGAGCTGGGAAGGCGGACATCGACCAGCCATTCAAAATCTTGGCGTGTACCCTAGACCTGTTCAGAATCATCTTCCGGTTTGGATTGGCAGTGGGGGCAGTCGGGATTCCGTCATCCGTGCAGGGTTGCTTGGATTGCCACTCGTTCTAGCCATTATTGGCGGCCGGCCACTGCAGTTTGAGCCGCTTGTCAGACTCTATAAGAAAGCAGCCGAGCACGCTGGTCATGATGTCTCGAAACTCCCAGTTGCCTCGCATTCGCACGGATTCATTGCAGAGAGCAACGAAGTGGCTGCTGAAAAGTTTTTCCCTCCTACCCAGCAAGTCATGAGTAAATTAGGCCGCGAACGCGGATGGGGGATGTATGACCGTGCAAGCTTTGATGCAGCTCGCAGCTTTGAGGGAGCATTGTACGTGGGGGATACAAAAACAGTTTCTGAGAAAATCATCCATTTACGAAAAAATGTGGGGGTTACGCGCTTTATGCTGCATTGTCCTGTTGGCACCATGCCTCATGATGATGTAATGAGAGCTATTGAACTCTTAGGAAAAGAGGTTGCCCCAATCGTGAGAGAAGAAATAACTCGATGGGAAGCTGAAAGCGATTGTTGTTAATCCAAAGAATCTGAAGGGTGAATAAAGTGGATGAACTGCAAAGTAAGTGTTGGCTAATTAAAAATGCTTTTAATATTGATGTACATACAGTTGATAATCAATTTCAAACGATTTTGCACATATCTGATGATAGTGAACCCCTAATTTTTGTTGAAGCTCGAAAGAAAATCTATTTGGATCTTAAAAGAGCTTTAGAAAAGGCCAATAAAAATAGTTTTTGTTTTCATACAGATTCTTTTCAACTATCCTATTTCGCCGTAACAATTTTCGATGGTGACCAGGATGAAGGGATGGTTTTGGTTGGACCGTTCTTAAATGAGCGAGTCACTGACCAGTTTATCTGGAATGTAATGAGGGCTAATCATCTGGAAAACAATTGGCTGAAACCCTTGGAGAATTTTTATAAGTCACTAACTTTTTTAGGACAATCATACCTCTCAATTGGCAATTTAATAGTAAATATTTTAGTTAACCCGCCTGTTGACTCCCAAATCATTACGACGATAAACCATAGCGATCAGTTTCAGCCAAATGTACAACCTCAGGATTTTTATCATAGTGGGTTGGACGTTAAACTTAGGTATGAGGCTGAAAAGAATTTTTTACATGCCATCGAAATGGGAGATAAAGAAATAGCAATGAAAGCATTGCTCGAATTTAGAGGCGATTTTCTATATAGAGTACCAGGCAATCCTTTGAGGGCGAGAAAAAATATTACTTTTTCTTTTAATACTATGAATAGGCTGGCTGCTGCTAAGGGAGGGGTTGAACCTGAATATTTACATGCTATTTCAGAAAAATTTGCTCTTAAGATTGAGGCAGCAGTATCTATGTCCGATTTAGATGCGATTGATTTCAGTATGTTAGAAGAATATTGTGATGCGGTTAAGAATTTTGCAGTTAAAGGGTATAGTTCTGTTGTAAGGAAAGCGTTAATGTATATAAATCTCAACTTTAAAGAACCAATAAATGTGCAATCAATAGCAGACGAAATTGGATTTAATCGATCCTATCTCGCGAGAAAATTTAAAGAAGAATTGAATATAAGTGTGATTGAATATATCCATCAAAAACGGATTGAAGAGGCCATTTTTCTGATTGAACAGAGCCGGTTATCTATTACAGATATTGGTATTCAAGTGGGTTTTAGTAGCTATAATTATTTTTGTAAAGTATTTAAAGGAATAAAAGGAATGACTGCTACAGATTATAAAGGCAGCAAATAGAAAAAAAGGCACATGATTGAACTCATGGCCTTTTTTAATTTTAGTCTGTGTTAAAGGTTATTGTTGATATTTCACCTATGTTGATTGAAGGGGAAGGCGCGAGACTCCTGCGGGAGTACGGGACAGGGGAGACCCCGCAGGAGCGCAGCGAGACGAGAAGGCTCCCCGGACCGCCCGCGCCTGGACCGGAAATCAACAGGCAAGTGTAACAGAGCCTAATTTTAAAAAAATTTAAGCCTATATCTCAATTTTGTACAAAAGTTAGCAATATTGGGTGTGAAAACGTTTTTAAATTGCTAAGATAAAACTGTATTAATTATTGATGGGACAAACAAGTTTAGGAGGCATTAAATTGGATGTTAACCATAAACAACCGAATTTAGAAGTTAGAGTTAAGAACATTATTGAAATTGATGGATTAAAATTTAAAGATTTGAATAATAGCGGGAAACTAGAACCATATAAGGATTGGCGTTTAAGTCCGCAGGAACGTGCGGAGAACCTTGTCTCATTGATGAATATCGATGAAAAGGTCGGTATGATGCTTATTAATACTCGTCAGATGGGTCTTTCCCAAAAAGATAAGAGTAAGACAAGCTATGATGGTGTGTTAGATGAAGGGATTGTTGAAAAGGGCGAAACGATTTTTGCATTGGCAAAAGTATATGGCACAACACATACGATTGAAAACATGCATTTACGCCACTTCATTCTACGAGACAATTGGAGTCCGGCTCAAATGGCAGAGTGGGTCAATACCATGAATGAAGTATGCGAGGGAACACGTCTTGGTATTCCTTGCTTAATAGCATCTAACTCAAGAAACGAAAATACAGAATTTATCTTTGGTATGAATGACGCAGCCGGAATTTTTTCGACTTGGCCTGGAACATTAGGACTTGCAGCAGCAGCTAAAGGAGAAATAAAAAACGGCGGTGATGCCTCTCTTATTAGCCAATTTGCTGAAATAGCACATGATGAGTGGGATGCAGTGGGAATAAGAAAGGGTTATATGTATATGGCTGATACGGCTACTGATCCTCGATGGCAGCGGACGTATGGTACATTTGGTGAAGACCCAGAATTTATTTCTGATGCAATCGGCCGGATCATTGACGGATTCCAAGGTGAGACCGTCGGAAAACATAGTATTGCGATGACAACAAAACACTTCCCTGGCGGCGGTGCAAGGGAAAATGGATTCGATCCACATTATGCAGAAGGAAAGTGGAACTTATACCCAACTCCAGGCAGCTTAGAAAAATATCACCTGCCACCGTTTCAGGCTGCAGTAGACCATGGCACTTCATCGATTATGCCATATTATTCTATCCCGAGTATCAAAAATAGCGTGGTTCAAGAATTTGAAGGGGAAGACATTCCTTTCGAAGAGGTTGGCTTTACCTTTAATCATTATTTCTTAAATCATATCCTTAGAGAAAAGCTAGGGTTCAAGGGCTATGTAAATAGTGACAGCGGCATAACAAGTAAAATGTGCTGGGGAGTTGAAGACAAGAGCGAGGCTGAACGTTTTGCAAAGGCAATTAACGCAGGTACAGATCTTGTTGCTGATACCAATGATATTGAAAACCTTAAAAAAGCCATTGAAAATGGATGGGTCAGTGAAAAGCGTATTAATGAAGCCAATGTACGGCTCCTTACTGAAATGTTTGCTTTAGGACTTTTTGATGATCGCACTTATGTTTCACCAGAACACGCTACTTCAGTGGTTAGTAATCAAGCTAACTGGGATGCTGCTTATGAAGCTCATAAAAAATCGGTAACCGTTCTTAAAAATTCTAACCAGACTTTACCATTAACAGCTGATAAACTTGGTAATCAAAAGGTTTATGTAGAAGTGTTCCATAAGGAACCAGAGCGGGCAGCTTCTTATACAGAAAAGGCAAGACAGGAATGTCAAGAGCTTGGTCAATTTACTTTGACAGATAACCATGAAGAAGCTGACTTCGCTATTCTCTTCTTAAGTCCCAAATCTGGAGCTTATTTCAATGCAACCCCAGGACTGTTAGAACTTGAAATCTGCGAAGATAAAACAGAAACGGCTTTGGATGGGTCTACCTATCAAGAAACTACTTTAAGTGGAATGGCCCATCTAAAGGAAGTGGCGGACAATATTCATGTCCGTGGTGGAAAAGTAATTATGAGTGTGAATGTCATTTTGCCATGGATCCTTGGAAATGTTGAACCTTTGGCGGACGTCTTAATCGCTGGTTACGATACCTACTATAAGGCACAGTTTGAGGTAATGGCAGGCAATAGCCGTCCAGTAGGTGTATTACCGATGACATTGCCAGCGAGTGAAGCAGTCATTGCGGTCGATGAACATGGTGAGTGTGTTTCGAGAAATGATGTACCGGGCTATGACAAGGACAAATATATGCCTGAAGGATTGGAATATGCATATAAAGATAGCGATGGTAATATCTATAAACTTGGTCATGGACTAACCTATTAATCACAGATTAGCATAATTAGCAAAAACTCTCCGATATGAACTGCGGAAGAGTTTTTGCACTAAAACAGTTAAGTTAAAACCCATATTTACTAGAGCGCTGGCTCCAACTCATACCAATAATAACAAATCGTTTCCATTCCTTTATCAAAATTCTCTAAATGAAAATGTTCATTCGGCGCATGGAAATTTTCATCTGGCAGACCAAATCCCATTAACACAACAGGCGTGCCTAAAATCTGGTCAAATGTGGCCACGATTGGGATTGAGCCGCCTCCACGTGTAAACGAAGTAGGAACTTTGTACACCTTTTCATAAGCACGTCCTGCTGCTTGAATGGCTGGATGATCAAACGGTGTCACAAATGGGGCCCCTTTATCAAAAAGTGAAACATTTACTGTAACGCCTCGTGGTGTATGGGATTGAATATGTTTTTGCAAAAGATCGACAATTTCATCAGGATCTTGATCGGGTACGAGACGGCAGGTAATTTTGGCATGTGCTTCTGAAGGAAGGACGGTTTTAATGCCATCCCCTTGGAATCCGCCAAAAATGCCATTCACTTCAAGTGTCGGACGAACCCAGGTTCTTTCTAAAGTCGTAAAGCCTTCCTCGCCAAACATTTCAGGAACTCCTAACTGTTCAATAAATGACTGGTCGGTAATTCCAAGAGATTCAAATGCAGCTTTTTCAGCTGGAGTTAACTCTGCAACTTTATTATAAAAACCATCGACGGTAATTTGCCCTTTTTCATTGTGGAACGAATTCACGATTTCTACTAAGGCATGGATCGGGTTTTGAATGGTTCCACCGTATAACCCTGAATGGAGATCTCCTTTAGGTCCTTTGACATCAATTTGAATGCCGCAAAGGCCTCTAAGACCATAAACAATCGTAGGCTTCCCTCGCTCCATCATGCTAGTATCGGAAATTACGATCACATCGGATGACAATAATTCCTGATTTTCCTCAACAAATAGCGGCAAATTAGGGCTGCCAATTTCTTCTTCCCCTTCAATCAGGAATTTAACATTAATCGGAAGTGTACCCGTTGTCTCAAGAATGGCCTCCAGTGCTTTAAAATGCATAAACGCCTGACCTTTGTCATCGCTAGCGCCACGTGCATAGAGTTTCTCATCACGAATTTCGGCCTCAAACGGCGGACTGTCCCATAAATGAAGCGGGTCAACAGGCTGCACATCATAATGGGCATAAATAAGGACTGTTGGTTTACCTTCCGCCTTTATCCATTCTCCATAAACAACAGGATGGCCCTTTGTTGCGTGCACCCTAACATTTTCCATCCCAATCTCTTGGAGCGCTGAGGCGACCCAATTGGCTGCTTTCTGAACATCGTCCTTATGTTCGGGGAGAGAACTAATACTTGGAATTGCCAAAAACTCCTTTAATTCTGATAAGTGCTTTTCTCTATTTTCCGAAAGGTATGTAATAATTGCTTGATCCATTAAAAAACCTCCTTGAAAAATTAATCACTCTACCTAATTCTTCGAGTTTAGAAATATTTCCTGCTTTTAGTTAAAATCACATTTGATTATAGTATTGGAGATGGCAGAAAAAATGAAATATAATGAAATGGAAAACAAAAAAGTAGACTTAAGGACTGATATGATGACCTTTTTAGAAAAAATAAAACCTCATATAATCAGTAATGATGTGTTAATTCAAGAAACAGTGCTTCATTCATTACACGATTATCCAAATGTTCCAGAAGAATGGACGACAGAATTATTGAAAGAAGCATTTGCTAACAAGGAGAAGCAATCCTCGATTCTTATTTACATAGAAAACATGAAGTTCAATGAAGGGGCCGTAAAGCTTTTACTTGAAAATATTCGTAAGATGGACAAGTCCAAGCAGCATTTAGCAGTAAATTTACTAGAGCGTGTTGAACCCAAACTTGCCTTAAAATATAAAGAGCAAATGCAGAGATTTATTAGTAAGGAAAATTGGTCATTATATGAACTAATCGTTAATGGGACGGAAGAAGAGGTTTACTCAGAATTTTCTAAAACCGTTTTAGCCATTGAACAGGCCAAAACTTTTCAGCATTCTCGATACATAAATGCAAAAAAACTAGCCGCATGCATCGTTCAAAATGGCTGGATTACAGAAAATGGAATTGATCGGACTCTTCAAGAGGAATTAAAGGAAGATTGGTTATCAATTCATGGAATTCTGACGATTTATATGCTCGGATTAATGAATTTGAAAAAGTATATCCCAATCATAGCCAGTTTGTTAGTCCGTGATGATGATATCTTGTTAGAAGAGGTAGCAAACGCGTTAATTCGTTTTCAATCGGATGAGGTTGTCGAAGCAGTTGGCCCTTATTTAAAGCAAACGGATTCGATTATTTTTGCTTGTTCAGTAGTCGAAAATATTAAAACAGACCGTGCTGTTCAGGTTCTAAGAGAGGCCTATCAAAAATCAGATGAACTTGAAGATCAAGATATGCTGATCGAAGCACTCTGTCATCAGCTGTCTAAAGAAGCATTACCCGAAATTAGCAGCCATATGGAAAAAGAATCTTTTTCATGTCTAGTAGATATTGAACAGACAGTTTATAGTTATTATTCCATTTTAGGTGAGGAACACCCTGAACTAGAAAACTGGAAACAGGCAGCACTAGGAGGGGGTATGGACTACAGTAATGAAAATATTTCAAACAGTAATATAGGGCGAAATGATCCATGTTATTGTGGAAGCGGCAAAAAATATAAAAAATGCTGTGGCAAATAAGGAGATTAGTGCAATGACATTTGATAAAGTTCGGTGGGGAATCATCGGTTGCGGTGACGTAACGGAAGTGAAAAGCGGTCCGGCATTCCAAAAAATCAAAAACTCAGAATTGGTAGCTGTTATGAGAAGAACAGGGGAACTTGCCAAGGACTATGCAAAACGGCATGCTGTCCCGAAATGGTATGATAATGCAGATGATTTGATTAATGATCCTGAGGTAAATGCTGTCTATATTGCTACACCACCAGGCTCGCATAAAGAATACACTATCAAGGCAGCAAAGGCTGGTAAACCTGTATATGTAGAAAAGCCAATGGCACGCAATTTCAATGAATGTCAAGAAATGATAGCTGCATGTGAGACGGCAGGGGTAGGACTATATGCTGCATACTACCGCAGAGCACAAGCACGATTTTTAAAAGTGAAAGAGTTGTTGGATAATAGGGCGATTGGAAAGGTTCGCTTTGTATCGTCAACTCAATATCAAAAAGCTTCGGGAGATGTGTTGGATCCCCTAAACCTCCCTTGGCGTGTTCAGCCCGAATTGGCCGGTGGAGGATTATTTTTTGATTTAGCCAGTCATACCCTTGATCTTTTAGATTTTTTACTGGGACCGATAACGTCTGTTCAGGGGTTTGCTTCCAATCAAGCCAGCTATTATCGTGCTGAAGATATTGTAACAGGGACTTATCGATATGAATCTGGCATTCATGGCGTGGGAAATTGGTGTTTTACTGCTTTTGAAGACGTCGATGTCAATGAAATCGTGGGGAGCAGAGGGAAAATTACTTTTTCTACTTTCGGAAACGAGCCCATCATGTTAACCACTGCGAGCGGAACGGAACAATGGAGTTTCGAACGACCACAGCACGTCCATCAACCTCTTGTCGAAACGATTGTAGCGGACCTAACAACTGGCAGCTTTCAGTGCCCTAGCACTGGAGTGACTGGCGCCAGAACGAACTGGGTCATGGGAGAAATGGTGAAGAATTATTATTAAAATTAAGTTACGGATAAGGACATTCAATCGGTGTGTCTTATTTCTGTATTTCCATTATGCTATAAACAGTGTTGGGCCCCTTGGTGCCTGACACTTTTTTATGTAAATTCAGTGTTTTTCAGTTATGTAAGCGCATACATTGATAGTAGACACTGGAGGTGATGTTGATGATTTATCCATACGGAAATGATTATATCAAATACCTCAACGATGAAGGTTCATCTGGAATCACATATGAACAATGGAAATTTAAGAAAAATAAACGGTACACAGACACATGCAGACAATGCGGGCATGGGAAAGAACGCTTTCTACCTTGCCCAAAGTGTAATTATTAAGCGCCTTTAGGCGTTTTTTCTTTTTTCGAATATTTATCGATCAATTGGTGTATCTAAACTAATTAATGTGTTCTATAATTTGGTTAATAAAAGGTAAAAGGAGTATTAAAAAGGAACAGGGTAGGAAAGTAGTAATAGTTGCTTTAAGATCTGAAAAAAATAGGTTGGAACCAAGCATTTTAAGAAAGAAGGGAATTACCAGGATGGAACATACAATCGAGAAATTACATAAGTTACATGCTTCTGTACAAAAATTGGAGGCTGTTTTACAAGAGGTTTGGAGTTTAGTGGATGAAATTCATGAGGATGATCAGTTCACAGACCTTTTAAATCGTGCCAAAAAATATCAAACAAAGAAACAAAAGACTGATCAGAGTATTGAGGAACTGATTGTCAGACTAGATGAATTTGAACAAGGTATGGAGGAAATTCCGGAAGATGGGACGGCTGCAGTTGATTTTGAAGATGCCATCGCAGATCTTATCGAATGGATGAGGAACAATCAATAAGTATCGCTAATGAAACTGGGGACTAGCTTTTGAGGTTAGCCCTTTTTTAATTGAATTCATGTAAAATTCATATTCGCTGATAGAATGAACAAATTCGCTGATTAAAATATGAAATTCGCTGATAGAATTTGCAATCTCTCCGATTGAACAAGCAAATTCTGATCAATTCAGCTATTCGCCCATTGAATGCGAAAATTCGCTCATTAAATACAAGAATTCGCCCATTTAATATTAAAAATCGCCCATAAAATGCATAAATCCGCTCGTAAAAATCTAAAACAGCAAAAATGCCACCTCTATAAAACGTTTTCAACAAATTATTTTCTTTTTTTGTCAAAAATGCGTTAGCAAATTCATTGAAAACCATGATATTTTTAGAAAATCAAGAAGTTTATTCAGATTTAAATGGCTATCCTTTATAGTTTTCTCGTGCCCTCAAGGAAATACTATTCAGGTTAGTAAATAGGAACAAGGAGATCGCACAATGAAAGATAAAATCCCCTCGTTATCGTCCAACTCGTTTTATTTGGGTATTTTGTTAGCGGTGGTTGGAGGGTTTTTAGATGCCTATACGTTTATCAGCAGGGACGGGGTTTTTGCTAATGCCCAAACAGGGAATTTGGTTTTGCTCGCTGTAAAAGCAGCTAACAGTGAATGGCAAGGTGCATTACTTTATATCCCGCCGATTATAGCCTTTATTATAGGTGTTTTGGTTTCAGAAATCGTAAAAATCCCTCGAATTCGATTAGTCTTGCATAGTTATAGAAGGTCCATTCTTATTTTAGAATGCCTAGTATTAGTCATTGTTGGTCTATTGCCAAAAACTATTCCAAACATTGTGGTCACAGTTTGTATCGCATTTGTATCCTCATTACAAATTTCCACTTTCAATAAACTCGACAAGTGGGCTTACAATTCAACGATGACAACGGGAAATTTGCGAACGGCCACACAAGCTGCATATTTAGCCTTAAAAGAAGACAATGATGAAGCAAAAAAACAATTCAAAGAATTTTTTGTTATCATTCTTTCATTTTTGTTTGGAGCGTTGACAGGGACATTTTCCACCACCTATATAGGGAACACCTCTATTTGGATTGCTTCGGGAATCTTAGTGGTAGCACTTATTTTGTATCATCGGGATCGTGGATATGTAAGTAAATCCTTAATGTATAAATAGTCTTCATGTAGTTTAAAAGGGCTGGAACCCACAGTGGATCCAGCCTTTACTTTTTTACGAAACACTACTATTCTAGCGTCTCCAACGTTTGAATGACCTCTCTTAATGCTTCTTTTTCATCGTCCCCGGAAACTTCTAAGATAATTTCTGCTTGTTTAGGGATAGCTAGTGATAAAACGCCGAGTACCGATTTTACATTAACTTTTCGTCCTTTGTAAGTAAGGAAGATATCTGCCTTAAATCGAGACGCGTTTTGAACTAATTGATTAACCGGTTGAGCATATAATCCTGCATTTCTGTTAATTGTTACTGTTTGTTGTATCATGATTTTCCTCCCTGGAATTTCTTTTGTTGCATTTGAAATAATGCACTTTTCTTATGTATGAAACTAGGTCATAAAAGATGCTCTGTTTGATTCAATATAGGCCATTTTGTGTGGTAGTCCTCCTGACAAGAGGAGAGAAAATAGATGATGCCAGTGCAGACCTAATGGAATGTATGAGGAATAATCGGTAAACAAGCAAAAATGGATATAAATTTACTGTTTAAGTCAGGGACTAACAAGATTGGTTAGTCCCTTTTTCTATGGATTCCTAAATTAACTTAAACTCTAATTCGCTAATAGAATTCGAAAATCTGCTGATGGAGCTAGAATATCCGCTGATAGATACTTGTCCGCTTCCTTATTGAGTACACTCTAGCACTTTAGTTTAAATCTAGTATTGTAAGCATTTTAGGCAAAACCTTATGGATTTCCAATAAAAATAGGCTTTTGAATCAGTAGCAATACCCACCCATTTTTCATATTTTGATGGGGAGAGTACTTGAAGTATTGGTGGATCCACCTGTTACACATTATTTTTAAGATTATTTTTGTTCCCCTTTTCATGTGCCGGCACAAATTGATGAATTTAAATAGATGGAGGTATGAAAATGAATCCTTTACAAAATGAACTCCAAATGTTGAATATTGGCGACTTCCAAGCGAGCCAAGCAGTTCCTTTAGACCTAAACCAGTACTACATTGACCAGTCTCGACAATTCGGTGGTATGGGCGGTTTTGGTGGTATTGGTGGTGTTGGTGGTGTTGGTGGTATTGGTGGTATTGGCCGCTGTTTTAGTTGTTTTAGTTGCTTTAGCTGTTTTAACTGCTTTAACTGCTTTAACTGCTTTAGTTGTTTCCGTTGCTCTAGTTGCTTTAGGTGTTCTAATTGCTCTCATTGCTCTAATTGTGGCGGCGGCCATCGATGCGGTGGACATCGGTGCGGCGGTTAATCGTTCGATTTTTCTAATGTAAAACTGATTGTTAAGGAGAAGAGACCGTCCCTGCATGAGTTTTTGTAGGGGCTCTTCTCTATTAGCTTAGACATAAGGGACAAATTGCTGTACATAGAATTATAGTGAAGTGATGTTACAGAATGGAGTAAAGCTACGGCTAAGGAGGAGCGAAATGACAAGTTTGAACCCTTCTATGCGTCTGAAAGTGAAAAGGGACACGTTTTTTCTCCCCGATTCAAACAATGGTGTGTATTTTCGGAACAATATAAGCTCGTTCCGTATGGAAGGCAGTACGATCGATCAGTGGGTTGAAAAGCTGATACCGATGTTCAACGGGGAGTACACTTTAGGGAATTTGACAGAGGGATTACCGGGCCCATACAGGGATCGGGTGTATGAAATTGCAGAAGTGCTGTTTCGGAATGGGTTTGTCCGAGATGTAAGTCAAGACGATGCGCATCAATTGGAGGATCAAGTTCTTAAAAGACATGCTTCTCAAATAGAATTTGTGGACAGTTTTGTCGATTCGGGGGCATACCGTTTCCAAACCTATCGTCAGGCCAAAGTATTGGCAGTTGGCTCTGGTCCTTTTTTTGTTTCGTTGGTTTCTTCGTTGCTTGAATCCGGACTGCCCAAGTTCAAACTACTAATCACCGACACGGTACCGACTAATAGACGGCGGTTGATGGAACTTATAGCACATGCCTATAAGTCAGACCCTGAAGTGGCAGTAGAGGAAGTCAACCTAAAGGAGGACGGGGTAAGTTTTTGGCGGGAGAGTGTGCAGCCGTTTGATTCGATTTTGTATGTATCACAGGAGGGCAATCTGGAGGAACTGCGACTTCTTCATACGGTTTGTAGGGAAGAAAAGAAGGCTTTCCTCCCTGCTATTTGCTTACAGCAGGTGGGAATAGCGGGTCCGTTAGTACATCCAGATTCTGAGGCGTGCTGGGAGTCTGCGTGGCGCCGCTTGCACCAATCTGTGCTAATCAAAGAGCAGAAATTACCTGCTTTCTCTTCCACAGCTAGAGCAATGTTGGCCAATGTAATCGTATTTGAATTATTTAAAGAGGTTACAGGAGTAACCGAACAGGAACAAAAGAATCAATTCTTCCTGCTTGATCTAGATACATTAGAAGGAAACTGGCATTCGTTCTTGCCTCATCCACAGGTGACCAGACGAATATCGAATAAATGGGTTGAAGATTTCTCTAGAAGGCTTGAACAGGGATTAAGCAGTAGTGATCCTAGTAAATTACTTCTTTACTTCTATCAGTTGACTTCAAAGGAGTCAGGGATTTTCCATATTTGGGAGGAGGAGGATTTAAAGCAGCTGCCATTAGCTCAGTGTCGTGTTCAAGCAGTCGACCCGTTGTCGGAGGGACCGGCAGAGCTGTTAAATGAAATTGTTTGTTCAGGTCTAACACATGATGAGGCACGAAGGGAAGCCGGTCTTGCCGGAATCGAAGCCTATGTGTCACGAATAGTCGGTTTGCACCATCCGAATCTAAATCTACATCAGGAAGTTGAGGGTAGAATGCTAGAATTGCAGGAATTTGTTGGGGTTGGAGCAGGGGAAACATTCGCAGAAGGTGTTTGCCGTGGGTTGCAAAAGTGTTTGGTCGAAGAGCTGAACATTCAACAGCATGATCAGAGGGTACCTGTATCTCGGGTGCGATTGAGTGCTGTAGAAGATGAACGTTGCCGGTTTTATTTGCAGGCGCTAAATACGATACAGGGACCACCTGCTATCTGTTTAGGAGAGGAAGTGTCCGGTTTCCCTGTGGTATGGCTCGGTACGAGTGACGGATGGTATCGCAGTGTAGATTTGAATATTACATGGGCATTACGGAAGGCGTTACAACAAGCTCTTATCAAAGTCCAAAACCCAAAAGCTAGCTTCACAGCGATAGCGTTTGATGGATCTTCCTTGCTTCTGGAAGAAGAGGTGCCGGAAGACCTTGTAATCCCTGCATGTGAAGAGAGGATACAATCCGAGAACTTGCAGACCGCTATGGAAGTCTTGAAACGAAATCATATGCGGCTTTCGGTGTTCGAACAAGAAATGGAACCATTTTTGAAAGAAGGATTGGCAGGGGTGTTTGGTGTGTTGCTTCGAGAGGAGGAATCTAGGTGAGCGCTGTCGTGTTGGTTGTTGGAGAAGGGGTTGTGGCGGACAGTGTGTGCGAAGAACTGTTTGCCCATTACCATGTAGTTCGCCAGACCGAATTCGAGGCAGTTGTACCGAAAAAAACTGATTTGGCGCTGGTGCTACAGGATGTTTGGAATCCTTCTTTTCATCAAAAGGCAGAAGATCTGTTTCGACGAACAGACACGCCTTGGCTGAGAGGCTTCGTTTCATTTGGAGAAGGTGTAATAGGGCCACTAGTTCGGCGAGGGAAATCGGGTTGTACTCAGTGTGCGGACATGAGACGTCTCATGGCAGGACGAGATCGTAAAGAGATGTGGGATATGCAGCAGAGGCTGAAGGAGTTCAGAGGAATGCAGCATGAAGGATGGGCATCGAATACAGGACTCTTGCAGCTGGGACAACAGCTTAGTGCGGAGGTACGGCGAATTTTGCAAGGTACTCATGCTCTTTCGGAAGGTCAGGTATGTTTAATCAATTTGAAAACGTTAAAGAGTTCATGGCATTCCTTTCTGCCTGTCCCGTTGTGTCCGGTTTGCAGCCATTTACCAGACGATTCGGAGGAAGATGCGCGAATTTCATTGCAGCCAAGCCCAAAAATCAGCCCCGGCAGTTACCGCTGCCGTTCGGTGAATGATCTGAATAAAGTTTTAGCTAAAGACTATCTAGATTATCGAACTGGCCTTTTGAATGGTAAAATGGTTGACCTCGTGCCGCCATTTGCCGATGTCAGTGTTAATTTGCCTTTGTTCGAGGGGGATGAGGGAACAGCCGGCCGGACAAATTCATATGAGGTAAGTGAGTTGACTGCCATTTTAGAAGGACTGGAGCGGTATTGCGGTCTAGAGCCACGCGGTAAACGTACAGTAGTCTTTGATAGTTTCCGCAATTTGAAAAATAAAGCACTCAATCCGATTAAAGTAGGTGTCCACGCCAAGAAACAGTATGAGCAGCCTGGTTTCCCTTTTCAACCGTTTCATCCTGAACGACCAATGAATTGGGTATGGGGTTATTCATTTTTGGAAGAGCGTCCGATTCTTGTACCAGAGTTGCTTGCTTATTACAGCTTGGGCTGCGGCCAGCGTGGTTTTGTCTATGAAACTTCCAACGGATGCGCGTTAGGCGGAAGTTTAGAGGAAGCTATTTTTTACGGAATTATGGAAGTGGTGGAGCGTGATTCATTTCTGATGACTTGGTACGCACAACTGAACCTGCCGCGTCTTGACCCTTCTTCGGCTGACGACGAAGATTTGCAGTTGATGATCGAACGTATGAGGGCGGTCGCGGGATATGATCTGTATTTGTATAACTCGACGATGGAGCACGGAATTCCAAGTATTTGTGCGATTGCGAAAAACAGGAAGCAAAAGGGATTGAATCTCATTCTTGCGGCTGGAGCACATCTCGACCCGGTAAGGGCGGTTAAGAGTGCGGTTCATGAGTTGGCTGGCATGATGCTGACCCTTGACGAGAAATTGGAAGGGAACAAGGAGGAGTATAGCCGAATGCTGCAAGATTCATCTCTGGTGCAGCAGATGGAAGATCATGGCATGCTATACGGTTTGCCGCAAGCGGAAGAGCGCCTGGATTTTTTACTTAAAGATAATCGTCCATTGCGAACATTTGCAGAGGAATTCAAGTGGAAGTCGACACACACAGACCTTACTGATGATCTGCTAGACATTCTTCAAGTTTTTCGCCAAATAAATCTTGATGTGATTGTGGTAGACCAAACGGCACCAGAATTGAAACGGAACGGACTTTATTGCGTGAAGGTGCTGATTCCGGGGATGCTGCCGATGACATTCGGACAACATCTTTCCCGTTTAACGGGGCTGGATCGGGTGCTCCGGGTACCGATGGAACTCGGATATTCAAATCTACCGCTGACACTTGAAAAACTAAACCCACATCCGCATCCGTTTCCATAAGCGGCTACTAGGAGGCAAGGAGGATGAGTCTAGAGGAATTTTTGCATAATCTACATTTTGATATTGATAAGGCAAGCGTGCCTAACTGGGAAGTAGATTGGGAAGATGCGCCACTTCCATATAAGCTTTACCGTGGCTTGCCAGCAGTACCATTTTCTCTAGAAGTACCGCTGACACTTGAGGGGAAAGAACCGCCCGCTGAGCCTGATCTTTGCAAAGTTGGTCATTTTCTCTGGTATGTATATGGCATTGCTCAAGTTAGCCAGTCAGTGTTTCCCTTTGATTCCTCAGATAAAACGTCGAATCTAGTACAGTCTTATCGGCGGTTCGCTCCTTCCGGCGGGGCATTATATCCAAACGAATTATATGTTTATCTTAAGATAGAGGATTTGCCTGTTGGGATGTACCATTATGATGTAGCTCATCACCGCTTGGTATTGCTACGAGAAGGAAATTTCGATTCATATATAGCCCGTGCTCTTGATAATCGCTGTGACGTGTCTGCCTGTTTTGGTACTGTATTTGTGTCGACCATGTTTTGGAAGAATTTCTTTAAATACAATAACTTTTCTTACCGTCTGCAAGGGTTGGATGCCGGCGTGGTGATTGGACAGTTACTGGAAGTAGCAAAACGATTTGGCTTTGCATCGGGGGTGTACTTCCAGTTTCTTGATCGGGCCATTAACCATCTTGTAGGGCTTTCCGAACAGGAAGAGAGTGTTTATGCGGTTATCCCGCTTTCGGTAGAGCCTACAATCTGGTCTTCTTATGGGAGTGAAATAGACAGTGTTGTCTATGCCACTGAATTGTGTAGAGAGTTAACTGCTATTCAGCCCCATCACTATGTACGGTCAAAGAGGGTCAAAGAGTATCCGATGTTAACAAAGTTGAATGAAGCGTCCATGCTTGATTCAACGAAAGAGTTTAGTCTAATCGCGGCGAAAGAGAGTTTTAATTGTGACAGTCAAGCGGAAGCTCTGCCCCTCGTGAACCGGTTGTCATATGATCTGGCAGCGATTTGCCGAAAGCGTTTTTCACCAGATATGGATTTTGTTTTGAAAAAGGTAAGTCAGCATCAACTGGCCACGCTATTGCAGGAGGCAACGTCATCCTTCTCGTATCGGAATGATTTGGATAGAACATATCGGAAGAACGAGCCTCGAGTTTCAATATATGGATGTTTGTATAATGTTGAAGGTATTCCAAATGGTGCCTATCATTATGACAGCACTGCTCATGCGTTACGAGAGGTACATCTTGGAGATCATCGACTCCAGTTGCAATCCGGAATGTCTCTAGATAATGTAAATTTGCTCCAAGTACCGCTTTGCCTGCATGTGGCGGGAGACAGGGAACCATTCAGTACAGCATTGGGTTACAGAGGATACCGCATCCAACAAATGGAGGCAGGTATGCTCGTGCAACGATTACTGTTAGCGGCGACAGCGCTCGGAATGGGGGGGCACCCACTCCTCGGGTTTGATGCGAATTTGAGTGATCAGATTTACAAGATGGATCCACAAGGAAGAACCAGTCTAATCCAAATTCCGATTGGTCCCTATCGACATCGTCCTTGGTTGAAGGGAAGCTTGCATAGTTAGGCAGGTTTATTAGACGGGACCCCGGTCTACTTTTTTTATATAATTAAGATTGAAATGATAAAGTTTTATGATGCTTCTATGAGAGTTTTACAAACGTTTTGACTCTAACCTAATTAATTCTTTAGAAGATAAAGCCCTATGTATGGAAGAAGAGTGTTTTGGAACTCTAGTTTATTTCTAAATAGAAAAAGACAAACGAGACGGCAGCAGCCGTCTCGTTCAATTTTCCATGTTTATAATTCCTTAATGCTCAGAATTAATGTCTTCGCTTTGTGACCTATCAACGGTTTGTTCTGTGTTCGTAGCATCGGTTTTCGAACTAGAATTTGTGCGTTTTTTTTGCTTCAAAAGGTGGAAAATTTCTATATGTTAATTCTTACCGCTTGGAAAATTTATTTTTTTTATTCGGCCTTCGATCGAAGAGGTAAACGGTTGCTTAAGTTGCTTCACGTAAGTTTTAAATACATCTATGTCAACTGGACCAATGACTTTTTTTGTCCCTTTAAGTAAGACAGTGAAATTGTCCCCGCCGTCCGCCATGTAGTCGTTTACCGTAACGGTGTATCTTGATTTTGGATCAATCGCGGTCCCGTCTGTAGTGAAAATATCGTTCAATTTACTTCCCGCAGGTTTTGTTCCGTCCCATGTGTATTTTAAACCGGAAACTTGCAGCATTCGCACTTTGCCCGGCTGCCATTGCTGATTTAAAAGGCTGCGGACTTGGTCGCCGGTCAACGTCATTTTAACGAGTTTGCGTTTAAACGGTTGAATGGTTAACAAATCCTCAATGGTTACTTCTCCTTCATGTAGGTCTGCCCGAATTCCACCTGGGTTCATAAAAGAGAAATCAGAATTCATCACTTTTCGCTGCGAATCGGCAATCAGATTGCCCAAAGCTGATTCACCGTTTTCGTCTCGATTGCTGGAAATGTCGTGTGCAGCCGTGCCAACGACTTCTATAACATAGGAAGCAACTTCAGCTTCGTACATTTCCACCATTTCCTTGATTTCCTTATCCGGTTTGATAGCGTCCTGATAGGTAATGACAATTTCCGCCTTTTTGTTCACGATTTCTTTCGTTACTGGATCAATCTCTAAGTTGACGGCGGAGAACGCCGTTCCGTAGGAATAAGCTTGAACAAGCAGCTTTCCATCTACTTCCGTATTAAGATAGGTATGGCTATGACCAGCAAACATCACGTCCACTTCATTGTCTACCCTTTTGGCCATTTTGACGATTTCTCCAGTAGCAGCGCCGTTTGGAGTGGACTGCCTGCCGTCATTATGCGCCAGTATGACGATAGCTTTCACACCTTGCTTCTTAAGTTGTGCCACCGATTTATTAATGGCTTCCACTTCATCAATGAATTTTACACCTTTTATTCCTTTCAAATTAACCATCGTGGGTGTTTCGTTCAATACAATGCCAATAAATCCGATAGATATGCCATTCAGACTGATAATTTTATAGGGAGGGAGGAGAGGTTTTCGCGTCTTTGCATCAATTACATTAGCACATATATAGGGGAATTGAGCACCTTCAAAAAATCCTGTTTTGGGGTGGAACCCGCCATGGATCAACCGCATCATTTCTTTCACGCCTTGATCAAATTCATGATTACCTGGGGTTCCTAAGTCAAAGCCAATTGTGTTTAATACTTTAATCGTTGGTTCGTCTTGCAGAAGCGAGGAGACGGGTGCACTTGCGCCAACCATATCACCTGCATGAACCAAAAGGGTATTTTTGTTTTCTGCTTTCTTTTGCTTCAAATAGGCAGCTAGATACTCAACACTGCCCACATCCCTTCGGTTAAATTTGCGGGTGATGTTTAATTGTCCGTGCAAATCGTTTACGCCGAGTAATTGCACTTGAATGAAACGGTTCTTAGTATTCTCGGTGTTATTGGGTACGCCTGGTGTCTCCGGTTCACCAGAGGCCATAACAATGCCCGCAGCTAACGTAGTCGTAAGAACTAAAGCAGTTACTGCTTTTTTCAATACGTTCCAATTCAATGTTTCTCTCACTCTTTTCTCGCCTCCAAATCCTCTAGTTGGTTACTTCTTTAGCTTAAAGAAGGATTGTTAAATCTGCTTTACATTATTGTGAATTTTCAGTTAATTAATGAGTTAAGGAGTGGAAAGGAAAGAGTCTCCCCATACACGGGAAGACTCTGCTTTATCTGTGATAGAATCAAACAAGTGGTTTCTAAAGTTCTTCTTTTATAGGTTATTAAACATTACTCCAGCCATATAGAATAATATGGATTGGTTGTAAATATAATGGATTGGATAGAGTGATGCAAACTTAATTGATCCTTCTAATGGATAAAAGATTCATGACATTCTTAATGACTCTTTTACATATTCTCTTGAGTGTTCAATTAATGCCTTAATGGAATGGGGGATGTTTATGGTTGCCATTGGTATAGAACCGTATTTGCATGTTCGTTTTGCCAAAAATCCAGTATACGATCCAATTGGTCACAAGATAAGCTTTATCGCTGATTATACTGGTTTGCCACAAGTTTGGGAACTTAATCTAGGGGAAGGCAGTGACGGATGGCCTGTCCAAACTTCCTTTACAAAAGAAAGAATCACCTTTATCAGCTATCTAAATGGTAAATCTAATTTAATTATTGGTATGGATGATGGCGGCAATGAAAATCAGCAATTGTATTTACTTAAGGAAGATGGAAAAATAATTGAATTGACAAACTCACCTGACCATATACACCGTTATGGAGGAAGCTCTCCAGATGGAAAATGGATTGCCTGGTCGAGTAATCGCCGGAATCTAGCTTTTTTTGATATATATATTCAAAACCTGGAATCGTTGGATTTTCGTCTTCTGAATGCTGGTGATGGGATATTTTCAGTGGTTAAATGGTCTCCTGACGGTAAATCCATTTTGGTTCAGAAGACAAATTCTCCTCTAGATAATGATTTAGGTATAATCGACCTTTCAACAGGGGCGATGAACTGGTTAACAGAACATACAGGGGAAGCTAGTTTTAAAGATGCCCATTTTAATAAGAATGCGGACCATATTTATTTATTATCGAATAAAGGCAGAGAATTCTATGGGCTTGCTCTTATTAATTTAAAAACCAAACATTTCGAATGGCTAGAGCAGGGAAAGTGGGATTTTGAGGAATTGGCAATGAATGATGATAAAAATTTGTTAGCTTATTCGATAAATGAGGGAGGAATTTCCAAGGGGGTACTTCTAGACATAAATCGAAGTAGCCTTTATACGTGGAAAACTCCAATCGGAGTCATATCAAATCTAAAATTTTCCCCTGATAGCCAAAAACTAGCCTATGTGTTTAAGGGAGCGGCATATCCCTCTGATATCTGGGAACTTGACCTAAAGACCATCCTGCCGGAGAGGCTTACATATGTTTCCCGCTCACCAGTGCTGGAAAATAAATTTGTTGAACCGGATCTAATAACTTTTCGCTCTTTTGATAACCTCGAAATTCCCGCCTTTTATTCAAAGCCAAAAGATTCCACTGAAAAACTTCCAGTTGTAATTTACATTCATGGCGGGCCTGAGAGTCAAGCTCGTGCGGTATACAACCCCGTTCTGCAGTATTTACTAAACCAGGGTTATGCCGTTTGTACACCAAACATTCGGGGAAGTACTGGTTATGGAAAAAAGTTTACACATTTGGATGATGTCCGAAAAAGAATGGACGCAGTAAAGGATCTCGTTTTTTTAGTGGAATGGCTAAAGGCGAACGGGAATGTAGATTCTAAAAAGATCGGGATCATGGGGGGCAGCTATGGCGGGTTTATGGTTCTTGCTGCCATCAGTCACTATCCACAGCTTTGGTCCGCTGCTATTGATATAGTGGGAATGTCCAGCCTAAGATCGTTCCTTCAAACAACAAGTCCGTGGCGTAAGAAGCACCGGGAGAGTGAATATGGAACAATTGAAAAAGACGGAGAATTTTTTGATAGAATTGATCCATTAAATTATGCAGATCGAATTACCACCCCATTATTAGTTATTCACGGGAAGGGCGATCCGCGTGTCCACATAAAAGAATCTGTGCAAATCGTGGATAAACTAAAGAAACGAAATCACTTAGTTGACTTTATTGCCTTCGAAGATGAAGGCCATTCCATCATAAAACAGAAAAATAAAATGATTGCCTATAAGGAAATGGTTATGTTTCTTGATCGTTATATTGGTAATGGATCCTAACTCGATGAGGAAATGAAAATTCCCAAGAGTAGCGTGACAGTTGCTGAAAACTAGGGAAACAGCATGTTAAGCTGGCAGATTAATAAGTGAAATAGAAAACGGCTCCCGGAATTTTTCCAATTCCGGGAGCCGTTTTCTATTAGCACTGCTGACAGGTTGATAATTTCCAGAATCTATACAATTTTAATCCTCTCTATTGTGGGTATAACATTATGGAATAGTTAATTGGTTAATTTTGAGGGAGGAAAAAAATGAAATGGAAAGGAAGACGGCAAAGCTCAAACGTTGAAGACAGAAGAGGTATGGGCATGGGTGGCAAAACCATGATTGGAGGCGGGATAGGCACTATTATTATCGTTCTCCTTTTTACGCTCCTAGGAGGAAATCCAGGAGATATTATAGGCAACAATTCTGCTAATAATATGGATACTCAAGCACCAGCACCTTATCAAGAATCTGCTCAAGAGAAGGAATTGGCAGGCTTTGTTTCTGTTGTTCTGGCTGATACAGAGGATGTATGGTCAGATCAATTCAAGAAGAAAGGGCTGCAATACGAAAATCCTAAGCTTGTTTTGTACAATGAGAGTGTACAATCGGCCTGTGGATCGGCTAGTTCGGCTGTAGGGCCGTTTTATTGTTCAGGCGACCACAAGCTCTACATTGACCTTAGTTTTTATGAGGAGCTGAAACAGAGATTCCAGGCACCTGGTGATTTTGCGATAGCATACGTAATTGCTCATGAGGTAGGTCACCATGTCCAGACCCTTTTGCATAGCGGGGAACAGGTTTCACCAGCCCAAAAGCGAAACAATGAGTACTCGGTCCGGTTTGAATTGCAGGCTGATTACTTGGCAGGGGTTTGGGCCCACTACGCGCAAGGGAAGGGATACCTAGAAAAGGGCGATCTTGAAGAGGCAATGAATGCAGCAAATGCTGTAGGTGATGATAATATCCAGAAAAAAGCACAGGGCTATGTGGTTCCTGAAAGCTTTACACATGGAACTTCCGAGCAGAGAAAACGCTGGTTTACTAAAGGATTCAAAAACGGCACAATTGAGGGAGGAGATACCTTTCAAGCAACAAACCTTTAAATGGTTTCAACCGTAAGGATGATTAAGAACGTTGTTTACAAGCTAAAAAAGCCGTCATTCAACGGCTTTTTAACCTTTATTTTGCGAAAACATGATCCCCAATAGTCTTTACTACTGTACGAGTACGAATCCATTCATCCTCTGCAATTTTTGGGTT
This sequence comes from Bacillus sp. sid0103, assembly GCF_019219025.1. The sequence continues at coordinate 76,593 of NZ_JAHUWN010000022.1, read as the reverse complement.
ATAAAAATAAACAGAATCATTTAAACGATCATCTCTGGTTAGTGCTTCTTCTACTGCTCGTTTCGACTCATTTGATGCTGGCTTATTAATTTCTCCATTTTGAACAGGTGAAAAGGCATAGCAATTCCCAACAACTTGTTTAATTACACCTGTAACTGTATCTGGGAAATCAGGAGAATCAACTCGATTTAATACGACAGTCGCAACTGCTACTTTTCCTTCATAGGATTCACCTTTTGCTTCAGCTTCTACTAATCGGGCAAATAAGTCTTTCTCTTTAGCTGAAATTGTAACGGCTGGTTTCTTTTTTTCTTTTTTTTCAAATTCAGGTTTTGATGATTGTTTTGTTACTACTTTCGGTTGATTGGGATTTCGCAACATTTCTTCTATATAAACCCAATTGTCAGGACGTTTATTAACTTTTTCTATATTCTCAGAGTTTAATCCATATTGTTGTCCAAGGTCCGAAAGGTTATCGCCTTTTACAACTGGGGATTTGGTAATAGCCTCGACCGTATTATTTTGAAGACCTATAAATGCAAGTGTAGCTACACAAGCTACAACTAATGCTTTCATGTAATTGTTTTTCATGTTGCTACCTCCTGTAAATTCGTATGGTACTACTTTATCATGTGCTAGTACACGAATTACAGAACGCTTCTGTTACATTTCTTTATAGTTTGATGAATAATATTACGGGTAAAATAGAATTATGACATTATTCCTATATAAATGACATATTCGACCCAATATTACGAAATAGAGGAATATTTTACTGAGCATTTCTTGTAATAATTGAAGTAAGAAGTAGAAGTTTGAATTGAATGAATATTCTTTCATGTGGAAAGGAGAATCTAACTTAGTTATTCTAATAGAATAATTAAGAAGGGTGGAATCATGGTGTGGGCAAAAATCACGAAGGTGAGAATTTACAACGAGGTCTAAATAACAGGCATATCCAGTTAATTGCACTCGGAGGGGCGATTGGAGTCGGTTTGTTCTATGGTTCAAGTGCAACGATTCAGATGGCAGGTCCGTCCATTTTGCTTTCCTACTTAGTTGGAGGTCTTGTTATTTTTACCATTATGAGAGCGTTAGGGGAAATGGCTGTTGATGATCCAGTTTCGGGTTCATTTAGTTCCTACGCTAATCGTTATTTAGGGCCATTTGCGGGGTACTTAACAGGTTGGACCTATTGGTTTATGTGGGTTGTCGTCGGGATGGCAGAAATTACAGTTGTCGGTGTTTATGTGAATTATTGGTTTCCTGATATTCCACAATGGCTGACAGCACTTGCAACACTTCTTGTGATAACAATGATAAACTTGACTAGTGTAAAAGCATTTGGAGAGTTTGAATTTTGGTTCGCGATGATTAAAGTGATTGCGATTATTGGAATGATTGTGGTTGGATTAGGAATGATCCTTTTAGGGATCGGCAACCAAGGTCAGCCAATCGGTTTTAACAATCTTTGGGCACATGGCGGTTTTATGCCAAATGGTTTGCAAGGTATTTTAATGTCATTGGTGTTGGTCATGTTTTCATTTGGCGGGGTAGAATTGGTCGGTATTACAGCAGGGGAGGCTAAGAATCCTCGTAAATCGATCCCAGCTGCCATTAACAATGTGGTCTGGAGGATATTAATTTTTTATATTGCAGCATTAGGAATCATTATGAGTTTATATCCTTGGAACGAAGTAGGGACAAATGGCAGTCCATTTGTATTAATTTTTGATAAAGTTGGTATACCTGGTGCGGCACATATTATTAACTTTGTCGTGTTAACAGCAGCTTTGTCTGCTTTTAATAGCGGTCTTTTCAGTACAGGAAGAATGCTTTATAATTTATCACTCCAAAATAACGGACCCCACTATTTTGGGAAGTTAAACAAGCATTCGACACCAAAACGTGGCATTCTATTTTCGTCCTCAATTTTACTTGTCGCTGTATTTTTAAATTATATTGTTCCTGAAAAAGTATTTATGTATATTTCTTCTGTCGCAACCGTAGCCGTTATCACTAGCTGGACAATTATTCTAATTACACAAATAAAGTTCCGGCAATCAAAAACAAAAGAAGAAATAAGAAAACTAGCATTTAAAATGCCGCTCTATCCAGTATCAAGTTACCTCGCACTTATTTTTTTAGCATTTGTGGTCGTATTAATGGCCTTTATTGAGGAAATGCGAGTCGCTTTAATCGTTGCACCTATTTGGTTTTTGGTCCTATATGTCGGTTACCGATTAAAAAAGACCGATTCACCCAAGAATCAAAAAAATAAGGAAAAGTAAGTAAAAGAGATGGTAAAGTGCATCAATAAAAAGGTGTCAGGCACCATGTGAATTTTTCACATGGTGCCTGACACCTTTTTTGATGATCCACCTTTTTAACTAACCCAAAAACGAGTCAAAAGTCGCGGTTTGAATTGGACAAGGTCTGAATATCATGTAAGTAATTCTGAAAATTTCCATATTTTGTTTAGGTTAGGAGGTCAAGAATGATTGAATTTAAACAGGTAAATAAGTTTTATGGGGATTTTCATGTCTTAAAAGATATTAATCTCACAATCTACCAAGGGGAAGTAGTCGTGGTAATCGGGCCTTCCGGATCAGGCAAAAGTACATTGCTCCGCTGTATCAATCAACTCGAAACCATTTCTGACGGGACACTTATCGTAAATGGAATATCTGTCGGGGATAAAAAAACAGATATCAATAAACTAAGGCGCAATATTGGCATGGTTTTTCAGCATTTTAATTTATATCCACATAAAACAGTGCTTAAAAATATCACGCTCGCACCTATGAAAGTTTTGGGGCAATCAGAAAAGGAAGCGAATGATACAGCCAGATATTACCTTGAGAAGGTAGGGATATTAGAAAAATCCGAAGCTTTTCCTTCCCAACTTTCTGGAGGTCAGCAGCAGCGTGTAGCCATCGCCAGGGGCCTTGCAATGAACCCGAAAATTATGCTTTTCGATGAACCAACCTCAGCGCTTGATCCAGAAATGATAGGAGAGGTCCTGGATGTCATGAAAGACCTCGCTAAAGAAGGCATGACGATGGTCATCGTTACTCATGAAATGGGCTTTGCGAGGGAAGTGGCTGACCGAATTGTTTTTATGGATGAAGGGCGAAAATTAGAAGAAGCTGTTCCGGCTGAATTTTATGAGCATCCTCGTGAAGAACGGGCGCGCTTGTTTCTGAGCCGTATCTTAAATCATTAATTGGAGGGAAAAGAAATGTTCAAAACAAAAAATTTAGTGAAAATGGCATTAGTAACCACAATGGCTGCCTTCATTCTTGCCGGATGCGGTGGGGACAAGGACTCCAAAGGCAACAGCAGGGATGTACTTGCCCAAATTAAAGAAGACAAAAAAATTGTATTTGGCGTAAAACATGACACTCGCTTGTTTGGATTGAAAAATCCATCAACAGGTGAGGTGGAAGGGTTCGATATCGATATTTCCAAAGCATTGGCAGAAGAAATGTTTGGTAAGGATGTGAAGCCAGAATATGTAGAGGTTACTTCGAAAACAAGGGTAGGTCTCCTGAATAATGGTAAGGTGGATGCGGTCGTCGCAACGATGACAATCACGGATGAACGAAAGAAAGAAGTGGATTTCACAGATGTATACTTTCAAGCTGGACAATCATTGCTTGTGAAAAAAGGAAGCAAGATTCAGAGCATTAAAGACTTGAAGAAAGGAACAAAGGTGCTTGCTGTGAAAGGCTCGACCTCTACGATCAATATTCGTGAAAAAGCACCTGAAACAACAGTACTTGAATTCGAAAACTATGCAGAAGCCTTTACAGCCTTAAAGGCAGGTAAAGGTGATGCCCTGACAACAGATGATGCAATCCTTTATGGGATGGCAGAAGAAGATCCATCATTTGAACTGGTCGGTGGTACGTTTACAGAAGAGCCTTACGGGATTGCTGTTAAAAAAGGCAATAAATCACTGGTCGATGAGCTGAATAAAGCATTGAAAAGTCTAAAGGATTCAGGCAAGTACGACGAAATTAAGAATAAATGGATTAAAAAGTAATCATATATACACGGTTTCTCGTCAGGATGGGTAGTAGTAGGAATGCTAGGTTTCGCTCCTGCTCATCCTTTTTTATGAGGAGGTGAACGTCTGCTGGATTTCTCGATACTTACCGATAATATTGATGCATTTTTGCAAGGGTTAAAAATAACGATTATTGCTAGTTTAATCGCTTTATTATCCAGTTTCATTTTGGGTACTCTGATTGCTGTCCTGCGAATGGCTCCCATTAAACCACTCAACTGGCTTGGAACGGCCTATGTTGAATTTATTCGAAACATCCCAGTGCTGGTGATCATTTTTTTTACTTACTTGGCTGGTAACTTTGGCGGAATGACTGCAGGAACGATTGGATTGACCATTTATACGGCAGCATTCATTGCCGAAGCCATTCGTGCTGGAATTATGTCTGTTCCAAAAGGACAAATGGAAGCGGCCCGTTCAACAGGATTGAGTTACGGTCAGTCAATGAGAATGGTGATCCTTCCACAGGCAATCAAGATCGTCATCCCATCCCTTGGCAACCAATTTATCAATCTAGTTAAAAATTCATCCTTGTTAGCCGTTGTCGCGGGTGGAGATTTAATGTATCAGGGAGATTTAATCTCGGCAAAGACATATGTAACCTTTGATACCTATGTGTTAGTAGCCTTATTTTATTTAATTTTAACGATCCCGTTAAGTTTGGGCGTGGGATTTTTGGAAAAACGTATGGCTCGAAGTCATTAAGGAGGTGCAGAGATGGATCTTCTAGCACCGTTCAGTGAAGTATACACTCTAGACAATTTAAAATTTTTGCTGGAGGGATTCGGGGTCACGCTAAAGGTTGCCGCCATTTCGATTGTGCTCAGCTTTGTTATAGGGGGGGTTATTGGCACGCTTAGATATGCGCGGATAACCGTTGTTTCGCCCCTACTTGCCTTGGTTGTTGAGACAATTCGGAACCTTCCCTTACTGCTTATCATTTTCTTTACCTATTTTGCCTTGCCCGAAATTGGCATTGAAATGGAGATAACGACAGCGGCAATCGCCGCATTGACCGTTTTTGAATTAGCTATGATATCAGAAATTATCAGAGGCGGTTTAAACTCCGTTGAAAAAGGTCAGATGGAAGCAGGCCGGGCCTCTGGATTGACCTACATCCAGACATTACGCTATATCATCATGCCACAGGCGCTAAGAAGAATGGTTCCTCCAATCGTTAGTCAATTTATTTCTCTTCTTAAAGATACATCTTTAGCTGTTGTCATTGCATTACCGGATTTATTGCACAATGGCCAAATTATTTACGCCCAAAAGGGATCGTATGTGATACCTGTTTTTATCATGATGGCGTTTATGTACTTCATCGTTAATTATGCCTTGTCACTAGTTGCCCGAAGGTTAGAATTAAAGCAAATGTAAGAAATCGGCTCAGTAATTGGGCCGGATTTTTTTTTTGAAATAGCAATTGCAAGTTTTACCCAAAAAGTAAGAAATTTGTCACGCGATTTATGTATCATAGACTTGTAAATAATTGTATAATTCTTCAAGTATAGATAATATTTTCTATTAATCTAATAAAAAAGGAGTGCAAGAATGAAGAAAAAAACACTTTTAACTTTACCGGTTACTGCCTTTCTGTTAGCATCAACCATTTTCACAGGAACAGGGCAGGCAGCTGCACAAACAGGACCTACTAAGGTCGTAACGGGTGAAAATCAGGTTAACTCTAGTAAAAATCTTAGAAAAAGCCAAATGAAAGAAGTAATAACAGTAAACAAAAAGGTATCTATTAATAAGAAGACACAAAATAACTTAGTAACTGAGGTCAAAGAAAAATTAAAAAATGGAGATTCACAGAGTAAAAATAAATACGAACCAGGCGAATTAATCATTAAATATAAGAAAAAAGTGACTACTGGGGAAATCAGTACACTTCAGAAGAAGTTTTCATTAAAATCGACGAAAAAATTAAAATCTTTTAATGCAGAGGTTGTAAAAATCCCTGCAGGTGTTAGTTCCAGTGATTACATAAATACACTAAAAAAGGATTCAACCATTGAATCCGTACAACCTAACTACAAATATTATGCAACTGACACCAACAGTTCTCCTAACTATTATGATCAATTATGGGGCCTGGACAATTCTGGACAGCCTATAAAAGAGATTAATGGATTAAAAGATATAGATGTAGATGCACCTGAAGGATGGAAAAAATTTAGTTCAACCTTACCAGAAGTGGTTGTCGGTGTCATTGATACGGGCGTGGACATCAATCACCCTGACTTAGCAGGAAAAATTTGGACAAACACAAAAGAATTAAATGGTGAACCTAATGTTGATGATGACCACAACGGTTATATTGATGATGTCAATGGATGGGATTTTTATAATGATGACAATACTGTCTATGATTCACTTGAAGGGGATGAGCACGGTACACACGTCTCCGGAACCATTGCTGCAGCATTAGAAGGAAACGATAGTAGTGAAAATAAAGGTGTCATCGGTGTTGCTCCAAACGTGAAAATTTTACCGATAAAATTTCTAGGTCCTGATGGGGGAACAACATCAGATGCCATCGAGGCAATTGCGTACGCGAAAACGATGGGCGTAAAAATAACAAATAACAGTTGGGGCGGAGGAGAATACGATCCATTACTCCAAGAAGCCATTGAGAATAGTAATAGTTTATTTGTCGCTGCTGCAGGAAATGATGGAATGGATAACGATGAAGGCGGAGCATATCCTGCGAGCTTTGAAAGTGCAAATATATTAGCAGTTGCTGCTGTCGATAACAAGGGTAAATTAGCACCTTTCTCAAATTATGGTTACAATTCTGTTGATGTGGCTGCCCCTGGTGTTGACATTCTAAGTACAGTTCCCAAATTCCCATTGGATGAACTGACAAAAGCATTGAATATTGACCAGCCAGGAGCATCCGCCCAAATCGACGGGGACAATTATAAAGCGATCTTTGATGGCATTGGGTACGAAAAAATTTCCGAGGCACAAAGGCAAGAAGCTTTTGAAAAAGCATTAAGTTACTTAGAAATAAAGGATCCGTCCAAAAACATTCTTCTTGTCCAAGATGATGAAAGCGATCTTGCAGAATTATTTAAGGACGAGCCTGAACTTCGCGGCCTATTTAAAAACTATTTGCCTATTTATCAAAAACTATTGGCTAACCATCCTTCACTAAAAACGATTACGATTAATTCCGATTCATCCCTATCCAATTACCTGAACAGTAACGACTTGGCTTCCTATGATGCGGTCATTTGGTTTACAGGAAGCGGTCTTGGTTTTTTTTCTGAGGAAGGCACCACTTTAACCACAACAGATGCCGATATGTTAAAAAATTACCTATCCAATGGTGGGAAATTGTTGTTAACTGGACAGAATGCCCTATCTGGCCAAGAGAAATCACCACTTGTTAAGGATTATTTACATTTAACTGTTTTTCCTGATATGGGACCAAGTTTGAATGTGGAAGGTTTATCTGGTGGAATCTATGAAAATACAAAATATGATGTTAATAGATTTGAAACACCATACTACTTTGCTGATTTGGTTAAATCCAATGTTCCAAATGATCCAAGAACGATAATAAATTCTAAATATGTTTCTGATTATTCACAGGCATATGATTACTATAGCGGAACATCAATGGCAGCCCCTCATACAACTGGCACCGCGGCTATTTTACTAGGATTACGTCCAAGCATGTCGCCGGAAATGCTAAAGCTGTATACAAGCACAAAAGGAAAGAACCTAGAAACGCTAAAAGGGCTCGTAAGCAGCAGCAAACTTGTTAAATCTTCGAATCTAGATAACTTTGATGATAGTGTAACTCCAGGAGTGCCGTTGGAAAATAGCGTTTTAAACGACAACCTAAATGTGACAACAGATAAAAACGATGTTTTCGCATTGTCCTTAAAAGAAGGAGAAGCCCTTTCACTTTCTCTGAATGGCTTAGCAGGTACCGATTTTGATCTATATGTGTACAATGAATCAACAACGAGTATAGAAAATACGAATGGCATGCTTGCCTACTCTGAGAATGTAAATACATCCAATGAGACAATTAAGTTTACTGCTCCTAAAACAGGGATTTATTTTGTAAATGTCTACGCCTACAAAGGTGCAGGAAGCTACAAGCTCTTCACCGGTAATTTTGGAGGATCGTATGAGGATGATTCCAACTCCATGACTTTCTTAGGGGAATGGATGCCTATATTTGATCCACAACATTCAGGGGAATCTGCCAAAGCCCTTAATTCAATTGGGGAAGTGAACTTTTCTTTTGTTGGGGACAGCTTTGAATGGCAAGGCTTTAAAGATCCTACGCAAGGTATTGCTGATATTTTCATAGACGGTATAAAGATTGGATCTCCATCGCTTTATGCCAGTACTTTTAAAGCAAAACAAACGATCTTTAGAAAAGACTTTTCATCTTATGGCAGACATAATGTAAAAATTGTCTGGACAGGAAAAAGTGATCCAGCTTCGAGAAAAAGTGCTTCAGGGATCAATCTAGATAAATTAATTGTAAGAAGTAATCCTGTATCATTAAAAGCTTCCTATGATATGGGCAAGAAATATCCTGTTATAACATGGACAACTGTACAATGGGCAGAATCCTATAGCATTTATCGCAAAGAATCTTCACAATCAGACTATGTACAAATTAAAACAATGCCTATATCTTCAGCAAGTTATACGGATACCACTGCAGTACCAGGAAAATCCTATAACTACACCGTAGTAATTAATACAAAAGATAAAACAGAGACACCTTTTTCAACGCCTTTCACTTTCGTTTATGATGATGATATAAAAGGTAGTCTACCAATCTCAGGGACAGTAAAAGGAAGTCTCAATACTGAACTCAAAGACGTAAATGACGTTTGGTCTAAACGCTTGGATCAAGGGAAAACATATGAGATTACCTTAACGGGGCCAGCGGTTGCAAATTTTGATCTTTCTTTATTCAATATTGGTTCAACGACTATATATGATCCGAAGAAGCCTGCTATTAAAAAATCGACAGGTACTGCTTCGTCTGAGAAGATCATATTTAAACCAGGTAAATCTGGACTGTATTATATCGTTCCAACTGCATTAAAAGGGTCAGGGCAATATAGTATATCTATTTCAGTTCAAACAGCAAGAATGGTTGAAAATACAGATTCTACTATTAAATATTCAGGAGTTTGGACGAAGCCGAAATATACCAGCGCTTCCGGAGGCACGGTAAATCAAACCAAAGGAATTTCCGGATCTCTTGAATATGCTTTTAGCGGAACTGGAATCACCCTTTATGCGGTAAAAGATAAAGTTATGGGAAAAGCGGATATTTACATTGACGGAGTAAAAGTAAAGCAAATCGATCTTTACTCTTCTAGCCGCAAGTATAAAGTGAATGTTTTTGAGACGCAAACTCTTGCAAATAAAGCTCACAAAATAAAGATTGTAGCAACTGGCAAAAAGACTAGCGCCGCAACAAGCGCACATATTAATATTGATGCATTTAAAGTAACACTGTTTACATTACTTAAATAAAAAAACAAAAATCCTGATCGCCACTTAGTAGGCATCAGGATTTTTGTTTGTGAGTTGATATATCTAATATTAGGGCAATTAAACGACTTGTAACGTAATGAGCGAATTTTGGGTTTCAATGTGCGAATTTAAGAAGAAACAATCGTTTAGAAATGAACGAAAAGAAAAGAAGGTGAATTTCACCTTCTTAATGCTTTGCTAATTTACATATTAAGACCGCTGAATCGTAGAGGTGGAGAAGTTTTTAACCATCTTTTGCAGGTTTCGATGACCTTCTCTTAATTTTATTGTTTCTTCGATAATTTTTTGGAATCCTTCCAAATCTCTATCAGTTGCATTTAATAAGGACTTCGGTAGACCTTCGACGATTTGTTGTAGGGATAAATCCGTACTCAAGGGAAATAACCACCTTTCAACTTATTCGTTAGACATCTTCTACTTCTTCTTCTTTATTATTTTGTAACAAGATGATTTTTTCCTGCTATCACGTTATAAAACTTATCTACATTAATCTCCATATTTCATAAGGAATAGAAAATTTACTACTAAATCAGACAAATTAAGCACGTAAAATAAAAATTGTTTCTGCTGTTTGTAGAAAAATAATTTTACATTGTCTTTGTATAATGATCATAAAACACTTTAAAAAGTCTCTCGTCACCACCTCGATCGGGATGAAGGGCTTTAAGTAGTTTTTTAAACTCTTTCTTTATCAATGTTTTGTCAGCACCCGCTTCTAAACCAACCATTGAGTTAAAGGTAAGTGGGGGATGATCGGAGAGAGCATGTTCTGCCTTTAACATTTTTTTTAAGGCACTAACTTTTGTACGTTCTATCCGAATAATACTTTTTAACTCTTCGATTTCCTCGTTTAATTTCTGGTTCTCTTGAAACGTTTTTTCCCAAAGCTGAAATTCAATACCATATTGTTTAATATTGGATTCAATCTTCTTTTCAAACATGAATGCTGCTAGATCTTTTGGTTTAATCAAAAAGTCAATATTAAAATCTTTGGTCCTTTTCGCTTTTAGCTTCCCTTCGAGGATCCAGCGTATGACGGTTTGTTCACTATCTGTTATCCCTACATCCCTTAGCTGCTCAGTAACCTCTTTAACATTTAACATCTGATCATCTCATTCTTGATTACTAGTTTTTTCTTATTCTTATGTACAAATTACTTTTAAAATTTAAATTCAATGTATCATACATAAAAACGTTTCAGGTTTACAAAAATATTAAATTTGATTAAGAATTTTTTTCAAAATTAACTTTTTGATTAAATTTATGGAAAAAAGTAGAAAAGGGTGCTTTATGGATATAATACCGTTATTCTTGGTAACAAAAAATACAGAGCTTTTTCGTTTGTTAAAGTATATTAACAATTCCTTTAAGAGTCATTAAATACACCTTGAATCGACATATTTTAAAAAAATGTCTTATATAATTATCTTTATGGGAAGGAGGTGAAACCCTTCTTTCATCAAATCTCTTGATAAGGGGGGTAAAATATGTCCGCTCTAAAGAGGATGTTCTAAGAAAGGATAATGTTCCTATAGTCATACCGCCATTCGAAAACCCATCTTCGATTCCTTACTTCTGTATATATACCTTCCTAAATTGCAACCATCCATGTGAACCAAATAAATACCAGTCATTAAATAGGAGGTTTTTTTTTGAAAAAATTACATCGAAAAGCTGTCCAGCAAAAAAGGCAGTTTCTAACAAATGAACTAATTAGATCTGGAATTTATAAAAAAAATAATAAACATCTGTATGAATGGACAATGAGTGAATTAGAAACAGAGTACCAATATATTGAAACGAATCGTTTGGAGTCGGGTAAAATCAATGAGGGAAATAGCAATTTTCAACTGAAATAATCTTATCATCATGAGGACCTTTTGTCTTTTAATAGTAATGAAGAAAGTGGAAATTATTATCATGATCAAAGGGGCAAATAAGGTTTCAAAAACAGCATCGAATACATAATATCTATTGTGTTGATTTCACTGCCATGTTATTATAAATTCATCTAATGTGAACAATTTGTGAAATTTACGATTTATTATAAAATATGAGTCTTTTTTAATACGAAACAGCGAACCTGTTAATCGGTTAAGAGGTTTGACTCATAATGAAACCTTGAGTAAAAACAAGTGAGATGAAATATGTGAATAAGTATGAAGCAGAATTTAGTAACATTGTTCGCGCGTATAGAAAACGTCATATGGGTAAAGGCCCTGGTCAAGTTCGAACAACTTTTTGTAAGAACTGGGCAATTTGTGAATTAGAAGGCAATTTATCTCCTATTGAAAAATTTATCGCTACAGCGGAAGATGGCAAACAAATGTTACGATCTGCTCGTACTGAAATGGTAAAGGAGATTTATCGAAAAAACTATCCTCAGGAAATGGAAGATTTACTTAATGTACGATTCATTCGTGTCTTTGTGGATATCAATATTGAAAAAGATATAGGTATGTCGATTTTCGTCTTTGATCAAGACATTGAGGAAAAGTTTAAAACGTAGATAAACTACTATCAATAGCATAATGTTGGCACTTGACAGCGTACCTGTTAAAGACTAACCACCTAGATATATTTATCCATTGTAATGGATGATGTTATCGTAGGTGGTTTTTTATTGGATTTTTACAAATAGCATTAAAGAGGGGGAAATGAAAATGGGAAAAACCCAACATCCGGGACCACAAAAAAAGGCAAAGTTACCTGCTCCTAAATACTGGGTAAGTCCAATTCCCTTTGGACTTGGAAAGATTAAGCCACAACATATCCGCGATACGATGAAGATCGCTTGGGATAATAAAGACAACATCGGCTATGCCACACGTATTATTACGAAAGGCGTTTGTGACGGTTGTGCACTCGGTGTATCAGGGTTATATGACCAAACATTGGATGGACCGCACGTATGCACCACACGTTTGAATGTGCTTCGGCTAAATACAATGCCTGCGATTCATCCTGAAATTCTACATGCCGATATTGATGAACTAAGGAAATATGATAGCACTGAACTTCGTAAGCTAGGCCGGATTCCCTATCCAATGATTCGTCGCAAAGGGGAACGTTATTTTTCACGTATTACATGGGATGACGCAATGGATCTCATTGCAGATAAAATGAAAAAGCTGGAACCGAAACAATATGCCTTTTATTTAACCGCTCGAGGGATTACAAATGAAAGCTATTATGTTGCGGGGAAAGTAGCACGTTTTCTCGGGACCAATCACATTGATAACGCATCCCGTATTTGCCACGCTCCAAGTAAAACAGCTTTAAAACGTTCCATTGGTGTGGGAGCTTCTACATCCAATTATCTAGATTGGATTGGAACGGATGTCTTACTGTTTTGGGGAAGTGTCGCTTCGAACTCATCACCTGTTTCTTCAAAATACATGCTTGAAGCAAAGAAAAAAGGAACCAAAATCATTGTGGTTAACCCATACCGAGAACCAGCGATGGATCAGTATTGGATTCCTTCAAACCCAGAGTCCGCATTATTCGGAACAAAAATTGCCGATGACTTCTATCAAGTCAACATCGGCGGGGATATTGCCTTTATGCATGGAATCATGAAGCATTGGTTTGATATGGAGGAAAAAGCATATGGTTCAGCGGTTAACCATGAGTTCGTAGAGGAACATGTAAACGGTTACGAAGAATTAAAGAAAAAAGTCCAAGAACAATCTTGGGAAGACATCATCGTATCTTCAGGCGTTTCAAAAGAAAGAATCATAGAATTAGCTGAACTTTTAGCAAACAGCAAAAATGCTGTATATGCGTGGGCACTTGGTCTGACGATGCATTCGTTTGCAACAGACAATATCTCTCAAGTCGCAAACTTGGCACTCCTTCGTGGTCACTTAGGACGAAAGTACGCTGGTCTTATGCCATTCCGGGGACACTCAAGTGTTCAAGGCAGCGGTGAAATGGGGGCAGACCCGTTTGTTTTACCTGGCGGGGGCTGGGATGGGAACAATGTTGAGCGAATCGAAAAGCTTTGGGGATTTGACCTGCCAGAGTGGCAGGGTGACATCGTTGGCGTCACACTAGAAAACATTGTTCTCCCAGAAGATCATGAGCGGAAAGTGAAACTATATTACCTATCTGGTGGTAATTTCTTAGAAACGATGCCTGATCCTGATTTTATTGCACAAGCCTTATCTGAACTGGAGATCCGCGTTCATCAAGATATTATTTTAAACACATCGACGTTAGTTGATGCGAAAGAAGCAGTCATCGTGTTACCGGCGAAAACGCGTTATGAGCAAGAAGGCGGCGGCACGAGTACATCAACTGAACGAATGGTTTACTTCTCTCCAGAAATTACTGGTAACAAAAACATGATTGAAGAAGCACGTGCAGAATGGAAAATTTATCTCGACCTTGCAAAGCGTGTGAAACCCGAAACAGCTCATTTGGTTGATTTTAAGGACGGCCAGGCCATTCGAGAGGAAATTGCCAAAGCAAACCCTGATTACGACGGCATCCAGCATTTAAAAAAGCAAGGAGACGTATTCCAGTGGGGGGGTGCTTGGTTATGTGAAGATGGACTTTGTCCAACCCCAGATGGCAGAGGTATCTTAATTCCGGTTGATATTCCGGATTTAAATAAAATGCCAGAACAATTTATTATTACATCTCGCCGTGGTAAGCAGTTTAACTCGATGGTGTATAAAGAAGTTGATCCATTAAACGGTGCAGGTCGTTATGACGTATTAATGAGTCCTGTTGATGGGCAAAAATTAAGCATTGCTGAAGGTGAAGGAATTGTTGTTTATAACGGATTTGGCGTCTTCCAAGGTACTGCTAAGTTTGTTGACATTGCGCAAGGAAATTTAGAAGTTCACTTCCCAGAGGGTAACTTCTTGTTGCCTCGCGGTCGTTATGAGAAATTTGCCGGCATCCCGGATTACAACATCACGGTTAATGTGGAAAAAGCAGAACGATATAATGCCCGTAAAGATACTCATTATCTAGAAAAGCCGATTGCGGATCTTGAAACAGAAGTTGGTTGAGGGCAAGAATATCCATGGAAAGGGGTACCACATTTGTTAAAGGAAATCACTACTTCTCAATACATTGTTAAGTATAATGGGGATAACTTTATCGAGGAAGAGGACGACATTGCAGTCGAATCTGCCCTAACGATTATATTAGATGGAACGGAGTTTGCCACCATGGTTTGTACCCCTTCTGAACTGCAAGAAATGGTGGTTGGCTTCCTAGCTTCTGAAGGTGTAATTCGAGTATACCAAGATATTCATTCGATCCATATCGACGAAGAAAAGGGATTTGCATATGTCGATCTTGTTAATACTCATTCGATTCAAAAAGATTTCCATTCTAAGAGGTTTATTGGATCTTGTTGTGGAAAAGGCCGGCAATTTTACTTTCATAATGATGTAAAGACAGCAAAAACCGTTATGACGAAAATAACGGTTACTCCAGAACAATGCCGTGAGTTAATGCACCAGATGCAGGAAAGTTCTTCTCATTTTCAACAAACGGGAGGGGTTCATAATGCTGCTCTATGTACAAAGGATGGAATTGTCGCAGCAAGGACAGATATAGGTCGACATAATGCCCTTGATAAACTATTTGGTTATTGCATTATCAACCGAATCCCAATTAAGGATAAAATCATTGCCTTCAGTGGTCGAATTTCATCGGAGGTTTTATTAAAAGCAGCCAAGATTGGAGTGGGGATTATTCTGTCTAAATCTGCACCCACCAATCTTGCCCTAGATTTAGCAGCGGAGCTTGGTATTACAGCAGTTGGCTTTATCCGTGGAAACGGATTTAATGTGTACACCCATCAGGAGCGGATTCAAGGAATTGAAGGTAATCCTTCATCAGCATCCGTTTTATAAATACTATTTTGGCAGCTGCTATATAAAAAAGGCTATGTTAAAGCTTATTGATGATTTTGGCACCCTGTTGATAGGAGCGGAAGGCGCGAAGACTCCTGCGGGAGGACGGGGCAGGGGAGACCCCGCAGGAGCGCAGCGACGAGGAGGCTCCCCGGACCGCCCGCGGAAAGCGAAGCGCCTGGAGCGGAAATCAACAGGCAAGTTTAACAAAGCCATAAAAAAATTAGCGAAAGGTACTTTCCATTTTATTTGGATGGTAGCTTTCGCTTTATTGCTGAGAGAAATAATTCTTGAATTCAATATCAATTAGTTCATTAAATTTAAAATAATTATTAATATTAAAGATACAGAAATAAATGCAATTATAAAGTATCCAATATATTTTAAAGGCTTAGGCAATTTACTGAATTTAGCATTTGTAGGATTCGCTGCATTTCCTTCGATCTTGTTCATGTGGTCAATTACATGATTAAATGGTTTATTTTCCTCTTGCATATTATCACCCCTATACTAAATTTTAACATATTTAGTTCTTTTATCCATGGTTTATTTGTGTGATATCACTGCTTGTTAGTCCCCTAAGCATATTTTAATTAATATAGATAAATGTTCAAATCGGAGAGAGTGAATACAAAAGTGATTAAAGCTGTTTTATTTGATTTAGATGGAACCTTATTAATATTAAAAGTCACCATTCTTGGTGGCTTTTTATTTTTCTAAAAAAACAAAGGACAATTCTCTGAATCTAAAAAATAATTAGTTATTTACAAGATAAATATAAATGTATATAATCCTATATAAATACTAGGAATTGGTAGGGCGTGCGATATGAGTATAGGGATTACTTTGATGGGTTTACTTGTAGGTTTTTTGGTTGGGTTGACTGGAGTAGGGGGAGCAGCTCTCCTAACCCCTGTCTTAATTTTAATAGGGGTTAATCCTTCAATTGCTGTTGGTACAGACCTTGTTTATAATTCCATTACGAAATTTTTCGGACTTTTTCAGCATTGGAGACAAAAAACAGTTAATCTTCAGATGGTTAAGTATTTAGCGATAGGAAGTATTCCTAGTGCGGTGTTAGCGATAGGTGGCCTTCACTATTTTGAATCTTATTACCATAATCAAGAACAGATTATCAGGCATTCCCTCGGATATATACTGATATTTGTTTCACTGGCTATCATAATTAGAACATTTGTGGAGAAAAAATTAAGACCTAATCGTTGGCAATTAAAACCTTTGAGAGAAAAGAAGATGCTAACTATCTTAATTGGATGCATTTTTGGATTTATTGTTGGACTTACATCTTTAGGTTCTGGCTCTTTATTTGCAGTGGCAATGATCTATCTATATCGAATGAAGACATCAGAGATGGTAGGTACGGATATAACTCACGCGTTTCTTTTGGTTTCGGTTGCAGGATTGCTTCATATTGGATATGGAAATGTGAACTATATGCTTGTTGGAAATTTACTCATGGGCTCAATTCCAGGAGTTTTGATTGGTAGCAGCATATCTGCAAAGGTTCCGACAAGACCGCTCCGAACCATTGTTGCTGTTTTAATTTTTGTAAGTGGACTAAAGTTAATCTAAGAGGTACTCAAAAAAGTAGTCTAATTTCTGCTTAGTAAGTTCCACTGATATGGCCGCCCTATTGGGCGTTTTTTTTTTAATAATGATATTATAAATAAGGATTGAAAAAGTTGGTTGAGGAAAAGGTGTTGACTTAAAAGTTTGGTTGTGCCCATACTGACTCATCAAAAAGTATGAATGGGATAACGTCTGAACAGTCCATGGAACAACAGGAGCTTTTTTTACAAAAATGATTAAAAAATACATTGGAGGTTTATCATGAAAATCGTAACAATTGTGGGTAGTTTAAGAAAAGAATCTTATAACATGCATCTATTTAAAACCATGCAAGACCGTTATAAGAGCAAAATAGACATGGAAATTACGGATATCCGGTCTCTGCCACATTTTGACCAGGACGAGGAAAATACCCCTCCACAACCAGTAAAAGAATTTAATGAGGCTATTGCAAGCGCAGATGGTGTTCTCATCATTACTCCAGAATACAATTGGTCCATACCAGGTGTTTTAAAGAACGCTTTGGATTGGGCTTCTAGGGTTGACAAGGTTTTTATTGGCAAACCAGTAATGGCATTAGGCGTGACTCTTGGCCTGCTCGGTACAGTCCGGGCTCAAATGCATTTACGTGAAATTTTAGCTGCACCTGGGATTCAAGCTAAAATTCTTCCACCAGGAGGAAATGAGGTACTGATTGGTTTGGCGAATCAGAAGTTTGATGAACAAACAGGTCAGTTGGTTGATGAGGGAACACTTCGTTTCTTAGATAGTAAGGTAGATGCGTTTATTAATTTTGTAAAGTCAGTCTAAACTTCCTAAAGGAGAATAATATGAACAACTATTCATTAGAGGGGACAAATAAGGTTGTTCAAAAAACACGTGAAGAGGAAAGAAAATCAGGCAATCGGGATGAATATCATTTTATTAGCGCTTGCAATATTTGTGGCAATTGGACGTTGGTAGGAGGAGTATATAGAAAATAGGCCCCGAATATCAGAGGTTGTTCTTGTTAGTGAGTATTTAGATTGACTATTATTTTTTGAGCAATCATGTAGCATTTTATTTAAGATCTGGCTGCCCGATGAGTGGTAAAATATTTATTACAAAAAATAAAACCGACCAATCTAATGGAAGAGGGTCGGTTTAATAATGTTCAATATTATTTAAGATATACTTTTCACGATCTGAGTTAGCCCCACACTAATAGGTGTAGCTGGACGTCCCAAAAGTTTTTCAAAATCGTTACTCTCGATTTCGAGGGTACCTTCTCGAATGTCTTTTTGAATGTTAACAAGAAAAGGAAGGAGGAAATCTGGTACACCAGCACCTTTCATAATGTCAGCATAAGTATTATCATCCACTTGTTGTACAGGTACGTCTTTACCCAATACAGTACCCAGTGAAGAGACAAGTTCTTCTTGAGTTAATAACTTTCCAGAAAGTTCATAGATTGTGTTTTCATGACCGTTCCCTGATAATACCGCTGCGGCAGCTTCAGCATAATCCTGTTGTAACGCCCAACCTACTTTTCCAGTACCTGCAGAAGTTACCCAAGGGGCTCCTGCTAGAACAGCCTGGATGCTGGAGCTTTCATTCTCCATGTACCAATTGTTGCGTAAGAAAGAATAAGGAATGCCTGTTTTTAGGATAGCTAACTCTGTTGCCTTATGTGTAGGAGCAAGGAAGTTTTTACTTTCCTGTGCGTTCACTAAACTAGTATAAGCAATAAATTTAACTCCAGCACGCTCTGCAGCAGCTACCGCATTTGTGTGCTGTTTAATTCTGGCTTCATTGTCCCCATCTGCAGAAATAATTAATAGCCTGTTGATACCTGAAAAAGCAGAATCTAGTGTATCTGGACGGTCAAAATTTCCTTCGCGAACTTCTACACCACGAGCGCGTAATCCTTCAGCTTTCTCTGGATTACGAACACTCACAGCAAGTTGATTTGCTGGAATAGTTTTCAATAATGTTTCTACAACTTTTGTCCCCAATTTTCCTGTTGCTCCAGTTACTAACACTTTCATTTTCTATACCTCCAATTATATTTTTTAATATCATCCTAATAGAACGTTCAAATTTAACTTGTATTCATATTGAATACCTGTATTCATAATAGATACTTCTTGGTTATTTGTCAATTGATATAATAAAGCTTTTTTATTTTTAACGAGTATTAAGGTATAATACGTTGTAATCAAATTAAATACATGTCGGTCCTGTGTTATCATTTTAATAAATATTAAGTAGGTGAATGAATATGTCCATCAGCAGCAGATTTTCCGTTGGTATTCATATATTAGCTCTTATTGAATTAAATAAAGAGGGGATCAGCTCATCGGAGTTCTTAGCAGGCAGCGTAAACACGAACCCAACCTTGATAAGAAAAATTATGGGTATGCTAAAAAAAGCAGGGTTAATCGCAGTACAACCTGGTATTGCAGGAGCAAAATTAGCAAAGGAACCATCTTGTATAACATTTCTTGACGTTTATAAGGCGGTCGATGTTGTGCAGGAAAAAGAATTATTTAGTGTGCATGAAAATACGCACCCTAATTGCCTCGTAGGCAGGAATATTCAAGATTCTATCACACCTGTATTGTCAGCAGCCCAGTTAGCAATGGAAAAGGTACTAGGAAATGTAACCATTGAAGACATTGTTAAGGATATTGTTGAAAAAGATAAATTTAAAATACAATAAAAAATTACGTACTGTTTATGAATGCTGTTGATTTTCTTATTGAACCACAGTGGACAAGTCTGAAATTATTTTAAAATAATTTTTGTAATGGAATTGTAATTTTGCTGAGATGTCACTGTTACACCTTTCTAGTATATTTAAACAATCAAATCACACTAGGAGGTAACAATCATGCTAAAGAAATTCATCGTAGCATTTGTTCTTATCGTTTCTTCTGGCTCTTTGTTTGCTAACATGGGTGATAAAGCGGAAGCAGCTTATTATAATACAAAAGCAGTTACGGTTGCTAAGTCTAATTTAGGCGTACCTTATCGTTGGGGCGGAATGTCAACAAGTGGCTTTGACTGTTCAGGGCTTGTTAAATACTCATATGCAAAAGCTGGAAGAACGCTTAACCGCACAGCCGCTCAAATGTTCTATGGAAATGGATATCGTATCTATTCTTATATACAACCAGGTGATTTAATGTTCTTTGCTCCAACAAAGGCAAGTAGACCGACACACGTTGCGATGTATATCGGGAATGGTAAAATGATTATGGCTTCTTCATCAAAAGGAGTTATGATTACAACTACAAATAACCCATACTGGCATCCAAGATACGTTGGAACAAAACGCGTTTAAAGACCATCTTTTCAAGATGGTCTTTTTCTTATCCATATAAACAGTTTCTTCCTGAAAAATAAAAAATAACTGAAACAATAGGCTATTTCAGTAGAAAAAATGGAGAACTTATTGGGGCGATTAGCAGGCCAAACGTTGTGATTGTCGTTTCTTTAAATAGATGAATGGAAGTATGAAAGCTTTGGTAAATATAAGAAGAGATTATCACCCTTTGATTATAGAGGGGTTAATATGAAAAAATGGTGAAAGTTATTTTGATCGTGTCAGGTACCACCCAATTACTGGAGGATGCCTGAGACTTTTTTGAGTTTTTTAATAAAAAAAGATTTCTAAATATTCAACAAATAAAGTATAATAAAAAACAATAAAGAAGTTACTGCAACAAATTTAAAATATGAAGCATTTCCTGCATAAATAGGAGGAACGTATGAAAAGCTTTGAAACGATGATTAAGGAAAAATATGAAACTTTGTCTCCAGGGCAAAAAAAAGTAGCAAAACATCTAATTGAGAAACTGGATGAAGCGGCTTTTAACACAGCTACGATGATAGGACGAAAGGTAGAAGTCAGTGAAACCACCGTCATCCGTCTTTCATATGCGTTGGGATTTAATGGTTTTAGCGATATGCAGCATTACATTCAACAGCAAATTGTAAACAAAAGTTTGCATCCATTTAGTTCAGATCCGAAAATCGAAAATCGAGTAGAAGAGCACAACTCTCTATTCACAGAAATCTTGGAAAAGGATATCCTCTCCCAACGACAAACAAATCATCAACTCAATGAAACAGAACTATGGAAAGTCGTTGATGAATTAATCAAAGCAGATCGAATCTTCATTTTGGGTATGGGTGCATCCTATGCACCAGCCCACTGGTTTTCTTTTCAACTTCATTCTCTACGCGATCAAGTCACGCTTTGCCCCTCAACGGGAGAGATTTATGAGCGGTTAGGCGATTTAAGTGATCACTCTGTTCTATTTGTAATCTCGTTCCCTCGTTATTCGAAGGAAACCCTTCATATTGCAGAATGTGCAAAAAAACAGGGGGTTCCATTAATTTGCGTTACAGATCGTTTATTGTCTCCAATCGGTCGAATCGCTGATTATACATTGACAACGGAGGAAGATTCCGAATCGGCCGCCCATTCGATCACACCAGCAATCATTTTGTTGGATTTTATCATTGCCGGGATGAAAGTGAAAGATTCGGATCAGATCCAAGCGCGACAGCAGAAATTAGAAGAGCTTTACTCGAAATATGGTGTTTTTGTTGAATGACCAAAGGAGAGGAGCTATTTTATGAGCCAGCTTATTGATTTTATTAACGGCCAGGAACAAGCGATTCTAAAAACATATGTTGACCTACACCAATTGGCTGAGCCAAGTTGGCAGGAACATAAGACCTCACACTTTATTAAGGCAGTATTAACCGAAGCGGAGATACCTTTTAAAACATACGAAGGGCATTTTGGTATTGTTGCCGATATTCCAGGAGAAGGCAACGAGATAGTCGCTTTACGTGCCGATATGGATGCCCTATTACAAGAAGTGAAAGGAAAGGTTCAACCCAATCATTCCTGTGGGCATGATGCCCACAGCACCATGGTACTACATACTGCCTTGGCTTTTGCGGCTTGTAAACCTTATCGATCGAAGCCAGTTCGTTTCATTTTTCAACCAGCAGAGGAGAAAGGTGAGGGTGCACTACAAATGATGCAAGAAGGAGCTTTGGATGGTGTCCATTACTTATTTGGTGTTCATCTTCGTCCATGGGATGAAGTTCCAATGGGAAAAGTAGCTCCTGCGATTGTTCATAGCTCCTGTGCCACCATTTACGGGGTAATTAAGGGGAAGCAAGCACATGCATCCCGTCCACAAGATGGCAACAATCCGATCGAAGCTGCATCTTACTTAATCCAAGCCTTGCAAAACATTCGCTTAAAAAACCAGGATTCTTTTTCTATTAAAATGACAGGCTTACATGCTGGCGGAGGTTCCTCCAATGTCATTCCCGAAACCGCAAATTATATTTTGGACTTACGGGCAACAACAAATGAAGCAATGGATGAACTGCAGTCCCGAGCATTGGACTTGCTAGAGAAGGTAGGTGCTTTGACTGGGACAAGTATAAGCGGAACGGTGAAAGAATTTGTACCAGCCGCAAGATTAAATAAAGAAGCTATTAAGTTAGCAATGGATGCAGTTGCCGTTGTCATGGGTGAAGAAAATGTAGACGACAACTGTATCTCACAAGGGGGCGAAGATTTTCACTTCTATACCCTTCAAAATCCGAAGCTAAAGGCGACCATGCTTGGATTAGGCTGTGACTTGCGTCCTGGACTTCACCACCCAGACATGCAGTTTAATCAGAAGGCGCTCCTTTATGGAACGAAAATATTAACTAGTCTACTTTATAATGCTGCTTCAATAAATAAAAGTGTCATCTAATTAAGTAACAGGAGGAAGGTTACTCAAAATGGATTTACAAGAACCGATTATATTACGCATGTTACATACGGCAGAAGAATTGACTGCCGTTAGAGACTTAGAAAGTTTGGTATGGGCTGACGAGGATCCGGTCCCAGTTAACCATAGTATCGCTGTTGTTAAAAATGGCGGAATGGTGATTGGAGCTTTTTCGGGAGCTCGTTTAATTGGATTCCAGTATAGCTTTCCTGGATTTGATGGTAAAACTGTTTATCTATGTTCGCATAGCATGGGGATTCACCCAGATTTTCGGAAAATAGGGATTGGAGAAAAATTAAAGCTAAGGCAGCGTGAAGAAGCACTTAACATGGGCTATCAACTAATCACATGGACGTATGATCCACTGGAAACAGTCAATGGCTATCTTAATTTAAGCAAATTAGGTGGAGTATGTACGCAATATATTGAGAATTGCTACGGTAAAATGCCTGATATCCTTAATGCAGGCTTGCCTTCTGATCGCTTTTTAGTGGAATGGAACGTAGCTGGTGAAACGTCGAAGCGGAGAGAAGATTCTGCTGATCTCCATGAAGTGCCGCTTTTAATTGATGTGGAAATGGATGCCCAGGGCTTCCCGGTTCCGAAGTCTGTCTTTCTTGATTACGAGGAGGATGCCGAGGTCCTGTATGTACCCGTCCCAAATCAATTCCAATCCATTAAATCGAATAATTTGAAGGCTGCATTGGAATGGCGAATGAAAACCCGCGAGGTTTTTACCCAATATCTGAGTAAAGGGTGGATGGTTACTGCATTACGGAAGAGTGATCATTCTTACCTTCATCACTATGTAATATCTAAGAAACGTACTTAACGGAATGAGGGATATATAGAATGGAAATACAACGAATTGTGTTAAGACATATGAAAATGGATCTTTTACACCCCTTCACGACAGCTGTAGGGACCGAATATGATAAAGATTTTATCTTGGTCGAAGTCAAAACAAAGGATGGTATAACAGGATGGGCTGAATCCGTGGCTGCGATTGATGCCACTTATAAGGAAGAGACTGTCAAAACCAATTGGCATATGATGGAGGATTTTCTGATTCCACTTCTTCTAAAAGAGCCGATATCTCATCCTGATGAGGTCTCCAAACGGTTTCATCATGTTCGTGGGAATTATATGGCAAAGGCTGCCCTTGAAGGTGCGATTTGGGACGCTTATGCTAAACAGCAAGGAGTAAGTCTTGCGAGTGCCCTTGGGGGAACATTAGAAAAGATTGAAGTCGGCGTCAGCATCGGGATTCAGGATACTGTCGAAGAATTATTAGCTTTGATTGAGAGTCATTTACAAGAAGGATATAAACGTATCAAGGTGAAAATTCAACCGGGTTGGGATATAAATATTTTAGCAGAGATTCGAAAACATTACCCTGATATTCCATTAATGGCTGACGCAAATACTGCCTATACCTTAGATGATATCGATACCCTTAAGGCAATGGATCAATTTAATTTAATGATGATCGAGCAGCCATTGGGCTTCGATGATATTGTCGATCATGCACAGCTTCAAGCACAAATAGAGACACCCATTTGTCTGGATGAGAGTATTCATAGTGTGGAAGATGTGAGAAAGGCAATTCATCTAGGAAGTTGTAAAATTATTAATATTAAAATCGGCCGTGTTGGCGGCTTAACAGAATCTAAAAAAATCCATGATTTATGTGCGGCGAATGGGCTTCCGGTTTGGTGTGGAGGTATGCTTGAAGCTGGAGTTGGAAGGGCACATAATATCGCGATAACCAGCCTGTCTAATTTTACACTTCCAGGTGATACCGCTGCTTCTGCATGTTACTGGAAGGAAGATATTATTGATCCAGAGGTAATAGTCGAAGATGGGATGATTACGATTCCAAAACAACCTGGTATTGGATATGAACCGAATCGTGAGCAGATTGAAAAGTATACCTTGTATAGTCGTACATTTCATTCATAATTTAGAGATAGTAACCGGACTAACTAATCGCAGTTAGTCTTTTTTTTGAATAAATATTATATAGACGATAATAATGACTTAAAGTAAAATAAGAAAATATGTAGTTTAAATAGGAAGATTCAGCGTTTTGAATTTTCTATTTTTTCGGATAACGATAATTTGAGTTTAATATATTAAACAGTTTGAAAACGGTAGGAATTAGGGAGGTCTTATGAAATTTAAAACAAAACTTTATACAAGTATTGGGTCCTTGCTGCTGCTATTTTTTATTATCGCTATCATTTTAATGAACATGCTCAAACAAACGACAGTTAATATGAACGTTGTTGTAAATGATTTAAATGAAAGAATCGAAATGGCTTCCGAGATTAAATACGAGACTTCTAGAATCGGTCTAGAGATTACATCGATGTTAACAGTCCATGGGAATGATATCCAATTAGATGCAACGAATTCTTGGGAAGATTCCCATACCAATTTACAATCTGCAATTGATTCACTAGAAAAAATGGACAAGCAAGAAAAATCAAAAGAACTAATCGCAAAATATAAAACATTGCATGACCAGTATTTAACTATGGGTCAACAAGCTATAGCAACAAAAAAACTAAATCCGGCAATGGAAATTCCGGCTGTCTTTTGGACTGATTCAGAACTGATTAGGCAAAGAATGAATCAAATTGCTGATCTTCTCTATGGATTGCAAGAACAAAAGATGAAAGATGAACTATTAAGATCTAAAGATACATACAACTGGGCTGTCACCATCATATACATTTATCTTGCCATTGCCTTATGTATTGGCATTGTTTTCACGATTTGGATTATTAGAGGTATCACAAATAACCTTAACAACATAACAGAAGTGATGAAAAGTGCTATCACAAGTGATTTTAGTTCATTACCCCGAATTCAGATTTCAACTAAGGGTGAATTAGGTGAAATCGCTGTTTCCTTTAATAAAATGGCACATGCACTCGAGGAACAAAGTAAGCTAGAGAAACAATTAAAAGAAGAAGCAGAAGATCAAAGTTGGCTTCATGCAAAAATTGCTGAAATAGCCACCATCTATCCTGAAGTTGAAAATGTTTCTATGTTAGCACAATTGTTAATTACAAAGCTTGTCCCAATGGTAGGAGCAAGTTACGGAGTTTTCTATGTTAAGGAAGTGGAAGAGAGAGAGCAGTATTTAAGAAAGATATCTGCCTATGCTTCACTAGATAATAATAAAGATTATATGCGGTTTCGTTTTGGAGAGGGTCTTATCGGCCAATGTGCACTTGAAAAACGTTCTATCTTACTAACCAATGTTCCAGATCATTACGTTAAAATAGGATCAGGAACGGGAGTTGGTTCACCCAAAAATATTATTATTTTACCGATTCAATTTGAAAATGATGTACTAGCTGTCATTGAAATTGCATCATTTGAGTCCTTTTGTCCCCTCCAGGTTAAGTTATTGGAAGCAGTAACTAATAATATAGGTATCAAGATAAACAGTATTGTTAGTCATATGAAAGCAGAAAGATTATTGCAAGAATCACAAGCATTGACAGAAGAACTCCAATCTCAATCAGAAGAACTGCAGTTACAACAAGAGGAATTAAGGACGACGAATGAAAAACTTGAGGAGCAGTATATAGCCTCTGAACAAAAGAACAAGGAAATTGAAAAGGTGAGAGAGGCACTTGAAGAAAAAGCGCAACAATTAGAACTTAGCTCTCAATATAAATCCGAGTTTCTAGCCAATATGTCACACGAGTTAAGAACTCCACTTAATAGTTTACTAATTTTAGCTCAAATACTTGCTGAAAACGGGGATGGTAATCTTACCGTTGAGCAGGTTGAGTATATTCGTACGATCTACTCATCTGGTAATGATTTACTTCATTTAATCAATGATGTCTTAGATTTGGCGAAAGTGGAGTCAGGAAAATTAGATGTCAATCCTAAAGAGGTAGATCTTCATGATGTCCAAGATTTTATCGAAAGACAATTTTCCCCTCTTGCGATTCAAAAAAATGTACAGTTTTCAATTAAGATGGAAGGAAGTTTAGCAGGGACATTCTATACGGATGAACAACGCTTACAGCAAATTTTAAAAAATCTCCTTTCAAATGCGTTTAAGTTTACTGAACGTGGCAGTGTATCATTAGATATTCGGAAGGAAATAAAAGAAGTCAGTGGGCAGCTTTTTGAGGGAGAAACTCGAGAGCAATCGATGCTTGCTTTCTCCGTGATCGATACAGGAATAGGCATTGATAAGGATAAACAAGAAACAATATTTGATGCCTTTAAACAAGCAGATGGAACGACAAGTCGTCAATATGGAGGCACTGGATTAGGACTGTCCATTAGTCGCGAAATGGCCCAGTTATTAGGTGGATATATAGAGGTCTCTAGTACGAAGGGAAATGGAAGCACCTTCACTTTATATTTGCCATACTTTCAAACAAACAGCAAAATAGTAGAAAATACCGCTTTGGAAGAAGCGGCCATAAGTCTTTATGAAGATGATTCACTCAAAGATTTAGAAGGTCCAATAAAACCAGATGGCATTTCTTCTTTGAAAAACAAGAAAATTCTCATTGTAGATGATGATATACGAAATGTGTATGCCTTAACCATTGCTCTTGAGAAGTTTGAAATGGATATAATTGTAGCAGAAAATGGCCGTGAAGGGATTGAGGTATTAAAGGAAAATCCAGAAACAGACCTCATTTTAATGGACATTATGATGCCTGAGATGGATGGGTTTGAAGCAATGCGGCGCATTCGTCATCTAACTGAATTCCAAACGATCCCAATCATCGCCCTTACAGCTAAGGCAATGAAACGCAGCAGAGAAGAATGTTTAAATGCGGGAGCAACGGATTATATCAGTAAGCCAATTAACTTAGACCAGTTATTTTCCTTAATGCAAGTATGGCTGTATAGTAAGGAGGGGTAGAGAATTTGATAATAAAACCTAATATTCTACAGACAGATGAGATAGAAAGAATAGAAATCGATTTACTGCTAGAGGCCGTTTTTCGATTTTATGGTTATGATTTTCGAAACTATGCCTTTCCTTTCATCCAAAGGAGAATTATCCATCGTGTTCGTAAGGAAAATCTACCAAGTATATCTGCTCTCCAGGAAAAGATACTTCGTGACCCAGCTGTCATGGGGGAATTGCTTTCTGATTTCTCGATTAATGTAACAGAGATGTTTCGGGATCCTTCATTTTTTAAGACATTCCGAACAAAGATCATCCCTTTAGTAAAAGATTATCCTGAAATTCGAATTTGGCATGTTGGCTGTTCATCAGGAGAAGAGGTCTATTCTATGTCTATTCTCTTGCATGAAGAAGGGATTTACGAAAAAACGAGAATATTTGCTACTGATATAAACAAAAATGTTTTAGAAAAGGCGAAGCAAGGGACCTTTCCATTAGACAGGATGCAGCTCTACACTAAAAACTATATCGAGGCAGACGGGAAAAGGGCCTTTTCGGAATATTATAAGGCAGTGGATGATAAAGTATTTTTCCATTCCTTTTTGCAAAAAAATGTGGTGTTTGCCCAGCATAATTTAGTAACAGACCAATCGTTTAACGAGTTTGATATTATTATATGCCGAAATGTCTTAATCTATTTTAATAAGGTTCTTCAAAATCATGTCCACACGTTATTATATAAGAGCCTAAGCCCAGCAGGGTTTCTTGGGTTGGGTATAAGAGAGGGGATAAAATTTACAAGTTATGAACACTGTTACAGAGAATTTGACGCATCAGAAAAACTCTATCGAAAAGTTAACTAGTCCCCATTCTAATAAGGTAAATATATTAATGGTGGATGATCATCCTGAAAATCTATTAGCATTGAAAGCTGTACTTACATCTCCCAATTATCACTTGGTTAGCGCAAATTCAGGTAAAGAAGCGTTAAAATGTATGCTAAAACAAGATTTTGCTGTTATTTTACTGGATGTACAGATGCCTGGGTTAAATGGTTTTGAAACAGCGAAGCTTATTAAGGCTAGAGAAAAAACTAGACATATTCCAATCATTTTTATAACAGCGATTAGTCTAGATATGGAACATGTGTATGAAGGGTATTCAGTTGGGGCCATTGATTATATTATGAAACCCTTTAATCCAAAAACATTGAAGTATAAAATTGAACAATTTGTTAAAATACACCAAAATCATCAAGAAAATATCATTCAAACTGATCGAGAACGTAAAGTTGAACTGAATGAGATGAATAAAAAGTTAGATAGGACCACCTTAAATTTACGTCGTACAGAGGCATTATCTAAAGTTATTGGTGAAACCATCGTTGACACGATCCTTACGTTTGACGATCAGGGATCTATATTATCGGTGAATCCAGCAATAAAAAGCATGTTTGGATACAGAGCTGAGGAATTAATCGGCGGCAATGTTTTGAGGCTTTTTCTAACTTGGATGGGAGATCATGTCCAAGATTCTTCGTTTTCTTTCTTATCCTCTATAAAAGAATCCGCAGGAAAGGTGATAGAATCGGTAGCTGTTCGGAAAGATGAAAGTCACTTTCATGCTGATATTCTAATTGGTGAAACCACCATTGAAAAGCATAACCTCTTTGTATGTAGCATTCGGGATGTCACAGAAAGAAAGCAGATAGAGGAGATTAAGAAACTTCAATACAATAATATGGAACAAATAGTAGAAAAACGAACGCAAGAACTGATAAGGGCTAATGAGAGACTACAAAATGAGATAGAGGAACGAGAAAGGATCGCCAGCCATCTGTACCGTTCCCAAGAAAGATTTCGTAAAATCTTTGAATCTAGTCCCTGTTTAATGGCGATTTTTTCTCAGAAGAATTTAACCTTTATTGAAGTAAATACTAGTTGGTTAAATTTTACTGGTTATAGCATGACAGAGTTGGAAAAACACAAAATAAATGTAAAGAATTTTATCGATGAATCCACAGGAAAACCAATTAATCTGGATCTGAAAATTCGTAATAAGAAAATTAGTTATAAGACGAAAGACGGCGATATTCGCGATGGATTATTATCGACTGAAATGATTGATATCCATCCTGAACCATGTACGCTCATGGTTTTAACAGATATTACGGAAACCGTTCACTTAGAGAAAGAGATGTCTCGCTTAGATCGTTTGAATTTAATCGGTGAGATGGCTGCAGGAATCGCCCATGAAATCAGAAATCCCATGACTACTGTTCAAGGGTTTTTACAATTATCAAGGAATGACAGCGCTAATTTATCAGCAGAGATCATTGATTTGATGTTAGACGAATTAACAAGAGCAAACTCTATTATCACGGAATTTCTTAATCTAGCCAAAAACAAGGTCAGTGTGAAGAAAAAGCAAAACTTAAATACGATACTTGAAGCATTATCTCCATTAATTCAAGCAGAAGCTTTTCGGTCAAGCAAACATGTTAAGCTGGAGTTAAATCAGTGTCCGGATATATTCATAGATCAGAAAGAAATCCGTCAACTTATTTTAAATATTGCTCTAAATGGGCTAGATGCCATGTCGTCTAACGGAAAACTTACCATTAAGACTTATACGGAAAAACAGGCCGTCATTTTAGAAATAAAAGATCAGGGTCATGGCATTAGCCCGGAAGTACTACAAAAATTAGGAACACCTTTCTTTACAACGAAAGAGACGGGAACCGGATTAGGTTTGGCTATCTGCTACAGTGTTGCAAAACGACATCATGCCGAAATTGATATATCAACGGGCGATGAGGGTTCCACTTTCTCCATTCGATTTAATATAAATCCTAGTCCTACCGACTATTCTTAAACTAAAAGAGAGGGGAGGATATAGTGTTCAAAAATGGAAAACTAGTTATTCTTGGTGGAGCAGTTATTTCTGTTATCATTATAAGTTTTATTTCTAAATCATTTGCAGACGAAAGACCGAAAGTGGTTATTGTTTTAAAGAATATGGACACACAATATTGGGAAATTGTTAAAGCAGGTGCTGAAAAAGCGTTCAGTGACTTTGGTATGGAAGGGAAAGTTATCGCACCACTTGATGGTTCTACTAGAGAACAAAGGAGATTATTAGAGAAGACTTATCAAGAAAATCCAGATGTATTAATTGTCGCACCTATTGATTCAACGGTTATACCTTTATTGGATAGGTATACGAAACAAAAAAAAATTCCTGTATTGTTAGTAGATCAAGATGATCCTTGGCAAAATAAAACTTCTTATATCGGTACCGATAACGTTGATCTAGGAAAGAAGGCAGGCTCGCTTTTAGCCTCGCAACTTCAACCTGGAAATAAAGTTGCCATTATCGGTGGACATTTATCAGTCTCAGTATTTAGAGAACGGATAAATGGAGCTAAAATGGCTTTAAAAGATGCAGGAATCATATTAGCGGCAGAAACAGTATGGAATTCGGATGATGCAGAGACAGTAAAAAAAGAAATGACAAAGATATTGCGTGAGCATCCGGATATTAAGGGTGTCTTTGCCACACATGACATCTCCGCATTACTTGTGATAAAGGCATTGAAGGATCAAGGTGTTGCTATCCCTGTCATTGGAGCAGACGGGATTCCTGATATGCTGAATTTAATAAAGAATGGAACGATAAGTAGTACAGTGGCACAAAATCCGTATGATATGGGATATTTAAGCGTTGAAACAGCATTGAAAATTACAAAGGGTAAAAATGTTGAAAAAGTCGTTGATACGGGTGTAGATATAATCATTAAAGAGAATGCAAAGCAGAGATTAGACTTCCTGAATAAATTGTTAAAATGAGTAAATGAGTGTCGGGCACCTTCCAGATTCTTGGAGGGTGCCTGATACTTGAAAAAAAGCCAAAAACTAAGTAGAAGCTGTTCTAAACTTACCTAGGTACTTCTAACCAAACTCAATGTAGAACAAAGAATAATTTCGTACGTATGGACCTATTTTATTTCAAAAACAAAACATATGTTCCTAATTTTAGAATTACATGATAAAATAGAAGAGCAATAGAATAGGTTCTCTCAAGGGTGGTCGGCACATTCCCTCGGAAAGGGGGTGATGCTGATTGACAGTATTTGAAACATTCATGATTATGATTGGATTTGCAAGCCTGATTGTAGCTGTTCTGTCATTTAACCAAAAAAAATAATCCACCCTTGAGTATAGCAGCCCTTGGTGGATTACTTCCGCTTTATGCTGATTCCCTTGCAGGGAACCTGCTATTGCATTGACCGTTTGGTGTTACCTGCACCAGCGGTCTTTGTTATTTTATGCGATTATATAGATATATTATAACCAAAATATCGAAAAAAGAAAATAGAGTAGGAGTATTAATTAGGTTATTGGACCGTGTAATCAAGGAGATCATGGGAACGATTCTTATGGTGCGCTCACTCATTTAATGCCTGAGCACCGCTCTTAGGAATGCATAATTCAAGCTAAAGGAAAATATTTATAAAAAGTATGGTACATTTAGTGTCCTTGTAGAGCTTCTAGAAGGGAGCCAATTCTTTGAATCGAAATCGAAATAAAAATGTACAGTTAACCATTTTATTGCTTTTTTGCTTACTGGTCATTCTTATTGTCCATGCTTTACTTCATATTAGAATTTACTTTGTATACAGTACAGGTCTTGGTCCTATTTTTTTAATAGGCTTGATTATTTTCCTAATTGCTTTACTATATTTCAAAGGGTAAAAACACAGTGAGATAAGGTCTGAAAGAGCTTTAACTCGAAGCAACAATATATGTGACCATGATGTGGGGAAAAATCGACTACTATTTTTACGTATTAACAGAAAGTATATTGTATTAACACTTGTCAAATGGTAAAATATAGCTCAATTGTTAAGGAAAGCATCTACAAAAAAATGTAGATGTTTCTTTTTGTGCCTGTTCCATCGTTCTAAAACTCATAATGAGAGGTGACGGATTAAGAGAATGAGCTCGAAAAAACAAAAATCAGTTCGTGAACACAAAGATTATCAAGCAGAAGTTGAGCGCTTAGAGTTTACAAAGGAATATATTAAAAGCGTATTGGAAATGTCGAAGGGAAATAAAGAACAGTTCGTTGAGAATTTGAAAGAAGCCTTTGCTGAACTGGATACATCAGATAGTAGTTTAAGCTACATGACCCTACTGACGAATGCTCAATTTTTAGAATTGGCCGAGAGTGAATTGGAAAGGTTAGCAAGCGTCATCGGCAAACCGTACTTTTCTAGAATAAATTTTACAAACAGTGGTGACTCCGAAGAAGAGATTTTATATATCGGAAAAGCCTCACTGTTTGACCGTGTGAATCAGATCCCCATTATTGTCGATTGGCGCTCTCCGATTGCAAATGTTTACTATGATGGCCGTCTTGGGAATGTTACATATGACGCCTACGGGGAAACGCAAAGTGGTTATTTATCGCTAAAGCGACAGTATGAAATCGAGAATGGATTATTAAAAGAAATTAGAGATATCGATTTAACCACACATGATGAACTATTGCAGAAATCCTTATCAGGAAAAGCAGATAATCGACTAACCGAGATTGTAGCGACCATCCAAAATGAGCAAAATGAAGTGATTCGAGCTTCTCTTAAACACCCCATAATCGTTCAGGGAGCTGCTGGAAGTGGAAAAACAACCATTGCACTCCATAGAATTTCCTACTTTCTCTACTCTTCTGGATATCGATTTCCTCCAGAAAAATTAATGATTCTTGCACCTAATAAATTATTTATCGATTATATTTCCGCCGTTCTGCCTGATTTAGGTGTAAATAAAATAAACCAAACTACCTTTATTGAATTTATGAGAAGGTGTTTAGGCAAGAAAATAAAATTATTATCTCCGAATTCGAAATTAATGGCCCTTATTAAAGGGAATGAAAAATCAAAATCGATCCAATGGGTTTCTAGTTATAAAGGATCTCTGGAATTTAAGGAGTTAATCGACCACTATTTAAAAGAAATTGAGTTTAATTTGGCACCTTGCGAGGATTTTATCATTGAAAAATCACGGTTAATGAGAGGGGGAAAACTCAAAAAACTATTTATACAAGAATTTCAATACTTACCTATTTATAAGAGATTGGATAAAATTAAAAATCTATTAGCAAATGATTTAAGAATAAAAAAATCGGTGATTCTTTCTAAAATTAATAGCAAATATGACGATGCTTTAGAAAAGCTCCTTTTTAGCAGCAGATTAAATTCAGAAAAGAGAAGGGAAAAAGTAGTCTTTCTCATGGATTCAAAAGAAAAAAGAATCAGTACGGTGGAGCAGGAGTCAAAGGTTGCCATAAAAAATTATATGAATTCTTTTGTTAAAAAAGATATTTTTACATTATACAAAGAACTAATGACGTCACCTGAACTTTTACAAAAGTATTCCCCTACACTTTCAGAGAGTGAATGCAAGAGGTTAAGTAACTATTGTCAAAGGATTTTTAATAAAAAGGCGCTTGAACTTGAGGATTTAGCTCCGTTATTTTATATGAAGGCGAA
Source organism: Bacillus sp. sid0103 (assembly GCF_019219025.1). Next base: position 42,263 of record NZ_JAHUWN010000022.1, on the reverse strand, counting down.
ATTAGAAGGTATAGAAGAACAATATAAAATGAAAAGTATTTTCATTGATGAGGCCCAGGACTATAGTTATTTCCAATTTGCCGCACTTAAAGAAGGTTTTGAAACAGAGTTGTTTACGATCGTGGGAGATTTAGCCCAAGGGATTCATTCCTATCGAGGATTAAATAGTTGGGAACCACTAGTAAATGATATTTTCCCAAATGCTAATTATCAATCATTGCAGAAGAGTTATCGAACGACGGTCGAGATTATGCACTTAGCAAACGACATTCTTTCTATCATGGATAAAGACTTGCCAAAAGTAGAACCAGTCATTCGACATGGGGACAAACCACTTTATACGAAAATCGACCCTGCCAATCCGGAACAGGTAAAAGAGATACTTGAACATGATATTCATGTACTCAAAGAGGAAGAGCTTAACTCGATTGCGATAATTGGAAGAACCGACAAAGAGTGCTTACGAATACATAATATGTTGGAAAATAGCAATCTTCCAACTCAGCTATTGAAAGAAAAAGAAGATATGAAAAAGGGATGCGTAGTGATTCTCCCTTCGTATCTTTCAAAAGGATTGGAATTTGATGCCGTACTGATTCTTACCTTGGAAGAATCGTACAGTGAAGAAGAGTTAGACATCAAATTGTTATATGTAGCCATGACTAGGCCGATGCATAGGTTGTATTTATACGGGAGTGCGCCATCGGAATTATTATTAAATAGAGTTAACTCTGCAAATTTGAATACGAAGTGAAATAAGTCAAGTGCAAGGCACTATCCAAATATACGGGAGGTGCCTTGCACTTAATATTAGGGCTTGGAGGAGAGAAAAATGCAAAACCTGACGTCTTTATTTCACAAAAGAATAGACATGCCGAACAACCAAACAATTACCTTTGAAAAGTTAGCTGAGGTTCTTGAAAAAACAGCACAAAACATCCCGTTTGAAAATTTAAGCATCATTGAAAACAAAATACGTAAGATTACAAAGGAAAACTTAATGTACAAAATAGTGGATAGAAATGAAGGCGGACTTTGTTATGAATTAAATTCGCTCTTCTATTTCTACCTAATTGAAAATGGGTTTAATGCAGTCATAACAGACGGTGTTGTCTATAATCAAGCTGCGGAAGAGTATCTTCAAATTGGAAGGACGCATGTAACAGTGCTTTTAAATCATGAGGAACAAACGTATCTAATTGACACGGGTTTTGGAGGGAATTTACCATTAAAACCTGTTCCGTTATCCGGAGAGACCATTTCTTCTTATAATGGGGAGTTTCGAATAAAAAAAGTAAATCATGAATATGGGGACTATTGTTTAGAGATGAAATTAAAGCATAAAGATACAGATTGGAAAATTGGTTATGTATTTGATTCCCAGAAACCAATTGATGATGAAGCGAATTTGAATGCGATCCAAACAATTATTACCGAACACCCGAAATCACCATTTAACAAACATCCATTGGTAACTCGACTTACCCATAATGGAAACATCACCTTAACAGATACCACATTTACCCAATGGGCTGATGGAGTTGTATCTAAAGAGAACATTGATAATGTGAAATTCAAAGAGCTGGCGAAACAACATTTTGGGCTGTAAAAAACAGGCGAACAGTGATAGTCACTGTTCGCCTGTTTTTTTTAGCTCCTTTATTGATAGCTTATTCTCGAACATCAAGTTTTTTAACATACATTAAATCCCTAATATTCCAGCCAATTTCGATTGATCAAATCCTAGGATAACTTCTTCACTATCATCGTCTTTGATAATGGTTGCTGGTGTAGCTGCAGCACCTAGTTGAATAAGTTCTTGAAGATATTGATCATCTTTACGGATGTCTCTTTCTTCAAATTCAATCCCATTTTCTTTTAACCATTGTTTTTCTGCATGGCAAGGCGGGCATGTCTCTTGAGAATATATAATCACTTTTTTCATTTTATTACCTCCACTTCTTTAAAGTTATTGTACAATGAATTCTGCTTCCATGGGTACCATTATATACTTTAGGATCTATATTCAACCTCGTGACCTCATTGCGAGTAAATGCCACTGGGGCAGGACTAATTGTAAAAAGTGCCTGATAATGAGTCGATTATAAGGAAGGAACCTTGTGTGATTACGGGAACCAAATAATTCTTGAAGTTGTCAAGAAGTATTCCAACCTACGGGCATGCTTTTGATTAAACTAAAGACAAATCATGGTGGAGGGAGCAAAAATTTAATGGAAGAAACGGAAGCGGTCAAAGAGAGAAACCAATGAGGAAATAATCATTTAATACTTAACTCAAAACAATTCAATCATTTTATGTACCCGTGAAAACAATAGAAAATTTTTCCCAAATTGCAAAAAACGCCTTCAAAAATCATTTTTGAAGGCGTTTTTTGACGTTTATGCTCTAAAAATGCCCTCAAATATGAAAAATGGAGATTCGCTTTACCCCGCCAAACTCGATATCGTAGAAGTGCAGAGGATGCGGGCTTTCACCTAAATCCCGCGCAAAGGACAAGGTGATGAAAAGGTGTCATAAAATATTCACATTCTATTGATAAACCTATGACCTTTTTCTTTATTTATTTCTATATCAAGTATGAAGGAATTTTATTAGAAGAAAGGCAGTGGTTGAAGATGGCAAAATATCGAATGGTACGTACTGATTTTTGGAAGAATCCGGTGGTTTTAGAAGAGATGAGCCCCGAGGACAAATACTTTTATCTGTATCTTCTTACCAATCCACATACAACCCAAATTGGCATCTATAAAATTACCCAAAAACAAATGGCATTTGATTTGGGGTATTCGATTGAGAGTGTTCATTCGTTAATGGAACGATTCACCCTGCACCACAAGGTCATTCGATACAATCCTGAAACAAGAGAACTCGCGATTAAAAACTGGGGGAAATATAACCTGCATAAAGGCGGGAAACCGGTCATGGATTGTATTTATTCCGAATTAAAAGATGTCGAGGATCTCTCGCTGATCCTTTATGTTTCGGAATCCATTGTTAAACAGGAAATTCTCAGCTTATTTGAATCCTTTTGTGGACAAGAAGAAAGGTTTAACAGCAATAATATGAGTGAAGAAGATGAAAAAGATACATATATCGATACTGAAAGCGAAGAGTTAGATGATCCGTTCATGCAACGTTATACGATACGGGGACAAAAAGAAAAAGGAAATAATAATTTTAATATAAATATAAAACAACAAAAAGAAGCTTTTCATCCAAATATAGAGGAAAATCCAAACATCGAGAATCCTTTACAGAATGATGTGAAAGAAATTGTTGAGTTTTGGGACAACAATGGATTTGGTTTTTCGAACGTGAATGCCAAACAACAGTTACTATCTTGGTTAGATGATTCTATCTTTTTACAGCCGAAAGATGTGATTTTAAAAGCGATGAATATTGCTAGTGCCAATAACAAGCGAAAGCTTAGTTATGTGGTTGGGATTCTGAAAAACTGGGTAAATGACTCCTTACAGACCGTAGAAGAAATTGATTCTTTTTATGAGAGTGAAAATTGCGCACCAAAGCATAGGAAATCAACCGTATCGTTTCCTGCCGGAAGAGCGATTCCAGGTGGATTTAAACTTGACCTTACGGCAGGTGAAGAGTAATGAGCATCGCCGAAAAAGCGTTTTTAGGGAGCTTGATGAAAGCGGAGTATTTGCTCAAGGATACCGTCATCCAACCTGAACAGCTGGAAAGTACACGGCATAAAGAAATCATGCGCAGAATGGTGGAGTTAAACATTAACTAGAATTCGCCAACTGACAGAACGACTTGGGGGAGTATTTGAAATGTACGAAACCAAAGACCGCCGTAATGTCTTTAGAAAGCAGGTAAGTGAAATGAATGAAAAAAAAGCAACACAAGTTATTATCGGCCAATCTGCTCGTTCCAGATGGGAGGAGATAACAAAAGGTTCTGTTACTCAAAAATTGTTAAGAGAGGTACGTCATTTAGACGTTTTAGTAGTAGCAGATCAGAAAAAATAATAATTAACTGATAACTTCAACTAAACTAAAACGGGTGCTTGAGTTCAAGAAGGTATGGCTGTTGCGACAATCTTTTTCTTATTAAACTAAAGGTATGGATTTATGGGTAAAATAAGCACAAAGGTGACTATATAAATAAAATTTTTCATTCCCTTTTCTTTCCTTTAATTTTGTTACACACCAATCCTGCATTTGCTGAAACAGAAGCTAATCAAATAGTAAGCCCAATAACTTCATTTATGTCGGGTTTGCAACCTGAGACCCTTTAAAATGTTGTAGAAATATGGATATTAGGTTTGAAAAAATCGAAGTTTGCTGTTCAATATGCATTGCTTTTGCCATCTCTTCAAAAACAAACAAGGAGGAAATTCGAACAAAGGAGTTAGGGTACTGGGCAATCAGGTCTGTGGGTAGATAATGTTCTTATTATTAAAGTAAATAAGAATAGCGATAAAAAGCTACAATATTACAGTTGCATTAACTCATATGCAAATTACTGAAATAAACTATAAGTTCGGATAAACGAAGGAGGTTGGACCGAAAAATTGTCTTACTCTTTGAATAAATATTCTAATTCTTCTATAAAAAGTGATTCTAATGGAATTAAAAGATTGCTGCCTTTTTTAGGTCCTGCCTTTATTGCTGCTGTGGCATATATCGACCCAGGAAATTATGCAACAAACATTTCGGCAGGGTCTAAGTATGGATACACATTATTATGGGTCATTTTAGTTTCTAATTTAATGGCAGTTTTGATTCAGACGATGTCTGCCAAGTTAGGGATTGCAACAGGTAAAAACCTACCTGAAGTTTGCCGAGAGAAATTTTCAAAGAAGACTTCCATACTTTTATGGATACAAGCTGAACTTGTCGTTATGGCAACAGATCTGGCAGAATTTATTGGTGCATCGCTTGGACTCTATTTGCTTTTTGATATCCCACTTGTTTTCGCTGCTATTATTGCAGCCATTGGTTCATTCGTCATTTTGGAGATTCAAAGGCGAGGAATGCGTCCTTTAGAAGCTGTTATTACAGCAATGATTTTTATTGTAGTAATTGTCTTTGGGGTTCAAGTTTTCTATGCAGCACCAGATGCAGCGGCAATTCTCTCTGGTCTTTTCACACTCAAATTTCAGGATGTAGATAGCGTTTTATTAGGAGCTGGTATGCTGGGAGCAACAGTGATGCCGCATGCCATTTATCTGCATTCTGCCTTAACACAAAATAGAATTGTCGGAGAAACCGAAGAAGAACGGAAAAAGATTTTTCATTATGAGTTTGTAGATGTCATTATTGCGATGATTATTGCAGGTGGGATAAACGCAAGTATGTTAATCGTATCAGCGGCTTTATTTAATAAAAACGGACTTAACGTAAGTGATTTAGAAGTTGCCTTTAATGAATTTGGAAAAATACTTGGACCCTTTGTTGCTATATGTTTTGGCATTGGATTGTTATCTGCTGGATTATCAAGTTCTTCAGTTGGTACCATGTCAGGTGACATCATTATGCAAGGCTTTATTAAACGACGCATACCTATTTATTTGAGACGATTTATTACAATGATACCGCCGTTAGGAATAATTTTAATGGGAATTAATCCTTCTAAAGCTCTTGTAATAAGTCAGGTTGTCCTCTCTTTTGGAATTGCTTTTGCTTTAATACCTTTAATAATGTTTACAAGTAACAAAAAACTAATGGGAAAACTTGTAAATCATTCAGTAACGTCGATCTGTGCGTGGATAATTGCTGTACTTATTATAACTCTTAATTTATTTTTGTTATATCATACTTTTATTAACTAAAGAAACAAAAGCACGTTTTTTACCTCCTATTTATTCTAAGTTTCTTTTTAAGCTTACGGGTCAAGAATTGAAGATCCAGCTGCCAAAAATTCTTGGTGGCTTTTTCTTATTCAGCTAACGGGCAGGTGTGCGGCCGAGCCTAGGTCGTATCATATAACGGGTGGGATTCCCGTCGAGTAAGAACTAGTCATTCGCTCGTAGCGAGTCTTGGAGGGCTAAAGGTAACTTTAGTCTTTAAGCGTAGACAGTTAGGTGGCGGGCCGAAAGCCTATTGGTTGAAGGGATTGAGCTCCATAAAGTTAGTAAAACGAGAGGGCTGATGCTTTACCTGCAGCAGAAAGCTACATTTTATCCTTCGTTTAAGGCAAGATGGATAAAACCTCTCTGGAGTCAGAGACCTTGGCACGTTACACATTGATATGATACGGCAACTCGGGAGACCCTACCGGTCTTTTCTTGTAAGAAGAGTATGGTGTACAAGCGATAAAAAGTAAGGAAGTCAAACGCCGGTGTAGGGGGTCGGATAGCAGCGTAGTACCAATGAAGTTGGTTAATGCCGATGGAGGAAAGGCTAGCTATCAGTTATCACCCTTACTAAGGAAACATTTACTACACTCAGAGGTAGGGATAAATGGAAACAAAACTACTAGGGATAGCAGAATTAGCACTGAATCTAAGAGATTAGCTACATTTTGTGAATGGTAACTAGGAGGAGCCGTGTGCGTGAATAGCGCAAGCACGGTTCTGTGAGGGGGGAGGAACATAATCTACCGCAAAGTAGAAAGGTTCCCTTCTACTCGACTAGTTGAATAAATATGGAGGTTAGGGAACAATACATATAATTGTATTAACATTAGTATTTCTTTTTATGATACACCCTATCTTTGCAGGAGAAGAGATTGAATAGCCCTGGCATTATGAAAATTAATTCTTTACTGATCGTTCTCAATATGTTATATTGTTAACAGGAGGGAAATGAAATGGCAAGAAGCAAAGAGTACGAAGAGTCCGAGGTTTTAGATAAAGCGATGAGGCTCTTTTGGGAACAGGGTTACGAAAAGACATCCATGTCCGATCTGGTCGAGCATATGGGAATCCATCGCAGAAGCATGTATGACACATTTGGCGACAAACATACGTTGTTTCTGAACGTTATGGATCGCTATAGCGATAAACTCAGCGCCGATCTTGCTAACGGAGTTAAACTCTCCAAGACTGCAACGGAAGCTCTTCAGTTTATTTTTGAATTCATGATTCGTTTAAATATAGATGAGGACTTGCCTTCCGGCTGCTTACTGGTGAATTCGGCAGTGGAATTAGCAGCTCGTGATGTCGATGTCGATACAAAGTCTACTCAATCATTTATATCAGCAGAGCAGGCACTCAAGGAAATTATTCTTTGGGGACAGAGGGACGGTGAATTCACCTCTGATTACGATGCCGAGGAATTGGCGGAATATCTGCATAATGCATTGGTTGGAATAAGGGTACTGGCAAGAACCTCGGTTAATATAGAAAAACTTCAACGCATAACCAACTTGTCAATTAAGTTTTTAGAAAAATGATGGGTTTATTATTTTTTTTAACATTATTAGAACGTTCATTCTCAAATGATTGAGTCTCTTTGTATCTAAAGCTATTTCTCACTAACCTCTTGTGCATTATTTAGAATGATCGTTCTTGTTTGGACGTCAAAGAACGCAACTTCTAATCTGTTGCGGATATTTTTTACAAAACATCATTTAGATATAATGGATAAATTTGGGTGATTATATTAAAGATTCAAATTATTAACTTTAAAAAGCTATAAGTTATTGATCGATCGCCGTCAAGTTTTGCCATCAAAACGGTGGTTCAGGTCTGAATAAATAAAAAGGGAGAAATGAAAACAATGAGTAAAGTATGGTTTATTACAGGAACTTCGTCAGGATTCGGACGGCAATTTGTGCAGCAGCTACTTCAAGCAGGAGACAAAGTGGTCGCTACGGCACGCAAACTTGAAGCTATTCAGGATTTTAAAGAACTGGCACCGGATCGTGTTCACCTTGTTGCTTTGGACGTGACAAACAAGGCGACAATTCAATCCGCCGTTCAAGAAGCCGTTAACGTTTTCGGGAAAATCGATATTGTCGTGAATAATGCCGGATACGGTCTGTTCGGTATGCTGGAGGAGTATACGGATGAACAAATCCGGAAGCAGTTCGACGTCAACGTGTTCGGTGTACTAGATGTCATCCGAGCAACACTCCCCGTCTTTAAACGTCAAGGATCGGGCCATTACGTTAATTTTTCATCCTTCTTCGGAACTTGGTCCATGCCTCCGTACAGCATATACACTGCATCCAAGTTTGCAGTTGAAGGTTTCTCCGAAGCGTTCGCGCAAGAGTTCGCAAGCTTCGGGATCAAGACGACGATCGTGGAGCCTTCCGTGTTCGCAACAGAGTTTTTCGGCGAATCGATGCAGCATACCGAGAAGACACAAGAATATGCTCCGATGTATGAAGCATACGAGAAAGGTATGTCGAACATCAAGATCGGCGACCCGGCAAAAGCAGTGGAACTGATCATTTCCGTTATAAAAAGCGACAATTCGCCGCTTCGTTTGGCAGTTGGATCTCAAGCTGCATATACGATTCGAGAAGCTTATACCAAACGGCTTGAAGAGGTCAACACATGGTTTGAGCGTTCGGCTGAAGCTGATTAATTGAATATTGGTGATTATATTAAAGAGCTTCAAATTATTAACTTCAAAAAGCAAAAAGATATTGATCGATCGCCGTCAAGTTTTGTCATCAAAGCGGAGGATCAGGTCTGAATAATTAAAAAGGGAGAAATGAAAACAATGAGTAAAGTATGGTTTATTACAGGAACTTCGTCAGGATTCGGACGGCAATTTGTGCAGCAGCTACTTCAAGCAGGAGACAAAGTGGTCGCAACGGCACGCAAACTTGAAGCTATTCAGGATTTTAAAGAACTGGCACCGGATCGTGTTCACCTCGCTACTTTGGACGTGACAAACAAGGCAACAATTCAATCCGCCGTTCAAGAAGCCGTTGATGTTTTCGGGAAAATCGATATTGTCGTGAATAATGCCGGATACGGTCTGTTCGGTATGCTGGAGGAGTATACGGATGAACAAATCCGGAAGCAGTTCGACGTCAACGTGTTCGGTGTACTAGATGTCATCCGAGCAACACTCCCCGTCTTTAAACGTCAGGGATCGGGACATTACGTTAATTTTTCATCCTTCTTCGGAACTTGGTCCATGCCTCCGTACAGCATATACGCTGCATCCAAGTTTGCCGTTGAAGGCTTCTCCGAAGCGTTCGCGCAAGAGTTCGCAAGCTTCGGGATCAAGACGACGATCGTGGAGCCTTCCGTGTTCGCAACAGAGTTTTTCGGCGAATCTATGCAGCTTACCGAGAAGACACAAGAATATGCTCCGCAGTATGAAGCATACGAGAAAGGTATGTCGAACATCAAGATCGGCGACCCGGCAAAAGCAGTGGAACTGATCATTTCCGTTATAAAAAGCGACAATTCGCCGCTTCGTTTGGCAGTTGGATCTCAAGCTGCATATACGATTCGAGAAGCTTATACCAAACGGCTTGAAGAAGTCAACACATGGTGGGAGCGTTCGGCTGAAGCCTAAAAGGTGATGAGCTTATTACTGTGCCGCTCGAAAAAGAAGGGAATCACAGCTGGAAAACAGTAATAAATCATTTTCCAGCAGAGATGGTAAAAGCGCTCGAATTTCCAATTGTTCCAAAAGAAAAAACAAATGAATATATCCGTTTGATTTCGGACATAGCCAGAGAAAGGGAGGTTTTATTATGGAGAAACTAGATGTAATAACATTTGGTGAAGCAATGGCGATGTTTATTGCGGACAAACCAGGTTTTTTGCATGAAATGGATCAATTTACGAGAGAACTGGCCGGTGCAGAAACCAATGTTGCTATCGGACTTGCAAGACTTGGCCTTCGTTCTGGCTGGGCCAGTAAAGTAGGCAATGATGCATTTGGTAAATTTATAATCAACCGGCTTAAGTATGAAAACGTTGACATCGAACATGTTTTGATTGATGATCGTCATCCGACAGGATTTCAATTAAAATCAAAGGTAGTTGAAGGCGACCCGGAGGTCCAATATTTTCGAAAAGGTTCTGCCGCAAGCCATTTATCTGTCGATGATTTCAACGAAAAGTATTTTCAATTAGCAAATTTCCTTCATATGACGGGGATTCCGTTAGCCATCTCGGAACAGGCAAGAGCTTTTGCGAACCATGCGTTATCATTTATGAAAAAGAATGGCCGCAAGGTTTCTTTTGACCCGAATTTGCGTCCATCTCTTTGGGCATCGCAGGAGGAAATGGTGGAACAAATCAATAAAGCTGCGTTTCAAGCTGATTATGTCTTTCCAGGGATAGCTGAGGGTGAACTGTTAACAGGTTTTAAGAAACCTCGTGATATCGCTTCCTTCTATATAGAAAAGGGCGTAGAGCTGGTTGTCATTAAACTCGGGGCTGAGGGTGCTTTTTATAAAACAGCAACAAAAGAAGGTACCGTTCCTGGTTTCAATGTGGAAAAAGTAGTTGATACCGTGGGTGCTGGTGACGGTTTTGCGGTAGGGGTGATTAGTGGATTACTTGAAGGACTTGAAGTGAACGAGGCAGTTTCAAGGGGAAATGCGATTGGGGCATTAGCAGTTCAATCACTTGGTGATAATGATGGTTATCCAACCAAAGCAGAGTTAGAAAGATATATAGAAAATCAATTAGAGGGAATGAAATAAAATGAAACAAACGATTGCGAAACAACGATGGATGCGTCTTATTCCAATTGCTTTTATCACGTATAGTCTTGCTTACCTAGATCGTGCCAACTATGGATTCGGGGCCGCTTCAGGATTAGCCGAGGATCTACACATTACAGCTGGTACTTCATCCTTACTTGGTTCTCTGTTCTTCTTAGGTTATTTCTTTTTCCAAGTGCCTGGTGCTGCATTTGCCGAGAAAAAGAGTGCCAAGGTATTAATTTTCTGGTCGTTGATTGCATGGGGATTATTAGCTTCTTCTACAGGTATGATTACAAATATTAAATTATTATTTGTAATTCGCTTTGCCCTTGGAGTCGTAGAAAGTGCTGTCATGCCGTCCATGTTAGTCCTTTTAAGTAATTGGTTTACGAAAGCGGAGCGTTCTCGTGCGAATACGTTCTTAATTTTAGGAAACCCAGCAACGGTCTTATGGATGTCTATTGTTTCTGGTTATTTAGTTAACTCTGTTGGCTGGAGATATATGTTTATTGCTGAAGGTATTCCTGCCGTCATTTGGGCATTTATTTGGTGGAAGGTTGTCAATGATAAACCTAGAGAAGCAAAATGGTTAACCGAGCTAGAAAAGAAAGATTTTGAACAACAGTTAGCAAAAGAGCAGGAAGGTATTAAGCCTGTTAAAAATTATGGCGAAGCCTTTAAATCAAAACCGGTTATTTTGTTAAGTGCGCAATACTTCCTTTGGAGCATTGGGGTCTATGGATTTGTCATGTGGCTTCCATCCATTATTAAAGCAGCGCCAAATATGGATATCGTCAAAACAGGCTGGTTGTCTTCGGTTCCTTATATTTTAGCTATTATTCTTATGTTAGTTGCTTCTTATTTCTCTGATAAAACATTGAATCGAAACGCATTTGTTTGGCCGTTCTTATTAATTGGTGCTGTTGCATTCTATGCTTCTTATGCGATCGGAACAGACCATTTCTGGATTTCATTTATCTTATTAGTGATTGCCGGTGGTGCAATGTATGCTCCATATGGCCCATTCTTTGCGATTATTCCAGAAATCCTGCCGCGTAATGTAGCCGGCGGCGCGATGGCATTGATTAATAGTATGGGTGCGTTAGGTTCATTTGTAGGTTCTTATATTGTAGGATATTTAAATGATGCTACAAGTGGATTCGGTGCTTCTTATATCTTTATGGCGGGGTCGCTATTTCTTTCAGCAATCTTAACTGTTTGTGCGGTAAACGCTTCTAAAAAGCAAAGTAAGGACTCTGATGTTAAAGTAATTGCATAAAATCATGAACAGCTTTAGAGGTCACTCTAGGGCTGTTGGCTATTAAAGGGGAGATTTTTATGAGTGTAGAGGAAATCAAAAGTAGAGCAGTGGTGGCTGTGATTCGGCGTGCGTCGCTCGATTCGATTGTTCCGATAGGTGAAGCATTGAAGGCAGGTGGGGTCACAGCGCTTGAAATTACGGTGGAAACTCCAAATGCGCTGGCCATTATTGAAAAAGCTTCTGATGTATTTGGGGATGAAATGTTGGTAGGGGCCGGAACCGTCCTCGATGCAGAGACTGCAAGAGCGGCGATTATGGCGGGATCGCGGTTTATTTTTTCTCCGACGGTCAATATAGAGACTATTCGCATGACAAAGCGATATGGGGTCATCAGTGTTCCAGGCGCCTTTACGGCGACGGAAATTTTAAACGCCTATGAAAATGGTGCTGATGTGATTAAAGTGTTCCCAGCTGGGAGTGTCGGTCCAGGTTATTTTAAAAATATTGCCGGACCGCTGCCGCATATTCCTCTCATGCCAACGGGTGGGATTAACTTAGTAAATGCAAAGGATTATATCCACGCTGGTGCCGTTGCAGTAGGTGTAGGCTCCTCTTTGGTAGATCCAAAGAAGACTTTAACAGATGCCTATTTATCCGAAGTCAAAGTAAATGCACGGGAGCTGATGAAGGGGGTTCAGGCAGCCAGAGGGCTGAGCGCCTCTATCTGTTAACTGGAAAATTAGCAGATTTATCACTATAATGAAGTCATTGATGCATGTTGAAAGAGGAAGAAAGTATGGAAAAAGTGACGATGGCCGATGTTGCGAGAGTAGCAGGCGTATCGAAAAGTACGGTTTCACAGTTTATAAATAAACGGTTTGAATATATGGGCGAAAAAACAAAGCTTAAGATTGAAGAGGCGATTGACAAGCTTGGTTATCAGCCAAATTATATTGCCAAATGTCTAAAGCAAAAGCGAACCTCCCTGATTGGAATCATTGTGGCCAATATTATGCATCATTTTTCAACTGAGGTCAGCCGTTCTATCGAAGATTTCTGTAATGGACATGATTTACACGCCATCGTATGTAATGCAGATGATGATCCTGAGAAGGAAAAGCGATATATTGAAATGCTGCGGGCGAAGCAGGTGGATGGCCTGATTATTTTTCCTACCTGCAAAAATAATGAATTGTATGAAAGCATGATTAAGGAAGGCTATCCTGTTGTGTTTGTCGATCGAAAAGTAGAAAACATGGATGTGTTTTCGGTGATTACGGACAATACAGAGTCGACTTATAAGGCGATCCACCATTTAATTGAGAAGGGACATCAAAATATAGCATTTGCGGTTCAGCTGCTTATGGTTAGCACGCGTAGAGATCGATTAAAAGGATATAAGCAAGCCTTGTTGGCGGCTGGCTTAAACATTAACTCAGATTTTATTTTGGAAGCGGCGATCCCGGATATGAAAAGCAAATTAGAAAAACTATTTTCATTAGAGGAAAAGCCAACTGCCATTTTTGCTGCAAATGATCGTGTTTTTTTAGCTGTAATGGATTTTTTTAAAGAAAACGGAATCAAGCTAGGCAAAAATATAAATCTGATTGTTTTTGATAATATTCCTTATGCTCATCTGTTGGAAACTCCTATTTCTTTCATTGTCCAGCCATCCTCGGAAATGGGAAAAAAGGCCGCCGAATTGTTGTTTGATCAAATTAATAAGGTAGAGAAAAAGCCTAAAGAGTATGTGTTCCCAAGCAAGATGGTGTAGTCGGTGCCTGACACCATCTAAGCTTGGTTCAAACCAGTAGCTTTCTCATTGAAATACAATGTCGGCTGGAGTACTATAACTATAAAACCGATTTAGTAAATCGGTTTATCTAATTTAAAATAAGGAGCTAAAACGATGAAAATACAATTAGCCTTGGATCGGCTGCAAATCGCCGATGCCATTCATTTGACGAGAATCGTCGAGGATTCAATCGATTGGGTGGAAGTCGGAACCTCTTTAATCAAGGAATTCGGGATGGCAAGTGTTAGAGAGTTAAAGCAGGCTTTTCCACACAAAACCATTGTGGCTGACATGAAGACATTGGACAATGCCCGTTATGAATTTGAAATGGCTTTTGAAGCAGGAGCTGATATTGTGACCGTCATGGGTGTTTCTCCGTTAGTAACGATTAATGCCTGCATGGAAGTCGCAGCTCGCTACGAAAAGAAGGTCATGTTTGATTTATTAAATACAACAGAAGCCCAAGTTAGGGAATTATTGAACTATCCTGACGCCATCTTTTGTGCTCATGTAAGCAAGGATGAGCAAGAGGAATCAGGTGCACGGAATAAGGGGATAAAGAACAGTACTCTTATTACTGGTACCTCGATTCAAATCGCTGCAGCGGGAGGGATCACGATTGATTCACTAGCCAATTTAAGAAAATCCCTAAATCCATCAGTAGTGATTGTCGGCTCAGCAATTACTAAAGCAACTAATCCGAAAGAGGCAGCAGCCAAATTGAAACAGGCAATAATGGAGGGAGAATAGAACATGTTAGTGATTCCAACTATTTTAAGTGAGGTAGAAACCGTCTTAAGTCAGGTGAAGGAGGAAGAGCTCCACGAATTGGCTACCCAGTTGCAAAAAGCAAAGCGGATCTTTATCATTGGCGAGGGGCGGTCGGGGTTAATGGCCAAATCATTCGCGATGAGATTAATGCATTTGGGTGCAACTGTATATGTTGTAGGTGAAACCATTACTCCTTCGATAGCCGAAGGTGATATTCTCGTAGCCGTTTCAGGTTCCGGTACCACGAAGAGTGTAGTCTGGACAGCTGAAAAAACACAATCATTGGGCTGTTCGGTTATTGCCGTTACGACTAATCCGGAGTCATCCCTCGCTGCGGGAGCCACCAAGATCCTGCATGTACCAGCAGCCACAAAGTATCGCCGCGAGAATGAACTGAAAACGATACAACCACTTGGCTCCTTATTCGACCAATGTGTCCATATTCTTTTTGATACGATTTGTTTACTTTATAGTAATCTGAATGATGTGGACCACACTGCGGCATTTGGGCGACATAGCAACTTGGAATAGAACCATATAATCAAAAAAGTTAAAGAACTTGGAACCGAATATCTAATATTTCCAGGTTCTTTTATAGGAGTAATAAAAGGCCTTTTCGACAGAAAAATCAGAAAAACAGAACTAAAATAGGAAGTAAAAAGTAACGCTAATCGTGACTGTTATGTTGCAAAATAAAATGGTGTCCAGTTCATCTCTGGATACTTTTTTATTTTGTATATTCCATATAAGATTAATCTTTCCTGCGTGCTTCTCACAGAGAGCAACAATTTGTGGTGCACCTGGTCGTAGTGAATCAGTCTACCATGCGGGCTCAAGGAACAAACTACCATGGAAGCAATATACTTTTTGAGGAGGGTATAATATGGCCCAGCCAGAGAAACAACACGCTTTCCGTTCCGCAAGCAAAAAGTGCAATAGAGCAGTTAAAGTTTGAAGTTGCAAGAGAGATCGGTATTACCATCCCAGCAGACGGTATTACGGCAATATGTTGACTCGGGAAACAGGTCAGATTGGCGGGAATATTACTAAACGGCTTGTAATGATGGCTTAACAGCAATTGGCGGTAAGATGAATAATATTTGCCACGAGTTCATTCGCCTATTTCCCGAGCGTTTAGCTCGGTTCGGCCGCATGTCGGAGGTATTTCAGTTAAAATAAAAGGGAAAATATAATGTCAGAAGTTTTAAAATCAATTCGAAACAAGGAGGAACCTATGAACGAACTGCTGGCAAAAGTCATAGACGCGCATGGCGGATTAGACCGTTGGAAAAGTTATCATTCATTAACAGCCACGATCGTTACCGGTGGTGGGTTATGGCCATTAAAAGGGCTCATTCAAGATCCGTATCCGCGTGAAATGACAGTAGAGCTTCACTCGGAAATCGCTTCTATCACTCCCTTCGGTCAACCGGATTGGAAGACTGCCTTCACGCCCGATCGTATTGCGATTGAAACCTTGTCCGGGGATGTCATTCGCGAGCAAGATAACCCTAGGACCTTGTTTGCGAATCATACGATGAACACGCCATGGGATCCGCTTCATCGGGCCTATTTCAATGGATACGCAATGTGGACATACCTGACCACTCCTTTTTTCATGACGATGACAGGGTTTGAGGTCAGCGAAATCCCATCCTGGAAAGAAGGAAACGAGACGTGGCGTGGATTGCGTGTGACGTTTCCCGATCACATTGCCAGTCACAGTAAGGAGCAGGACTTTTACTTTGACGCTGATTTACTGGTGCGCAGACACGACTACATCAATGAAGTCGCCGGCGGCATCCCGTCGGCGCAATATATCGATGACTACATCGAGGTTCAAGGCTTTCGTTACCCGACAAAACGCCGCATGTATCTGCGTGGACCAAATATGGAACCCGTCCGCGATCTGCTGTTCGTTTCGATAGATCTAAGCAACTTCAGGTTTAGTTGACCGTTGGGCGAACTGATAATGTGCAGGTGCTCTTCATGAACAAATAGGTTCGTGATGAGCACTTTTTTCCAACTAACCCTCGTCCTGTAATCCGGGCATTGGAACTCAAGTCATTATCAAGCGCTGTCTTGTTCAATTAACGGGAGCTTTAGTTGAAGAAGGAATTCTTAAAGGATACTAAAGGGCTGTGCTCAAATTAATTCAAAAGCTCTTTTCGTAAATATTGTTGCTATTGGCACACAATATAAAATTCACCTTAAATAGTGGGTTGAAAAGTTGTCAGAACAACAAAGTAAATACGGTTTTAGATTATGGTGCTTAAAAATGAAATAACGACCAAGATTATCTGGTCGTATACCTTTAATTATTTATTTTGTTCGTTCAAAAACTCTCTTACTTGCTCTGGAGATTTTGCGTTAGCACTATGTAAATGGGCAAGCTTTTCTCCGTTTTTGAAGATTAGCAAGCTTGGGATCCCCATTACAGAATATTTTTCAGCAAGTTCTGGAAAATCATCACGATTGATTTCGTTCCACTCATATTGACTGTAATCCTTAATGACATCATCGATGAACATATTCATTCTAGTACAGTCTGGGCACCAACCTGCAAAAAATTTTATGATAACAGTTTTTTCATTAGAGACCACTTGTTCAAATGTTTCAAGACTTTTAATTTCCTCCAAGAGATTTCCTCCTTATTCAAATAACCAATGGGATTGATTTTTTATTTATTATTATTGTATAAAGTAATTTCTTTTCATTCAAATTTTTTGATTGGTTAGTTCTTGCTCCAATTTAAGACATAGTAGCACTTATTCCAATTGCTATTGAAGTTTTAGCTTTATGGTCATTTTTTAGTGGGTAAAAAGCGTTTTCGTTATAAAGCTAACAGGTGCGATACTTCAATAACGAAGGTCGCTTTTTCTTTTTCAAGTAACGTGGCAGTTTAATTAAATAAAGCTAAAGACAAATTAATACTTTTAATGGATAAAAGTTAAGCGAAGAATATGATTTGAAATGGTGAAAATACTAAGCCAAAAAATAAAAGAAGGTAGTTACTATGCAAACAATTGATTTGCAAACAATTAAACAACATAATTTAAGTTCTAATAAAACAAACAATACCGAAAGTCTAACTTAGGGAGAAATGGGTAAACTTTGGGCAACCTATATGGGCAACAGCATGTCAAAATGTATTTTACGCTATTACCTTCAATACGTTGAGGACCAATATTAGAATTTTTTTAGAGAACGCACTAAGATTAAGCATGGACCTTTGAAAATAACAGAAGAGATATTCAAGAAAGAAAATTTTCCAATTCCGAAAGTTTTTTCAGAAGAAGATCTTAACGCTGGTAGTCCTCGTTTATTTGAAGATGAATACTATGTTCATTATTTTAAATATGATTCGAAAGCTGGTATGTGTATTTATAATTTTGCTGTACCGCTTGTTTTTAGAAAGGATGTAGAAGAGTCTTTGACTTACTGTTTGGAATCTAAAATGGCTTGGGTAAAGCAAATCAAAGTAATATTGAAGCCACTGCAAAGTGGTTTAAAGAACTTTATAAGTAACATGGGGGTAATTTTAAATGCTATTGATTCGTCATTCCATCGGGAGTCGCCTACTATGCCAAACTGAACTTTATACGATTGTGAATAAAGGTGAACATTGGGAGATTAGCCTGCCAGTTGATGAAGAAACGTCTTCAAAGATTTTGAATTTTAAGCATGAGTTAAATGTATTTCAGGTAAATGAAACGGAAAAGACATGGTATTACTCTTCTGATGCACAAGTAAATTACCAATCGAATGAAAAACAATTAGTGATACTGGCTGACCATAAAACGATATATCCAACTAAATAGGTTAACAATTATTGTTGAAAGGAGAAATTAAAAATGTTTGAGGTAATGGTTACAGTTAATTATAAAGGTAAAAATTATCTAACCAATGTCCTAGCTAATAAAGGAATGACTTGTGAAAAAATTATGCACATAGCCGAAAAGCAAGTAGTTAAACAATGGAGTAAATAGTAGATTGCCATCAAATGGGATATTGAAAATGAACGTAGGAGAGGAATTTTATGCTAAAAAAAATCGAAAGTAGCCAAATGGGTTCAAGTGATATTGGATGGTTAAAAAGTAAATTTCATTTTTCGTTTGCAGATTATTATAACCCAGATAATATCCATTTCGGTGTTTTAAGAGTAATCAACGATGATTTGCTTGAAGCAAAAAAAGGATTTGGTGTACATCCTCATAGAGATATGGAGATTATATCGTACATTGTCAATGGGGAATTAACACATGGTGATAGCATGGGAAATAATAACACTGTAACTCGTGGTCAAGTTCAATACATGAGTGCAGGTACTGGTGTACTTCATAGTGAGTATAACTTAGGGGAAGATACACTTCGATTTTTGCAAATATGGATCCTCCCTGTAAAAAATGGACTTGAGCCAAACTACGGTGATTTTAGATTCAACTGGGAAGATAGAAAAAATAATTGGCTGCATATGGTTTCAGATATAAATGGAAATGCCCCAATCAAAATTAATCAAGAAGCCAATATATATTCCTTAGAATTGGAACAAGGAAAAAACATTGAGTTCCCTGTAAAAGAAGGAAGACAATCATATCTGGTTCAAATTGAAGGAACTTCAGTAATAAATAATGTTGAGTTAAACGATCGAGATGGATTGGAAATTGTTGAAGAAAATATTTCAATTAAGGCGGTTGAAACAGCACACATCTTAATTATAGAAATGGAAAAACAGTTCGAAGATTAGGGATAAAAATTGTTCAAAAAGAAATAATAAGGTTGGTGTGAAACAAATGGGTATTTTATCCAAGTTATTTGGAAATTCATCTGACAAGGAGACTAAAACAATGGCAAATGTAAACTTAGCAATGATCTATTACAGCATGGGTGGAACAAATTATCAATTATCACAATGGGCTGCTGAAGGAGCGAAAGAAGCAGGTGCTGAAGTAAAGATTCTAAAAGTTCCTGAACTTGCTCCACAATCAGTTATCGAAGGAAATCCAGGTTGGAAAGCACATGTTGAAGCAACAAAGGATGTGCCAGAGGTAAAATTAGATGACCTTGAATGGGCCGATGCCATTATATTCAGCGTACCTACTCGATTTGGTAACATGCCTGCACAAATGAAACAATTCCTAGATACAACAGGAGGACTTTGGTTTAATGGGAAGCTAGTGAATAAGGTCGTTAGTGCAATGTCTTCTGCTCAAAACCCGCATGGCGGTCAAGAGGCAACTATTTTATCACTATATACAACTATGTATCATTGGGGTGCAATTGTTGCTGTTCCTGGTTACACAGACCCAGTAACATTTGGTGCTGGAGGGAATCCTTACGGAACAAGTGTTACCGTTGGGCAAGACGGAAAAATGATTGAAGATGTCCAAGCAGCTGTAAAACACCAAGCTAAAAGGACTGTAACAGTTGCTGAATGGGTTAAAAAAGCGAACCAATAAGTATAAGAAACTAATCGGAAAAATCCGATTAGTTTTTTTGTAGGTAAAATGTTGATTTCAAGCAAATTGTGAAGAGATGTACTTAAAGTAACGGGTGCAAGAGTTGTGCGAAATGTTCCTGGCTTAAATTGAGATTGGTCATACAATGCTCAGGTAAAGGTCAGGCAGTTCCTGTCGGAACTGAAGGGTTATATCGAAGAATCAAATGATGGGGTAACGCCCTGAAGGGTTCTCTCTTAGTCGAATAGCACTGGATTTAGTAAGAATGTTAGTGTTATAAGCTCGGCAAAAAGGCGTGAGAAATTACCGTAGCAGTTTGGCTGCCGAAAGCCTACTCGATGGAGTGGTGTAATTCATGATGCTTGAGTTGAATGAATATGGTGAGAATGCAAATAAACCTACAAGAAAAGGGTAAGCTGACGAACTTCTGAATGTACGGGTCTACAAGCACAATACATAGAAATGTGTATATCACCACAGCGTGAGGTTAGCAGTGGATGAGTAAAAATAACTCATATGAAAGTCCATGATATGTTACAGGCATATGAACGGCTAACAGGCTTAAAGGAAGCACCTAAGTTCATTCTATAATAGATATAATTCAACATTGTAAGCTGATAACGTGGAGGGCTTACTCCCGACGAAGCGTTGAAAAGAAAAGCGATAATGATAATAGTTGCCGTATAACTTTTCTTTATATCAGTGAAAGTAGTGGCACAGTACCGATGAAATGTCTAATCAACATGGAGGGATAGCCACAAGACTATTGAAGATTCCTTTAATCATGCAAGGCAATTCTTTATCGGTTAATAAGGTTCTCGTATGACTAAAAGAGGTTCACCTCCCGCGGGAGGCACCGACTTATTGAAACGGAAGAAATGAAACACATTAAGTATCACAATACTGAACAGTTATGGTTAAAGTGGATTGGTATAGTTGGAACGCCGTATGCGGTGAAAGCCGCTTGTACGGTGTGGACGGGGGGAAAAGGGGAGCGATAACTTCAAACCCTTACCTATCTGTATCAAGAAGGGTAGGTTGCTGCGGCAAATCCTTTTTTTCTTGTTGTACTTTAGGGGCGGGTTAACGAAAATTGAAAATGCCCATCCTTTCATGATGGAAAAGAAAATCCCCAAAGTATATATTTACTTTTGGGGATGTTTTTCAAAAGGAAGATATGGAACTTTCTTAGGTGTATAGGTAATTACATCAGAAGAATAGATTTCAATCTTTAATTTGTTTTCTATCGATTTTGCAATAATGAGTATAGGTTGATTGTATTCATTTTTAAATATTAAGTCAGGTCCATTCCAACTAACAGTGGCATCCCGCTTTGGCGGAACGTATGAAACCACTTTACTGTGTGAGCTACGCTGAACAACATTTAAACCAGCATTATCAACTGCATTAAAAAGGGTAGATGATACTTGACAAATTCCACCACCATAGTCTTCTGAAAGTTCCCCTTTAACGATTACAGTAGCAGGCATATATCCTTTTCCTGCTGTTCTTTCTCCAACCACTTTATTAAAGGAAAATATTTCACCTGGAAAAAGAACATAATTATTAATGGCTTTTGCAGCAAGATAAATGTTATTGTTTCTTTCTTTGTTATTGGAATTGAAGAATGTTATATATTCCCCAATTTTTTCGCTTTTAATATTACCAAGTAATTCACTGTCGATCCTGGGATAAATAGCTAGTAAGGGGACTTCTAATTCATATGAACCATTATTAAAATAATAAGAAAAAATATTTTCTGCGAAAACTTGGCGGTTTAAACAGTAACCGACTTGTTCTGGTATAATAAGACCGTTTTTATCTATAATTGCATTTTTAGGATTTTGGGTAACATGCTGGTCTATTCGGTCCATAAATTTTTTTAGCTTTTTTTGATCTATAATGGGTAATACAGGCAAGTGCATCGAAAAGTTAGTACGGTTGACAACTGAAATAGTATGACTGTTGTTAGTAATCACTAAACTTCCTGGCATATTCACTTGTTGAGATAAAATTATTAGCCCAAGGATCCAACTTAAATTCATATGCTTAAAACCTCCCTAATCTAATTATTGAGATTAAAGCTCCATTTTATGTAATTGCAGCTGTACTTTTATTACGCTTATTTCTGGAAAGTTTCATCCCCTGCGGGGTATGGGAAGCCGTTTATATCCTTGATGGTTTGCTGAAAAACGAGTCGGAGATGCAACCAGACACTATTCATGCCGACACACAAGGCCAATCTACGCCTGTATTTGGCTTATCTCATCTGCTGGGTATTAAACTGATGCCTAGAATTCGGAATTTCAAACAGCTCACTTTCTTTCGACCTAGCCCTGATATGAAATATAAGCACATCGATTCTCTTTTTAGTGATACGATCGACTGGGATTTAATCGAATTACATTGGAAGGATTTTTTACGAGTGGTTTTGTCTATTAAGCATGGGAAAATCTCTTCTGCTATGTTACTTCGGAGAAACCATTACACCATCGATTGAACAAGGGGACCTTTTGGTGGCGGTTTCCGGTTCTGGAACAACGAAAAGTGTGGTTTGGACAGCTGAAAAAACACATTCACTGGGTTGCCCTGTGATTGCGGTAACCACAAATCCTGAGTCAGCCTTGGCTGCGACCGCCAATCCTATCTTACATGTACCAGCTGCAACCAAGTATCGGCGTGAAAATGAATTGAAAACCATACAGCCGCTTGGCTCGCTGTTTGACCAAAGTGTTCATATTTTATTTGACGTCATCTGCCTGGAGTATGGCAAATTGAATGAAGTAGACCATTCGCAAGCGTTTGGCCGGCATAGTAATCTAGAGTAATCACAAAAACCTTTATAGGCGCGTCCAGAGCGACCAAGCGGTCAAGGACGAGGCGGGCAACGCTAACGCCGAGCTTTAGAGATTAATTGCAATTATCCTCGGAGTTTTTGCACCAGAACCGGAAAACAGCTATTTAATTAATGTTAAGACTTATGTGTTGGATTAGAGCAGCAACCCTGTGATCAAGTCCTTATGTTTCGATGCTTTGGCTATCACCTCCGAGCCATAGGTGCTTACGTGTCCGTGGGAAGCATAGCCAAGCTTCATCGCAATTTGGACAACTTGCTTAAACAGGCACGGCAGTAATTCCAGATGATCTTTACGGAAGTTACTGATCGTACGAAAATCCGGCTTGTGACCCAAGTTTTTCTCCTACTTGAAATTAGTGGCATATGAGACTATAATAAAATTGCATACGCTTTCAGTTTATTAGTCGATGCCCCGTATGCTGCAAAGGAAGAATCACACTAACTAATAAGGGAGGTTTAGATACTATCAAATTAAAGTTAGAAATGCACTAAAAAGAAAGTCATCATATTCTATATGAGATTACTCCTTTTTTCCTTCACTGACTGCTACTATTTATTGGGAGCGGATGGGTGTTCAGACTTTCATGGGGTTGTCGTATAATAAAAATAAAATTTAAGGATGGTTAGAATGTCAAACTTACAATTCGCTGAATTATGCATAAAACGTGCAGGTGTCACAAGAAACCTACCAAAAGGAAAAGAAGAACTTCAATGGGTTTCCAATACAGCCACTCTCATTTATGGAGAAAAAGACGCGGTGCTGGTGGATACTTTTACCACTACTGAACAAAACCAAAAATTGGTTGATTGGATAAAGTCTTATGATCGTAACCTTAAATACATTTATATCACGCACGGACACGGGGATCATTTCTTTGGAATCAAGCAATTAAAAGAGGAATTTCCACATGTTAAAGCAATAGCAACGAAAGGATCTGTTGAGAAAAGTTATGAACAAGGATCTCCACAATATATTGAAAGTTTTTGGGGTAAATTATTCCCTAATCAAATTCCTCAACCCCAAGTTTTTCCCGATGTGATCGATTCAAATTCTTTTGAACTTGAAGAACATGGGTTGGAAATCATTGAAGCTGGATTTACGGATACGGCAAATACAACATCATTATGGATTTCGGATATTGAATTACTAGTGGCTGGTGATGCTGCTTACAACGGAATCCATCAATATCTAACTGAAACAACAGAGAGTTCTCGACTTGAATGGATCCAAGCGATCGATCGCTTGAAAGAACTAAATCCCAAATTTGTTATTGCGGGTCACAAAGTCCCCGAAAATGATAATAACCCCAAAATATTGGATGAAACTAAACAATATCTGTTAGACTTTATTCGTTTGGATAAAGAAACAGACAACGTTTTAGATTTATACAATGCAATGCTTAATCTTTATCCAAATCGAGTAAACCCTGGTTCGCTTTGGGGTTCAGCAAATGCTGCCAAAGCATAATTAAAAGGGATCTTCGTTTGCACAATGGCGGTCATAAAAAGATGAAACTTAGGATGCTTTAGCTTTAGTTTCCGCTGTGGACGATGCACATCCATTTGCTTGCATAGACGGTAGACTTTCTTCTTGTTGATCTTTAATTGATGGCGTCTTTTAAGAAGCACTGTTAGCGCAAGACATCTTGAAATTCAAGGCTTGGGATATTGGAGCTTTGTGCAGGCGCGTCGCGCCGAAGGAAATTGGTTCCTCCCACTTGAAAATAGGGGCATATAAGACTATAATGGTATTATGTCAAACTTGGAAGTGATTTAACGTGAATAGAGGGCGCCGGAGCTATCGCATTTTAGTCGTCCGGAAGCACGGTGTTACCAAGAACACCTTGCGATAACGGTGCGATACGGAGACATGCTATTCACCATTGAGCGAACAAGGGTGGCATTGTTTTTTTGAAGTTTTGCAAACGCTTTCGAAATGCAGTCGATGCATTGCATTTCTGTGCGGCTGAGGATCAGCCCACACCCAAACTTAAATCGGAGGTAGTCTTATGATTCTAAATGCAGACGAGCTTGACGCAGCCCGCAATTACAAACTCTTGAACGCGACGGTTGTCCCGAGGCCGATTGGCTGGATCAGCACGCTTTCCGCGGACGGCATCGCCAATATTGCACCGATCTCCTTCTTCACGGTCGTCGGTCGAAAGCCCCCGATGCTGTCGATTACCATTCAACACCGTTCGGACGGCACGCTGAAGGATACATACGTGAACATCCGCGATACGGGGGAATTCGTCTTCAATCTTGTCACGATGCCCCTCGCTGACAAGATGCACAGATCGGCGTTTGAGCACGCGTCGGAGGTCGACGAGTTCGAAGCCGTTGGGCTTGAAAAAGCACCCAGCGTCGTCGTGAAACCACCGCGAGTCGCGCTCACGCCCGTATCCATGGAATGCAAGCTCGAACGAGTGTTTACGGTTGGCGAATTCGAGGATCATGTCATTTGGGGCCGTGTCGTCCGCTATCATATCCGTGATGACGTTTACGACCATGAGAAAGGCCATGTGGATACGGCAGCTCTTGCGCCAGTAGGTCGCCTCGCCGCTGAATACACCCTCGTTGAAAATGTGTTCATGACGCCATTGGATCCTGAAGTTCTTAAGAGTCGCGAGGGCTCGCGTATGCATCGCCTCGACGGCCGGCCCACCGATTGGGCGGCTATCAATCAGAAGAACTGGTCACCTTCCGGCAGCGTTATGGAGGAGTAGTTCCAGCGTTCTGCATAACCTGTATATGCTCCAAATTGCCCGGCGATAAACCTTGTCGATAAGCAGTAGAAGCTTCTTGTTTGTTCCGTCTGCCTGGATAGCTTTAAGCCCGAAAATCGGCGTACACAACTGATTGCACTCATGACGAGCCTCTCATTCGGGAACATCCGTGCACCAAAGAGCCGAACGAATGAAAAGCAAGGTTTGAAGGACAAAAGGGGCACAAAACAAAGAAACGCAGCGTTCCGATTCAAGAACTGTTAAAAGGCGAAAGCGGCCGGAATTTCCTGCAGGTTTTCGTGCTGATGACGGGAATCTGGACCGCGAATATGGGCATATAAGACTATAAGATGACTATGTTTATTCCTACGCAGTCAGATGGCTATGAACATGAGTCACGTGACGGACATGCTCCCGTTTTGCGATTATTATGCTCACACAGGAGGAAAGAAGACATGAACCGATTGAATTATCAGAAAGCAACCATTCCTTTTACGACGTCCGGCAACGGTTCTCGCGCCATTATTTTTGTGCATGGCTTTATGGACGCCAGCGCGGTTTGGAACGATGTCGTCGCCTTAATTGCGGAAAAAGATTTGCAAAAAGTCTACCTTGATTTACCTGGGATGGGGGCGCTAACGGCTGTAGAAGGAGAAATATCTCTTGATCGCTATGCCGCAGATGTTGCTTCCGTCATCGAAGAGATTGGCAAACCCTTTGTCATTGTGGGGCAAAGCATGGGAGCGCAAATCGCAGAGCTCGTCACTCGATTGCATCCGGAACTTGCTCGAGGATTGGCGCTGCTTACGCCTGTCCCGCTCGGAGGGGTCAAGGCTCCGGCTGAAGTGGTGGCTCCTTTAAAGCAGCTCGGCGAGCACCCCGAGATCGAGATGGCGGTGCGCAGGCAATTTTCTCCCGGGCTTACGGACGACAAATTGGACCTGCTTTGCGGGTTAAGCGTACATGTTAGACCGGACGTTGTCGCCGCTCTCGTCGATGCGTGGAACGAAGGTCATCCCGACGGCCATTCACCAAGTCAATTTACGCGTCCGGCTCTGATTATGCGGGGGATGGATGACCCGTTCGTCACCCAAGAGATGGTTGCAGGCATCGTGTCGCGGTTTAGCCGCGTTACCGAGAAAGATATCGCCGGTGGTGGCCACTGGTCTCATGTGGAACATGCGGAAGCCGTTGCGCAACATTTAAACCAATATCTTCAAAAACTTGATTGGGAGTGATCGCTATGAACAAATCGATTAAGAATGACTGGGAAAACGCATTTGCCCAAAAGTCTGAAGCCGCATTCGGCGAAGCCTTCGCAGAAGATGTTGTGTTCGAGGCCGCAGTCTTGAACGCCTCGATCACCGGTCGGGAAAACGTTGGGAAGGTCTTGGGAGCAGCCAGCAAAATTTACGAAAGCTTGACGTTTACGAGGAGCGCGACTTCAGGTCTGCAGGAGTATAAAGAATGGGAAGCGCAAGCATTTGGCGGCGTTCTGCTCAAGGGCATCACCGTGCTTACCCGCAACGAAAATCAAGCTATCGCTCATATCGCGATTCATCATCGCCCACTGGGAGGCGCATTGAAGTTTTCTGCCGTGCTAAGAGATAGCCTTCACGGTGAGATCGATCCGTCGTACTTTTATTCCGAGAAAGGAGAATAACGGGATGGCACACCTAACTTATAAGATAGAGAATCAGATCGCTGTCATTACGCTGAACAATCCACCGCAGAACCGTCTTTCACCTCGAATGATAGAGGAATTCGACGAAGCTCTCGATACCATAGGAAACAGCGATGCGCGCGCCTTGCTTATACGTGCGGAAGGTCCGGATTTCAGCTTCGGAGGAGACATTGTACCTTGGCCGGACATGACGGCGCACGAGCTGCGCACCTTGCTGGAGCGGTATTTGGTGACCTTCAACCGGTTTGAGTCGCTGTCGATCCCGACTGTCGCTGCGGTACAAGGGCTATGTTTCGGCGGCGGACTCGAGCTCGCCGTTCGGGCGGATGTCATCTTTGCGGGAGAAACCGCACGCTTCGGCCACCCCGAGCAAACTCTTGGTATTATTACGGTACTTGGAGGTGTTTACCGTGTCGCGGAACGCGCGGGGAGACAGAAGGCTATCGAATGGGCGTTTACTTCCGAGCAGGTTCCTGCGAAGGTTATGGAGAATCACGGCGTGATAAACCGGGTTGTGACGGACGACAAATTGTTCGATGAGGCGATGAACTTTGTCGAGAAATTGGCCAAAGGCCCGACACGCGCCCACGGGGTACACAAAGCCTTATTGCGAATCTGGGCGAAAGGCGGCCTTTCCGCCGCGGATCAGGCAGTGCTGGAATTAGGGCTCCCATTGTTTGAAAGTGAGGATGTAAAACTTGCTTTATCAGTCTCGGTCGAAGCGTTTAAAGCAGGCAAACCGCGACCTGCATTTCCGTTTAAAGGCAAGTAAGAAGGAACGAAGTGCCAATTTCTCGATCAACCAATCCCACTAGAGCAAAAATCGCTTCGTCTTATTTTTAACCAAATTCAATTTTTTTATCTGTTTTTATAAGAGATTGCTGCGGGCAATATCCAGGGGACTTGCGAAAGCAAAAAATGCGATGCAGCAAGTTTCCTATTTGCCCGCGCCTCCGAATCAAACGTAAAAAGGAGCGGAAGTGCTATGAATAAACAATCGGCTTTTACAAGAGAAGATGTGGAAATTAATGCGGAAGGAACCGTCCTTAGAGGTTGGCTGTATTTGCCGCAAGCCGGCGAGAATAAGCAAAAACCGGCCATTGTGATGGCGCATGGATATGCGGGACTGAAGGAGATGTATTTGGAGCCGTACGCTGAGAAATTTGCCGCGAACGGATTTGCAGTCGTGCTGTTCGATCATCGGAATTTTGGAGACAGCGAAGGCACTCCAAGGCACGAAATCGATCCGTGGCAGCAAACCGAGGACTACCGGCATGTCATAACATACGCCAGCTCGCGTCCGGAAATCGATAGAGATTCCATCGGAATTTGGGGTACGAGCTACAGTGGGGGGCATGTTCTAGTAGTAGGTGCGACCGATAAACGAGTAAAATGCGTCGTATCTCAAGTGCCGACAATCAGCGGCTCGAAAATTGCTCTAAGAAGAGTGAACGGAGAGGCGCTCACAGAGTTGTTGTCCTCGTTTGCCGAAGATAGACTAAACAGGCAACGCGGCGAAAGTCCCGTTTATTATTCGGTCGTTACGGGCGGAGAATTTGAAAATAGCGTCTATAAATCGAAGGATGCGGTTGAATTCTATACGAAAGGCTCAGAGAAATTCATTAACAAAGTTACGTTGCGTTCAATTGAATTATCAAGAGGTTATGAGCCAGGAGCTTTTATTGCCAATATTAGTCCTACGCCGCTGTTAATGTTGGTTGCAAAAAACGATTTTATTACGCCTACCGATTTGTCGCTTGCTGCATATGAACAAGCACTGGAGCCTAAAAAACTGGTGCTGATACCGGGAGGACATTTTGACCCGTACACGCAATATTTCGATCTATCAAGCAGCGCAGCCCTGGAATGGTTCCAGACGCATTTGCTCAATCGGCAGTAAGGCTGCCGATTCCTCGCCTTTGACGTAAGGAAGCTCAAGGGTAAATTGACAAGATAAACATATTTGGATGAGGGTGGGAGGACAGTATGTCTTTACGAGAGGAAGCGTTGGAGCTGCATCGCCACTTCAAGGGCAAGCTTGGTGTTGTCTCCAAAGTCCCGGTTTTAAACGCCAAGGATTTAAGCCTCGCTTATTCCCCCGGCGTAGCCGAGCCGTGCAGAGAGATTTATAAAATGGAAGATAAGGTATACGAATATACCAATAAAGGTAATACGGTGGCGGTTGTTACCGACGGTACGGCAGTCCTGGGACTCGGAGCCATCGGTCCGCACGCTTCACTGCCGGTTATGGAAGGAAAAGCGGTTTTGTTCAAGCAGTTTGCCGGGATCGACGCATTTCCCATATGCTTAAATACTTCGGATGTCGACAAGATTGTGGAAACGGTCAAGTTGCTAGAGCCGTCCTTCGGCGGCATCAACCTCGAGGATATTGCGGCACCCTCCTGCTTTTTAATTGAAGAACGGCTTAAAAAGGAACTGAATATCCCTGTTTTTCACGACGACCAGCATGGTACTGCAATCGTCACACTAGCCGGCTTGATCAATGCAGCCAAAGTCGTAAATAAGAAACTGGAGGGGCTGCGGATAGTGATAAACGGCTCCGGTGCTGCTGGAATAGCCATTGCCAAGCTTCTTCTTCATGTAGGTGTGGATCAACTGATTGTTTGCGATACGAAAGGAACCATCTACGAGGGGCGGACGGAAGGCATGAACGCCATCAAAAGCGAGATCGCCTGCATGACGAACCGGGAATTGATGAGAGGCCCACTGGAGCAAGTTATAGTAGGTGCGGACGTGTTCATCGGCGTTTCGGTGGCGGGGGCGTTAACTGCGGACATGATACGCTCGATGGCAACGGATCCGATCATTTTTGCCATGGCTAATCCCGAACCGGAAATTTTACCGGAGACGGCGTACGAAGCGGGAGCCAAAGTCGTGGGTACCGGCCGCTCCGATTATCCGAATCAAATTAATAATGTGCTTGCTTTCCCCGGCATATTCCGCGGTGCATTGGACGCCAAAGCATCCGAGATCAACGAGGCGATGAAGATTGCCGCAGCGAGGGTGATTGCTGAATTAGTCGACCCCGTTGAATTGAACGCAAACTATGTGGTTCCGGTTCCGTTCGACCAGCGGGTCGCAGCCTGCGTGGCGGCGGCAGTTGCTGAAGCTGCCCAGAACACAGGCGCTGCTCGTGTGCCATAAACCGAGAACACTTATACCTTCTATAACCTCAATAATTGTAATAAAATAGACGTCCCTCGTTGGTCTTAACACTTTTAGAGTAGATAACCGAACATGTCATTAGATTAAAAATAAAGAATGCGAGTCCGGCGTCGATATTAGGGGGATTACGATTTTAACGCGCAATAAAGACAATGCTAATGTTCAAATCACAATTCATAAACGGCCGCTGGGAGGTGCGTTGCACTTTTCCAGTCTCCTTAAAGTAAGGCTTCAAGGCAAGATCGATTCGTCCTATTTTTATCCAAACTCGGATTATTAAAAGGAGCTAATTGAATCGAAACAATACAAAGCTGCTCCCGCGGGCATGAATATGCCCGCATCTCCTTCTCATAATAGGGAACGATACAACCTTATTTCTACCTGTGTTGATAAATTACGATCACTTAAGGAGGGGCATATGAACAACCTATTAGCAAAAGTCATAGACGCGAACGGCGGAATTGACCGTTGGAAAAAATTTAGTTCACTGACTGCCACGATCGTCACCGGTGGCGGATTATGGGCAATGAAAGGACTCGTACAAGATCCCAATCCTCGTGAGATGACAGTCGCGCTCCATTCGGTATTCGCTTCTGTTACTCCTTATGGTCAACCGGATTGGCGTACTGACTTTACGCCCGATCGTATTGCGATTGAGACCCTCTCTGGGGAAACCGTACGTGAGCGAGACGATCCCAGGACATCGTTTGCTAACCACACGATGAACACACCATGGGACCCGCTTCATCGAGCATATTTCAACGGGTACGCATTGTGGATGTACCTGACAACACCTTTTTTCATGGTCATGCCAGGATTCGAGGTCAGCGAAATCCCGCCCTGGCAAGAGGGCAACGAGCTCTGGCTCGGTTTGCGTGTGCGCTTTCCCGAATACGTCGCCAGTCATAGCAAGGAGGAAGACTTCTACTTTGGCGATGACTTGCTGCTGCGCAGGCACGATTACCATGTCGATGTCTCAGGTGGCTTTCCAGCGGCTCACTATGTCTACGACTTCGTTGAGATCGAAGGGCTTCGTTTCCCGACAAAACGCCGCGCATATGTGCGTGGACCCAATCTCGAGCCAGTCAAGGATCTGCTGCTAGTCTCGATTGATTTCAGCAACTTCAGGTTCAGTTGAACTCCAAATTCAGGGTTCGATCCCCCTTGGTTCCACCAAATAACCTCAAATAAAGGCAGGTTGCTTTTTGGGGAGCCGACTAAGGGGGCAAACCCCAGCTTTTCGAAATTCGGGAATATCGGGGAGTCGTTACACCGGTTACACTCTTATGTATTCTAGGTTCGGCTTGGGGTTATACGAAATTCTGCAGAACTTCTCAATAAGCTTACTTATGTTTTTCCAATGATAGGTCTTACCACAATCTTCTTCCGCTATCACTTCTCGTGATTGACATTTTGTTTCGAACCTTTGGCTATCAGCGGTTGAAGTACATGGTCATCAAGTAGCTTCTCGTCAACTAAGCTTTCCAGGTAAACTACAAGCCATTGAATGTTTCCGGCCCGAGCAATTTTACGGTATACAATATCCGAACAGTTTTGGAATATGTTTTTTAATAATGCCTCATTATGTTCTAAGTCGGAGGATAGGTTGCCGTACCCGTTATCATCAAACTCATGTGTCGGATCTAGAATTACCGGTTTCTTGAACAGCCATTTCTTTAACCATTTCACAGTTAGGCCCTCCTGACAAAACTTACTCTACATGTATTTTACCAATTTTCGTAAAAGGTATTCGTTTTGCACACACTGCGCAGCACATACTGGTTCTATTTGGAAAGTTACCTTAAAGCCCATTTGAAAATTCCGGGGAAACCAGCTACAATCGTATTAATGATCATTAATTCAATTTTGATCATTACATGTATACTTGGCGGCATGATCAGCCAGAAAACTGGCAGAAGACCTTCTCTCATTGACATGGGAATAATCACAGCCGTTTTTGGAACAGGCCTCTATTTTTATTTGATCAGTGTGTTTAATAGTAATGAAAAAATAAATGATGCAGCGTAAAGCTTACGGGCAAAAATAAGTGTCCGGTAACCATCTGGCAGCGTTAGGGAGGATTAGATGTAATGGCCACAATCGATGATATCCCAGGACTTTGTAACTGTACGAAGTTAAGGCGCGCGGCGCGCCATATCACGCGCTTCTACGACGCCTGCTTGTCTGAGTCGGGGTTGCGCGTTACGCAGTACTCCATCTTGGGCCATCTCAACCACCGGGGTCCGAAGACGATGATGGAGCTCGCCGAACTTATGACTATGGACCGTGCCACAATCGGGCACAATCTTCGGCCGCTGGAGCGTGACGGCCTGATCACGATTCAAGTGAGTGAAGCCGATCGGCGAGCCAGAATCGTGTCGATCACCGACGAAGGGCTCAAGCGTATCGAGCTGGGAAGAGCGGGATGGGATCGCGCCCAGGTTGAATTCGAACGCCAATTCGGCACGGAGTATGCAGCTTCCTTGCGGCAAATGATGGATGAGGTGGCGAGCCTTCAGCTATGACCTCGAATGAACCACCGATGGGTGTCAGGGAATCCTGATGGTAGTATGGGAAATGTAGAGAGGTTAAGGGCGCTTGATAACTTATCAACTAGTAAGTTCAATGTGAAATTGGAAAACAGAAAAACACAAATTCTTGTCTGGATTTATTTTTCCGATTGTTGGCGTCGGCGTACTCACGCAATTTTTTAATTGTATAGGAATTTATGCGCGATGACGAACTGTGGATAAGCGGTGTAAAATGGAAAATGGAGGGAGAGCGGTATGGGAAGCCAGAAATCGGTTAAAAAGAAAGGGACAATTAAACAAATACTAAAGGATCACTTTCACGGTTTCTGGGAGATGCATGCCGAAGCCTTAAATGAATCAGTTCGGAAGAGCATTGAAGAAACAGTGCTGAAAGCAATAAAGTGCGGAAGCCGGGATCTGGGTTATGCACTATATGAATGCAAGGGATGTACGGAGGGTGTTCCAGAGCCTGTGTAAGTCTGTTTCACCTGCAAGAGCAGATTTTGTCACGGATGTGGAAAGAAGTATACGGAAAGGCGGCTAGTGGACCACCATCCTCAAAGGAATTATCTGTAGAAGAAAAGCTTAAAAAGGCTGAAGCCAGAATCAAATTTTTAGAGGCTGAGAATGACTTCTTAAAAAAGCTAGAGGAACTAGAGAGGCAGGCGTTGAAGAAAAAACGATTTTAACACCATTTATAAATTATTGATATTTTCGTGATTGGTTACCCATACACTAGGCACCTAAGTTAGACAATAACTTCCTTTATAAAGTTAACTTTTATTTCCCTGAATCTCTAATCTCAACCTCCACTTGGATGTTTCCAAGAGACTTGTTCGTAAGTGGAAATGCATTTTTCCGTGTCACTGCTTCCAGTCACCATAGAGACTACGAAACATTTTCTCTTCTAAGTGATACACGTCAACATTATTTTTCAGCCCTGTCGCAAACGTTGAGCGAATCTCATCCTCGATTTTTGCCGTAGCTTCTGCTTTAAGTTGTTTTGTTGTCATCTGAACATTCAACTGCGTCACAGTAGCATGAACTTTTATGTGAAGATTATATACAGGGTCTCCCTTTTCTCGTAACTCAGGTGTCACCTTGACATTTGGATTCTCATAGGGAAGAAGCGCTGTGATTTTTTGGGGGTTATCATACAAAGCCAGTGGAGTACGAACTGTATGCTCCTCCATCCATCTTATTCTGTGTAAATCATCCATAGAAATCCTGCGCGACTGTTGCTTCCGATGTAAAAAAGTCGCTCCGCTAACCTTCAGCTCAGGCATTTTCTTCAGGTCTTTTTCCAGTTGTTCTTATCAATTGAAAGCGTCGGTAGAATAATTGTGGTACTCGGTTCTGAATATAGTGCCGCTAACTCGACCAACTTCACCGGACGGATAAAGGAATGCTGCCTGTAATTACTTTGTGGAAAGTTCAGTTTCGTCATAAGGGGTGACATAGGAAACATCGGCGTGATAGAGAAAAGTTAATCCATCGGTTCAGTTGTTGTATATATCCAAGGAGTAAGCCGAGCTTCAGAAAAACGTTCAAAAGTATCCATTATTTGATTTAAATTCTTTTGTAGTGCTTTCTGCGAGAACACCACTGCCGATATTTGCCCGAAATGCGTCTTTTGCTGCGTGCTATTGTACAAATTATTCCACGCTAAAGCAAATGTAGAGCCTTTTGCTTTACCCACCCATATGTTGGGGGAATCTGTTGCTTTACTTCCACCTTCCGTTTTACCCACAGTTGAAAAATCCACCATCTGTACGTAAATGACATACTGATTTTTTATGTAATCAATGCCGATTGTCGAGACGTACGACATCTACTCGTTAATTTCAATTGTTATATGCTATAAAAAGATTTATAGTGGAATAATTGTTTTTTAACTTTAAATTCTAGAATGATTACTTATTTCATTATCAGTTCAGCAAGCTCTTGGAACACCGTATAAGGTGAAAGTCACACTTACGATGTGAACAGGGTGGGAGCGATAACTTCAAATCCTTACGAATCTGTATGGAAAAAGAAGTAGGATTTTTACGAAAATTTTTAAAAATATAATTGTTGAAAATGTTATAAAGATATATTAAAATTATTTTAGAATGAATGGTAATTCATTTTATCTAATTAGTTATTCATTCATTGTTTTAGTGTAATAGACACTTGAAATATGAATGATGAAGTTAATTAAAGGTAAAAATGAATGATTGTTCATTCATTTAATTCATTGGGGGAATCTATTATGCGTAATAAAGTACAATCAGTTAGTAAAAGTCGTCTTAATACTGAGCTATTTCCATATAAGCTCTATGTAAAAGCAAAAAAATTTGGTATTTGGAATCCAGAAGATATTGATTTCAGTCAAGATAGGCTTGATTGGGAAACTTTGACAGAAGCTGAGAAAAAGAATATTATAATACAAATTGCACAATTTGCCGGTGGAGAAGAAGCCGTTACGATTGACCTACTCCCGTTAGTTATGACGATTGCAAAAGAAGGACGCTTAGAAGAGGAGATGTATTTAACTACATTTTTATTTGAAGAAGCTAAGCATTTAGAATTTTTCACACGCTTCCTGGAAGAAGTTGTTGGTTCGAAAGAAGATTTATCACGGTATCATAATGAGGCTTATAAGAAAATATTTTATGAAGAACTACCAGCAGCAATGGAAAGGCTAGTACATGATCAGTCACCTGAAGCACAAGCAATAGCATCAACAACCTACAATATGGTTGTGGAAGGTATAATGGCTGAAACAGGATACCATGCTTTTTATTCGGGTGTCGGGAAATTGGGAAAATTACCTGGGTTGTTAGAAGGTATCAGTCTTTTAAAAATGGATGAATCACGTCACATTAGTTATGGTACATATTTACTGCAGCGATTAATTAAAGAACAAGGTGACCACATTTATAATGTAATAACTAACAGAATAAATGAACTGATGCCATTGTGCATAGGGTCAATTACAAATGGTAAAAACCCAGACGAACACATTCAAAGTGGTGTTAAAACTTTTGGAATTGATAATAATGACATGTTGGAGTTTGCGAAAAAACAGATGAATGTACGCCTTGATATTCTTAAACGTGCTCGTGAAAACAATTTAGAAGAAGTATTGAATATAGAAGAAGAGCCTGTTTTACAATAAATGAAAAAATAGATTGTTAAAAGAAACTATTTCGAGAATTAATAAAGATTTTGTCTTTTTGGTAAGAAGTCGAAAAATGTTGTTTTAAACTAACTCAAACAGAAGAAGCAGAATAGGGGACCATCCCACAACAGCCGTTGCCTGGGCAGTCAACAACCTGGTTTAAAACGGCCAAGGCCTCAAAAAAGGTGATATCGTCCTAAACGGACCTATCACCTAATCCATTATTTTCAATCCGGCGACGCTATTATGGACCAATTTGCTGAACAATAAAGCTGTATCAAAAAAACAAGGAGAGCCGATATGTTTTACAAAAGTAAAGTGACCCCGAAAAGTTAGACACGGTTATTTCATTAGGCAGCTAGTTGGGCATGAGTTCGGTATTGTACTGGGCTCATGCCTTTTAATTTTGCCTTTATTCGTTTTTGATTATAGTAGTCAATATATTCCGCTAGTTCATTCTTAAAGTGTTCTACACTTTCAAATTCCTTTAGATAAAGAAGTTCAGATTTCAAGATCCCAAAGAAATTTTCCATAACGGCGTTATCGTAACAGTTCCCTTTACGTGACATGCTTTGCGTTATTTTACGTTCACTAAGGGCATTTCGGTATTGTTTCATTTGGTAATGCCAACCTTGATCTGAATGAATAAGGAGTTTGTCCTCATCTGTCAAACGTTCAAAAGCTTGATTTAACATCCTAGAAACGAGTGAGAAGGTTGGCCTAGAACCGATTGTATATGTAATGATTTCCCCATTAAATAAGTCTAAAATCGGCGATAAATATAGCTTTTCCCCAAATAAATTAAACTCTGTAATATCTGTAACCCATTTCTCATTTGGTTTATCAGCTTTGAAATTTCGATCTAAAATATTGGGTGCAATTTTACCAACTGTACCCTTGTAAGAGCGATATTTTTTCATACGGACAAGACATTTTAGCCCTAATTCTTTCATGATACGCTGTACTTTTTTGTGGTTTACCTTACGTCCACGATTTCTAAGTTCATCGCGAATACGACGGTAGCCAAAACGACCTTCATGTTCGTCATAAATGGTTTGGATCAATTCTTTTAACTCTGCGTCTGGATCAGGACGGCCTAAATTTCTCACCCAATAGTAATACGTACTACGTGGAATCTCTGCGAGCTGTATAAGTGCTATCACCGGAAATTTATGCCTTAATTCATAGATTACTTGCGCTTTGTCTTGTTTGGTGATTTTTCCTTGTTTTGAACAAAGGCATTCAACTTTTTTAAATAAGCATTTTCCATTCGTAAACGTTCATTTTCTGCCTATAATGCCTCTATTGATAAGCCCGGTGTTGGGGAGACAACCAGGGTATTACTGCGAAGGGTTCCTTATTGGCATAAGCCGAGCGATGTTTTTTTCGATGAATGGACGAGAGATATGTAAATACCTAGTATTCTATGTCGAAATACGTTATAATAGCTGATGCAAATAGATTTAAAACAGGGAGGAACATCAAGGATGAGTAACGGAATTTTCAAAATCCCGACACCTAAGAATGAGCCAGGCAATACGTATGCTCCAGGCACAAAAGAACGGGAAACATTAAAAGTAGAATTAAAACGCCAATCTGATATCGTTGTCGATATCCCTGTAATTATAAATGGAGAAAATATTAAGACAGATACAGTAAAGCAAGTGGTTATGCCGCATGATCATCAGCATGTGCTAGCAAACTATTCGCAAGCTGGGGAAAAAGAGTTGCGTGATGCTGTAGAAGCGGCAATGGCTGCGAAAGTATCATGGGAAAATACGCCATGGGAACATCGTGCAGCTATTTTCTTAAAAGCTGCTGATTTAATCTCTGGTCCATACCGTGCCGTAATAAATGCTGCTACGATGTTAGGACAGTCCAAAACAGCTATTCAAGCTGAAATTGATTCTGCACAAGAATTAGCAGATTTCTTACGTTTTGGCGTTGATTTTGCGAATCAAATCTATCAAATTCAGCCGGAAAGTATGAAGAATGTTTGGAATCGTTTAGATTACCGTGCATTAGATGGTTTTGTATTGGCCATTTCTCCATTTAACTTCACAGCAATTGGTGGGAACCTACCATCAGCTCCTGCTATGATGGGGAACGTAGTCGTTTGGAAACCAGCGACAACTTCTATTCTAGCAAACTACTACTTTATGCGTATTTTAGAAGAAGCAGGATTACCAAAAGGCGTAATCAACTTTGTTCCTTCTCGTGGTTCACAAGTATCTGAAGTAGTATTAACAGACTCTCGTATGGCTGGATTCCACTTTACTGGATCTACAAGCACGTTCCATACAATTTGGAAAACAGTAGGAGAAAACATTGCAAACTATAAATCTTATCCTCGTTTAGTTGGGGAAACAGGTGGTAAAGACTTTGTATTTGCTCACGAAAGTGCTCAAGCAGACAAAGTAGTAGCAAACCTTGTTCGTGGTGGATTTGAATACCAAGGTCAAAAATGTTCAGCAGCTTCTCGCGCTTACATTCCAGCTAGCATGTGGGAAGAAGTAAAAGCTGGTTTATTGGAAGAGACTGCGAAGCTTAAAGTAGGGGATGTCCGCGACTTTACAAACTTCATGGGTGCGGTAATTGATAAACCTGCTTTTGATTCGATTACAAGCTATATCGATTATGCTGCAGCTTCTGAAGAAGCAGAAATTATTGCTGGTGGTACTTATGATGATTCTGTTGGATATTTCGTTCAACCGACAATCATTGTAACATCAAATCCAAACTTCAAAACAATGGTAGAAGAAATTTTTGGACCAGTATTAACAATCTATGTATATGAAAATGATAAATTAGAAGAAACATTGGATGCTGCTGATACAGCTTCTATGTATGCTTTAACAGGTGCTATCTTTGCACAAGATCGTCAAGCAATTGTTCACATGGAACGCCGCTTATCTGGCGCTGCCGGAAACTTGTATATCAATGATAAACCAACTGCCGCGATGATTAATCAGCAACCATTTGGCGGTTCTCGTGGTTCTGGTACAAACGATAAAGCAGGTTCTGTATTTAACATGATTCGTTGGACAAGTCCTCGTGTTATCAAAGAAAATTTTGCTCCAACTACAGAAATTGCCTATCCATTTATGGATGCAGAATGAGTTGAAAATTAAAAGATGGTAGAAAAGCGCCTATATGGCGCTTTTTTGTCGTTGTTTTTATTTTTATCATGCTGCACCTCAGCACAGATAGACTTCTTATAGTCTCATTGTGCTGAGCTTAATCTTGAATCAAAATCGTTTGCAGTGCAGGCTCTCCGTGTAACATGCCGACAAAGCTCATCATGGACATTAAAGGAAATGAAAAAGCTGACGACCTATGCCAAATGTAACCTATTCTATTTTCTCCATTTCATCATAAAGCGAAAGAAAATGGCGTTATTTATATTGAGGAAATTTCACGAAAAGGAAACGATCAAACAATTGCAGGTGCAGCCATTTAGGTTGCGTTTTTTTTTTATTTTTTTTCCTAAAAACCGAAACGGTTGCTCATTGGGGTCGGATAAAAAGGGTGTAGTGATAATCAAAGAAATATTCCATCAGAGAGATACTTTTCAGGTTTTTGGTCGGATTATTTCTTTAGAAAGGAAGGGGGTGAAGATTATTGGTAACAGCAACAACAATTATGGTTGTACGAGCCTATCTTTGCCTATCACAGGGAGAATTAGCAAAAAGAATGGGTGTTAGCGTTAGCTTAGTCTCTTCGGTAGAAAGGGGGGCTAAGAGGATTACTCCCGAATTTGCAAAGAGGTTTAAACGAGCTGCAGAAATTACTGATGCCTTTTTGATTGATATCCAATATTTGCAGAGCAAGTTATAGGAATAACGTATAAAACTATTCTTCTTTTTTGGAAATCAAGTGTAAATAATCTACTAAATTATCGGAGGAATATGGGTGAACAAACTAGATAGTGTACAGCAACAGCTTGAGAGCATTCAAAAAATATTAGAAATAACCGAACTGGACAAAAGAGTATCGATGATGCGTTTGAAGCTTGGTTGGTTAGTAAGATTAAAAACAAACTACAAAATAAGGGATGGATTAAAGATGGAAAATGCATTTAAGCATAATAAAGATGGTACAACATCAATTTTTATGACCTATTTGGATGAGGAAATCGAAGTCGCTATTAGCAGTACCAAGTTCGATAAGGTAAGTTCGATCGATGGAAAGTGGAGAACATGGTGGGACTTTGATAGTCGTACTTATTATGTTGCTTATACAGATTCTGACGGAAACACAGTATATTTACATCGGTATATAACAGATTGTCCTAAAGGGATGCAGGTACATCATGTAGACGGTAATGGTTTGAATAATACGGACGAAAATTTGAGCGTTATAAATCGAAAAGAACATTCACTTGAGACTAAAAAGAAGCAGAGGAAGCCATTTATAGGTGACCCGAGTCTTGGAGTTGAACTGCATTTTTTAAGTGAAGCAGTTAATACTCCGAATGGGAAAAAACACTTTCGATTAAAAATTAATGGTATTCCGTTTAAAGCAATGTCTGATGACATGGAAGGGCATCTTCGAAAGTGGATTGCCGACGAGATTATGAACCGTAATGCATCCGATGAACAGATTTTTGCTTATTTGTTAAGTGCTGGATACCGTGACAGAGATTTTTGTAACGGATATTATAGGCGATATTCGGAAATACGTTAGAGTTCCTGATCCATCAGTTATTAAAAGAAAGAAATCAAAAAGCAAGAAAGTAAAGCAACATAAGAAAGAAAAAGTGGAGATGTATATACCTCTACAGCTAATAATTGACAGAGTAATCGAGTGAGTTTACGAGATTAATAGGGCGTTTATTTGTTTCATTTTTGAAATGAGCGGATGACCGCCCTTTTAATATGTCTATAAAGAGAGATCGAGCGATTATTTATTTGTTGACGTATGCTGGTTTGAGGGTGGATGAACTCTCCAATTTACTCTAGACATGGAGTTAAAGCGAATTCGAATTTTAGGGAAAGGGCGAAAACTGCGGACGGTGCCTAAGTCCAATACCTTGTGGCAGGAACTGTACGACTGGTTACTTTTTAGAGCAGAAATGTCAAACAAGAAAGAGCATGTAGAAGAGTCGCAATATGTGTTCTATAGCCAGCGGTCCCCACATTTTACTGTTCGAGGCATCCAGAATATGATTAAAAGTTACAGTTTGCCCCAGAAAAAGCTTACTCCACATATGTTCAGGCATACCTTTTGCAAATGGATGTTAAAATCAACCAATAATAACATTGAAAAAGTGAGAAGACTTGCCGGTCATAGTAACATTTCAACCACAGCACGATATATAAAAGATTCCTATAGTGACTTGGCTAATGCTGTTGAGGCAATGCCGAAATTTTAATTCTGTGTAGATGTTCTAAGTTAGTTAGGGAGTACGAAATTGTAACAATATATAATAGAAGAAATTCGTCAAAAAAAGCCTTTACTCATCTGGAGCAAAGGCTAATTATATTCCCTTATATGCAATAATTAACCTAATTAATACAAATGTACGTTTCAAAGAATACGAAGCAAATTGTATTTATTTATTGGGTATTGGGTGTGGGTCGGCGGAGCGTCGATCCTACAACTGGATAATCGAAAGGGCTTGTGTATAACACAGGACCTTATTTATGTGCCTCACCCCACCGTAAGAAAAAACATATTCCAAATCCAGAGACCTGCATGACCTTTGCACACACACATGTCACCTAATTGGGTCTTCAGCTATTAGTTACGATTAAAGAACTGCAAATGCCGTGGTAGACCCAAGCATTATGGGCGTTGGCCCAGTACCAGCAGTGAAAAAGGCATTGGAAAAAGCAGCAATTTCAATCGAAGATATTGATTTAATCGAAGCGAATGAAGCATTTGCTTCCCAAGCCCTTGCAGTAGGAAAAGAATTAGGCTTTAAAGATGAAATTTTAAATGTTAACGGAGGTGCAATTGCCCTTGGACACCCAATTGGTGCCAGCGGAGCCCGTATTCTTGTTACCTTGATCCATGAAATGAAACGCAGAAATGCCAAAACTGGTTTAGCCACACTTTGCATTGGCGGCGGTCAAGCTGTTGCTACAATAGTTGAATTAGCGTAATTTGCTCCTTTTAAAATTAAATGTGCGTATTTATTGAAACTTTATGGAATGAGCTATAATGATTTGAGTGGAATATATGGAGCATTTGGTTACATGGGTGCATATCAAC
>NZ_JAHUWN010000021.1 GCF_019219025.1 Bacillus sp. sid0103 | reverse complement strand
CTCAAGATGAGATTTCCCATAGCGCAAGCTAGTAAGAACCCTGAAAGATGATCAGGTTGATAGGTCAGAGGTGGAAGCGTGGTAACATGTGGAGCTGACTGATACTAATCGTTCGAGGACTTAACCAAAATGAAAAGTATATATGATGATTGTCAATTATCTAGTTTTGAGGGAATAAAACCTCATATAGTCTGGCAGCAATGGCGAGAAGGTCACACCCGTTCCCATACCGAACACGGAAGTTAAGCTTCTCAGCGCCGATGGTAGTTGGGACACGCGTCCCTGTGAGAGTAGGACGTTGCCAGGCTAGCCCCAAACGGGGCTATTATTTTGCTTACTATTTATAGCGGCCCCTTGGTCAAGTGGTTAAGACACCTCCCTTTCACGGAGGTAACACGGGTTCGAATCCCGTAGGGGTCACCAAAGTTTTTTTTATGCAAGAGAAAAATAACTTTCATCGTTGTGGAGGATTAGCTCAGCTGGGAGAGCATCTGCCTTACAAGCAGAGGGTCGGCGGTTCGATCCCGTCATCCTCCACCATAAATTATATTTGTTCTTTGGCGGTGTAGCTCAGCTGGCTAGAGCGTACGGTTCATACCCGTAAGGTCGGGGGTTCGATCCCCTCCGCCGCTACCAAATGAATTTTTGTTTGACACTGGAGGAATACCCAAGTTTGGCTGAAGGGATCGGTCTTGAAAACCGACAGGCGGGTCAAACCGCGCGGGGGTTCGAATCCCTCTTCCTCCTCCATATTTTTTAAATATTATTATCGCGGGGTGGAGCAACGAGCATTGCTTCTATGAAAAATCTGCGAGTTGTATCAATCGAGCTGCTGCTTGCATATGCTTTCTGAGATTGATACAGTTCATGCAACTTAGGGCATGAATAAAATATTATGGTTTTATTATCGTCGCGGGGTGGAGCAGTCCGGTAGCTCGTCGGGCTCATAACCCGAAGGTCGCAGGTTCAAATCCTGTCCCCGCAATTTGGTCCGGTAGTTCAGTTGGTTAGAATGCCTGCCTGTCACGCAGGAGGTCGCGGGTTCGAGTCCCGTCCGGACCGCCATCTTTTTTCTAGTAGGTTTCCTACTATTAATATATATAGATTTTGGCGATTGTGGCGAAGTGGTTAACGCACCTGATTGTGGTTCAGGCATTCGTGGGTTCGATTCCCATCAGTCGCCCCATTTATTTTTAACATATTGGGCTATAGCCAAGCGGTAAGGCATCGCACTTTGACTGCGACATGCGTTGGTTCAAATCCAGCTAGCCCAGCCATTTTTTTATTTGCGGGTGTAGTTTAGTGGTAAAACCTCAGCCTTCCAAGCTGATGATGAGAGTTCGATTCTCTTCACCCGCTCCAATTAAATTTTTGGGCCTATAGCTCAGCTGGTTAGAGCGCACGCCTGATAAGCGTGAGGTCGATGGTTCGAGTCCATTTAGGCCCATCACATATAATCTCAAAAAAGACTTGGAAGCTGTTTAAGCTTCCAAGTCTTTTTAGTTACTTAAATACAACTATCTACAAAATATATGTTTTCCAATTCTTTTAATTTGTGGACGACTCCATATCCAACTGCTTGTCGCGGTGTCAGGATTAAAATAGTAAATAGCCCCTTCGCTAGGATCCCAGCCGTTGATGGCATCCATAACTGCTTTCTTCGCTGTCGCATTAGGAGTTAAATTAATCTGGCCATCTGCTACTGCAGTAAAGGCCCCGGGTTGATAGATGACACCTGCCACTGTATCAGGAAATGATGAGTTGGTGACACGATTTAAAATAACAGCTGCAACAGCTACCTGCCCAGTGTATTCCTCTCCACGTGATTCCCCGTAAACAGCGTTTGACATCAATTGAATATCATTCTGTGAAAAACCGGATGGTACATTAGCAGAATTATTACCTGATGAACCTGGTTTTTCATACTTTGTAGCTTTAACAATAGCAGCCTTTGTTTTTGCCCCGACAATTCCATCGACAGGCAGACCGAATTGATCTTGAAAATTCCGAACGGCCCAGTAAGTATTCCAGCCAAAAACACCGTCTACCTCACTTTTATAAAAGCCGTTATATTTGAGTCGTGACTGTAACTCAATTACGTCCTCTCCTGTCGAACCTCTTTGCAGCACCTGACTTGTAAACGCTAGTGCGTCTTTACTTTGTTCGCTAGTGGTGATGAACACAATTAAAAGAACAATAAAAATGAGCCGTGTCTTAATGAAAGCTTTTTCTCGCAAA
This sequence comes from Bacillus sp. sid0103, assembly GCF_019219025.1. The sequence continues at coordinate 113,676 of NZ_JAHUWN010000021.1, read as the reverse complement.
ATATAGCCTCCTAAGAACATTAATAATTTTATCTTCTTCTAATTTTACCCTTTTATGTAATTTTTTTATTAAAAAAAGGATACCGTATGATTACAGTATCCTTTCCTAATATTTAATAGATACCTTATGAGTTTTGTTCACATTCATTAAGAAATTTCCTTGTTATTTCACTTTAATTGAATGAAAAACTAATCAAACGTTTGATTAAAATGGCTTGATGCCATGATATAAACGAGTTTCACCAAGTTAGACCTGTTTTAAAGCTAATTAAAGATTGATAAGATAACCACTTATTTATTAGACTCCAAAATGACTTCCGCATAAAACTGAATCGCCTTCAGGTAGTTTTCGATACTGACATGTTCATTCGTGCCATGCATTCGGTTGAGATCTTCTGAAGTAATCTGGACAGGTAAGAACCGGTACGTATTCTTCGAAATAGTGTCATATTGCCGTGCATCAGAGCCGGCAAACATTAAATAGGGGGCAACGACTGCATTACCATAAACATTTCTTGCAGCTTGTTGAATCGACTTAAATGGCCATCCCTTAATCGAAGACACCTTGGATGCTTCATTTCCCGTTATCGTCACTTTAATATCATCATCTTCTATGGTAGCTTTAATGAACTTCTTTACCTCTCCTAAGGAATCACCAGGCATAAGACGGAGGTTGATGATGGCTGTAGCCTTTTCTGGTAAAGCATTATATTGCTCGCCCGCCTGAAAAATCGTTGGGGCGATCGTGGTACGAATTAATGCTGCAGAAGCTGGCTGACCAAGTAATATTTTTTTAATCACTGGCTCGAAAATACCTTTGTTGGCAAATACATATTTCATTCCAAAACTCATTTCCGGTGCAACAAATTCAAATAAGTCTTCACCCGGACCTCTAAGGTCGCCATTAAACTGGGTATCTTCTAATTTAGCTATCGCTTTTGATATCCTGCCAATATTGGTGTGGTCCTTTGGCTGGGAGGAATGACCGCCGCTGCCTTCAATCGTTAATTCTGCCGTAGCAGATCCTTTTTCAGAAATACCAACGACACCAACAGGCTGGTTCACCCCAGGAACCATGTTTTCGACAATTGCGCCCCCTTCATCTAAAACATAGTCAAATGTGACCCCTCTATCTTTTAGGGAGTCTACAATGGCTCTCGCCCCATCATCACCGCCAATTTCTTCATCAAATCCAAACATGAAATACATATCTCGCTCCGGTTGGAAGCCTTTGTTTAATAAATAATTAACCGCTTCTAAAATGCCGATTACACCAATTTTGTCATCTAACGTTCCCCGGCCCCATATCTTTCCGTCCACAACAGCACCACTGAAAGGATCTTGCTCCCAATTGGCTTCCGTTCCAGATAAGACAGGGACCACATCATAATGACTTGTTAAGCCGATTGGCTTTTTGCTTGCATCTGTCCCTTTCCATTTATACACAAGGGCATAATGATTTACCTTTTCAAATTCAAGCTGCTCATAAACATGGGGGAAGCTTTCTTGTAAAAAGGCAATAAATTTATCAAATTCTTTAAAATCGAATTTACTACGGTCTTGATAGGATACGGTTTTGAAGGTGATAGCTGTGGATAAATGACGGAGAGCCTCTTCTTCGCTAATTGCTACGTCTGCCCGGTGGGGGACAGGTTGTTTTGACTGTAGTGTCAGTGTTTTGAAAACGGTTACAATTAAGAAAACAAGAATGATACCGCACAAAATTTGTAGTGCAAGCTTTCGTTTTTTCATAGAAAAATCCTCCATTTTTCCTGATTAGTATCTTAATAGTACAATATTTATCAGAATAGCGGGAATTTTATGTGAATAGATAAAATAAAAGAGCGATTATACTGGATAATCGCTCTACATGTCTGTCCTTATTTCAGCGCTTTGCTAACTTTCAGTTTCTTCCCTTTTATGGTGGCATTCTCCATCGCCTGTAAGACGAGTGAGCCTTTCCCATTAAGAATATCAACATAGGTCATTTGATCCTGGATGGTGATAATGCCAATATCATCGGTTGTGATTCCAGGAATTTTTGCGATGGTTCCGACAAAATCGACCGCTCGCATCTTTTTCTTTTTTCCTCCACTGAAATGGAGCTTCATAATACCTTGGTTAATTCGAGCCGTTTTATTATTTCTCACGACACGTCGGCCGCTAATTTTTTCCGCGAAAGCCTCTTTTCCTTTCGCGACGTCCTCAGGCTTAGGTGCCTCCATTTTCGGAATCTCAAACCCAATATATCGTTCAATCGCGCGAACAAATTTCCCTTCATATGGTGTGGCAAGCGTAATCGCTTTGCCTTCATTGCCTGCACGGCCAGTTCTTCCTGTTCGGTGAACATAGCTTTCTTTTTCCATCGGGACGTCATAATTGATGACAAGGGTGACATTATCAATATCAATTCCGCGTGCGGCCACATCCGTTGCGACGAGATAGCGGAAATTTCCCATTTTGAAGCCATCCATTACGGCAAATCGATCTTGTTGTTCTAATCCCCCATGGAGTCGTTCACAAGAATAATTGGAGTCATCTAATTCGCTGTACACCGTATCCACATGTTCTTTTGTTCGGCAAAAAATAAGACAGCTATCTGGATTTTCAATAACTGTAACATCTTTTAGCAGGGAAAGCTTGTGTTCTTCTTTCACCTCAATTAACAGATGTTCTATCGTATCGGTCGTGACCCCAGTAGAAGCGATCTCGATATTAACAGGATTGTTCATGTATTTATGGCAGAGGTTTTCAACATCCTGTGGTAAGGTAGCCGAAAATACCATCGTGACTCTGTCAGACGGAAGCTCTTTTATAATCGCTTCGACTTCGTCGATAAAACCCATATTAAGCATTTCATCTGCTTCATCAATAATAAGATACTTGATTTCGTCTAGTACGAGGGTTTCTCTGTCGATATGGTCCATGACACGTCCTGGTGTCCCAACGACGACATGCGTTTTTTGCTGCAATTCTTCTTTTTGCTTCGAAAAGGGTTCTTTTCCATAGACGGCCATTGCCTTTATTCGTTTAAACCTGCCGATGTTTGTTACGTCCTCGCGAACTTGAACGGCAAGTTCCCTAGTCGGGGTAAGAATTAATGCTTGGGGCTTTCTTTCTTCCCAGTCAATCATGTCACATATAGGAATAGCAAAAGAAGCGGTTTTACCGCTGCCTGTTTGTGATTTTACGACAAGATCTTGATTCCTCAATGCTAAAGGGATAACTTCGGTTTGAACCTCGGTAGGAGTGTCATATTTTAAAATGGCCAGTGCTCTTGTGATTTCATCACTTAAATTATAATCCGTAAAGCTTTTTTCACTCATGTAATAACCTCGTTTAATTAGTTTTATCCGGCTTATCTATAGGATTTCTCGCAATGAAATATCGTATGCATAATCTGAATATGGTTCATTATACTTGATATATGGAAAAAAACGAACAGTTACGAGCACTGTTCGCTTATTAATTCGCGTTAATAGTGGTCGATAAAATGCAAAAAGAAGAAGCAGGAACCATGAAAATGATTTCTGCTTCTTCTGCAAAAGTGGCGTAATGGGGGAGACGATAGTGCAATATATAGTACTTTTATATTAGGTTATCATTAGTAGAAAGGCTATAGACTAGTCTACTTAATACTAGAAGCGCCAACTAATGATTCTGGTGTCATACCGGATACTAAAAGGCTGATTTTTGCGTAACCGATGTTTTTGATTTCAGAAAAAGTTTCTTTCAATACTTGGGAATTTTGGTCATCTTTTAATTTTTGTAATTCTTTTTTATACAAGCGCAGAACAGATCCGTACACAAAATTAGGGGTATTTTGACCAGGATCCTCATCCATAATTAAACATCCCATGTATTGATATTTAAATTGGAATGCTCGTGTAAGATTAACAATATCCAACAGTTTTTTAAAAAGATTTGGATAGTCTTTTTGAAAATTCTCAAGGACTTCGTTGGCAGCTTTTAATTCATCAATACTAGATAAAGTTATCATAAATTCTTCCTCCTCTTAATTGTCCCAAGGTTTTTCTAGTGAAATATACTCAGCTAATTCTTTACTTTTCTGTCTTCTTAATTTGCGGATTTCTGCTCTTTCTTTAGCTGTTGTGTAGAGGAATTTTTCTTCCTCGGTTTCAGGGATGATACCTGGAACTTCAACAGGTCGCTTATTTTCATCTAAAGCTACAAAAGTCAAAAATGCTGTAGCTGCGATGCGTCGCTCGCCATTCATCATATCTTCTGCGATAACTTTACAAAAAATTTCCATAGAAGTTCTACCTGTATATGTTACAAACGATTCGACACAGACTGAATCAGTTTGATGAATAGGGCATAAGAAGTCGATATGATCCGTAGATGCAGTTACGCATTCTTTAACTCGAGAATGCCTGCGGGCTGATAAAGTTGCGGCATCATCTAGTTTCTTCATTAAAACGCCGCCAAACAATGTATTGTAATTATTTAAATCGCATGATAATACTTGCGCTGTATTAATAATGCGGCTTTCTTTCGCTTTTTTTTCTTTCATTAAGTTCTTCCTTTCATGATTGGATATTTTAGCAAGTAAATACTATATCCACGTTATTAAAAGGTTTTTCTTGCCTGAAACAAGTGTACGCCCCATTGCCCGGTTAGTAAAATGGTTAAATTTTATCTTTAGCATAGCTTTTATCTATGTAAATGCTTTCAATTATGCATTATATAAATAGTGAATTTTTAGAAAATAAAAAAGACGGTTCCATTATTATGAACCGTCGTGACTAGTATAGAGCATATAAAATTAATCTTGAAATCCCTTTGTGAGCTGTTCTTTAGTGAACTTCAGCCATTCTTTTGCAGCATAGGAGAAGTATTGATCTTTGCCCCAAATAATGGCTAGGTTCCAACTGATGGACGGGTTTACTACTTTAATTGACTTTACATTTTTATTTAGATTATGGCAAATACTCTCCGGCAAAAGGGAAATTCCAAGTTTGAATGAAACCATTTCTTCAATAAAAGACTGCTGTGAACTTTCAGATATAATGTGTGGATTATAGCCTACATTGTTACATGAAAGAATAATTCGATCGTTTAAGACAAAGTCCTTATTAAACAAAATAAAGGATTCGTTGGCCAATTCAGCTAACTGGACTTCCTCTCTTTCTGCTAGTGGGTGTGATGGGTGAAGGATGAGCTTTAGATCTTCTTCCATAAAAGAGAAATGGTCGAAGAGTTCGTTCTTAGTCGGAAGAACAACGATTCCAACATCAAGAAGATTTTTGCCAACATCTTCTTCTATTTTCTTTGAACCATCTTCTACTAATTGAAAAGTAATCCCAGGGTACTTTTCGTGAAAGCTGCCAACAATTTGGAGGAATTGATGCGCATTAAATATGGGAGGCAATCCAATACGAATATGCCCCTTTTTTAGTCCTGTAAGGTTGTCCAATTCCGTTTCTAAATTATTAAATGCTTTGTCAATTAATTTTGCTTGTTCCAATATGATTAGACCTGCGTCGGTCAAGGTTAATTGTTTACGGGAGCGATCAAAAAGAGCAACGCCCAACTCCGTCTCCAGGTTTTTAATCATTTTACTAATGGTTGGTTGAGTAATAAATAAATGATCTGCCGCTCGGGAAAAACTATTGAAATTCGATACTTCAATAAAATATTGTAAATGTTTGATATCCAATATGTACACCTGCTTGTAATTGATTTTTTGGATGGATATATCACTAAAGTATCTTGAAATAATTATTTTATCACAAAGCCAACATCTTTTATAGCACGGCAAAAATCAGACACTCAATGCACATTTTGATAAAAAAATATTATGTAATATGACATTTGTCATACCCTGTACATGACACCTGCTACTAACAAGGACAAAATCCTTCCTATATACTTTGGTATAACGAAACAAAGAAGGAAGGGAATTCAATAAAATGACCACACAAAATAAGATGACTCTAAAAAAACAAGTTGCTCCCTTTGAAAAATCAACGACAAAAGAAAGTGTATGGCAAATTATTAACACAGTCGTACCATTTATTGCATTATGGTACCTTGCCTATTTAAGCCTATCCGTATCCTATTGGTTAGCATTAGTTCCTATGGTGATAGCCGCAGGATTTTTAACAAGGATTTTCATCATATTTCATGACTGTACCCATCATTCCTTTTTTAAAAGCCGCCGTGCCAACCGAGTTGTTGGGACAGCGATGGGTGTGTTAACGATTTTCCCGTTTGATCAATGGGGACATGAGCATTCTGTTCATCATGCGACAAGTGGTAACTTGGATAAACGTGGAACAGGTGATATTTGGACACTTACAGTAGATGAATATTTAGCTGCACCACTTAGACTTCGTCTTGCCTATCGTTTTTATCGTAATCCACTGGTTATGCTTGGATTAGGTCCAATTTATGTGTTTCTTCTTAAAAATCGATTTAACCGTAAAGGTGCTAAAAGGAAAGAGCGAAACAACACTTATTTGACGAATGTTCTGATTGTTGCTTTGATTAGTTTACTTTGTTGGGCAATCGGATGGCAGTCGTTTCTATTAGTACAAGGCTCGATTTTCATGATTTCAGGAGCTGCAGGTATTTGGTTGTTTTATGTACAGCACACTTTTGAAGATTCTTATTTTGAAGAAGATAAGGACTGGGAATATGTGAAAGCTGCAGTAGAAGGAAGTTCTTTCTATAAGCTTCCAAAAGTTTTACAATGGCTCACTGGGAATATTGGTTTCCACCATGTTCACCATTTAAGCCCTCGTGTACCTAACTATAAGTTGGAAGAAGCACACAATAGTACACCGCCATTACAAAAAGTACCAACCATTTCTCTTGCTACAAGCTTACGGTCACTTCGTTTCCGTTTGTGGGATGAGGAGCGAAAGAATTTTGTCAGCTTTAAGGAAGTCAAAGCATTAGCAAAGAAAAGGTTTTCTGTACAACAGGTTAAACCGGAAATTTAACAATTTTACAGGCTTACTCCCCTTAATTTAAGGGGAGTTGTTATTTACATAACAGCTGCCAGATAAGGAGAGAACTTACATGATTCGAATTGTTATTGCAGAGGATCAAGAAATGCTGTTAGGGGCTATGGGTTCTCTCCTGAATTTGGAAGAGGATATGGAAGTAGTCGGCCAGGCGAGCAATGGGGAAGAGGCTATTGCACTAGTTCACCGATTGCAGCCTGATATTTGTATCATGGATATTGAGATGCCTGAAATGAGCGGTCTTGAGGCAGCGGAAGCTTTAAGCTCATTTGGCTGTAAGGTCATTATCTTAACAACCTTTGCACGGAGTGGATATTATCAGCGTGCCTTACAAGCGGATGTAAGTGGGTATTTATTGAAGGATAGCCCGAGTGAGGAATTAGCAAGCTCCATTCGCAGCATTGTCCATGGAGATAGAATATACTGCCCCGAACTAATCGATGAAGAATCGATCAATGATCAGGAACACGATATAGAAGTGTTCCAACCGCGCGCCATGCAACAGACAAAAATTAACACAGTTAGAAATTACCTCACCACCATACTAGATAAAATGAAATTGCCAACAGGCTAAGAAAAAGGGTGTCAGGCACCATGTGAAATTTTCACATGGTGCCTGACACCCTTTATATTTTTAGATTTCAATAATGATAGGGAGGATCATAGGTTTTCTTTTTGTTTGAGCGAATAGATATTGTCCGACGGTTTTTTTGATGTTTTGTTTGATGACATTCCATTGACGGATATTCTCACTTTGCAGGTCGTTAATAGTTTTCTTAGCCAGGCGGTTAATCTCTTTTAGAAGTTCGTCTGAATTCCTTGCGTATACGAAACCACGTGTAATGGTGTCAGGTCCGGAAATAATCCTTCGGTCCGATTTATTAATTGTAATAACAATTACGAGCATTCCATCCTCAGAAAGCTGTTTCCGGTCTCGTAACACAATGTCCCCTACATCGCCAACACCCATTCCGTCCACATATGTATCCCCGGCTGGAATCGAGCGAGTCTGACGGGCAACCTGGTTTTCAACATCTACGACATCACCATTTTTGATAATGAAGGTATTTCCCTTCTCTACTCCCACTGATTCAGCCAACAATCGGTGATGGTGCAGCATTCGATGCTCACCATGGATCGGAATAAAATAGGTAGGTTTCATCAAAGTCAGCATGAGCTTTAAGTCTTCTTGATAGCCATGCCCTGAAACATGCATACCAGTTGAACTTCCAGAACCATAAATTACTTTGGCGCCGAGTTGATATAAATTGTCGATGATTCGAGAAACGTCCTTTTCATTTCCCGGTATTGGAGATGCAGCTAAAATAACCGTGTCACCGGGATAAACAGAGACATCGCGAAAGTTTCCGCTCGCCAGACGGGCAAGGGCAGCCATTGGCTCTCCTTGACTACCCGTACAAAGGATGACCACCTTTTCAGGAGAAAGTCTATCAACTTCGCGTGGTTCGATGATCATCCCATCTGGAATGGTTAAATAACCACGCTCAATCGCAACTGAGACCACATTTACCATACTCCGGCCAAGAAGCGCGATCTTTCGATTGGCCTTTATCGCTGCCGCAACCACCTGTTGAACACGATTCACATTCGAAGCAAAGGTGGAGATAAAGATTTTCCCATCAGCTTTCATGAAGGCCTCATCCAAATTGTCGCCAATCATTTGTTCGGACGGCGTCAGCCCTTTACGCTCAGCGTTGGTACTTTCAGATATTAAAACCAAGACACCTTCCTGACCGATATCGGCCATTTTATGAATATCTGAATATTGATTATTCACAGGTGTTAAATCAAATTTGAAGTCACCAGTATGAACTACATTGCCTTCTGGCGTATGAAAAACAATGCCGAGACAATCCGGGATACTGTGACTAACTCTGAAGAAGGAAACACTTGTTTCACCAAACTCCAGTCTTGAATTAGAGTCAATGGTCATCAGCTTCGTGTTTCCACGGAGGCGATGCTCATCTATTTTTAATTCAATGAGACCAAGGGTAAAATGTGTAGCATAGATAGGGATATTTAATTTTCTTAAAATGTAAGGAATACCACCAATATGGTCCTCGTGCCCATGTGTCACAATTAAAGCCTGAATTTTCTCCTGATTTTCTTCTAAATACGTAATATCGGGGATAATTAAATCAATTCCTAATAAACTCTCATCTGGAAACTTCCCCCCGCAGTCAATGATAAAAATATCATCTGCGTATTGAACCACATACATGTTTTTACCGATTTCATTGATGCCGCCTAACGCGAAAATGGATAATTGATGATTATTGGTTCGCAAGTAAATATCCTCCCTATTCCAAGTAAATAAGAATAGTATGCCCTTTTGGATAGACTTTATTTAGAAGGGAAGAGGGAAACTTTTTGTCAGAGAACAACAAAAGGCTGCCAACACACTGGTCGTTGGCAGCCTTTTATCATTCCAATAAATCGGTCATTTTTAAATCAATGTTTTGATTTTGTTGGCAGGAAGAAAAACTTTTAATGCCTTTTCTTCTCCATCACTTAAAGGGAGCAATGGTAATCGAAGTCCGCCAACTTCAACCCCGTTCATGTTCAAGGCTGCTTTTACTGGTGCTGGATTTGGAGCAGTAAATAATGCCTTCATAAGAGGAAGTAGGCGGCGATGGCAACTAGCAGCATCCTGAGACCTACCATTTTTAAAATAATTGATCATTTCTTGCATTTCATTGCCAATGATATGGGAAGCAACGGATACAACGCCTGCTCCTCCAATGGCTAACACGGGTAATGTTAAGCTATCATCACCACTATAAAGGGTAAAATCACTTGGGGCTTGGCTAATAACCGCAGCCATGGCATCCAGGTTGCCGCTTGCTTCTTTTAAGGCGACAATATTCTCGATTTGTGAAAGGCGAACAATGGTCTCTACCTCCAGATTAACCATACTTCGGCCAGGAATATTATAAAGCATAATCGGTAAGGATGTGGATTCAGCAATCGATTTAAAGTGTTGATACATACCTTCTTGGGATGGTTTGTTATAGTAAGGAGCAACAAGCATAATCCCATCTACACCTGCTTCTTCAGCCTGCTTGGTTAAGCTGATGGAAGCACGCGTATTATTGGAGCCAGTTCCAGCGATGACTGGAATTCTTCCTCCCGAAGCATCGACAACCACTTTAAAGAGAGCGATTTTTTCTTCAGTCGTTAAGGTTGGGGATTCTCCTGTTGTCCCAGCAACGACGATCGCATCCGTCCCATTATCAATCAAATAATCTACTAATCTTCTTGTTGCGTTAAAATCAACCTCGCCATTTTGATCAAATGGCGTAACCATCGCGGTTAAAACTTGGCCAAATTTCATTTTTTCTCACCCTTTTAATAAATTTTTTTAAAATTTAGAGGGGGGCAAGGCCACTCAACATTCAACGCAAAAAAGCAACAACGAGGGTTCGCTGTTGCAGTAGAAACATAAAGAAATAAGTTCCCGTGCGTAAGATAGCCCTCCATATAGTTTCCTATATGACAGTTCTGTATTTATTCAATAGCAGAACCAGCTTCATGATAAATGAGCATCAATGAAGCTTCGGCAAATTCCCCTTTTCACAATTATCGTTGGACCCCATTATCCTCCCATTGTGTACTAATGGTCTTTGCGCCTCTATCCTCACTTCAAAAATTTTGAAGTAAGAAAATATATAATTGATAGTAAATATATCAGAATATTTCTTTTGTTTCAAGGGGAGATGGTACTATATTTCAGCAATTTTCAAACCCTGTTTTTCCTTCTCTACTTCTAATGCAGAAACAATATAAGCAAACCCGTTCATAACAAAGTAAATAACATCCGATTTGACCTGTTCCTTTTCTCCTAAATAAGTATTGATGATCATACTGAAGGAGAAGAAAACAACAAAGGATAATGCAATTTTATTAAAAATTACCAAATTTACCGACCCCTTTATTTAGGATTCTTATGTTAATCATATTTGCTTAAAACTGGTTTTATGTCTGCAGTCGAATGGGGGGATGGAAATCAATGAGTTCCTGGAGTTGGATCTTTTACCAATGTCCTTCTAGAAAGTTCTTTCTTCCCGTGCAAGAAGTAGTAAAGAACAATTGATGCTAGAACAACTACGCCTAAGATTACATACAGAGTACTATAGCCGGTTAAGGGGATCATAAATCCAAGGAGATATGGACCGAATCCAAGACCAGCATCAAGAAAAATAAAGAAAGTCGACGTTGCTAAACCCATCCGATGGGGAGGCGTGACCTTTACCGCCACTGCCTGGGTACTTGATTGCAAGTTACCGAAACCAAGGCCGATCAATACACCAGCTGCTAATAAAGTGATGCTTAAGCTTGCGGTACTAAGCAGAAACAAACCGGCAGCTAAGGCAATAAAGCACGGATACATAATATAGTTTGCTCCTTTTAAATCCATTATGCGTCCGGTAATGGGGCGTGATAACAATACAGCGATAGAATAGACTAGGAAAAAGAAACTTGCAGCACTAACTAGGTCGATTTCAATCGCATAGAAATTAATAAATGAAAGAACGCTTGAATAACAAAAGGCAACTACTAGTGTAATAAGCGCAATTGGAAGTGCTTTTGGTTCAATATAATTAGAAATCTTGAATCCTTTTGTTTCAGTTGGTTTCGCCGACCCTTCCATTTCCGGCACATCAACAAAGAATGCTGTGATTAAACTAATAACTCCTAATGCCAGTGTGAAAATAAAGATCATTTGGAAATCAGTATGCTGACTCATGTACAGTCCAATGAATGGGCCAATCGCTGTTGCCAGTGTTGCGCTCATGCTGAAATAGCCGATTCCTTCAGCCTTTCGTGTAGAAGGGATAATCTGAGCCACAATCGTTCCTGTTGCGGTGCCGACCATACCCCCAGCAATTCCATGGAGTAAGCGCGTAATAAGCAGAAAGGTGATGCCAAAATTCACAAAATATAAAAGAAGAGTCAAAATAAAAAAGATGGTACCAATGAATAACGTTTTCCTTCGACCAATGGACTCAATAAATCTGCCAATCAACAACCGTCCAATTAATGACCCAACAATAAAAATCCCTGTAACAAGTCCTGCTTGACTGGTAGAAGCATCAAATTCATCTACGGCATAAACACCAATGATGACAATTAATAAATAAAAGACTAACGTTACAAAAAAATTGACCCCGGACACAATCGTAAAATCCTTGGTCCAAAGTCTTGCTCTTGGTTGATTCACAGTAATTATCCCCTTACTTTATAATATTATCTCGAATTAGGCTCATAATCCGGATGGCCTCAAGCTGTTCATGCTCCGAGATTCCTTTTAAGATGTCATTTTCAAATTGATCAATCGTGACACGGACCTGCGTATATATTTTTCTCCCTAGTTCAGTCAGTTGTGTTCTCTTTTCACGTTTATCGTTGGTCGGAACCTGCTCGACATATCCTAGTTCTTCTAAACGGTTAATGGTCCGGGTGACAGTGGGTTTTTCCACATATAAGTAATGCGAGAGTTCCACAAGTGTTGCAGAACCATTATTGGATAAGTAGTGAAAAATAGACCACTGCGCTCTGTGCAGTTGATGCTCAGCCAAATGGAAATTCAACTTATTTTCAAACGGCCGGTACAACATCAATAATTGATGAAAAAATTGTTGAGAAGTCTTAATATAGATCACCCCGATGGATTGGAATAGTTAGCTAGAGTAATAATTACCTTGGGTAACTAATATAGTATATCACAAATGATTATAGAATGTCTAATGACTGAAATGTTAGTATACGCATCTAATCAAACGATTGATTAAAAAGGGCTGAAGCCTTGGCATGAATGGTTTTCTGAGGGATTGGGTTGTTGCTGAAAAAACTAATCAAACGATTGATTAAAAAGGTCAGAGCGCTGGATGAATAAGGCGTATATTAAAACTAATCAAACGATTGATTAAAAAAGGAAGGGGGATTGAAGAATTAGGGGATGGTTGGACATGTTGAAAAACTAATCAAACGTTTGATTACATTAGGATGAAGCCCTGGTATAATAGGCTTTCTCAAGGGGGAGATTTTTTCTCCTAAAAAACTAACCAAACGATTGATTAGTTTGTCTTCTTGGTTTGTAATAGCATGAAAATCAGGAATTGCCCAAGAAGATCAGCAGACGAATCAATTCGGACAGCTTTAACAGAAAAAGGTCTTGAGTTGTCCGAATGCGAGTCCAATTCGGACAGCTTTAACAGAAAAAGGCCTTGAGTTGTCCGAATGCGAGTCCAATTCGGACAGCTTTAACAGAAAAAGGCCTTGAGTTGTCCGAATGCGAGTCCAATTCGGACAGCTTTAACAGAAAAAGGTCTTGGGTTGTCCGAATGCGAGTCCAATTCGGACAGCTTTAACAGAAAAAGGCCTTGGGTTGTCCGAATGCGAGTCCAATTCGGACAGCTTTAACAGAAAAAGGCCTTGTGTTGTCCGAATGCGAGTCCAATTCGGACAGCTTTAACAGAAAAATGCCTTGGGTTGTCCGAATACGAGTCCAATTCAGACAGCTTTAACAGAAAAATGCCTTGTGTTGTCCGAATGCGAGTCCAATTCGGACAGCCTCAGCAGAAAATACCCAAAGTTAGTCCGAACCCTAATCCACAACAATAAGTGCTCACTTATTATTTCTATACAAATACAACCCGAATCCTAACGTATCTCTGCCCCAAGTCAAATAGGTCCGGCGCCATGTTCGGATCCTTTCGAGCATGGCATGGCAATCCGGGTCATTTGGATTCTCAAGACAATAATTCTCCACTGACATGGAATACAACCATTCGTAATCATCCCATTCATCCTCGTTAGCAACATAAGACCAAAGCGGGATTAATCCTAATTCTTCGCCAGTTTTAACTGTATCTGCATGGCTTTTACATTCCGATTCGTCGGCCCCTCCAAGTGCCTCTAAGTAGGCAGGGCTTGGAGTCTGCTTCCAATAGCCTTCCCCAATCAGAATATAGCCATTATTCTTTACTAGACGCTTCAAGGTTTGCAGTGTTGGTTCCATTCCGCCCAATGCGTGAGTGGAACCAATACAAATTCCGAAATCATAGCTATCTTCCTGGCATTTTTGGACAGCCGAGGTTGCATCATCCATGATAAACTGGATGCTGCCCTCAGGAATTCTGCTGCTTGCTTTCCGCTTTGCTTCCTCGATGGCTCCATCATACAATTCGATTGCTGTCGCAGATACTTGATAATTTTCCACCAACCGAATCAATAGTTCACACTTTCCTGCCCCGATATCAATCACTTTATCAGCCGCATTAGGAGAGACAATTTCGAGCATTTTCATGATTTTTGCTTCACTGATTGGATTATAAAAAGCATGGGTGCGATGGGCAATCGCCGAAAATTTGTTTCTATCCATATATTTATATCTCCTTGTTAAATTAGTCTGTATGAAGCGTATCTTACTCGGCTAAATGAAGCAAGTAAAATTGCAGAATGCAAATAAATTACGATGAATATGACAAGCTAAAAGTAAGGAAACATTTAGAAAGACAAATTTTTCGACCCGGTCGGTTCGGTTACAATTCTTTATCGAAAAGGAATAAGCAAACACCTAAAGGAGTTAACTTAATGGTTTTATTCTTTTATATCGTTTTAAATGTGCTTGCTTTATTTCTTTTTATTAGAAAAAAGAAAATGCTTCATATTCTTGAAATCATCGTTTATTGGATGGTTAGTTCTTATCTATATCAAAACTTCTCTGCCCTGTGCTATATGAATTTTAAAACGTTAGTGATTCCTGAGAAACTTAGTTATGAATTCTCACATTTCCTAAACCGCATTATTCTTTTTCCAATCATTATGGTTACATTTCTTCACTTTTTTCTTACCCTAACCACAAACATAAGAAAGCTGCTTTTACTGATATCCTTTATCATTCTTTTAACTGGGCAGGAATATTTAGCTGATTTTCTAGGTGTGCTTATCCATGTTCACTGGAAGTTTTGGTGGTCATTATCCTTTTGGATGGCAGCCCTGTGCGTAATAATTGTTTTTATGGAGATTTTTCGAAGGATCCTTTATAAAGGAGACTGGCGTGTATGAATGTTACGTTTGATTGGAATGAATGGTTTTTCCTCCTGACTACAGCTATGATGGTCTGTCTGTTTTTACCCATAAGAAAGTACTTTCCAACTATTATGGTGATTATTATTTGGATAGGTAAAATTGGGATGGTTGTCAACGATTGATTATTTTCTGCTCGCAACTCCCTTCAAACTTTATATTTATGGGGATAACCCAACATATGAATTGTCGGGTGCATTATATCATCTATTCATGTATCCTTGTGCCTCTGTACTGTTCTTATTTGGCTACGATAAGTTTGAACTCTATGGACAAAAAACGGTTTGGTATATTGTTTTTTGGACGGGATTTTCCTTATTATTTGAATGGATTTGTGTTAAAAATAATGCCCTGACATATACCGGCTGGAAACTCTATTATTCCATCCCTTTCTATCCAATTACTGCTGTTTTATTGATTCTTCTTTTTCGCTTTATCAAAAAGAAACTTAGAGAAATATCTTTCCAGAGGAATCCTAGGTATTAATCGAGAGAACAAAGTCCTTTAGTTGCAATCCATAGTACAATTCTATTTAATAAGAGCGTAATGCAAAAATTAGTTTAAATGAGGTAATAGATATGAAAGCACTAGTGTTTAACACGTTTGGCGGGCCTGAGGTCCTGGAGTATACAGAAATCATGGAGCCTGTCATCGGTCCAGATGAAATATTAGTAAGCATGAAAGCAATTGGTTTAAATTTTGCCGACATATATAGAAGAAAAGGGAACTATCATCTTGCTGGAGAGCCTCCCTATATCTTAGGCTATGAAGGGGCTGGAATCGTCGCAAAAGTTGGCGCAAATGTCCAAGGGATCTGCATAGGCGACCGGATTGCCTTTGCCGATGTGCCGTATGCAAATGCTGAGCTGGTTGCTGTTCCTTTCGAGAAAGCAATCCCACTGCCAGAAACGATTTCGTTTGCGGAAGGTGCTTCCGTGCTGTTACAAGGGTTGACGGCTCATTATTTAACAAAGGATAGTTATGCCGTGAAAAAGAATGATATCGTATTAGTCCATGCGGCAGCAGGCGGTGTCGGGCAGCTCCTTGTTCAAATGGTAAAATTACTTGGCGGCACGGCGATAGGTTTAACTTCTTCTGTGGAAAAAGCAACAGCAGCAGAAGTAGCGGGAGCGGATAGTGTGTTTTTGTACAACGATGACTGGAAGAGAAAAGTACTTGATGCTACCAATGGCAAAGGTGTTGATGTCGTCTATGAATCAGTAGGTTCAACGCTTCAAGACAGTTTTGCTGTAACTCGTACCGGTGGGACGGTGGTCTTTTACGGAATGGCAGGGGGAGACCCGGCTTTGGTGGATCCAAGAATGTTAATGGATACATCTAAAACCTTGACGGGCGGAGACTTATGGAATGTGCTTACCTCTCGAGAAGAGCGAATCGCTCGTTCTGCAGAACTGTTCCGGTGGATGGAGGAAGATAAGGTAAAAGTATCCGAACCGACCTCCTTCGCATTGCGCGATGGCCAAGAGTCACACCGTTACCTAGAAAGCCGAAAGAGCACAGGGAAAATATTATTAATTCCTTAATGTAAAGGCAATCACTATAACCAAGAGACCATGTCTTATAAACTTAGAGCCCCCACAAATGTGGGGGTGTTTCTTTTTTCGGTGTCAGGCAGCGCAATGATTTAATAAATGAGAGTAAAAAAATTTAAATATTTATTGCAAAAGCGCTTTCATGGGGTTTATAATATGAATAAATCGATTTACTAAACCGATTTACTAAAACGGTTTATAGTAAACACTTTTTATAAAGGGGTCATTGATATGCAAAATGTAATTGTCCCGATAAATGCATTTGATAGATTTGAAGTATTGAAGAAGGGGCAAACTTCATTCATTAGACTTATTGCTGAGTCAGGTGCTTTTGGAATTGAGGTTCGCCGTGAATTATTGTCGGAGCAAGATCTGCCGCTCAATAATATAAAACAAGAAATTGAAAATCATCAACTTTTTACGGTGTATTCGGCTCCGATTGAGTTATGGAAAGAGGATCACCATTTAAATGAAAAGAAATTAAAAGAAATCTTTCAAGAAGGAAAAGAGCTGGGAGCTAAATGGATTAAAGTATCTCTTGGGCATTATCAAAGTGGTCAATCCGACCTTATCGAACTGAATACCTTTTTGAAGCAGCACCAAGGAATGCAATTGTTTGTTGAAAATGATCAGACGCTTTATGGAGGGAATATCAATCAATTAACATCCTTTTTTGAAAGCGCATCCGAGCAAGACACACCTGTTAAAATGACGTTTGATGCCGGGAACTGGTATTATACTGGTCAAGATGTGGACGTTGCAGTTAGCAAACTTGCACCATATGTCCAATACCTGCATTTAAAACAGGTTGAAGATGATAATGGAGAGTTCATCACGGTGCCACTAATAAAAGACGGAAGCCGCAGTTGGGAGAAAGTCATGAAAAGTTTTCCAGCTGAAATGATGAAGGCGCTTGAATTTCCTATAGAACCAAGGGAGAAAACGAAAGAGTTTATTCAGATGATAACGGAAAGTGAGGCTTTATCATGCAACAGTTAGATTCAATTACTTTTGGAGAAGCAATGGCAATGTTTATGGCCAATCATCCGGGTGCTTTACACGAAGTCAGCCAATTTACTCGTGAACTTGCCGGTGCAGAAACCAATGTGGCCATTGGTCTTGCGAGACTTGGCCTGCATTCTGGTTGGGCAAGTAAAGTCGGAAACGATGCGTTTGGAAAATTTGTCATCGAAAGGCTCAAAAATGAAAACGTTGACATTAAACATGTATGGATTGACCAACAGCATCCAACTGGTTTTCAATTGAAATCAATGGTATTAGAGGGCGACCCAGAGGTGCAATATTTTCGCAAAGGCTCAGCGGCAAGCCATCTGACTAGCGATGATTTTAATGAAGAGTATTTTCAACATGCAAAACATATGCATATGACGGGAATTCCATTGGCCCTATCGGAAAGTGCAAGAGCTTTTGCAAAGCATGCTTTATGGTTTATGAAAAAGAATGGCAAGAAGGTTTCCTTTGATCCGAATTTAAGACCCACCCTTTGGGCATCACAAGAAGAAATGGTAAAGGAAATAAATGAGGTGGCGTTCCAAGCAGATATTGTGTTACCTGGGATCGCTGAGGGTGAAATCTTAACAGGTTTTAAGGAACCTCGTGAAATCGCTTCCTTCTATTTGGAAAAGGGCGTAGAGCTGGTAGTCATTAAGCTCGGGGCTGAGGGAGCATTTTATAAAACAATAACTGAAGAAGGTACCGTTCCTGGTTTCCATGTAGAAAAAGTGGTTGATACCGTTGGTGCGGGTGATGGATTTGCAGTGGGGGTGATTAGTGGATTACTTGAAGGACTTGAAGTTCATGAGGCAGTTTCAAGGGGAAATGCGATTGGGGCATTAGCCGTTCAATCACCTGGTGATAATGATGGTTATCCAACCAAAGCGGAATTAGTAAAATATATAGAAAATCAATTAGAGGGAGTGAAATAACATGAAACAAACGATTGCAAAACAACGATGGATGCGTCTTATTCCAATAGCTTTTATCACGTATAGTCTTGCTTACCTAGACCGTGCCAACTATGGATTCGGTGCCGCTTCAGGATTGGCCGAGGATCTACACATTACAGCTGGTACTTCATCCTTACTTGGTTCTCTGTTCTTCCTAGGCTATTTCTTTTTCCAAGTGCCTGGTGCTGCATTTGCCGAGAAAAAGAGTGCAAAGGTACTGATTTTCTGGTCATTGATTGCATGGGGGCTATTAGCTTCTTTTACAGGTATGGTCACGAATATTAAATTATTATTTGTGATTCGCTTTACCCTTGGGGTCGTGGAAAGCGCTGTCATGCCGTCCATGCTAGTCCTTTTAAGTAATTGGTTTACGAAAGCGGAGCGTTCTCGTGCGAATACGTTTTTAATTTTAGGAAACCCAGCAACGGTCTTATGGATGTCCATTATTTCTGGTTATTTAGTTAACTCTGTTGGCTGGAGATGGATGTTTATTGCTGAAGGTCTTCCTGCCGTGATTTGGGCCTTTATTTGGTGGAAAGTTGTTAATGATAAACCAAGAGAAGCGAAATGGTTAACCGAGCAAGAAAAGAATGATTTTGAACAACAATTAGCAAAAGAACAAGAAGGTATTAAACCTGTTAAAAACTATGGTGAAGCCTTTAAGTCAAAACCAGTTATTTTGTTAAGTGCACAATACTTCCTATGGAGCATTGGAGTATATGGATTTGTAATGTGGCTGCCATCAATTATTAAAGCCGCGCCAAATATGGATATCGTAAAAACAGGCTGGTTATCATCGGTTCCTTATATTTTAGCTATTGTCCTTATGTTAGTTGCTTCTTATTTCTCAGATAAAACATTGAATCGAAATGCATTTGTTTGGCCGTTCCTATTAATTGGTGCAGTGGCATTCTATGCATCTTATGCGATTGGAACACAACATTTCTGGATTTCATTTGTCTTACTTGTAATTGCCGGCGGTGCCATGTATGCTCCATATGGTCCATTCTTTGCCATCATTCCTGAAATCCTGCCGCGTAATGTAGCAGGTGGCGCAATGGCTCTTATTAATAGTATGGGTGCGTTAGGTTCATTTGTAGGTTCTTATATTGTAGGATATTTAAATGATGCTACAGGTGGATTCGGTGCTTCTTATATCTTTATGGCAGGATCTCTATTCGTTTCCGCAATCTTAACAATCTTAGCAGTAAAAGCGGCAAAAAAGGATAAAAGTAAGACATCTAATGTAAAAGTGAGTGCATAAAAACGTGGTAACAGCTTTGGAATTGATCCAAAGCTGTTATTAATTTAAAGGGTTCGAACATTACTGGAAAATTAGTCACTTTGCCGCTAAAATGAAGTCAGTGAACCAAGAGGAAAGAGGAAGATAGGTATGGAAAAAGTAACAATGGCCGACGTAGCAAAAGCGGCAGGTGTATCGAAAAGTACCGTTTCTCAATACTTAAATAAACGGTTTGAATATATGGGGGAAAAAACGAAACATAAAATTGAAGAAGCCATTGAGGAGCTTGGCTACCAGCCAAATTTCATCGCAAGAAGTTTAAAGCAAAAGCGGACCTCGATGGTTGGAATCATTGTCGCGAATATTACCCATTATTTTTCAACGGAAATCAGCCGTGCCATTGAGGATTTTTGTCATAAGCATGATTTACATGCCATCGTTTGTAACGCCGATGATGATCCCGAAAAGGAAAAGAAATATATTGAAATGTTACGAGCAAAGCAAGTGGATGGTCTGATTATTTTTCCGACAGGGCAAAATAATGATTTATACAAACGTATGGTGAAGCAGGGCTATCCGGTTGTGTTTGTAGATCGAAAAGTTGAGAATCTCGATGTGTTTTCAATTATTACCGACAATACAGATTCTACATGCAAGGCAGTGCAACATTTCATTGAGCGGGACCACCAGAATATTGCTTTTGTGGTGCAACCGCTCAAGGTTAGTACCCGCATCGACCGATTAGCAGGGTATAAAAAGGCATTAATCGATGCTGACATAGAGATAAATCCTGCGTTTATTATCGAAGCAAGCATCCCCGAAATGAAAAGCAAACTTGAACAACTTTTTTCATTGAAGGTTAAGCCGACAGCACTCTTTGCTGCAAACGACCGTGTTTTACTGGCGGTTATGGAGTTTCTAAAGGAAAAGGGAATCAAGCTTGGGAATGACTTGGAATTGATTGTCTTTGATAATATCCCATTCGCTCATTTGCTGGATGCACCTATTTCCTTCATCATTCAGCCTGCAAAGGACATGGGGCAAAAGGCTGCCGAACTATTATTTGAACAGATTAACAAAGAACACATACGCCCTGAAGTGTTTGTTTTTCCAAGCAGGTTGATGTAAAAGATTCGTTAGTGCCTGACACCATGAGTCGTTCAGGCACATTTTGTTCATTGAAAAACGCTTACAAATGAAGTATAATTTTTTCATAAACCGATTTAGTAAATCGATTTATCAACCCAGACCCATTAAAAGGAGTTTGATTATGAACATTCAACTTGCTTTAGATCGAATGAACATAGCTGAAGCGATCGAATTAACTAAAAAAGTGGAGAATTCCATCGATTGGATTGAGGTTGGAACTTCGCTCATTAAAGAATTTGGTACAGCAAGTATTAAAGAGATAAAACAAGCATTTCCACATAAACAAATTGTTGCTGATATTAAAACGATCGATAATGCCCGCTATGAATTTGAACTGTGTTTTGAGGCGGGAGCAGATGTTGCGACCGTCATGGGAGTGTCTCCTTTAGTGACAATTGATACGTGTATGGAAGTAGCGAATCGTTATCAAAAAAAGGTCATGATTGATCTCTTAAATACTTCTGATGAACAAAAACAGGCATTACGAAAATACAGCGAGGCCATTTTTTGCGAGCATGTGAGTAAGGACCAACAAGAGGAACTAGGCAGTCAAAATCAAGGCACAAAGGCAAGTGATTTCTCAGCGTTTCAGGTGGCAGCAGCAGGAGGAATTAAGCTAGATTCGATTCATAATCTGATAGAGTCACTGAACCCGGAAGTGGTCATTATCGGTTCAGCGATTACGAAAGCGGAAAATCCTGCAGCAGCGGCGGCACAATTTAAACAAGTTATTTTACAAACGGAGGGGAAATAGAGCATGTCAGTTATTCCTACTATCTTAAAAGAAGTCGAAACAGTCCTTAGCCAAGTGGAAGAGGGCCAGCTTCAGGAGTTAGCGGTGCAATTGCAAACAGCGAAACGGATATTTGTGATTGGAGAAGGGCGTTCCGGGTTAATGGCCAAATCATTTGCGATGCGCTTAATGCATTTAGGAGCAACCGTATTTGTTGTAGGAGAGACCATCACACCCTCAATTGCAGAAGGTGACTTATTAGTGGCCATTTCCGGTTCAGGTACAACGAAAAACGTGGTTTGGACAGCTGAAAAAACGCAATCATTGGGCTGTTCGGTAATGGCTGTTACCACTAATCCAGAATCTCCATTAGCTGCAGCGGCAACACAGATTCTTCACGTACCAGCCGCCACAAAATATCGCCGTGAGAATGAGTTGAAAACAATCCAGCCGCTTGGTTCCTTATTCGACCAATGTGCCCATATTCTATTCGATACCTTATGTTTACTTTACAGCAAGCTCAACGAAGTCGATCACACACTAGCGTTCGGCCGACATAGCAATTTAGAATAGAAAGAGAATGGTGCCTGACACCAATTCGGAACCCCCCGAATTGGTGTCAGGCACTCTTTTTTTACAAGAGAATGAAAACAGGGAATTGAGGCAGTTTTCAAGAATATATAAATTGTACATGCATTTCTAATTGAGAGTTGGTGTGGATATGAGAGTAGAGGCTTTGACAGACCATAGAATTAAAGACTTTGTTGAGTATTGCCAGAAGCATCGAAATGAGGTCGATGACTCTTTTTTGTATGAAGAAGATTTGAAGGGATTTAAACCGAATGCTGAGAATCCGACGTATATTGTGACTGATCAACAAGGTAAAACCATCGCTGCGGCTTCGCTGATCATCGATGAATACAATCGACGTGGACAGAGGGCCCGCTTTCGAATTTTTCATTCCGAAAGTGAGGACGTCTCCATTTACAAGAAGCTGATGGCTTCCCTCTTAAAGCATACCGAGGGACTAAAGAAGGTTTACATTTTTATTCCGTTAAATAATTTACCTTTAATGGAGTTGATGGGGCAGTTAGATTTTTCCGTAGAGAGATATGCCTTTTTACTTGTTAGAGATGACAGTGATGTGCCTGAATGGAACGTGCCGCAAGATTATTGTATTCAAGCTTTTCGTACAGGGGAAGATGAGCCGATTTGGAGTGAAGTCCGTAATGCCGGGTTTGCGAAACTAAAGGGAAATGAAACACCGGTCACACCTGAAATGGTAGCAAAAATGGTTTCAGATAATGATTACCTAGAAGGCGGAATGAAAATTCTTTATCATCTCGGAAAGCCCATTGGAATCGTAAGGGGTGCTGACGACGAATTTGAAAATGCACCGATTATGAATATAGGCCCGCTTGCTGTCATCCCTGAATATCAAGGACTTGGACTAGGCAGAATTCTGTTAAGAGCCGCCCTCCAGTTTGCGAGAGAAAAAAACTACAAAAAAACCATCCTTTCGGTTAATGGAGAAAACGAGCGGGCACAGGCTTTATATATTAATGAAGGTTTTCGGCAAGTGGAAGGTGTAGCCTGCTATGAATATATTTTGAACGCCTAAAGTAAACCACTACCATCACCTAGACTAGAAACCCTCAGATGGTTTAGAATAACAGGGATGAATGGAGGAATGGATTATATGTCTACCTTACCAAATTGCCCTAAATGTAATTCAGAATACACATACGAGGATGGAAGTCTTTTTGTGTGCCCAGAATGTGCTCATGAATGGAATTTAGAATCAGAAGTGGAACAGGAAGAGCAAAAAGTTGTGAAAGATTCCAATGGAAATGTATTAACCGATGGAGACTCTATTACTGTCATCAAGGACTTAAAAGTAAAAGGGAGTTCTTCGGTTTTAAAAGCTGGAACCAAAGTTAAAAACATCCGTTTAGTGGATGGTGATCACAATATTGATTGCAAAATTGATGGTTTTGGCGCAATGAGCTTAAAATCAGAATTTGTTAAAAAGTTATAGTGTAAGAATGAAAGAAGCTAGGTAAAGGCCTAGTTCTTTTCGTGGTGAAAATTTCTAATTTCCAAGGGGGATGTCGTGTTGGAAAAGGTACTTATTCTTGGGGCAAGCGGACTTGTAGGAAGAGCGTTACTCGATGAATTTAAAGATGGATTTGATCTATACGGAACCTATTCCACTTCGTTAACCAGTCTCCCTGATGAGAAGCAGTTCCAATTGGAAGTTCAGCAAATAGACAAGTTGAAGGAAATGATCCAATCAATTAAACCTGACATTGTGATTTCTTGCCTAAGAGGAGATTTTGACCAACAGCTCAAGTTTCATAAAGAATTGGCATTGGAATTACAAAATACAAGCAGCCGGGTGTATTACTTTTCTACCACAAATGTATTTGACGGCGACTTTTCAATGCCCCACACAGAAACAGATATACCTATTGCTGAATCAGATTATGGGAAATTCAAAATTGCATGTGAAAATATACTTAAAGAAATTTTGGATGAACGAGTGATGGTTATCCGAATCCCTGCAATCTGGGGGAAGAATTCCCCCAGATTGCATTTAATAAAAGAAAGCATAAAAAATAATAAAACAATCGATGTCTATAACAATTTGGTCTGTAACAATCTTTTAGATGTTCAATTAGCAAAACAACTACACTTCATCATTGAAAATCAACTAAAAGGGATTATTCACTTAGGTTCGAAGGATACCATGACGCAAGGACGATTTTTTGAACAAATCATAAGTAAACTTACGAGTGATAAGAGCATATTAAGATACCAATCATACTTGGACAATGATGTCACTTATTTTTTTCAATTAACATCCAATCGCGATGATCTCCCATATTCTCTACAATGTACCAACGAGGATATTCTTGACTACCTAGTATAATAGATGATAAAGAGCTTGGATTACTCCAAGCTCTAATTTCATGAGCCTCTAGTTGACGCTAGAAATGTCCCATTTCTACATGATAGTTTTTCTCAGTCAGAACTTTATGCAATAGCTCAATATGATCGTGGTTTTTGGTCTCGACCGAAATCTCGATTTGGGCATAGCCAGGATAAATATCCTTACCAATCCGATGGAGATTAACCGTTTGAACGTTTGCATCTAATTCGGTAATGGAGCCTAAGACCCGTTGAAGCTCACCAGGTTTGTCTTTTAAGGTAATCATAAAATTAGCGTATCTGCCAGATTCAACCAAGCCCCGTTCAATAATTCTTGAGATAAAATTCATATCGACGTTCCCGCCGCTTAACACAGCCACCACTTTTTTCTCTTTTATATTCAATTTATCATAAAGCAAGGAAGCAAGTGAGACCGCACCCGAGCCCTCTACTAACAGCTTATTTCTTTCCAATAGCATAAGCATGGTCCTGGCAATTTCCATTTCATCGACACAAAATACATCATCCACGTATTTTTGAACAATTTCAAACGGTTTTAGTCCAGGTTTCTTAACAGCAATACCGTCAGCCATTGTCGGCGTTGACTCAACCATAACGGGTTTTTGTTCAAATAAGGACTGCTTCATACTCGGGCAGGCAAGTGCCTGAATACCGTAAACAGAAACATGAGGATTTTTTTCCTTTACTGCCATAGAAACACCAGCAATAAGTCCACCGCCGCCAATTGGGCAAATAACAGCTTCTACTTCAGGAAGTTGATCAAGAATTTCTAAACCGACCGTTCCTTGTCCGGTCATGATTGCTTCATCATCAAAAGCATGAATAAAGGTAGCATCCATTTGCTCCTTCAGTTTTAAAGCATAGGCGAGCGCATCATCAAAAACTGCCCCTTCTAAGACAACTTCGGCTCCATATTGCTTTGTAGCTAGAATCTTGCTAAGTGGCGCTCCTTTTGGCATGACAATGGTACAAGGAACACCAAGCATTTGGCTCGAATAAGCTACACCTTGAGCGTGGTTTCCCGCTGATGCGGCGACTACTCCCTTAGCCAGTTCTTCCTTTGACAGCGAGTTAAGCTTATTGAAAGAGCCCCTTACTTTAAAGGAGCCTGTCTTTTGGAGATTTTCAAGCTTTAAAAAGACATCATTATGAGCGAGCTGACTGAATGTTTTGGAGTAATCAAGGGGAGTGGTGTGGACAATTCCCTTCATCTTTTCTCGTGCTACGATGATATCATCAATATTCAAGTTATTTCCTCCTCCGTCCACTTAGTTCTTCTATTTAGGATGTGCTGGATAAAATAAACTATGTCTGATTTTCATTCAAATCCAATACTTCCTGCCTCTGCATGGTGAATATGATGTTGACATTGGTTGTGTAATTAATTATTATATGTTTAAACATTTAAACATTTAAACATTTAAATATTTAAACATTAGAGAACTTAAAAGTGTAATAAAATATGGGAGGAGAAAAAATTATGAAGAAGACAGCATTAATTACAGGTGCAACAAGCGGTTTAGGATATGAGTTTGTAAAACTTTTCGCTAATGATGGCTACAATCTTGTACTAGTTGCTAGAAACGAGAAAAAACTGGAGGAAATCCAGCAATCGTATATTAATATAGAAGTGACCATCATTCCTAAGGATTTGAGTGTCCATGGTGCTGCTAAGGAAGTTTTTGAGGAAATGGAAAGCAGAGGAATAGACATAGATGTGCTGGTGAATAATGCAGGTTTCGGGTTAATGGGTAAGTTTGATGAACTGGATATCCAAAAACAATTAAATATGATTCAATTAAACGTATCCGCACTGACTGAATTAACATATTACTGTTTACAAAAAATGAAACAAAGGAACAGCGGCAGAATTTTAAATGTTGCAAGTACCGCGGCATTTCAACCCGGTCCACTCATGGCTGTGTATTATGCAACAAAGGCATTTGTCCTTTCGTTTTCAGAAGCACTTGTTGAAGAGCTAGCTGGCAGTTCCATCACAGTAACAACGCTTTGTCCAGGTGCAACCAAAACTAATTTTGGTTCTGTTGCGAGTGTCGAGGGCACGAAAATGTTCAGTCGTGCGATGGCTTCTGATCTAGTAGCAAAAAGCGGTTATGAAGCATTGATGCGTGGGAAACGTGTAATTATTACAGGTGGATTAAATAAATCAGGTGCTCTTGCGGCAAAATTTATGCCACGAAGCGTTGCGGCTAAAATTGCAAAGTATGTTGCAGGGGAAAAGTGATTCCTTGCTGCACTTTGACCTAGAACAAGGAGGAATATTCTATATATGGCACAGCAAGCTATTGATGTATTTAGGGCATGTATTCCGTTATTTAACGCTTTAAGTGATCCAGCAAGGCAGGATATTATCCTTTTGCTGGCAGAACATGAGCGGTTAAGTGTTAATGAAATTGCCGAACAGTCGAATCTGTCGCGCCCGGCAATTTCCCATCATTTAAAAATTATGCGCGACAACCATCTTGTGGAAATTGAACAAAAAGGTACACAGCGCTATTATTCACTTTCTTTAGATCAAAGTGTAAAGCAATTGAAGCAGCTGATAGATATTGTTGAGAATGAGTGTATTCTTTAGCTCATTCTTTTCTTCATTATTTTCATAATCACTGCCCCAGTTCGTTTTATTTCTACCTTAATATTTGGTTTGAACTTTAATGTGAGATTCACGAAAAAAGTATAGTCTTCTCCGCGGAGAAGGCTATTTTTCAAAGAAAATTGCTCAAATCCAGTTATATCAGCTAGTAGTTTTCAGAATATATGTCTAACTATTTGATAAATTGTCCAAAAGTGGCGTCTGGCACTTTTAATAGGAAATCCGAAAACGGGGATGTTACTAGGGGGATTAGTTTTTTAAGGTAAAAATAAACGAATTAATAGCGGTTCTATAAATATTCATTCACTCTAAAAAAGAATTTTTAAAAGCTAACAAGTAAAAGATAAAAATAATGAATATAGGTTTGAAAGGGGTGTGAATATGCCTGCCTATTATGAAGTAATTCTTAGGTCAATCACTTCCTTTGGTCTTTTACTTATCGGGGCGCGGATATTAGGCAAACAAACTATCTCTAAAATGACTATATTTGATTTTATTGCTTCCATTACAATGGGTGCAATTGCAGCAAACTTAGCCTTTAATACTTCTATAGAATTTCATCTTTCTCTCCTTTCATTTAGTATATTTGTTGCTGTAGTATTCTTGACTGCGGTTATTTCATTAAAAAGTAAACGAGGTAGAAAATTTTTTGCCGGAGATCCAACCATCGTTTTACAAAATGGAAAAATATTAGAAAATAACATGAGGAAGATGCGCTATACTTTAGATTATTTAAACCAACAATTAAGAGAAAAAGATATATTTAATATTGAAGAGGTTCTATATGCAATTATAGAGACAAATGGAACATTAACCGTATTAAAGAAGCCACAATATAGGTACGTTACAAGACAAGATTTAATGATTCCAGAAATGCAAGAACAAAGGCTAGCTATTGAACTAATAATGGATGGAGAAGTGATGGAGCAAAATCTAAAACAAAATAATCTTTCACATAAATGGTTGCAATTAGAATTAGATAAACGTAAATTAAGCAAAAAAGAGGTAGTTTATGCTGTTCTGGCTGCTAATGGTAATATTTATGTTGATACATACAAGGATCATATTATTTCACCCATTGATAAAGAATAGGCACCAAGCCCATTAACTTGTTATTTCAAATTTATATACTTATACTCACAAAAAAGTGCCAAGCACCGCAGATGGACATTTATCCATACGTGGTGCCTGACACTTTTTTCCTTAGGTGTTGTTTTCCTTGCGAAAAAGTCATAATTAGAGAAAAATATCAAAAAAGGAAATTAATCAGGAAGGAAAACCGGAGATTATTATACCGAATTAGGTGGATGATTTTTGTAATCCAATAAAGAGGCGGCAGGGACATGGTTCTTGCCGCCTTATCAAATATTCCTTTAATGGGAATGCAAACTACTCTCTTCCATCCAATAAGCTTCTCTTATATTAATCTGTTTACGAATTTTTCGGGTGACATCAATTGTAATTTCTCCTTCTTCGTACAGGTTCTGAATTTCATCCCGTTCTGCTTGGAAAGCTTTTACTTGCAGTTCTCTTTGTAGTTGGATGTGATGAATAGAATCCGCACCCTTTTTCATATGCTTAAATTTTACGATCATTTCACTATATTCGCCGATAATACTCAAATAAATATTTTCATTCTCCGTACTCATATGGTTTTTTAAATAGCTAATCGCTGCTTTGGCCATGTTAACTTTTAGTTGAATGACCTGCTTCGTTTTTGCTTGGCGAATTTCCAGACGTTTTTGTTTATTCGGTAAAAAAAGCAGTAAAAGGTGGTACGCACCTCTTTTAACCAAAGTCCAAAAGAATAATCTTCTATAGGTCATCCGGTTGGTTACGGCGAGCCTCATTCGTTGGATATGTTCTTCAGATAAATACGTTGTTTCCCGGTCAATCCTTCCTGCTTTTACCAATCTTTGAATATAGCTTGCTTCTGCATCAAGAGCCTTCATCCGGATTTCAGTTTCAACTAATTTCAGCAGCTTGGATTTTTTATCACTAACCGTGTTAAAGCGATTACGAATTTGATTATAGGATGCAATAACAGAGACAGCGGCTCCGCGATTTTCATCATCCATCAATTCACGAATGGAATGAATGGCGGAGTCAATCGTTCGGATTATAGCAATCCTTTCCATTTTTTCCTCACAGAGGTCCTCCGTGTTTCCTTTTTCTGTCCTTGCAAGAATCGGTAAAAAGATGCTTGCTGCTAAAAGTGTGACCAAGATAACCCCTGCCGCAATAAAAATGATTAATGAGCGCTGAGGAAAGGGACTTCCATCTGCCAGTACATATGGTATCGTAAAAGCACCTGCAAGTGTGACAGCTCCTCTAACGCCGGAAATCGTAATGATCCCAATTGCTCTCATGGAAGGCATTTGGATTTGCTTTTTCAGCCATCCCCACTGCCAGGCAGCCCCAATCCACAAGAATCGAAGTAAGAAAAGTGCAGCAGTTATAATGAAAATATACTTGCTTACTTCCCAATTATTAAACACCGGGTCTTTGAAGATTTCACTGATAACACTTGGGATTTGCAAGCCTAATAGAACAAACACCAATCCGTTCAAAATATAGATAAGTACCGTCCACGTACTTTGGGAAACCAATTGCAATTTCATCGCAGGGGACTGATCACGATCACGATAGATTGTATGAACAATGCCTGCTGCAACCACAGATAAAATGCCAGAGAGATGAAAGTGCTCAACCAGGTAAAAAATCACGAATGGGGTGAGTAGTTGAATGAGCATGTGAATCGTTACATCTTCCATCCCCAGCCGTCGAATAAAGATTTTCAGTTGAA
This sequence comes from Bacillus sp. sid0103, assembly GCF_019219025.1. Next base: position 83,556 of record NZ_JAHUWN010000021.1, on the reverse strand, counting down.
TGATTAGAATAGAAAGAAGCGCTCCGCCAGCCAAACCTCCAATGGCAATTACTAAGAAACTCCCGCTTGCCTGAGCCAATGAAAAAACGCCCGTTACCGTTGCGGCCACCGCAAATTTAAATGCAACTAAACCAGAGGCATCATTCATGAGCCCTTCACCTTCAAGGACATGCATAATGGTTTGCGGTATCTTCACCCGGCTAGAAATCGCACTCACAGCTACGACATCGGTAGGAGAAAGAATCGCGGCCAGAGCAAAAGCGGCCGGCAATGGAATTGACGGAATCATCCAATAAATTAAGTATCCAATCACAAATACAGTAACAAATACTAGACCGAGGGCTAGCAAGAGGATTGGTTTTCGTAGTTTCCATAACGCATGGCGTGAAACATTTTTTCCATCATGAAAAAGTAGTGGGGCGATAAACAACACGAAGAACAATTCTGGCTCCATAGGGATATGAATCCCTAACGGCAGGGATGCAAGAATTACCCCGAGCGCAATTTGAACCAGCGGTACTGGGACGTATGGCAAAAAGTGATGGATGAAACTAGATAACCCAATGACAGCAAGTAATAAAAGTGTAAGTAGAAAAAATTCCATAGCACGTCTCCTCTCATAATTATTTTGTGTAATAATGAAACTTTTTTATGAGGGAATCGGATATTTTATTTAATTTTTATAAGATTTTGGTAAATTTTGTTAGATACTTCATAAGTGCTACTAGTGAAGGACAAATCACATGAACCTGCGTCGACTTTTGTCCTTCATACCGCTCATGAAGGACAAATCACATGAACCTGCGTCGACTTTTGTCCTTCATACCGCTCATGAAGGACAAATCAGAGGATCCTGCGGAGACTTTTGTCCCTCATACCGCTCATGAAGGACAAATCACATGAACCTGCGGCGACTTATGTCCTTCATACCGCTCATGAAGGACAAATCAGAGGATCCTGCGTCGACTTTTGTCCTTCATACCGCTCATGAAGGACAAATCACATGAACCTGCGTCGACTTTTGTCCTTCATACCGCTCATGAAGGACAAATCACATGAACCTGCGTCGACTTTTGTCCTTCATACCGCTCATGAAGGACAAATCAGAGGATCCTGCGTCGACTTTTGTCCCTCATACCGCTCATGAAGGACAAATCCCATGAACCTGCGGCGACTTATGTCCTTCATACCGCTCATGAAGGACAAATCCCATGAACCTGCGGCGACATTTGTCCTTCATACCGAACGATTAATGGTCGATAACAAATTCTCCTGGAAAAAAGCAACAATTTCTCAGACAACAGCAAAATAAAAAAACGAACAGTGAAACCACTGTTCGCGAATATTTTTAAACCTGTAGTGGATGTTCTTTTTTTATAGTGATATATTTTTTTCCTCTTTGGGGACAAAATGCATCAGCCAGTAACAAATGCCAAGTCAACTGTTTCTCCTTTTTGCCAATTAAACCATTTATGATAAGGCCTGGCATAAATAAATTGCTTGAAAAATCTTTCAGGTAAAAAGTACGCTTCGTATCGAAATCCGTAACGATGATGTTATCTTCAATCATACTTGTTACTTCGAATACACTACTTACTTTCTCAGTACAGAGGTTAAAGCTTTGATTTGTTTTTTCTAAATCTTGAAAAGGATCCCAATCCTTATGATGCATGCGGGGATAGTCTCTTAACATGAAGGCATTAAATAGTTTTTCACAGATATTTAGGTCAGGAGATGCTTCGTCTGTATATGTCTTAATAACTGAATACCAAGAGGTACCCACTCGTTTATCAAGCCAGCGGACAAACTTTCTTAACTGAAAGAGGAAGGATTCCACTTCTTTTTGATCTTTTGATACATCCAAATTGTGAGGATAAAAAGTAAAAATGAGTTCTTCCCAAAATGAGGGCTGGCAGTCTTTCCATGATGGAGGGCAGTTATCTTCTAAACGAGTCGTCATGAATTTTGAGAGGATGCGGAGAAATTCGTTGCGCTGAGTATCAGAGGGTTTTTCTTGTTTATAGGCAATTAAATCTTTTCCATAGTATTCAAACAGGCCACGATGTCTCATCTCAAATTCAGAACTAATGGCTAGATTCATAAGAAATTCTTTGCGTTCTTTGGGATTCGCAAAGGGATGCATAAATACTCTCATTTGACTATTTTCGGCGACAATTGTCTTTTTGTTGCGGCGGTTTTTCATCGAACAAATCAACCTGCTTTCGTATTTTTATATGTTGGGGTTAAACCATGGAGAGGAGGCATAGGTGAGGGAATAAGAGTGTCTACTCGTAGTATAACGTTTAATCGAAGTGAAAAATAAAAGACTATTGAAAGTTTTGTGAATTCAGCAAAAAATGACAAAAGCAACCGAAGGAAAACGAGAAAAAAGGCGAACAGTGACTGACACTGTTCGCCTAAACGAAACGGACGCTTCCGCTTTAAACTTCCACCTTAGCAACCTTTACTGTCCAGTTAAATGGGTCTTCTTTTTTGCCAAGTTGAATTCCGGTCATTTCATCATAAATGCGTTGAGAGAGTTCGCCGATTTTTCGGTCATTGATCACAATGGCTTGCTCATTCCAATTTAATTCGCCAACAGGGGAAATGACGGCGGCTGTTCCTGCACCAAAGACTTCTTCAAGTTCTCCACGTTGATGAGCTGCAAATACCTCTTCAATTGAGATTTTTTCTTCGCGTACAGGGATTTTCCAATACTTTAATAGTTCAAGGACGGAATCTCGTGTAACGCCAGGTAAAATGCTGCCATTTAATCTCGGTGTGACTACTTCACCATTAATTTTGAAGAAGATATTCATGCTGCCGACTTCTTCAACATATTTATTCTCTTTTGCATCGAGCCAGAGGATTTGGGCAAAACCATTTTCCTCGGCCTTTTCTTGTGCCTTCAGACTAGCAGCATAATTTCCGGCAGTCTTCACATGGCCAACTCCACCAATCACAGCCCGGACATAGTGTTCTTCCACATATATTTTCACCGGACTTAATTGATCCCCATAATAAGCTCCTGATGGAGAGAGGATAACAAGCAATTTATATTGTTTTGCTGGCCGGACGCCAAGATAGGGTTCGGTTGAGAAAATGAACGGACGAATGTATAAAGAAGTTCCTTCACCCTCAGGAATCCAATCTTTTTCGGTTATAATTAATTGTTTAATGGCTTTTAATAAAAAATCCTCATCAATTTGCGGAATACAGAGGCGATCGCAGGATTCATTCAAACGTCTCATGTTTTTTTCTGGACGGAAGAGCTGGATATCTCCATCCGCTGTCTTATAGGCTTTCATTCCCTCAAAGATGGCTTGTCCATAGTGAAAGACCATCGCGGACGGTTCGAGAGTTAAGGGTTCGTAAGGAGTAATCCGTGGATCACACCAGCCGACTTCATGATGATAATCCATGACAAACATATAATCGCTAAAATACTTCCCAAAACCAAGTGAAGCAAAATCAGGTTTTTCCTTTAAAACTTCCCTTTGAATAAATCCAATTTCTTGTTTCATGGTTACACCTCTTGTCGATTCTCTACTTTATCTTTTTTGAAAAAGTAGGCTTTGTCTGAGCGGAAATACTAAAATTTTAAATTAACTGTATTATCTAACTATACCACTTAAGTAGGACTCACTTCCATTCTCTAGTTTTCTAAAGTTCGTCAAATTGCTTAGAAAATGAGAAGGGGGGCATTTATGTTGTCAGGGTGCAAACATAATTATTTAAAAAAGTACAGAAACTAGAAGTTAATACCTAGACGAGAAAGAATAAAGGGAGATACACAGATGTCATTGGTGGTTTTTTCGGCCGCCTATATTCCACTCATCATATGTCAGTGAAAATTGGACTGTGCCTTTTTACGAGTGTGGGACTTCATTTCATAGGAGTAGAGATTCTTAGCCTCAAGGTTCATGTTTTTACTTACAAGGAATGGAAGTATTCTTATTCCTTCCCGATTTATCTCATGACCCTAAGTATGTATCTGCTTGTCTTTCTTTATTTAAAAGGCTCTTTTGAAAAATTGAAAGGTAAGGCAATCAAATTTGCTTGGAACGTTGCTGAAGAATTATGTAGAAAAAAATAAGTCATAAACAGTGTAGGTTGTGGAGGTTAATCAAGTGGTAGATGTTTTTACAGACATAATAATCGATCGCCCTGTTGCAGAGGTTTCTACCTATGCAGCCAATCCGGACAACGCGCCTGAATGGTATGTAAATATTCAATCGGCCGAATGGCAAACGGAAAAACCATTGAAGCTGGGTTCAAAAGTGGCCTTTAAAGCACAATTTCTAGGGAGAGAGCTTGCTTATACCTATGAAGTTATAGAGTTTACGCCAGAAAAGAAGCTGGTGATGAAAACCGCACAGGGACCGTTTCCGATGGAGACGATCTATACTTGGGAGCAATTAGCAGGCAATCACACCCGGATGACCTTAAGGAATAAAGGAAATCCGACTGGTTTTTCAAAAGTTCTTGCCCCGTTTATGGCACCAATGATGAAACGAGCAAACATAAACGATTTAAAACATATAAAGGAAATTCTTGAATCCGGAAGGTAACTGGGAGACCAAAAAAAACGCCGCAAATGGGCGTCTAAAAGTAATCATGATTGTTGATTATTTTCTGTAACATTAGTAAACGCGTTAGGGTCGACCGTGTTGGCTCCGTAATCAGGAACATTGCTCGCATGCTCTATGTGATACTGAGTTCCGGAACCTTGCTGATTAGGATTCGTTTTTCCTTTTTGCTGGTTGTTTTGTTGATTTGGCATATACTCACCCCCCTAAACCTAAAGAGTAGTATACGTAGTATTGAGAGAATTATTCTGCGATTCAACAAAGGAGTGAGGCAATCTGCCTTCACCTCCTGTTTAGCTTAATAAAAAAACAAAAGGGACATTTCAGGATAAAAGAATTGTCTCTTTTGTTTACTTGTCTAACTGTAATTAGGTTGGTAAAGGGGCAGCTCAATCGTAAATTCTGTGCCATTTTCATGACTGCTGGCAAGGATCGTTCCTCGATGATTTTCCACAATCTTTCGAGATACAGATAATCCTAGACCAGTTCCAGTGTCTTTAGTCGAAAAGAACGGATCAAAAATATGCGTCAGGATAGAAGGGTCAATCCCTCTTCCGTTATCTCGAAAGATAAATTGAACATCACTGTTAACTAACCGTGTGTTTAGGTTAATTTTTAACGGATGATTCCTTTTCGCCTGCAGTGAATTCTGATAAAAATTAATAAAAACCTGCAATAATTCTGCTCGGTTACATAGGATGGAAAGTTGTTTTGTGTCCGGGTGAATATCGATATACAAATCTACATTGTGTAGTAATGATTCACTTTTTAGAAATTCCCCGAGGTAATCCAGTAAAAACTTCTGAATTTGGATCACTTTAAACTCATTATCTGAAGGCTTAGTGATCCTTAAAAAATCAGAGATAATGTTATTTGCCCGATCGATTTCTGGTATTAACAAACTAGAAAAGATGTGTGAGATATTATCATCTACATCATTTGCTAGGAATTGTAAATATCCTCTTACGGTAGTTAATGGATTTCTAATTTCATGGGCGATTCCTGCTGCAATTTGACCGGCCAGGGCTTTTTTTTCTGACTCTTTAATTTTTTCATCAACTAAATACCTGTCGGTTATATCTCTGAATTGACCAAATGCACCAACCACTTTTTCCTCTTCATAGATTGGCTGGGCGTCAAAAAGACATACAATTAAGTTCCCATTTTTATTTGTAAATTTAAGTTCGACATTCTCCAGTCTCTTTTCATCCTCTATTACCCGTTTAAAATAATCTCCAATCAATCGTGAGTGATAGATGGTCTTCCCGATCTCATCACTTCTCCTTGCGTTGAAAATTTGCTCAGCAAAATCATTAAACTCGTGGATCATCCCTTTTTCATCCGTTATGACGATTCCATTTTTTGATCTGCTTATCATGATTTGATTCAAAATATTAAGTTTCCTATTTTGTTTTCTTAGCAGCAGTTCTCTCTCAATAGAATCTACTACTTGAGATAACATCGTTAATAATAACGGATTCTGAAAATAGACTGGCATCATGATCGAAACACTGCCCAGCAAATTATTATCATCTCTATAATGAAACGGAGCGCCGTAACAAGCGATCTCATAGAGGAACTTATGATAATGGTCTTTGCCTATTAATTGGACCGGGTGTCCTTGCTGTAAAGCTAAGCTTATGACATTTGTTCCCGTATCTTCTTGTGAAAAAAGGCTGCCTAATGTAATCCCGAATTTTTCTACCGTAGATTTGATGGTATCGTCTCCAACTATATCTAATAAGTATCCGTTTGAGTCCGAGACGCAGATCAAAATCGGCGTTCCTTTTAAAGAATCCAATAGTTTAGTTGAGAAATAACTGACAACAGATAAAATTTCACAATAAGCCTTTCTTTTCAAATCTAGTTCAATTTTGGTCATAAATCTTTTTGGTTTGGCGATCACATCTGGATCCATGCCGCTATATTTGCACATTTTCTTTGATTGAATTATATAGTATGGTTCTTCTTCACTCATCGTTTTGCCACCTCTAAGTTTGTGAAAATAAAACATTAGTAAGTTAATAATAATTTAAAGAATGTTCTTTAGGCTATAATAAAACCACTATTTAGTAAAAATTAAAAAATTTGTAACCGGGATGTGACCAACTTTGTGAAGAATAGTAGGTCTGACACCTACCCTACTATAATGAAAGACAGAGGGCGAAATGCTCTCTGTCTTTTCGAATTCAATGTTAAATAGAAAAGAGTTAATCAGTTTAGTTTGATATTGAAGTACGGCCATTTTTTATCCTCCTTTATTTGATAGAGGAATGGTTATTTGTTAAGCTTCGTAACACTTTTTTGTATTGTTTTAACGAGCTTACCTTTCCTATATAACTGCTCTTGCTTTTAAAATCAGAGGAAATAAACATGATAGCAAGGGAAGGGAAAAATTTTTTAGTTCGAAAACGAAGATCCTTCCAATAAACCAAATAGCCGTTTTTTCTCACATCAACAAAAGGATAAGCGAACGTTGTACCGGCAAGAAAGTCTGAAACAGTCTGGTCTGTTGTACTATCCGAAACCAATTCCGGAAAGTCGATTTTTTTGGCAAGAATATGTTCTATATAGAGACTATTATTAAAATAAACGCCAAATAAGAAATCCTCACTCGTCTCAATAATAATATCCCATTTAAAAAGAGCGGTACACGGGATTAGTTTTACACTGTCAGCATTAATAAAATGGTGCTGTAGATACTTTTTTGTTTTGATTGCTGACAGAGTTCGAACTGTAAGGTACAGAAATACGAAAAAATAAATGATTAAAAAGGTGATCCCTGCTTGGTAGAATAAGAGTAAAGCAAATCCTAGAAAATGGAGCATCAAAATGTAAGGATCCAATAATGGGATTGCGTCAAAGGCGATCCATTTTCGAGAAAAAGGAAGCAGGATTTGTGTTCCATGGACATTGAATAAATCAAAAAGGACATGAAGAATCACTGCTAAAAACGTCCATAAAAATAGATGAAAAAAGGGTAACCCGAAGAAGAATGGATATATCAAGCTTGAAACCAGGATGCCCCATAAAGGAAGAAGAGGAAGTGAATGGGATAGGCCTCTGTGATTTCGAAAATAGCTGCCCTTTCCTTTCAATCGATAGATGAAGTCAAAATCAGGTGCATTTGAGCCCATAACCGCACCTAATATGACCGCCTGTGAAAGAGTCTGATTAGCTGATACAGCAGGATCGATTTGAGCAAGAGCACCAATGCCTAACCCTATGATAATATGCGAAAAAGTATCCACTTCATCACTACTCCTTCCTTATAATAAATTGGTGAAAAATCGGACAATCAATCATGCATATTTTTGTTTCTTTGGTTCATCGATAACAGCTTGATAATTCATAAGTAAATGGGCAAAGATTTTATCCCAACTTTGTGTTAGGGCATAATTTCTACCTTCTATCCCCAATTGCATTCGCAGGCTTTCATTTTCTAATAGTTTCAAGATAGCGTTCACAAACTCCGTTACATTGCCCGTTTCACACAAAAAACCTGTTACCCCTGCCTTATTAATATTTTTTACGCCTCCAGAATCGGCGGTAATCGCGGGTGTACCACTTGCAAGTGCTTCAATCACAACATTTCCAAAGGTTTCAGTAGGAGATGGGAAAACAAATAAGTCTGATGCGGAGTAGATTTCAGCTAATTGTCCTCCTGTTAAGTATCCTGTAAAGGTCATGGATGCAGGTGCTTCGAGTTGCAATTCTTCTCTTTGTGGGCCGTCTCCGATAACAAACCATTGAACTTGCTCGTTGATCTCAGCGGGCAGTGCTTTAGCCACAGCTAGAAGCGTCTTTACATCCTTTTCTGGCGCTAACCTGCCTACAAAGGTTAGAAGGTATTTTTTGGATATCCCCCATTCCTCTCGAATAGCTTGTTTTTCATAAAAAGGATGAAAAAGCTGGCAGTCGACTCCACCTGGCCAAACTTCTAAATTGGTAAATCCATGGCATTTAAGTTGAGTTAACGTTTCATTAGAAGGAACAAATAATTTTTTAAAAGGTTTATGGAACCAATTCATATATTTCCAAAGGATTTTTGAAAAAAATTGAAGGTCATAAAATTGCAAGTATTGGTCAAAATCCGTGTGATAGGAGCCTACTAATGGAATAGTTAGTTTTTTTGCAAGGTAAACACCACAAAGTCCCATGTTAAATGGTGTAGCGACATGGATGATGTCTGGGGAGAATTCTTCTAATTCTGATTTAATACGAGAAAGATTGGGAAAAGCCAGGCGACACTCAGGATATAAGAAAAAAGAGAGACTTTTAATGCGACGAACGTGAGAAGACGCATATTCCTTTGAAATCGAATCAGGTGCAAAGACTTTGTAGGAGATGTTTTGATTATCCAAGTAATGAATAAAATGTTTAAGCGTGCGAGCAACACCATTGATATCCGGATCGTACGTATCAGTGAAAATGGCGATCCTCATAACATTCCCTCTATGACCAATTCTGAATATACGTAATGGGGATACATTCGATACATAAACGTCATCCTCATCTACTCCCTCCAAAAATACATTCTCCTTTCATTGTATTAGATATAGAGTTCTATACTTCTAGAGGTACTGTTAAAAAAATGTAAAGATTTTGTATAGCTAAAAGACTAAGGTGATTATTAAGAATTTTTAGGATTTTTGTAAAACTATTGTATGACCTGATTAGTTAGCCCTTTTTTATGTTATAAAAGGGAATGGGATAGGAAATGGTTGCAAGTATGATTAGTCCGTTAAAAAGAAAGGTGTTGTATGCTTTGTTAAATTCCAATGTCGAGCAACAATATAATAAACTGAATGCATTCCATCCTCTTATGAACTATAACGGAACGAAGAAAGTAAAAAATGTAATCTTACTAATCGGCGATGGAATGGGTTTTTCCTATACAACTGGTCTTCGCTACTTCAACCATGATTCTCAAAAAGGATTAATGAACCCCACAATATTTGACCAATGCTTTGTCGGTTCCCAATCTACCTATTCTTTAGATAGAGTAAGTAATATCACAGATTCTGCAGCAGCAGGGACGGCTTTATCGACGGGTTATAAAACTTATAATGGTGCCCTTGGTCTAAACCTTGATAAACAGGCTGTTCCAACTATTTTAGAATTAGCTAAATTTCGCGGCAAATCTACTGGACTCGTAGGAACAAGTCAGATTAATCACGCTACCCTGGCAGCGTTTGCCGCCCATATGGAATCTAGAGAACAGTATGATCAAATTGCTGATGATTATCTGGACGAACGTATCGAAGGGAATCATAAGATAGATGTGATGCTCGGGGGAGGAACTTCATATTTCATACGAAATGACCGAAATTTAATAGAAGAGTTTGTTCAAAATCATTTTGGTTATGTAACCAATTTTCAAGAGCTTGTCACGAATAAAAATGAGCAAGTGATAGGCTTATTTGCACCGATTGAATTGCCGAAAAAGATTGACCGAGATCCTACTGTTCCTTCACTTTCCCAAATGACGAAAGCCGCCCTTCAACGCTTAAAGCACAATCCAAAGGGTTTTTTTCTTTTAGTAGAAGGAAGTCAAATTGATTGGGCAGGGCATGACAATGATATCGTAGGGGTAATGAGTGAGGTTAAAGACTTTGAAGCAGCGTTTAAAGCAGGAATTCAGTTCGCAATCAATCGAGAGGATACGATTGTTGTGGCTACAGCTGATCACTCGACTGGCGGAATGAGCATTGATCGAAATGGTAACTATAAATGGAACCCCAGTGTCATTAAATCGATTACCTCAACACCGGCTGTCATTGCCAGACGATTGCACGAAACAAAAGAAATGACAACCTTAAAGAAGCACATCCCCTTTCCGCTTCATGAAGAGGACTTGAAAATCATTCAATTAACGTTAGAAATGGAAGAAGAGGATACAAGGCAAGCCCTAATTAATATCATCAACCACTATTCCAGTACGGGGTGGACAACAAAAGGACACACAGGTGAGGATGTTCCCATTTATGCTTATGGGCAAAATAGTCATTTGTTTAGGGGCAGAATGGAAAACAGTGATATTGCAAAGATTTTGTTTCAGATTATGGATTAACCAAATAATAGAATTAACCATTAATTTTGCGAGAGCGCCATTCCTTTAAGAAAGCGAACAGTAACTGCCACTGTTCGCCATTGTGGATGCGCTTTATTGTATTCTTTAACTAAAACTAAGTGGTCCCGCTGTTTTAGAAAAATCAACGGTGCATAGTCCACATTCCAATATCCTTAAAGCCAAGTCGCTTATATATTCTGCCAGCTTCTGGGTTATCATAAAACAGGCAAAGAGTTTTTCCTTCATTTAAGACATCTTGAACGACCTTTTGCATAATAGATGAGGCGAGTCCTTGCCGGCGGTACTCCTTCTTAGTGCAGACTCCTACAATCATTGCCGACATTGAATTTTCCGCTGCGGTTGAAACACAAGCAGTCATGACACCATTGTCCTCTGTAAAATAGGTTCTTGATGTATTAGCCTCCATTGACTGTACCAATACGTCGCGGGCATCACTTCTAACATGAAATTCCTCAATTGAATGGCGGAGTTCTATGATTTGATCGACATCCTCGATACTTGCCTTTTTATATACGACATCGTCGGGAGACAGGCATTCATCGGTACGGCATTCAGCAAAATAAGTCACTTGCTTCTTTCCAAGCTGTAACTCATCATAAGCTTCAAATTTCGCTACGATATCTGATTTTCCGGATAGGAGAATGGGCTGGCTGTACCTTTTCATAATGGATACAAAACCGTTTGTATCAAATTCTCCTTTTGCATATGGGATAAATGATTGATGGAACCTAAGAAGTACGGCATTAATCGTGTCCTGTTCATCAAACTCGGCCCAAAGTTCTTGTGACTCTGAAGAATACCCGAAGGCCTCAATATCCCCAATGATAAAAAGATTAATAGATGGTTCCTCACTTAAAAATGCGAGAACCTGGTGATGATCTTGGTCCGTAAGCTTTCTAATCATATCAATTTCTCCCCTTTTATATAAATCCATTAAGACTCTGTTTAACTACAATACAATAAAATATAACAAATTTGTATTTCTTTGTATAAATTATGGGATAAAAATATTAACTTAGTTGAATGATTTGCCGGAAAACAAAAAGAATATATCGATGTTGTAAAACAAGGGATACTGTCAAATAACAGTATCCCTTGTTTTTATATCGGATTAACTAATAAGGTCATTGGTAAAAAGCTGCATGGGTAAATTGTGAATGTTTCATTTCTCCACCAATGGTAATGAAAGAGTGGGTAAGCATCGCCCCATTTTCTTTTTTCTTTACTCCATTTAGCAGCATTCCATCGGTGATACCGGTTGCGACGAAGAAACAGTCATCTGTTTTGACAATCTCGTCTAAAGTTAACGGCTTTTCAGGATCCCTTATTCCCATATGAATACAACGATTCAATTCATTCTCATCTTGGGGAATGAGTTTTGCCTGGAAGTCCCCTCCGAGGCATTTTAACGCAGTGGCTGCAATGACTCCTTCTGGGGCACCACCCGTTCCGACTAATATATCCACATCAATTTCTTCGATAGCAGTTCCAATTGCGCCAGTAATATCAACATCGGAAAACAACTTCAAACGGGCACCAGCGGCAAGCACCTCATTCATTAACTCTTGATGACGCGGCCGATCCTGCATCATGACCGTTAAATTCTTAACTTCTTTTCCAAGTGCGATTGCTACAGCTTTCATGTTTTCCGTTAATGGTAATTCGATATTGATATACCCTTTTGCTTTCGGGCCGACTGCTATCTTTTTCATGTACATATCTGGGGCATGTAATAGGCTTCCTCGCTCAGCAACAGCAATAACGGCAAGTGAATTTTCTTGACCCTTCGACATGAGTGTTGTTCCTTCGACAGGGTCGACAGCGATATCAACAAGAGGACCATTTCCGGTTCCGAGCTTTTCATTAATGTATAGCATTGGGGCTTCATCCATTTCACCTTCACCGATGACAATACATCCTTGCATATCAATTAGGTTCATGCGGTTTCGCATCGCATTCGTGCCAGCCCCATCAGCCACGATTTTATCCCCCTTGCCGATCCATGGATAAGCGGCAATCGCTGCTTGTTGTGAGACTGCAAGAAAGTCCATCACTAAACCGAGAGAACAGGATCCACTTTTTGTTTGCATGGTATTTTCCTCCTCTTATTGGCTAATCCGTCTATTGGAACTAGATTAACAGCATGAACCGTTAAGTAGATATTCCTTTTCTTTCTCCATGATTTGATCAATTTTTCTGGCGGAATTACCGCCTTGGAAGGAAACGCTTAGATAGGCTGCAACTACTTTTTTGGCTAGCTCTTCTCCAATAACCTTTGCTCCGATGGTCATGATTTGGGCGTTGTTGCTAAGCTGAGCGCGTTCTGCTGAAAAAACATCATGGCATTGCGCCGAACGAATCCCTGGCACTTTATTGGCTGCGATCGACATACCGATCCCTGTTCCGCAAAAGAGAATCCCGCGTTCTAATTTGTTAACTGTTATGTCAGTTGCGACATTAAAAGCCACGGCAGGATAATCGAATTCATCTTCGGAATAACAGCCATAATCGATCACTTCATGCCCTAAGCTAGTAATATATAATTTTACTTCTTCTTTCATTTGAAAAGCATTGTGATCAGAACCAATTCCAATTTTCACAATTATCACTCCAATTAATTTAATTATCCATATTCTTTCATTTATTTTCGTTTATGTCAATAAATTTCTCTCCAAACGAAAATTAACGAAAATAAATAAATAATTTTTGTAATCGCTTCTTTTGAGTGTAATAGGAATATTATATGAAGAAAACATAAAAAATAGTTAGATAGTTGAATTATTACTCCGTTTATAGTTTTTTTCTTTCGTTTGTTTTCAAATAAAATAAATTTATGGAAAAACAATTGACAAAACAAAAACAAATGATAACATTCTAAATAGAGAAACAACTTGTTTGCTAAATGATTTTTGCAAGCGTTTGCTAAGGATTGAAAAATTCCGCAGCTAAAAGTAGTTCAATTTTATAAAAGGGGGAAATCGCAAATGACGATTAAGTTTGGTTGTCACGGATCAACATGGGTACTCGATTATGATGAAAAAGTGGACTGCTTAGATCATATGATGGATACGGTTAAGAAAGCTGGGTTCAAGGGGATTGACGTTCAGTATGCTTTATTGGGGAAATATAATGAAGCGCCTGAGAAACTAAAAGAGAAACTTGATAGTCTGGATCTTGAGTTGGCAGCCATCACCTTACCATTCAGCTGGGAAAGTGACACAGAATCCGAAGAAGAGAAACAACGGGCTGATTATTATATTAACTATTTAAAACACTTCCCAAATTCAAAATTAAACCTACCTGTACGAGTTGGTCCAAATCGCGACAATCTATTAAAAAGACAACGAGAGATTATTAGTTGCGTGAATGCCGTTAGTAAACGTGCTGTTGAAAACGGCGTCGTTGCAGTATTCCATCCACATTCTCCAGCAACTTCTTATTTTAGAACGGAAAGCGATTATAATCTTCTATTTGAAGAATTAGATACAAGATATGTAGCTTATACACCTGATGTTGGCCATATTGCAGCAGGTGGAATGGATCCAGTCGAAGTAGTTAAAAAGTATTTACCAATTATCAAACATGTTCATTTTAAAGATTGCTCGAAAAGTTTCGAGTGGAAAAAGATGGGTACAGGTGATATTGATTTCCCTGCGATTGTCCAATCGTTAGTTGATTATGGCTATGATGGCTGGATTATGGTCGAGGAAGAAACAGAAGAAACGAAAACAAATGCTGATCAATGTATCTATGATATTAGTAAATATGTAGATGAAAAATTAAAGCCTATTATTAACGGAGTAAGAATTTAATGAGTAACCGAATCATACCATCGCTGCTCGTCACTGAAGTGTTTTTCCCGGTAAAAGATGAAAAGGGTTTCGCCGCGAGTGTAGTAGAAAATTTGGGGTCCCAAGGCTTTTACCGTTCGTTTGAAATCGGGCATGGGTATGACCAAGAGGATCGAAAAAGAATTTTACAAGCAAAAGAACAAAATAACTTATCGATCCTGCAGTGGTTAACATTCTTAACGTATCAGACGGATCTAAATGTATCCTCACTAGATACTAGTTTAAGAGAAAAAACCGTTAAACAGATTAAAGAAAGCTTATATTTGGCAGCGGAGTGTGGAGTTTCTACGGTTGCATTTGTCCCTGGTCCTGATCCAGGTGTTTCGTTCCGCAAGCAGGGACTAGAGGCTTTTTATGAAAGTCTATGTGAGATCTGCGAGGAAGCGGCCACGTTTAATATGCATGTATCGATAGAAGCGATGGATCGCGAAGTGCATAAAAAGCGAGTATTAGGTCTCACAAGTGAAGCCGTTCCAATCATTTCGAAGGTGAAGGAAAAATATTCGAATGTTGGTCTCGTCTTTGATACAGCACATGTGGCACTTAACGGTGAAGATATTTTTAAATCATTAGAATTAGCAAAATCAACAATGGACCGTCTGCATTTTGCGAATGTGGTCTTAGATCCAGAGAGCCCTTTATATGGTGATAACCATATGCCAATCGGCGAACCAGGCTTTTTAACAATCGAAAAGATGTCTCGTATTTTGCAAAAAGCTGATGAGCTTGGCATCCGGTCTGAAAAAGGTTTACCTGTAGCAGTTGAGGTACAAGGTAGAGACAAGAATGATTATTTTGCAAATGAGAGAACGATTAGAGCTGCTCTAGAAAGTGCGATGCATCTAGTCGGAAGTAAATAAGCTCCTGTTTGTTCATAGCAAGTTAAATTTTTATATGACTATCCATTTCTTCCTAAATAAGATTTGGATAGATTTTTAAGCATCCATGAAAGCGCTATCTGGAAAATTTAAAGAAACAATAAAAAAATTAGGTATAGGAGGAATAATATGAAAACAGAACAAGCGCTTCAGACGGATTTTCCGGTCAAGACAGCGAAAACGAAGAAGAATTTCCGTTGGACCGTCGTTATTTGGCTATTAATCGGTGGGATCATTAACTATCTAGACCGAACAAACCTCTCGATTGCAGCCCCTGCGATGATTAAGGAATTGGATTTAAATATGACGCATATTGGACTTTTAGGTACTATTTTTTCCTGGACGTACGCTTGTATGCAGCTTCCTTCCGGCTGGTTAATTGATAAATTCGGAGCGAAGCGAATTTATTCGATTGCTGTTCTTTGGTGGAGTATTGCAACCGCTTTAACCGGTGCATGTAACAAGATGCTCACCTTAATTGGAGCGAGGTTCTTGCTTGGGGTCGGAGAAGCACCATGTATGCCTTCTAATGCTAAGATTACTTCTCAATGGTTCCCTAAGAGTGAACGAGGACTAGCAACAGGGTTTTGGGATGCATCCTCAAAAGTTGGTCCGGCCATCGCTCCTCCTATTCTTGTTGCGATTCAGGTAGCGTTTGGATGGCGTGCACTATTCTTCATTACTGGTGCTATTGGTATTGTCTTTATCCTTTTATTTATGAAATTCTACAAAACACCGGATCAAAGTAAGCTCCTTTCCAAAGAAGAATATGACTATATTAAGGCTGAAGGCGGCGCAAGCACCGATACTGTGGAATCTACCAATATTAAATGGAGAGAGCTATTTAAGTATAGAAGCGTTTGGGGGATGATCCTTGGTTTCTTCTGTACGATTTGGATCTGGAATATTTTCCTTACATTCTTGCCCTTATATCTATTAAACACACAAAATATTTCTTTTAAAGAACTTGGTTTTTATGCAGCGATTCCTTATCTAGGCGGGATTGTAGGTAACTTAGGCGGCGGTTACATCACAAAGGCATTAGCGGATAAGAAAATTTGCTCTCCGATTAACGCGAAACGTGGTCTGATTGCGGTGAGTGCGCTTCTAGCTGCTGCTTTTGTCATCCTTCTTCCATTTGTACATGGATTAGCGATTACAATTACCTTGATGACGTTAGCACTTTGTGTTGTTTCCGCGATTACTGGCAGCGCTTGGGCGTTGTCTGGTGACGTAGCACCTCCGGCTATGGTTGGATCTGTCGGTGCAATCCAAAACTTCGGCGGTTACTTTGGCGGGGCATTTGCACCATTAGTAACTGGTATTATTTTAGATACAACAGGTTCTTATTCCTTAGCATTTATTTCTGGCGGTGTCATTGCTGGGTTTGCTGCCTTCTTCTATTGGTTTATTGTAAAAGAACCAATTAAACCAGCTAAAGAAGCATAAAAAATAAGAGGGCTGCAAATTGTAGCCCTCTTATTTTTTATCATGAAATGGTTGAATTTTGTCGAAAAGAGAGGGAAAATTTTATCTATTTTTAATAAAATGAAAATTGACACAATAAAACATGAGAGTTATGATTATAAATGAAAATAAATAAAAATAAACGAAAATATATTGAGCTTTGTTTTTAATAGAAAGGGGAGTTTAGTTTGAAGAAAATTATTAACCAACCCGAACGCGTAGTAGAAGAAACCATCGAAGGCTTCTTAGCTGCTTATAAAAGCACGTATCAAAAAGTTGAAAATGTAAACGGAATCATTCGTCGAAATCGTAAAGATAAGGTGGCGATCGTGACTGGCGGCGGCAGCGGCCACGAGCCTTTGTTCTTAGGGTTAATTGGGGAAGGACTTGCTGATGGTGTCACACTGGGGAATGTTTTTGCAGCACCGCCGCCAACGAATGTGTTTGAAGTAGCTAAAGTGGTGGATTCCGGTAAGGGTGTTCTCTTTATCTACGGAAATTATTCTGGTGATGTTTTAAACTTCGGTATGGCAGAAGAATTACTAGAAATGGAAGATATTCAAACGAAAACCGTCCTCGTTACCGATGACGTGGCATCTGCTCCTGTAGAACGAAAAGGAGATCGCAGAGGAATTGCCGGCGATATTTTCGTCGTCAAGATTGCGGGTGCAGCGGCAGAAAAAGGACTGTCATTAGAAGAAGTCACCCAAGTAACCCAAAAAGCAAATGATCAAACATTCTCAATTGGTGTTGCCTTAGCTCCTGGATCCATTCCCGGTGCGACTGAGCCTCCATACACACTTGGTGATGATGAAATTGAGGTTGGCATGGGCATCCACGGGGAACCAGGAATGGAACGTAGAAAAATGATGCCTGCTGACGAGTTAACCGATAAGTTGATGGAGAAATTGTTAGCGGAAAGCAATATTGTACCTGGTGAAGAAGTGGCGGTACTAGTGAATGGCCTTGGGTCCACGACATTAATGGAACTATTAATCGTTAACCGCAGAGTAGCGCAAATTTTAGAAGAAAAAGAGATAGTCGCTTATGACATGGATGTTAATAGCTATTGTACAACACAAGAAATGGCTGGATTTTCGATTACTTTACTGAAGTTAGATGATGAATTAAAAGATTTATATAATGCACCAGCTGATTCACCGTATTACAAAAAAGGATTGGTACCTACAAGTATTGGAGGGAGCGTTTATGCCAAATAGTATCCAAGAAGTGAAGTTGACTGCCGCACAAGTAAAGGAAATGTTCCTATATGTTGGCGAACAAGTCCGCGAGAATAAGCCGTTCTTAACGAAAATTGATAGCGCTATCGGTGATGGAGATCACGGGATTGGCATGTCGGTTGGTTTTACCAAAGCAGAAGAAAACTTAAACCTAAAAGAGTTTACGACGATCAATGAGGTCTTTAAAACGATTGGGATGTCAATGATTGCGAACATGGGCGGAGCGTCTGGTGTTATTTTTGGCACATTGTTTACTGGTGGTGTTAAGGGGCTTGTTCAACAGGAGGAATTGACCTTGTCGTTATTGGCACAAATTCTTGAAGGCTCAGTAAAATCTATTAAGGAACGCGGGAAGGCAGAATTAGGAGATAAAACGATGATTGATGCACTTGAGCCTGCCGCCCGTGGAATCAAACAAAGTGTCGAAGCAAATCAAAGTTTACTAGAAGGGCTTGTCGCCGCTGAGAAATGTGCAGCCATCGGCGTAGAGAAGTCGAAGGAATATGTCGCGAAGTTTGGTAGAGCAAAGTCGCTTGGAGAACGAGCAATCGGCCACCAAGATGCTGGGGCAACGACTGTCTGGATCATGTTTAAATCCATGAGAGAATGGGTCGAGAAAGCTGCAGCTCAACAATAAAGAAGATTTGTGATCATTTAAATGAACAGGAGGAAAATGTAATGACAACCAAAAAAATTCAGGGAATTATCCCGCCAGTATCGATCATTTTTAATGAACAAGGAGAACTTGATAAAAAGGGAATGGCAACCGTTATTGATTTTTTAATAGATTCAGGTGTGGATGGATTGTTCTTTCTTGGTACGGGTGGCGAGTTTTCACAAATGTCAGTGGAGGAACGTAAGGAAGTAGCTTCGTTTACAACGGAATATGTGAACGGCAGGGTACCTGTCTTAATTGGTACGGGCAGTACGAATACACGTGAAGTCGTTCTGCTCAGCCAACATGCGGAATCAGTAGGAGCAGATGCGGTTGTGGTCATCAACCCTTACTATTGGTCTTTGACCGAGGAAAATTTATTTGCTCATTATAGTGAGATTGCCAACTCTGTTCACTTGCCAATTCTACTTTACAATTTCCCTACTATGTCAGGACAGGATTTGAGTCCGGAATTCGTCCTTAAATTGGTGGATAAACATGATAATATCGTCGGAATTAAGGAAACAGTTGAAAACGTTTCACATATTCGCGATATGATTTTAACTGTTAAAGGCAAACATCCTGATTTTGTCGTTTTCGCCGGTTTTGATGATCATTTATTCCCAACATTGAGTCTAGGGGGAGACGGTGCCATTAGCGCCTCTGTCAATTTCGCTCCTGAACTAGGGATTGGTGTGTACAAGGCATTCCAAGAGAAGCGTTTTGATGAAGCAGTAGAATTACATAAACGCATCGCTCTTATGCCGACTATGTACAAACTAGATTCACCTTTTGTCAGTGTCGTAAAAGAAGCCATGAAATTGAGGGGACTGGACATTTCCACAAACGTTCTTGCACCAGCTCGTCCGTTAAGTGCTGATAAGATTGAGAAACTTAAAAAGATTCTTGTTCAAGCTGACTTGTTAGAAAGTGCGGCAGTCAAATAATTTTTAAACGAAAAGATCTCCACCGTGAGGTCTTTTTTACAAGGGTTCGATAAACAAATATCAAGGAAGGTGCACAATATATGCCCAAAACAAGAAGGATGTCGCGGATTTTTTCGAATGATGGAAAATCGATTACGCTGGCGTTGGATGGATATTATTTTTCTAGTAAAACGGCGGGAATTGATCAAACGATTGCTCTGTTGCCAAAGCTGATTGATAACGGACTTAATGCTGTAATTGTTACATACGGAATGGCGAAACTGTATGCTGAGTCCTTTACTGACATAGGCTTGATTGTGCGTGCTGACGTCTCTACTAGTGTATTTGATGCACAGATTCCTCAAACCACCGACCTTCTCTCAGTTGAAGACGCACTAAAGCTTGGGGCAGATAGTGTTATTTCGATGACTTTCCCTGGCGGGGATGGAGAAGCGGCCTCACATAAAATGGCCTGGGATCTTGCTAAATCGGCGGATCAATGGAATGTCCCGTATATGTGTGAAACGTTACCGTACAGCTACCATGTGACAAGTCCGGAATCCAATCAAATAGATAAGATTGCGGCAGCGGCACGGATTGGGACAGAACTAGGCGCGGATATTATTAAAACACGACTGACGGGTGTTCAAGAAGATGTGAGAATTATTGAAGCGGCCAAGCGTCCGGTTCTTGTATTAGGGGGGCCAAAAACGGATAACATCCTTGATTACTTTACATATGTGAAGCATTGCATGGATGTGGGGGCTAAAGGTGTGGCCGTTGGCCGGAATATTACATTAGATGAAAATCCTATTGGTGTCGTGGCTGGGTTAAATAAGATCATTCACCAAAATGGGACAGCAGATGAAGCTTACCAAATCTATCAATCTAGCTTTGCCTTGCTGCGAGCTTAAGGTTTAATAGCTAGATTCGATTTAGCAGATCATGAGGCTGCATGAGGAAAAATCATTTGAAAACCAATCGGTAAAGGAGAAATGTAAAATGAGTACACGGTTTATTCCATCCCTGCTTGTACCTGAAATATATTTTCCGATGCAACAAGAAAAAGGTTTTACGGTCAAATTGCTTGAACAAATGGCTGCTGAAGGATTCTATCGTTCATTTGAAATTGCAGATGGACAAGATCAACAGGAGCGTAAGAGCATCTTGGCCTTAAAGAAACAATATAACTTCCAGCTGACACAATGGTTAACTTTTTTAATAGATAAAAATAACCTCGATGTTTCTTCTTTGGATTCACAATTGCGTTCAGAATCCGTTCGTCAGATTAAAGAAAATATTTACTTTGCGGCAGAATGCGGGGCTGGCAATATTGCTTTTGTCCCAGGACCAGACCCTGGTCCAGAACGACGACTAGAGGCAATGGAAGGATTTTATGAAGCCTTGTGCGATATTTGCGAGGAAGCCAGCAAATATAATATGAATGTTTTGGTCGAACATCTTGATCGTTTTGCCCATAAAAAACGTCTGATTGGACCGATGGTTGATACCGTCGAATTGCTTTCAAGTGTGGCAAAAAAATACAGCAATATTGGTTTAGCCTTTGATACAGCGCATGCTGCTTTAAATAAGGAAGACATTTCGGAGGCATTAGAACTAGCCAAAGCAAAGATCCACCAAATTCATTTTTCTAATGCAGTAGTCGATCCGAATAGTGAATTATATGGGGATTTCCATATGCCAATCGGGGAACCTGGGTTCTTAACGATTGAGAAGATAAGTGATATTTTACGTAAAGCTGACGAACTAAGTCTCCAATCCGAGCATGGTCTACGTGTTGCTGTTGAAGTGAGAGGAAAGGATAAAGAGAATTACCAAGCGAACGAAACAACGGTACGGTCAATTTTGGAAAAGGCATTAAGTTTAGTAGCTAGTAGATGATTGACTGAACAAGTGAGAGGGGGGTTATGATATGAATAAGATTTGGATAGGGACCAATTGGAAGATGACAAAGACAATCGCAGAAGGAATTGACTTCACGAAAGGACTCAGACAGATTTCAGAAGCGAACTCGTCGAACCTGCAATTATTTATTATTCCTTCCCATACATCGCTTGTGCCCATTAAGGAGCTAACGACTGGTACCGACATTTATTTGGGGGCACAAAACATGCATTGGGAAGATAGTGGTGCCTATACCGGTGAGATTTCGCCACGAATGTTAGCTGAAATTGGCATTGATATGATTGAACTTGGCCATTCGGAACGAAGGCAATATTTTAATGAAACGGATGCGGCGATCAATAAAAAAGTCCATGCCGCCTTAAGATATTCGATGAAACCACTGATTTGCATTGGCGAAAACATCAATCAGAAGAAACAGCAGATATCGAAAGAGACCTTGGCGGCACAACTGAAAGTTTGCTTGCAGGGCTTATCAAAGGAACAGGCCAAAGAGGTTCTGATTGCCTATGAACCTGTATGGGCAATTGGCGAGCAAGGAATCCCTGCCGATGCAGCCTACGTTGCCGACATCCATGACTTTCTTCGGGATACGTTGGAGGTGCTATTTGCGGAAGTGGGCAGCGAAATTCCGATTTTGTACGGTGGTAGTGTAAATCATGATAATTTTCTTGAATACATCGATTTAAAAAATGTGAATGGCCTCTTTATTGGCAGAGCAGCTTGGAATATTAATAGTTTCCAAGACATTCTACAGCAGCTTGAATCACATCTAGAAAGCAAAGCAAGTCAAGTCTTATGATCGAATCTCCTCTTTAGTAGAACCAAGAAGCGAAGCCTTCTCTCTCTACTTCGGAGGGGACTTTTTTTTCCTATTTTAGAGGTCGTTTTGTTGTGTAATCCTGAATTTCCATTTTCTTTCATTGTCAAATTCTAGCGGTTTGCCGCGGTGAAGTAAAACAAAACAAAATGAAGTGAAAATGGAATTAAAAGAAATAAATAAATATTTTAACATAATCAACGATTATACAGGACTTTTTAGCCAATCACCTATATAATAGGGGTATTAATATTATTTTGGGAGAACGTTTAGTAAATTTTCGAAAATAAATGAAAGGGTGAAACTATGTTTGCAGATCAACGCAGAAATTTAATTATAGAATTACTGACAGAAAAAGGAGTAGTAACTGTAAATGATTTGACCAGTTTACTTAATATTTCTGCAGCTACCATTCGATCTGATTTAAATCAAATGGAAAAACAAGGTCTGCTTCTTCGTACGCATGGCGGAGCGATGCTGAAAATGGAAGATACCAATAAAGAAACAGATCAACTCGAGAAAAATTATGAAATTCGTGAAAAAAAATTCCGTGCGGAAAAACAAAGAATTGGTAATAGAGCGCTTAAATATATACAAGAAGGGCAATGCATCCTTCTAGATGCTAGTACGACCTGTTTTGAACTCGCAAAATATTTAAGTGAGACAAAAATGAAGTTAACCGTCGTCACGAGTGGAATCGCTACAGCGGCCATGCTCAAAGAAAATCCATATTTAACAGTCATTATCATTGGCGGGATCGTTAGAAATTCTTCCAATTCAGTCGAAGGGTTATTGGGAGAAGAGCTGTTAAGAAAAATCAATATCGACCTTTTATTTACTTCAGCCTATGCTTTTAATATTCGAGATGGCCTATCTGATTTCAGCTTATATGAAGTGGAATTAAAAAAGGTCATGGTTTCCGTTGCGAATAAAGTCATTGCCTTGCTAGATCATAGTAAAGTAGATAAAAGTTCGATTGCAACCTTTGCACGTCCAAATGAAATCGACTTATTTATTACCGATGAGCCTGTTTCTGAAGAAATAAGCGACTTCTTCGCGGCCAATCGGATTGAACTGGAGATTGCGGAATAGGGTACAGACGTTGAGTAGGGCGATAAAGGATGAGGAAAAGACAAGGGCGTCGAAACTGCACTTGTTTTTTGAGTCTGAAATATCCTTAATAATGCTATAAGTAAAATTATTAGAACATTAACAGAATCTATTGAAGTCATCTATAAACTAATTTAGATTGAGTGCTTCTATTCCTTAAATATTTGTGAAATAAAGTTCCTTGTATAATATCAGTGAGCGTGGTCTGATAGTTTCTACCTGGCAGCCGTTAAAAATGCCGGACTACAAGGGAGTATGAAAGAATCGTATTATTGTTCCAGTTTTAAGAGTTACTTGGATGATTGTACCCTGTTTATTAAAGCAGTCCTTACTTTTTCATGCTTTCTGTCCTGTGGTGGAAGGTGTGAAAAGGTAAGGATTTTTTTCTATACAAAAAATTATATACCAAAGGAGTTGATCACGTGTACTTTTTGTTTAATGTACTAGGTCTAATAGTAATGATAGTCTTAATATACTTTTGCTCTCCTAATAAAAGAAGGGTGAAATGGAAATCCATTGTAACATTGCTGGTCGTAGAATTACTGATCACATGGTTTATGTTATCGACAAAGATTGGGTCTTGGATGATAAATAAAATAGCATCGTTCTTTAATTGGTTAATTGCTTGTGCAAATGAAGGGACCTCATTTGTATTCCCTTCCGTTATGGCAAATGAGCAGGTGGATTTCTTTTTTAGTGTGTTAATGCCAATTATCTTTATTATCACGTTCTTTGATATTCTAACGTATTTCGGAATCTTAACATGGATTATTGATAAAGTGGGCTGGCTGATTTCGAAAATATCAGGGTTGCCAAAGCTTGAGAGTTTCTTCTGGATTCAAATGATGTTTCTTGGAAATACAGAAGCACTGGACGTTATCCGGCAGCAGCTCTCGGTATTAAAAGAACATCGCCTGCTTACGTTTGGGAAGAAAAATCGAGTATTATTGGAAAAAATGTCTGGAAGCTCTTGATGATTGGTGTGGGATTATTTGTTTGGTAAAAGAGCGTGGTACTTCTTACACGAATGCAATTTCGTAACAAAGAACGGAAAACAACGTGATCTATTTACTGTAAAAGGCGAACGGTAGCTTTGTTAGCCTTTTATCTTTCGGAAAAAACTGAAACCAAATGGGACTATTTTCGTATAAATAATACAAAGATAAAAAGGAGAGGTATGTAATGTTCTTAGAAGAACTAGAACAAGAGGAGAAAATTGCATTTCTGGAACTGGCTGCACTGCTAGCCAGAATTGATGGCAAATTATCGATATATGAAAATTCCTTATTAAAACGATATCAAAGGGAAATGGAATTGGAGGATTATAAATTAAGAGGTCTCTCCTTAGAGGACATTTTAAATGAATTTAAAAGTGAACGCTCCAAATATATTGTCTTAACCGAAATCTTCCAGCTCATCTATTCAGATGGAGTTTTCCACGATCATGAAAGCGAATTTGTCCACATTATTAAGACGCACTTCGGATTCGCTTCAAGCGAATTTGGGACTTTTAAGGATTGGGTTGGAAAAATAAAAGAATTATCCGTATCAAAGCGAGAGCATTAAAACATCTGAAATCTCTTAAATGGAGAATCTCAATATCGGTCACAAGACAATTCGCATAAGAAAACGAAGTAAAATACACGTAAGAATGGTTCGAAGTCTTCTCCAAGCCATTCTTTTTTTATGCAGTTTTTTTTTGGGGGGGAATTTGTGTGTGATTCGGACCAGGATGGGGGAAATTCTGTTGGTGCTGTCAGAATGGGGTTCGGATTCCGACAACTTTGAGGGATTTCCAGTGTATGCTGTCCGAATAAGCCTCACATTCGGACACCCGAAGTCCAATTTCAGTAAAAGCTGTCCGAGAAGGCCACGCATTCAGACAACCTATGGCTTATTTCAGTAAAAGTTGTCCGAATCCCCGTCGCACTCAGACCAGCCAAGGCTAATTTCAGATACCCCCGTCCCTAATCCCCCACCCAGCATTCAAACAACCCCGAGTATTCAATTAAAAAGTAACTCCAATGAGGTTTAATAGACTCTTACTATTCCTACCACTGATTTACTTATATTATAATAATAGTAAAATATTTCTAAAACGAGGCAATCTGCCATGGATATCTAAAAAGGGAGGGAAAATGGTGAAAGCAATTATCGCGACGCAATTCGGGGGTCCTGAGGTTCTTAAGTATACAGATATTGAGATTCCAAGTATTAAACCTTCACAGGTATTAATAAAGGTTGAAAAGACTAGTGTGAATTTTGTGGATATTAAAACAAGGTACGGTAAAAAGGGCGGCGGAAAGGTTCCGTTTGTTCCGGGATTGGATGCTGCGGGGGTTATCGAAAGTGTCGGTTCGGAGGTTCAACGTTTTAAGGTTGGACAAAGAGTGGTCGCCTTCCCTGCAAACGGCTCCTATGCCGAATATATCGTCGCAGAGGAAACCCTTACTTTTGCCATTCCAGATCATATCGGGTTTGAAACGGCAGCTGCATGTCCGACCGTTTCTTTTCTAGCTTACAAACTTCTTGCTGACATTGCGAGAATCGAGAAAGGCGAAACAGTCCTCATCCATTCGGCTGCAGGAGGAGTGGGCACAACCGCCATTCAATTAGCAAAGCTACTAGGTGCCGGGAAAGTGATTGGAACAGTTGGAAATGAAGTCAAGGCAGCGGTTGCTTTGGAGGCAGGGGCGGATCATGTCATTTGCTATGAAACAGAAGATTTCGCCACACAAGTAAATGAGTTGACAGATGGCAAAGGGGTCAATATAATTCTCGATTCAGTTGCTGGGTGGGTTTCGGAAAAAAGTCTAGAATGCCTTGCCCTATATGGACGCTTAGTTCATTTTGGGAATTCCAGTGGTATTGCGGGAAATTTTAAAACGAGCGAATTACATTCCAGCTGTCGTTCTATCCTCGGATTTAGCCTAGGTACAACAAGAAGGCTTAATCCGCAAATACTAGAAGACACTGCACAACATGTTTTCAAATATCTAGCAAATGGAAGTTTACAAATAAAAATCGGGCATACCTTCCCATTGAAAGATGCGGCCTTAGCCCACGTATTAATAGAAAGCCGTCTAAGCAAAGGAAAAGTGTTGTTGGATGTAACTAATTAAACTTACATCAGATGACTGGCATCTTTCGAAAATATGAAGACCGTTTAGGACACTAATATAGGAGAGACAAATATGAGAAAACTATTGATAATCGTTTTTTCAAGCATTCTGTTAGCTGGATGCGGTAATGACACATACGATAAAGCCCTTGAACAAGGAAAATTGGCATTGGCAAAAGGGGAGAATGAGAAAGCGCTCGGCCTTTTTGAACTAGCATTAGAGGAAAAACCAAATGATAAAGAGGCAAAGCAAATCTATCAAACATTACAAACGCTGGCTCTAGTTCAAGCAGGTGTAGAAAATAAACATTGGGATGAAGCCTTAACGAAAGGAAATACCCTGCTCAAAGAAAAGAATTTATCGAGCAGCATTAAAAAGGAAATAAAGCAATATTTAGAAACAGCAGAGGCAGGAAAGACACAATTTAATGTAATCTCAGAAAAAGTAGAAACAATTAAACTCCTAATTAGAGAAAAGAAGTATAAGGAAGCTCAAAAACTCATTAGTGAATTAAAACAAGATGAAGGGGCGAAAGAGGCATTAACTACTTTTTCAGAGGAAGTAGATAGATTGGAATTAACAGCAATTGAAGAAATAAAGAGGCAAGCTGCAGCAGCTGCACGAATCGAAGCAGAAAGGAAAAAGAATCAAATTAGCTGGAAAACCTACCATAACGGGAGATTTGGTTTTACGATTAACTATCCAAAGGGCTGGGTTTTAGGGCCTGAACCAACAAATGGTGATGGAAGGGCGCTGTATCAAGGAAATGATGCAGAGGTAGTTGCCTCTGGAAGTAATTATAGGGAAGAGTATGCGGGGGACATTTCTAATTATAAAAAAATAAAAACAAACACGGGTTTTGACGCTTTTTTATTAGAAGAAAATAATGGTTCTGAAATGACCTTTGATGGGCTCATCATTAATGGTGAAATCGAATTTCATTTAAGTGCCACAATGAATCAGAGTTTTTATAATAAGTATTCGGATGTACTTAAGAAGATGTTTTTCAATGTAAGTTTAGATTACAATACCAGTCAATAAGACCGACGCTCAAAAAAATACACTGGCCCCTATCCTTATTAAGGACAAGGGGCCAATTTTATTCTCAAAGTAGAGTTATTACGAATATAAATTATTCCTCTTCTGTATAAGCTTCAGTGGTCGTATCCATGCACTCCCAACATTCACTTCTATTCCTCTCATACTTGGACAATTCACTCCCACATGAAATGCAAAAATCCATAAGAATCGATTCCCCTTTCAAGTGAAAAATTTAATAATGTTAAAGCTATTTGTTTATTTATATTCCAACATAGCTTGTTAGATAACCATGTTCCAGCAATTAAAAACAAATCATTTGTTTATTACATTCACACACGAATGGCAGATACTCTACTGACACACTGGGGTCAACACCCTATTTAGAATACCAGTCTAATCAGGTTTTGTAATTTTTCATATTAATATAGTAATAAACTCTCAGGAGGTGAAATGAATGAAACGTAGGAAAGGGAGCCTGCTGCCGCTATGTATTTTTCCAGGCTATCGGTGGTGCGGCCCAGGATGCAGCGGGCCGGGTAGACCCATTAATGATGTTGATAACTGCTGCTACCATCATGATCGCTGTTTGAGCCAAGGTAATTCCCCATGTTATTGTGATAAGCAATTTATGAAATGCCTCAGCTCAAAAATAGATCCCCATACGCAAAAAGGTAGAAATGCACGCTTAATGTACGGGTTCATGAAACTGAAAACCACGTTCACCTGCCCAAAATAGTTGCTATAATGTTAACCCACTAAACGGATGCCCGAACTCAACCTAAATTTAATCATTGTCCGATATTGATTTGTCCTGCCGCTCTGAATTAGTTAAACTATATGGAGGATAGATTTTCCTAATCGTATGTAGGTACCTAATAAATGGGTGGGAGAGAGCATTAGATGAGTAGAAGAGTAGTGATTACAGGTATTGGAGCAGTCACTCCTTTGGGGAATGATGCTCATTCAACATGGGAACAAATTAAAAGTGGTGTATCTGGTATTGGTCCTGCCACCATATTTGATGTAGAAAAAGTGGATATCAAAATCGCAGCAGAAGTAAAAGGCTTCGCACCAGAAGAATTTATGGATAAAAAAGAAGCGAGAAGAATGGGTCGTTATAGCCAGTTTGCTGTGGCAGCGAGTCAAATGGCTGTAAAGGATGCAGGGATTCAAATCGGAGAGGATATTCAACCTGAACGGGTTGGTGTTTGGATTGGATCCGGCATTGGCGGTTTAGGTGAGTTCGAGGAACAACATCGGAAATTTATTGAAAAAGGTCAAAGAAGGGTCAATCCGTTTATTATTCCCATGTTTATCCCGGACATGGCGGCTGGACAAGTTTCTATTGCACTTGGAGCAAAAGGAATCAACAATTGTTCGGTTACGGCATGTGCTTCAGGCGCCAATTCCATCGGTGATGCATTCCGAGTGATTCAAAAGGGGGATGTTGATATGATGATTGCTGGTGGAACAGAAGCAACGATTACAGAGATGACCGTTGCCGGATTTTCTAATATGACAGCCCTTTCAAAAAATCCAGATCCGAAAACAGCGAGCCGGCCTTTTGATAAGAATCGTGATGGATTTGTTATAGGGGAAGGCGCAGGAATTGTAGTACTAGAAGAATTAGAACACGCTATCGCCCGTGGTGCGACCATATATGGAGAATTAATCGGATATGGAGCTACAGGTGATGCACATCATATTACCACACCTGCAGCAGACGGAGAAGGTGCGGGACGTGCAATGAAATTAGCATTAGACGATGCGGATATTTCCCCTGAACAGGTTGATTACATCAATGCTCATGGGACATCCACATATTATAATGATTTGTATGAGACATTAGCCATTAAAGAAGTTTTTAAACAACATGCCTATCAATTATCGGTCAGTTCTACCAAATCAATGACCGGTCATTTGTTGGGAGCGACAGGGGCTATTGAAGCCATTTTCTCTGTTTTAGCCATCAAGGAAGGAATCATTCCGCCAACCGTCAATTATCAAACACCGGATGAACAACTTGATTTAGATTATGTCCCTAACGTGGCAAAGAAGAAGGATCTTCAAGTGGTTTTATCCAACTCATTAGGATTCGGCGGCCATAATGCCACATTGATTTTTAAAAAATTTAACGCGTAACGATAGCAAGCAGTTAAAACTAGGTGTCTAATATCATTAGATACCTTTTTGTATTTTTCTTATAGGCTCTGTTAACCTTGCCTGTTGATTTCCGCTCCAGGCGCGTGCGGTTCGTGGGCGGTCCGGGGAGCCTCCTCGTCGCTGCGCTCCTGCGGGGTCTCCCCTGCACCGTCCTCCCGCAGGAGTCTTCGCGCCTGGAACGTTGATCAACAGGGTGCCAAAATCAACAATAAGCTTTAACATAGCCTTCTTATAAAAAAACAAGTCGATAAAAGGCATTTCTTCGTTTATTAATCACTCTTCGACACGCTTCCCAATCATTCGTTACTAACCAAACGTTTGATTAGTAATATAATCAATCCTTCAATTAAAAGGATTTTTTCCCGGGAAATGGAGAGAAGAATGTCGGAATTCGATTCGACATAAAAAGACCGGGTATCGCTGCCCGGTCCTCTTATGTCTATTGAATTCTTTATTTAGGAAATTACGGTGCTTACGCTTTTCTTATTTGTTTGCTACGTAACTGTCCGCACGCCGCATCAATATCTGTTCCATGTTCTTGACGGATTTTGCAATTAATCCCGCCCTTTTTCAACGTATCATAAAATGACAATACCGATTCAGTTTCACTTCTTTGGTATTGACTATGTTCATCGACCGGATTATATGGAATTAAGTTTACATAGACTTTCTGCCCTAGAGAACGCAGGAGTTCGGCAAGTTGCTCGGCTTCCCGCTTATGATCATTTACATCTCGCAACAGAATATATTCAATGGTTATCCGACGGTTTGTTTCGTTTACGTAATATTCCATCGCCCTCATTAATTTTTCAATAGGAATGGCACGGTTTATTTTCATAATACGCGTCCGAAGTTCGTTATTTGGCGCATGCAAGGAGACGGCCAGGTTTACCTGTAGACCTGTATTCGTAAACTCGACAATCTTGTCCGCGAGACCGCTGGTTGATACGGTGATACGTCTAGATGCAATCGCAAGCCCTTTATCATCTTTAATGACCTTGATAAAGTCTAATAGGTTTTCAAAATTATCAAATGGTTCACCAATCCCCATCACGACCACATGACTGACTGTTTCTCCTTGACCTTTGCTGTCCAGATGGAGTTGTACGTTCATAATCTGCTCAACAATTTCCCCACTGGATAAATCCCGGCTTTTCGCTAATAAACCACTTGCGCAAAAACTGCAGCCGATGTTACAGCCTACTTGCGTTGTCACACAGACAGAAAGACCATATTTCTGACGCATTAGAACCGTTTCAATTAAGTTGCCATCTTGCAGTTTAAACAGAAACTTAATCGTGCCATCAGCTGATTCTTGCTTAATGTGCTCCTGTAGGGTTTGGATCTCGAAGTTGTCTGATAGTAATTGAAGACATGCTTGATTTACACCCGTCATTTCCGAGAAAGCTGTGACACGCTTTCGATAAAGATTTTCCCAAACTTGTTGTGCCCGCGACTTCTTCTGACCGTGCTCTTCAAGCCAGGCTGCCATTTGATCTATCGTTAATCCATAAATGGACTGTTTACTCATGATTTCCCCTCTTTTCGTAACAATAAAACTTCCTAAAATTTATCTTGTCAACTCAGATTGCTATATATTTGTAGTGAAAAGACTTTAAATAGAATTAAACACCTCAAAAGAAATTTAAAAACATTATCTATTATACCAAGAAAAAACGAATAATAAAAAGTTACCTATAATTGGTTGTCAAAAAAGGTGTCAGGGACCATCCTTGACCAATCGGTAGTGCCTGACACCCTATTATTTTTTGGGAGGATACAAATGGGATATATGGAAGAGTTGCGAGCTATTATTGGAAACCAGCCACTTATTTTAGTAGGTGCTGTGGTGGCTGTTATTGATGAAAAAGGAAAAATTCTATTACAAAAGAGACCTGAAGGCGTCTGGGGACTTCCAGGCGGGCTATTAGAATTAGGGGAATCGGTTGAGGAAGCTGGAAGAAGGGAAGTTTTTGAAGAAACAGGCGTTGAAATTGGCCAACTTCAATTAGTTGAGGTTTTTTCAGGTAAACAGTATTTTCGAAAGTTGCCAAATGGTGATGAATTCTATCCAGTCACGATTGCCTATTTATCAAAAGATATTAAAAATCACACGATTCAAATTGATAGGAAAGAGACGATTGATGCAGGATTTTTCCCAATACACGAGTTACCGGAACATACAAGTCCATTGGTCAAAACGATGATACAACGATTTGCTAATATTATGGCCTAGTCATAGTGAGGAGTTTATTCCCGCGAAAGGGCATTTGGGAGTACGAACAGTGACAAGGCATCTAGCCTTATAATAAAATGAACTTTAAAGGCTTTCTAAACTTAAAAAGGAGTTTAGATAATTATTAATAGTGTTTGCAACAGGAGGATTACTTGGAATGACAACAGTAGGGACCTTTAATGGTGTTAATGGAACGGAACTATTCTTCCGAGTGATTGAACCATTAACAACTCCAAAAGCGGTGGTTATTTTAGTTCATGGACATGGCGATCATAGCGGAGGGCTACAGAATCTAAGTACCAGTTTGGTTAACCATAATTATATAGTTTATGCCTTTGATTTACGCGGTCATGGAAAAAGTGCTGGTAAAAGGGGATTTATCCGGAGTTGGGATGAATTTAGAGGCGATTTACACGAGTTCCGTAAGCTTGTTTCACTTGATCAGCCTAATCTGCCTTTGTATATTGTGGGACATAGCATTGGCGGATTGATGACTCTCGACTATGCCTTGGACCATACTACCGGCATTTCAGGAATTATTGCGATATCCCCCGCTATTTCTTATGAAGTGAAACCGTTTGAGCAATTAGGTATAACCCTTATGGGGAAAATTAAACCAGACTACAGTATCAATAAAGCTCGGAAAATCCGATTAGTGAAGAAAAGCTCAGCACAGCATGCGAAATATTATTCCGACACTTTACGTCACAATATCGTTACGCCTGGCTTGGGAAGCGGATTGATCCAAGCAATAACCCGTTTAGAAAATCTGGCACAATCACTAACATTGCCGTTATTATTGCAATACGGGCTTGACGATAAAATTACTCCGCCAACAAAACTGAACCAATTTTTCCATCTGATTTCATCCAAGGAAAAACAGTTGTATGAATATCCTCTGGCCAAGCATCGTCCCTTTGATGAAGTAGGAAACGAGAAGTTTTTAGGAGATTTACTTGGATGGTTAGACCAACAGATTGTTAAAAAGCAATACAAAGAGATTGGATAAAGGATGGTAAAAGAGGATTTGTTCGAAGAAAACAGGAACCCTAGGTTTCTGTTATACTATATTATGATTGCGTTTACATTTTTGATAAAGTTATCACTTAGCCTTAATTTTGTCTAATGACTATCTACTTACATATATGAACGATGAAATGAGGGTGTGTTAGAATGAGAATTCAAATCTCTGATGAGAGTCATAATCCTGAGGTGGTTTTTGATGGCCGGAAAATTATTACATCCTCCTCGGCTTTTGGGATTCTCAGGCAACAACTGGTCAAGAATATTGGGATAGAAAGAATTAAAGGGTTTCTGTTTCACTATGGTTGGGAAATGGGCGTTAATGATGCGAAAGACGCTATGAAAGCCGATTTACCATTAGAAGATTTAATCAAATTTGGACCAATTCGACATATTGAGAATGGTCATATTAGCGGGATTCAACATGAATGTACCTATGAGCTCGATGTCCAAGATAGCCTGAAGTCTTTCTTTTCATCAGGTAATTGGGTGAATTCCTATGAAGCCATGAGCATATCAAACAATTAGGAGTTTCAAAGGAACAGGTCTGCCATACTCTCATTGGTTATGCGAGCGGTTTTATGACAACGATATTCGGAGAAAAGCTTCTGGCAAAAGAGGTTACCTGTGTGGGGAAAGGGGATGCCGAGTGTCGTTGGATTATTAAGAGACAAAGCGACTGGGAGAAAGAATCGGGCAGTGATCTCCAGCAATACAATGCTCCTCCCATTTTGAAGGAACTGGAGTATACGTATGACCAACTGTTGGAACAAAAAACGGTTGTAACTCGATTGGCTAATTTTCAACAGAAATTAACTGAAGAAATCATTAATGGAAGTCAATTACAGACCATAGCCAATAAAGTTTCATCCATCCTGCAACTACCGATTATTATTAAAGGAGTAGATCATCGGACCATTACGTATGCAGGGTTGTCGGAAGATAGGTATGAGGAACTGCAAAGTGAGTTCGTACAATTTCTTAACGGCCATGAAAAAAAGGATCAGTTTTTCATAAAAGCTAAACAGCCACTGCCATTTCGGAAAAAAATAATCAAAACCGACCTTCAGGAAAGGCTGATGACACCTATTCTTGTCCAAAAAGAAGTATTAGGCTATTGTTCATTTATTTATGAAGGGGCAAAAACGGAGCAGCATGAAGAAGATTACCTGCTTCTTGATCGGTTTGCCAATGCTGTTTCTCTCATTCTATTAAATGAAAAGACAAAGTTTGAATCGTTTGAGAGAATGAAAGGAAATTTTTTAGAACAAATATTGGATGGAAAGCTGACTGAAAGTGAAATGATCAACAGAGGAAAATATACAGGTCTAGACCTGGGACAGCCTTTTTATATAGCAGTCATGGAATATAAGAAAACGCAAAGTTCAATTGAAGAAGAATTCCTATTACAGGAACAAATTTTTGAGTCGACATTTCGCTATTTCAATGGAAAAAGACCGAGTATATTAGCAGGTAGCGTGATGGCAATATCATCTTATTACTAACAAACGAAACCCTTAAAAATTCTACCATCAATCATGTGATGCAGGAATTTCATGGTGAGTTGATGCACAATTACCCGCACGGTGATTTTAAGTTTGGCATCAGTAATGTCAGTGACCAAATTGATAAAGCATCAAAGTGTTTTGAGGAAGCTATGATTGCCTTACGTTTAGCCGTCAAAAAGGAGATTGTTTCATTTCACTCATTAGGAATTGTGGGGGTACTGATTAACTCCAAAAATATAACCGGGATCGAAATGATCGCAGAGCAGGAGTTAGGGCCTTTACATAAGACGGAGAATCCAAAAATAGTTGAATTACTTAAAACCTTATACATCTTTTTGTTAAATGGAGGAAAACTCGAGCAGACGATGAATGATCTGTCGCTGTCGATGAGTGGATTAAGACACAGAATCAATAAGATTGAAAGTTTACTAGAAAAAGACCTTCGTGACCCGAATGAAATGTATCAATTATTACTGATTATCAAATCACTGATTGCCTTAGGAAAACTAAAATTCGATTAAATAGATAATAGAGACGATCAGCCAGCTAAATCTGGCTGGTCTTTTTTTGGTTACTAAACCTTCTAATGAACAAAAATGTACAATTTTGAAGAAAAACATGAACAGTTTTTGTTCTAGTCTGAAAATTTAAAACTATCTACACTATAGATAGACGTTCTTAAACAATATAAGCAAGCGGTAAAAGTTATAAATGTAAACGGTAACAAAACAGTCTTATGAGACCTTCCCCACTGCCTGTAGTGATTGGTGGAAGATGAGAAACCAACAAAACAAATTTGAGAGAGGTGCAATCATGGGAAATTCAGCGTTACAGGAAAAAAGTTCAACCATTGAAGAATTATTATCTGGAGCAGAAAGAGTCGGTAAATTAGCAGAACAAGAAGCACAGGAAACAGAGAAAAATGCAACCATTTCTGAAAATGTTATCAACCTCATGAAAGAAACACAAATTACTAGATTAATGCTTCCAAAAAAGTATGGTGGACCACAAGCAGATTTAAAAACGTTTGCGAAAATTGTTCGTAAGGTGGCTAATTATAATCTTTCAGCTGCCTGGCTTGCCTACTTATACCCACTCCATAATATGCTGCCTGCCTTTCTTCCGCAAAAAGGTAGTGATGAAATCGTCAATCAAGGTGGGTTAATCTGTGATATCTTTGCGGCATTAGGAAAAGCGGAGAGAGATGGCGATGGTTATCGCATTAACGGGAAGTGGAACTTTGTAAGCGGTGTTTTATATAGTGATTGGGTTGGGGCTGGTGTGATGATTCAATTCCCTGACAGTGATAAACCGGAGTATTGCCTGCCAATGCTGCGGACATCAGAGATTGAGATTATCAACAATTGGGATACATTTGGACTGAGAGGCTCAGGCAGCAACCAGATTATCGCGGATAACGTGTATGTCCCAATGGAAAGAATCCTCCGATTAGATCAAGCGGAAGCCACGAGAAGGCCGCCTGAAGAAGATTACGATCAGGGTTATCCTTTTTATAAAATTCCGTTTTATCCCGCTTTCTATCTTGGCTTTGCCTACATGGCGCTTGGAGGTGCAGAACGTATTTTGCAAGAATTTAAAACACTCACCGAAAAACGTGTCCGCTTGATGGATGGTGTACGTGAAAGTGAGTCCCCAAGAAGCCAACGAGTACTAGCTGAAATGACCACTGAATTTCATGCAGCTGAAAGCTTGATGGAAAAATATATTGATCTATTAGAAAACTATGAAAAAGATGGGATGGTCACGTCACCGGCAGAATTTTTCGCAATTCGGACAAAGGCCATCAAGATTTGTGTAGATATCGCAGTCCGAGCCCTATTAACGCTTGGAGGTGGAGCGCTTTATAAAGGCGGTCCAATGGAATTGTTCCTTAGAGACATTATCTCTGTGGCAACGCATAAAACATCCTTGTATGAGGATTCAGTTGCTGCCTACGGAAAAGAATTATTTGGTTTTCAATCAGGAGTAAGAGGATAAAGTCTATTTCTAACATAACATCTTGAAATAAAAACTAGTTGCAAAAACAGGAGGATAATAAATATGGATGATCGTCAATTCCGGCAAGCAATGGGGAAATTTACAACAGGTGTAACAGTTATTGCGACAGATTTAGAAGGAGATGTACATTGGATGACAGCGAATGCTTTCATGTCCGTGTCACTTGATCCAAAGCTTGTGGTTATTTCTATTGGAGAAAAAGCTAAAATTCTAAACAAAATTAAAGAAAGCAAAATATTCTCTGTCAATATCTTGGCTGCAGATCAACAGGAGTTGTCGATGATATTTGCCGGCCAGGTAAAGGAACATCGGGAAGTTATGTTCGAGCGGTTAGATGGAAAACCAGTTATCCCTGGTGCAGTTGCTCAAATTTCTTGTGAGGTGTCGGCAGAGCATGTCGAAGGGGACCATACCCTGTTTATTGGAAAAGTAACCGATATTCACCTTGAAAATGTGGAACCACTGATCTTTTACAGCGGCCGTTATCGCTCTTTAGTAGAAGTACAACCTGTCTCAATATAGGTGCATGAAAGGAGACGTATGAAAACCATTTATTTGAACCAGGAAAATTTGGATGCTTGGCAGAAAGAGGCGAGGCCAAATGTCATGGCACTTGGATGTTTTGACGGGCTCCATCATGGACATTGTACGGTGATTAAAACAGCTTTACAAAAGGCAAAGGCGCAGCAGGTCCCTTTAGCAGTCATGAGTTTCTTTCCTCATCCGAAAACAGTGATATCAAACGGTAAAAAACAAGTTCACTATTTAATGCCACTTTCTGAAAAAGAGGCGCGGCTTCGGGAGCTAGGTGTCGATACCTTTTATATTGTGGAATTTGATCAACCCTTTGCTGCCTTAACACCGGAACAATTTATTGCCCAGTATTTGTTAAAGCTCGGCGTCATCCATGCTGTTGCAGGGTTTGATTTTTCCTATGGCTGTCGCGGGGCAGGGCATATGGACCGGCTCCAAGAGGATTCGGGTGGTCTGATTGAGGTGACGAAAGTAGCGAAAGTGGAGTACTGCGGGGAGAAAATCAGTTCAACTTGTATCCGAGAACGATTGCTAACAGGGAATGTTGAGGACCTGCCTGAGGTTTTAGGGCGCTCCTATGAAGTGAAATGTGATTGGGATGGATATGTACTAAATCCCCGTCCTTATTTTACTCTCCCCGCCCCAGGGCGCTATGCCGTTACTCTGAAAAAAGAAGCCGTATTTATGAAGGCGGAAGTGATGGTCGTAGCAAAGACAGATGGTTTATCGCTTAGTTGTATGACAGAGGTTCCCTCACTCATGAAGGGTGAACTGTCGATTGTTTGGCACCATCGGATTCGGGAAGAAGATTTAGCAAAGAACCAACTCATCTCATAGGTTAGTAATTAATTTTTTAAAAAGGAAGTGGGAGAAATGGCTGACATTATTGCAGGTGTGGCAATGTCACACAGTCCAATGATCATGACAAATGAAGCAGGTGCTGGAGAAAAAGGGCAGCGCTTTCTTCAAACTGCAGCAGAAATGAAAAAATGGTTAGAAGAAGTTGGAGCCGATGTAATCGTGTTGATATCCGATGATCATTTTAATAGTTACTTCTATGATCATATGCCTTCATTCACGATTGGATTAGGCGAGTGTGAAGGGTGGGGGGACTGGCAGCTGCCAAAATACAAAATTCCTGTCCAACAAGAATTGGCAAAACATATTCTCCAGACGAGTATAGAAAAAAATATTGACTTTACTTTCACATTGAAAATGAAGGTGGACCATGGTCATACGCAAGGAATCTATTTTTTAAATCCAGATCTGCAAATTCCGGTTGTTCCTATTGCTGTGAATACCAGTGCACCACCACTGCCAACCATGGATCGCTGTTTCCAACTTGGGGAAGTAATCCGTTCGGCCATTGAATCATGGGATAGTGAAAAAAAGGTAGCGATTGTCGCTTCTGGCGGTTTATCGCATTGGGTGCCTATTCCGAAAATTGACAGTGAAAAACCAGAAGATCAAACGTTGATTAAAGTGTTAAAAAATGGCCGCCAGGAAATCGAACAGCTTGATGAATATTTACAAACACGAGAAACGCGGGTCACTCGGATTAAAACAGGTCCAGTGAATGAGCAAGTCGACCGAGAATTTTTACGGCTGGTTTCCGAAAAGGATTATGCAGCATTAAGAAACTGGAGTGCTGAATTTATTGAGGAAAACTTAGGGAATGGCGGCCAAGAAATTCATAACTGGCTTGTCTTGTTAGGGATACTTCAACACTTTGATCCAGAAGTGGCGTGCTACGAGCCGATACCAGAATGGGTGACAGGAATGGCGATTGTTCAGTTCAATTCGCCCGTCTACCAAACTAAACGTAAAAACGTGTCTGAATACGAAGTCAGTAAATAACAATTAAAAAAAGGGAGCGAGTGATTGAAATGACAATCTGGACAGAATTATCCGATATAGAATTCAAACTTTATTATGTCGATGCGAACGGAATCAAAACAAGAGTGCTGGAAGCTGGAACGGGGGAACCGCTCATTTTGCTTCATGGGACTGGCGGCCATATTGAAGCCTATGCCAGGAATATGAAAGGGCTAAGTAAGCATTTTCGCGTCATTTGTATCGATATGGTTGGACACGGCTATACAGCAAAACCTGATCGCCCATACGGAATTGACTATTATAGCGAGCATTTATTAGGCGTTATTCAGGCGTTGCATCTATCAAACGTATATCTTTCAGGTGAATCGTTAGGAGGATGGGTGGCGGCTTGGTTTGCAGCGGAACATCCACAGTATGTGAAAGCAATGGTACTAAACACGCCTGGAAATGTAAACAACAAGCCTGAGGTCATGAAAAAGCTGAAGGATTCGACGTTAAAAGCCGTTCTTGAGGCAAACTATGAAAATGTGAAAACTCGACTTGAGTGGTTAATGTTTGATAAAAGCCAAGTGACTGAAGAATTAATCGAATCACGCTATAAAATATACACGCAGCCATCCTATCAAGAAGCCGTTCATCATATTGTTTGCCTTCAAGATATTGATGTAAGAAAGTTATACAGTTGGGATTCATCATGGTGCGGCAAAATTAACGTGCCAACTTTGCTGGCTTGGACGGACCATGATCCAACTTCATCAGTGGAGGAGGCGAAACCGATTCAAGATATGATCCCCAATAGTGAATTAGTGGTCATAAAAGATGCCGGGCATTGGCCACAATGGGAAAAACCAGAAGAGTTTAACCATGTATTAACGGATTTCCTTCTAAAAAATAGTAGGGAAAATCTCGAGGATGCCAAACTCGTAACGAATAAGTAAGACGTCGGTGGAAGACGAAAAAAGCACTATTTAATTGATTCAAAAGCTGATAGTTTAAAACGCTGAATCTTTGAATAGTGCTTTTTTTCGTAGATTTTTAAAGAAAAGAGGTTTTTTCAATGCGTAACCAAGTAATTCCACGCGTCAATGAGGCTTATGAGCATTTGATTCAAGCAGAAAGAGAACAGAAAATGGTCTCTCCACTTACGGATTTGTATCCGGATCTAACCATTGATGAGGCCTATCATGTACAAATCAAAGCGATTGACCAAAAACTACAAGCCGGTCATCGCATTGTCGGCAAGAAAATTGGATTAACCTCTCACGCCATGCAGAAGTTGTTGGGGGTTGATCAGCCGGATTACGGTCATTTATTGGAACATATGGAAGTACCGAATAATGGCATCATTCAATTGGACCAGCTTTTTCAGCCAAAGGTAGAAGCGGAACTTGCCTTTGTCCTCCGTAAAGACCTAAATGGTCCAAATGTGACACTGGAGGATGTATTAGAGGCAACAGATTATCTGGTTCCTGCTTTAGAAATTGTCGACAGCCGAATTGTTGATTGGCGGATTAAATTACAAGACACGATTGCAGATAATGCTTCATGCGGTCTTTATGTACTTGGGAATGAACGGATTTCCGTTGCCGATAACGATTTAACCCAAGTCGAAATGAACCTTTTTCGAAATGGTGAATTAATGAATACAGGATATGGTGCTGATGTATTAGGTCATCCTGCAACATGTGTGGCCTGGCTGGCCAATAAATTATCAGAGTATAATGTTGCCCTGAAAGCAGGAGAAGTCATTTTATCAGGGGCACTTTCAGCTGCCATTGTTGCCCAAAAAGGTGATCGATTCACAGCTGGTTTTACAAGGATAGGGAAAGTAGAAGTGAGTTTTGAATAAATAAAATCGGGGAGGTCCTATATGGGTCACAAGAAAACAAAAGGTACCGGCATGTCAAAAATGACATGGACGGTAATCGCACTATTATTCTTATTAACGGTCATTAGTAATGCGGATAAAGCAATTATCGGGTTTGCATCGGTCCCAATCATGAAAGAACTGGGATTAAGTGCGGAACAGTGGGGTGTGGTAGGGAGTGTTTTCTTCTTATTATATTCGATTTCTGCTGTTCTTGTCGGGGCACTAGCAGACAAAGTCGGGACAAAAAAGGTGATTGCCGGAATGGCAGTCATTTGGGCTCTTATTCAGTTTTCCACCGTGTTTGTATCTAGTTTTACTTACTTGTTAATTACTAGAATCATTTTAGGTGCGGGGGAAGGACCTTCCTATTCATTAGCCATGACCGCAGCATCCAAGTATCTTCCAAAAGAGAGACTTGGAATTGGTTTAACACTCGTATCTGTCGGTGGTCCTCTTGGGGTTGCGATTTCAGCACCAATTTTAATGCATATCATCTTAACAGAGGGTTGGCGTGCTGCGTTCATTGCAACGAGGATTGTAGGCGTCATTTGGGTTATTGCCTGGTTATCGCTTGTGAAAGAGAAAAAGAATTTTGAAGTGGAAGTTTCAGGAGAAAAAGGCGGGCTGGAACAAGCGGTCTCACAAGAGGAATCAAAGTTCACTTCTATTCTATTTTCTAAAAATTTCATCCTCATTGCTTTATGCGGTTTTGCAACCTATTGGTCCTTTACCATTGGACTAAACTGGCTGCCAAATTATCTCGAGAATGTTCGTAAATTAAGTGCTGAACAATTACAGATTGTAGTTGCATTACCTTGGATTCTAATTACCGTTTCACAAATCGTCTTTTCCACTTTATCTGACCGTCTTTTTTATAAAACAAAGAGTGTGGTAATAGGACGAGTGTTTGTTCTAGGACCTGTTTTGCTGGCAGGAGCGGCG
Organism: Bacillus sp. sid0103; assembly: GCF_019219025.1. The sequence goes on along the minus strand of NZ_JAHUWN010000021.1, from coordinate 41,708 downwards.
TGCTATGTTCTTGGCACAATGGTCACTTCCAACATCTTGGCCATTGTTTTCTTATCACTCGGTTTAACATTTGGTTGTATTACATTAGTACTTGGGCCTGCAATATTAGTAGAGTTAGTAGCGAAAAAGCATCAAGGGAAAATTCAAGGCTGGTTTATGGCGTTAACCTCCTTGGGCGGAATAGTTGGACCATATGTGACAGGCTACCTTGTTCAACATTCATCCAGTCCAGCAACAGGCTTCCACCATTCATTCCAGGTTTGCGGATTGGTCCTTCTTGTTTTTGGCGGACTAGTATGGGCTGGCGTCCGTCCTAAGAAGTCGGAAAATTTAGCTAACGTATTAACTGTTAATCAGGTGCAGAGCTAATGGTGGATTTGCAGTAAAAGCGGAGACATCTAAACAGGGTCACTTTAGCGGTTGCAAATGTTAACTTATACGAAAACACACGGCATTTTAGATAATATGCCGTGTGTTTCTTTGTGTTTTATATTGATTACAATATATTCCCAAATGTTATTGACAGAATAATTATATGAATCTATTATTTAATTGTTAACTAAAAATTTATTTAAGTTTACAATTAGTGAAGAACCTATCAGAAAAAGAAATAAAATGGAGGGATAAAGATGAATAAATGGATGGAACTTGCAGATCGTGTGTTAGATGGGGTGGAAGTAACCAATCAGGAGGCCCTTTCAATTTTAGAATGTCCTGATGATGACGTACTGCTACTCATGCATGCTGCTTTTCAAATTAGAAAACGCTATTATGGGAAAAAAGTAAAGCTTAATATGATCATGAATACGAAATCTGGACTCTGTCCGGAAAATTGTGGCTATTGCTCTCAATCTTCGATTTCGACAGCACCGATTAATTCTTACAGAATGGTGGATAAGGATACGATACTTGAAGGAGCAAAGCGTGCATATGATTTAAATATAGGGACGTACTGTATTGTTGCTAGTGGTAGAGGGCCATCTAATAAAGATGTAGATCACGTTGTGGACGCAGTAAAAGAAATAAAAGAAACATATGGATTGAAAGTTTGTGCCTGTCTAGGGCTGTTAAAACCTGAGCAAGCAAAGCGATTAAAAGAAGCCGGGGTAGATCGTTACAATCATAATCTCAATACATCTGCAAGCAATCATGCTAACATCACAACTTCACATACATACGAAGATCGAGTCAATACGGTGGAAACGGTAAAAGAATACGGAATGTCTCCATGTTCAGGTGTCATTGTAGGGATGAAGGAGACAAAGCAAGATGTAGTCGATATGGCTAACAGCTTAAAAGCTCTTGATGCGGATTCAATTCCGGTTAATTTCTTACATGCGATAGATGGTACACCACTAGAAGGCGTAAAAGAATTAAACCCACTTTATTGTTTAAAGGTATTGGCGTTATTTCGGTTTATCAATCCAAAAAAGGAAATTCGAATTTCCGGAGGCCGAGAAGTCAACCTCCGCTCACTGCAAGCATTAGGTCTGTATGCAGCCAATTCTATCTTTGTCGGTGATTACTTAACCACTACTGGACAAGATGAAACGGAAGATCACAAAATGTTACTTGATTTAGGATTTGAGGTTGAATCCGTAGAAGAGATGAAAGCAAGCTTAAAGTAGACGAGTTGATTCTAATATCAAATCACAGCAAAAGACACCCAGCATGAATCCGCTGGGTTTCTTTTGTTATTTATGGCATTTTTCGCATTTCTTTAAGTATTCCTAGATGACTCGTGGCAACCTAGCCTTATTTACAACCAACCGCCAATTTCCAAAACTGTCAGGACGATCTCAACCACGATAAGTGTTACGATAATCCATTCCACGAAAAGTCCCCGGATTGAATGGCTGATAGTAGAAAAACCATCCATGATGTTATACAAAATATCCGTTTTGCTTTTCAAAATTTTATAACGATCATTCAACTCGAAAAACACCACCATCCTGTCGTAAAACTCGCTGGCTGTGCTACTCGTCCAGGTAATATCAGGCTTATCCAAAATCATGATATAAGCAAGGGTATTATACTCATGACGGACGATTTTCGCGGTGGTCCGGGCAAGCTCCTTGTTGCCAATCCGCAGTTTGCCTTTCTCAAGCCTGTCAATCATGGTTTCAAGTTTGTCGTGGATCTTCCCAAGTTGTTCCTCCGTTTTCTCAAGCGCGACCGATTTAGCTATGACCGTAGAAATCAATTCAGGGTAAAACTCCTCATACTCAGGCACAACCACATATTCATCGGTCAATTCAAGGTTCTCGGTTTCAGTGATATGAAGGCAGTAGTCGTCGCTATATCTGTCCGCATGTTCAATCTCAAAGTCCGGTTCAAAGGAATGGATGTAGTGCAATAAACTGTTAATCTCATCTTCGCAGGAGTGATTAATGAAGACGATGCTGCCAAAGGAAAAGACTAGTACCATTTGCGAATCGTCTACATAGTTATGGAGGATTGATTCTAGAATAGCGCCTCTCAGGATTAAAGGCTGTTCCCAGGTGAATTTTTTTGGAATCCCGCAATGGATGGCAATTTTATTCAAGTCAATTTCATGGGTGACAGCAAATGCTTTAAAGGTAATTTCTTTCACTTTGATCACCTTTCCAGGGAATTGTCCTTTTTCGATTTTATTCTATTCTTAGCAAAAACATGCATCCACAGTCTAGAGTGAATTAAGGACTAGCCACTTTTTTATAATTGTAAAATATTGCATCTTATCCTCAGCAGAAGTGCATATAAACCTCTTTAGTTGGAAAAATATACATAGTGAATTAAAGGGGTGCCCAATAATGGTTCGGTTCCGCAAACGAAAAAAGTTAGACGAATGGAAGAAAATTATTTCACTGTCTCCTGGAGAAGAAACGATCGAACCGTTCAGTTCGGATCTTTCGGAAAACGAGCAAATTTTAAAAGATATGTTTCAAAATTGCGCTGACTTTATCATTCGTCCTATCTATATAACTGGCAAACCTAAAATTCTTCTTATTTATATAGAGGGGTTAACTGACACAAAAACTCTGGAGAATATGCTGTTCAAACCGATGGTATTTGAGGGGCTTCCCAACGATATAGGTGAAATTCGATCGATTGTACAAATCATGGAGAAACAGCTTTTATCTGCCACTCCTGTTAAAACTGTTTCACAGATTAACGAACTGGTTAATGGGGTCTTGAAGGCGAATGTCGGAATATTATTAGAAGGTGAATCAGAAGCATTACTTGTCAGTTTAACAGAATTTGAAATGCGGAATGTGGAAGAACCGGCAACAGAAATCACCATTAGAGGCCCAAGAGATGGATTTACAGAATTAATCCGGACAAATACCACCCTTCTCCGCAGAAGAATCCGCAGCACAAGACTGAAATTGGAGCCTCTCTCGATTGGCGATCTTTCTCAAACCGATGTTGTTATTGCTTATATTGAGGGAATTGCTCAGGATTCACTATTGGAAGAGGTACGTAAAAGGTTGGGCCGTATTAAAATTGACGCGATACTAGAATCTGAGTATATAGAGGAATTTATTGAGGACATGCCATTTTCGCCATTCCCGCAAATTCAAAATACGGAAAGGCCTGATATTGTTGTGGCCAACTTACTGGAAGGAAAAGTCGCGATTCTCGTCGATAATACTCCGTTTGTCCTCATTGCTCCAATGACATTTTGGGATGGACTTCAGTCGGTTGAGGATTACTATGAACGTTTTTTCTATACCAATTTCATCCGGTTTGTTCGTTATGTTTTGTTTATTATGACTCTCTTTTTACCATCTTTATATGTCGCGCTTTCAACCTATCATCCAAAACTAATACCCACTAAACTCCTTATTAGTATAGCGTCAGCTCGAGAGGGTGTCCCGTTCCCAGCCATCATTGAAGCCTTGATTATGGAATTTGTGTTTGAAGGGTTACGGGAGGCTGGGATTCGACTGCCAAGAGCGGTCGGTTCAGCGGTCAGTATTGTTGGAGCTCTTGTCGTCGGACAGGCAGCTGTACAAGCAGGTATCGTGTCTGCCCCCATGGTCATTGTCGTAGCTACAACCGGAATTGCCTCGTTTTCAATTCCACGTTACAATCTTGGAACTGCGCTTAGGCTCGTTCGATTTGCCATGCTGATTTTATCTGGAATCTTTGGTTTATACGGTACCACACTGGGCTTTATAATGCTGACCATTCATCTTGTCAATCTCCGCTCTTTTGGGGTTCCATATTTTACTCCTGTGGCCCCACAGATTCCCCGGGATTTAAAGAGCACTTTATTCAGGTCGCCTCGATGGGCCATGCAGTTTGGTCCAATTTTTACTTTTGGCAGTAATAAACCACGGATTCCTCCTGGACAAAAGCCGAGTCCGAAAAAAGGGGGAAGAGATGATTGAAGAAAAAGAACATTCTTCATTTAGTATTTTGTTTTTCTTTCTTTTTCATTTCAGGATGCTGGGATAGCAAAGAATTAAATGAACGGGCGATATGGCTGGCTTCAGGCTATGATAGTGCAAAAAATAACGGAGTAGAAATAAGCGGTCAAATTGTCATTCCTTCTAATATGCAAACCCAAGGCGGATCTGGAGGAGCGACAGAAAAGGGTTTTTTTACGATTTCTGCGAGTGGAAAAAATCCAATGGACTGTTTGGATAACATACAGTTAAAACTTCCAAGGGAGTTGTTTACTGGTCAGCGGCGTGTAATTATTCTCGGTGAACAATTTGCCCGTCGCGGACTTAAGAAAATGATGGATGCAAATCAAAGGAGTCCCGAAGTTAGTTTGCGAACGGATATATTTGTCATCAAGGGGGCTACCGCTAAAGAAGCACTTTCTCTAACCAATCCCTTAGAAAAGCCACCTGCTACTGCGGCTTTAAGTATACATGAAGAATCGGGAGGAAGAGGGAACACGACTTACTTAAATTTCATGTCGGCAGCTAACAGTGACGGTCTACGCCCCACACTGCCTGTTCTTGAGTTCAGCAGTTCTCAGAATGGAAAAAAAGCAGGGAAAGTGGGATCAGCTAATCCACCTCTACTACGGGTTGCAGGAGTTGCAATTTTTGATCAAAACCTAAAAATGCGGGGACTTTTGAATATGGAAGAAAACAAACATATGCTTTGGGTAATGGGAATTCTGAAAAAATTTACGATCAGTATTGCAAAAAAGGATAGTAATGCTAGTCTCCAATTAAACCGAATTAGTAGTAAAATTAAACCGCACATAAGTCATCATAATCAGATTAAGTTCATAGTCACTTTGAAGGGAGAGGGGTCCTTAAGGGAAAGTAATTCAAATTTGGACGTTCAGTACCACAATAATCTTAAACAGCGCGAAAAGGAATTCGAAACTTATGCCCAGAAACAAGTTCAACAAACGATAAAAAAAGTACAAAATGAGTACGGCTTGGATATCTTTGGATTTGGCGAAGTGATCCATCGAAAGAATCCAAAAAAATGGAAATCTTTGAAAAATGATTGGGATAAGAAATTTTCAGAGGCAGAGATTACAGTAAAAGCCGACGTAAAGATTACGGATATTGGAATGAATGGGCCCTCATTGTTGTATAAAGAAAGTGGGGTCAAAAAATGAAACTCTCAGCACTGCAAATTTTTTGGCTGATGTTCACTTTCGAAACGGGAAATATGATTCTGATTACCATTTCCCCAACTTTTCAGGTTGCTAAGCAAGATGCTTGGATATGCTATTGCCTGGCCGGAATTTTAGGTATTATGATTGTATACGTGTCCTCAAGGGCTGCCCTTCTATATCCAGGCAAAACACTTGTTGAATATAGTAAGCTTATTTTTGGCAAGTGGTTCGGAATGCTTATTGTAATTGTTTATCTTATTCAGTGGTTTTCTGTAATCGGTGAAATCTTGAGAGAATTTACAGAATTTACCATTATTGTACTTCTTCCAACTACACCAATATGGATATTAGTGTTAACCATGCTTTTGATACTAATCTATATAACTTACAGTGGAGGAATTGAAGGGATTGGACGGTGCAGTGAAGTGTTTGGTCCCATCGTACTCCTATCCGTTCTCATTATGTTGATTTTATCCGTATCCATTTTTAATTATAACAATTTTCTGCCTATCTTTACAGATACGGGATTCCTGCCAATTATGAAAGGTACCTTAACTCCGCTCTCTTTTCTTGGGGAGTCTGTCATGATGTTAATGCTCCTCTCGTTTATGGACCATCCCCAAAAGGGCCCAAAAAGCGCGGTTTGGGGAATTGCTGTAGCTTCATTGCTTGTTAGTTCAGTAGCTATTGGAGTATTACTGATATTGGGACCAGAAATTGCATCAAAGCTACGTCACCCTGCATTTGATACAGTCAGTTATGTTACGGTAATGGATTTTATTCAAAACTTAGAAATCCTGGCTGTTCTAGTCTGGATCCTTAGTATTTTTATTAAATTATCGCTTTACTTCTTTTTAGCCAATTATGGAACGGCACAATTGCTCCATATCAAAAACTGGCGGAAAATGCTCTGGGTTACCGTGCCCATCTTTTTTGGGATATCGGTCATCTTTCCTAACCCTACGTATAGCCTCATCTATTTGAATAAGTATTGGATCAATTTTGCCCTTCCGGTCAATATGGTAGGAATCCCCCTTTTACTATGGTTTGTAGGAAGTATACGAAAAAAATTTCAAACACATTTGTAATATGGCTGACTGATTGCTTCCATATCCAATCTTAAATGTAAGGCTCTTCTATTAGAAGTCCGGCGCTTTCACAATAATATCTGTTATTCTAGTCCAAATACGAATCATATATATTTATAATAAATAGAAAAGGAGGGAGGCAAGTTTATGAAACGATTAGCTGTTTTTTGCGGATCCAGTTTCGGCGCTTCAGAGGCTTATAAAAGAGGAGCCATTCTATTAGGGAGAGAGCTAGCAAAACGAAACATCACCTTAGTATACGGCGGTTCGAGTATCGGCTTAATGGGTGCAGTTGCAGATACGGTCTTAAGCGAAGGCGGACACGCAATAGGTGTCATACCTAGAGTGTTGGAAGAACGTGAAATATCGCATAAAGGATTAACAGAGTTAATTAAAGTGGAAACCATGCACGAGAGAAAAGCAAAAATGGCTGATTTATCTGATGGATTTGTTGTTCTGCCTGGCGGAACCGGAACGCTGGAAGAGTTTTTTGAAATGTTCACATGGGGGCAGATTGGGTTGCATCAAAAGCCATGCGGCCTACTTAATATTGATCATTATTATGACCCATTGCTCAGCCTTTTTGACCATATGATCGACCAAAAATTCTTACAAGAAAAATTCCGCACTATGGCAATCATTGAAGAAAAAGCAGACGCATTACTCGATATGTTTTTAGATTATAAACCTCCTACGATTAAGACATACGATTAGGGGAATGGAAAAGTGATAAAGATTGAATAAACACGTGTGGAATATTGTTGATTTTTTTGGGTTTTAGATTTGTAGAGATAAAGAGGCATTTGGATTTAATCGGGGTGAACCGTATCATAAGTACATTTAAAAATGAAAGGATGCTACAAGAGCATCCTTTTTGTATTTGTTCAGTTAGGTTAGTAAACGAAGTAAGAAAAATACTTGATCTGGAACAATGGCTTCTTATTTCTTAATTAAGCCGATCTCAACTAATCTTTGATATAGGAAGTCACCAGCGGTAATGGCTGGATATCTTTCTGGGTTATCCTCAGTGATACAAGAAGGAATGGTTTCTAGTAAACAGGTGCTGTATGGGTGCACAAAGAACGGCATGGAATAACGAGCTGTATTTTCGCCTGCAGGATTTACAACACGATGCGTTGTTGCCGGAATGACTTCATTTGTAATGCGGGATAACATATCCCCGGCATCTACAATAATTTGTCCTGGCTTCGCCTTAACTGGCATCCATTCTCCTTCACGAGTTAATAATTCTAGTCCAGATGCAGTTGATTCTACTAATAAGGTAATTAAATTAATGTCCTCATGCTCTGCAGCACGGATTGCAGTGGATCCATTGATTCATGTAATGGCGGATAATGAATAGTACGCAGGATACTATTCCCTTCATGAATCATATCGGAAAAGAAATTCGGGCGAAGATCAAAGTGCATGGCAAGTGCTTCTAACATATTGCGGGCAACTCGCTCTAATTCCCGATAAAAATTTAAGGCATATTGCTTTAGCTCAGGAAGCTCTTTTGGCCAAATATTCGCAGAGTATTGACTAGTTAGAGGATGTCCCACTGGCAATTCTTGTCCAACATGCAGGCTGTATTCGGACAAGTCAAGTCGCAAAAAGCACAAACCTGTCTGAATGTATGCCTTATTCGGACAAGTCAAGCCTCGAAAAAGTCAAGCCTGTCTGAATGAAGGGCGTCTTCGGACAAGTCATGCCCCGAAAAGGTACAAACCTGTCTGAATGCAGGTCATCTTCGGACAAGTCATGCCCCGAAAAGGTACAAACCTGTCTGAATGAAGGGCGTCTTCGGACAAGTCAAGTCGCAATAAGCACAAACCTGTCTGAATGCATGCCTTATTCGGACAAGTCAAGCCTCGAAAAAGTCAAGCCTGTCTGAATGAAGGGCGTCTTCGGACAAGTCATGCCCCGAAAAGGTACAAACCTGTCTGAATGAAGGGCGTCTTCGGACAAGTCAAGTCGCAAAAAGCACAAACCTGTCTGAATGTATGCCTTATTCGGACAAGTCATGCCCCGAAAAGGTCAAACCTGTCTGAATGCAGGGCGTCTTCGGACAAGTCATGCCCCGAAAAGGGCAAACCTGTCCGAATGCACACTCATTCCATTAATTATTTATAATAAGTATCACAAGTATTTCCAAATGCAGTATAGTTTTTCTTCAAAATCCTGCAAAATGTCCTTTTACTTAAATCGACATTGCACCACTCATAGATGCATTTGGTAGTTACTTTTCGATCTGGAAATAGGAGTGCAAATTCCTTCACATTTCGTATAACTGCGTCTTCGATCTTTTCGTGTCTACCGCACTTTCTACATACAAAGTCATAATTTTTAATAGATAGCAAAAAGGACTTACAAGTTTTACAATAAATTCCCTTATGCAGATGGTCATAAGTATATGTAGGGAAGACCGTAAATGGGTTTTTGGTTTTATGCAATGAAATTAATATTTGGGCTAGTTTCTTGTGGCCATCATTTAGCTTCGACGGTGTATTATTTAAATCTCTTAAAAAACCATTAACCTGTGTTGGTAAAATTATGGGATCATCCAGTGGGGCTTGATATAAGGTGAATTCGGGGTTGATAAAAATCACGAAGGGTTCAACCAGGTAATTTAGCTTGAGGTTATGGAGCAGCTGGCGAAGAAGAAGTGCAGCCCTTTTTAACTGGTCTACAGGATTCTTATATTCACGATGGTTTGCCACGGTATAAAGGTTGCCCGATTTTATATAACATTCACCTTCATAGTTTTTTATATCCAAAAGGTGAATAACTCCCTGTGAAATTATAAATTTGTCAATTTGAAAATATGAGTTGTTTACTTCAAGCAATAAGTCATTGACGACATACCTTTCCTCTTGGAGATTTTCTGCAAGTTTGTCAAATTGTAATTCACCTTCAAAGCCTTTCTCTAGGTTTAAATGGCGATACTTCTCCTTTTCAGTTAACTCCATTCGCGCGTCCAAATAGCGCAAAACTAATAATTCTTCCGACTCTGTTCGATCTTTAAGTAACATAAGCCACATCCTTTCTTATCACTACTCTCATTTTATAAAAAATTAACAAGGTTCCATTCAAGGAATATGAATATTCTGTTACATTTCAAGGAATTTTGGGCTTAATAAAAAGGCAGGCTTCTCCAAGCCTTCCTTTCCTAATGCGTCCCGTTGACATCCAATGTCGAGTTACTAACATGTTTCTTCTTAAATGTAGATGTATTGATTCTTTCTTGTAATTTTTCGTAGTATAACTCGGGATTGATTGGCAATTCTAGTGTTTCGTTTAACCAGGAAGATAGATAGATGGCATTAGAAATTTCTAGGGCTTTGACTCCATCTTCCCCTGGTGATAATAGAGGCGATCCTTTAAGAATGGCATCAATCCAGTTTTGAATTATGAGGGGATGGTTTGCATTATTACTAGTTACAGATATTTCTTTTTTTTGATAGTCAGGCATCCCGAATCCGCCTGTGTAGGACGAATTAAATTCACGTTCTGATTGTGCCAATTGAAAAAAGATGAGTTCCTCATTCTCAACAACAAGCTTCCCGCGGTCCCCGACAATCTCGAAGCGATTCGTTCCTGGTGCTTCTCCTGTTGAAGCAATAAACACACCTGTCGCTCCATTTTCATATTCCACAAATGCTGTAACATCATCTTCTACTTCAATATCATGATACTTTCCAAAACTAGACACCGCCCGAATTCGCTTTGGCATGCAGCCTGTTGTCCACTGCCAAATATCCAAATGATGAAGTGCCTGATTTAAGAGGACACCGCCGCCTTCGCCTTCCCATGTTGCTCTCCATTTACTAGAATCGTAATAGCTTTGTGGCCGGTAAATATCAGTAATAATCCAATTCGTTCGTTTAATAGTGCCCAGTTGGCCTGACTGAATAAGGTCTCGAATCTTTTGGTAGAGGGGATTTGCCCTTTGGTTATACATGATGCTGAACACTTTCCCGCTTGCTTTTGCTGCTGCATTCATTTCTAGTACATTTTTTGTGTAGACACCGGCTGGTTTTTCGATCAGGACATGTTTCCCTTTTGCAAAGGCCTCTGTCGCTAATTTTGGATGACTATAATGCGGTGTGGCGATTAGGACTGCATCGATCTCGGAGTCATTAAAAAAGCTCTCCTCGTCCTTGAAAATTTTCACATTACCCTTTGTCTCGCTTTTGACCCATTCAATGCGGCTTTCATTACGACTGCAAACCGCCGTTAACTCTGCTCCGTTGATTCGTCCTTGGTTCAGCATTTGAACATGTGAAGTGCCCATATTTCCTATTCCAATCACACCAATTCTAACTAAACCCATATATATCCCTCATCTATAGTTTAATATAAAATGAACCGTATTGTGGTACAGGTGTATCATTATTGATAAATTAAGTATAACGAATAGTAAAATCCGATGTCAATCACTATCTTTTTCGGACACATTCAAATTTCAGTTATAATAGAAGATAGATAGTGGAGGAAGGGGTTCATACTTTTGAACAACGATAAACAGGAGCAAACAAAAATATCAACTGTTCAAGTGATTACTCGAGCAGCTAATATACTGAGAGTTCTTAGAGATCATCCAAAAGGATTAAGCCTATCGAAAATTGCCAAAGAAGCGGGCCTTGCTAGATCTACGGTTCAAAGAATTGTTACAACACTGGAACAGGAAAGGTTTGTTACACCGGCTTCTGCTGACGAAGGTTTCCGTCTCGGGCCAGAGATTGCTATGCTGGCCGCGGCTGTCCAAAGTGATTTAAGGGAAGAGGTTAGACCATTTTTAATACAACTATCGCGTCAAGTCAATGAAACAGTAGACCTGTCCGTATTAGATAACGGTAAGGTGCTTTTTGTGGATCAAATAATCGCTCCTCATCCATTGCAAGCAACTTCACAACCCGGCGCATCTTTTCCATTACATTGCACAGCAAACGGAAAGGCCATACTAGCCTCGCTGCCAATAACTGAAGTTGAGAGACTGTTACCTGAGGACCTGCCACAGTACAATGAGAATACCATTACAAGCCGGAAAGAATTGTTAAAGGAATTAGAAGTAGTTCGTCAACAGGGGATTGCTTTTGCAAGGGAAGAGCACATACAAGGAATTTGTGCAGTGGGTGCAGTAATTGCTGATCAAATAGGGAATTTAAGCGCTGTCTCAATTCCGCTCCCATCTACTCGTTTTTATGGCAATGAAGAAAAGCTGGCATCCGCCCTTCGTGATACTTGTCAAGCGATTAACCAACACTTTAAAAATCATTATTCTTCGTACTAAGTTCAAAAACAAAATTTACCTTTATACAATGGAAGTTGAATAGCGTTGGAACAACAATTGTAGATTTCAATTGAAGTCTACTAAACGAAGGAGAGGAAAAATGGGGAATGGCGAATTTTACAGCAATCATTTTTTACTAGAAAAGGTTAGTGAGGGAGTTTATGCAGCGATCGCAAAAGAGGGCGGAGGTTCAGTAGGAAATGCAGGGTTTGTTGATTTAGGGGATCAAACCATTGTATTTGATACCTTTAATACGCAACAGGCGGCAGAAGACTTAAAAGTGATGTCAAAAAAGATAACGAACAGCCCCATTACATGGGTGATCAATAGTCATTGGCACGGAGACCATATCCGCGGTAATCAAGTTTTCAGGATTAGTACGATCATATCAAGTGAAGTTACATATCAAAAAATGAGGGAACTCCATCCGGCACGAATAAAGAAGCAGAAAGAGGGTTTACAAGGCCTAGCTGATTATATTGATTCATTAAAGGAGCAACTGAGGAATAATAATGAAAGGAAACTAGAGCATCAAATAAGCTTTCTAAGCGAATTCCAAGCCTCACTGCCAACATTAGAATTAGTATTACCACATCAAACGTTTAAAGAGGAAAAAACCTTTCACGGGACAAAAAGGAGTGCGAAACTCTTTACCTTGGGCGGGGGGCATTCCTACAGTGATGCGATGCTCTTTATCCCAGAAGAGAAGGTCATATTTATGGGGGATTTGCTATTCGTCCATACCCATCCAACCTTTTTTGATGAATCCAGTCCTGAACAATGGAGGAAAATTTTAAAGACTGTAGAAGAGCTTGATTTTAAAATAGCTGTACCAGGGCATGGTCCAGTTGGAACCAAAAATGATCTTAAAGAATTAATAAATTATATCGAAATTATCAGTCAGATTGCAAAAACAGCAAATAATGTAGATGATATACCTTTACCAGATAACTATCAAAATTGGTCATCTCCAGAAATTTATCAACAAAATCTTAAAAGACTACAGGACTGAATTAAGCATTATCCTTAAACTCTTTAATACAAAATAGATTTTTGTAATCAACCCAACTCATTTTTCGTTTTAAATATTCACGGAAGGAATAGCAGCTTTGTTCATGTGGGTGATGATAAAGGAATGCAATATAGATTTGTAACCGGGCTTGTATCATAAAATAATAGCTATTGTTTGTTTCTAATACAGGAATATCAATGACTTTTATCTTCTGTCCGTCCATATTCTTGAACTCTAGGCTTTTACATAACAAAATATCATCTTCTTTTTACTAGTTTGTTTCTATTATTATAACTTATTATCCCCGTGAAACCACCATTACATTAATGTTCACGAATAAGACTATTAATATAAAAAAACCAGATTCCTATTATTAGAATCTGGTTCTTTAAAAAGATATTCAGATAGGGGGAGCGCGTCATATAAAAATGTGCTTCCCTTAACAAATACTATTTTAAGCTAGTCTCATTTTAAAATCTTGATAGCCAAATTGGGACACAACACGACAATCGCCATCTTTATCTTGAATAGCGATGGCCGGTAATGGCATGCCGTTAAAGGTGGTGTTTTTGACCATCGTATAGATCGCCATATCACCGAAAACTAAGCGATCACCGCTCTTTAATGGCTGATCAAAAGAATAGTCTCCAATCACATCACCTGTAAGGCAGGTTTGCCCGCCAAGACGATAGGTAAATGGTTTCTCGCCGGCTTCACCTGATCCAAAAAGTGGTGGACGATAAGGCATTTCCAATACATCTGGCATATGGCAGGTTGCAGACGTGTCAAGAATCGCAATCTCCATACCGTTTTGATGAAGATCAAGGACAGACGTAATCAAGTAACCTGCATTAAGCGCAATGGCTTCTCCCGGCTCAAGATAAACTTCTAAACCATATTGATCCTGCATTCTCTTAATACACGCTTCTAATCGCGGGATATCATAATCTTCTCTCGTAATATGATGACCGCCGCCGAAGTTGATCCATTCCATTTGCGGGAGCCACTCGCCAAACTTTTCTACCACTGCATTAAGAGTGGTTTCTAAGTCGTCGGAGTTTTGCTGGCAAAGGGTATGGAAATGCAGCCCAGAAACACCTTCCAGTAAATCGGGACGAAAATGCTTTTTGGTTACACCGAATCTTGAACCTGGTGAACATGGATCATAGATGGCATGTCCAATTTGGGTGGAGCATTCAGGATTGATGCGCAAGCCAACTTTCCTGCCAGACTGAAGGGCTTTATCTTTAAATTTTTCCAGCTGTGAGAAAGAATTAAAGATAATATGATCGCAAATGGAAATAATTTCGTCTATTTCATCCTCACGATAGGCAGGGGCAAAGACATGATTCTCTTTGCCCATTTCCTCGTAACCTAGTCGTGCTTCGTACAAACCGCTTGCCGTTGTACCGCTTAAATACTCTCCAATGAGAGGATACATTGTTGTCATTGAAAATGCTTTTTGCGCTAAAACAATCTTTGCTCCTGTCCGTTTCATGACTCCGTTCAGGATTTTTAGATTTTTTTCCACTAGACCTTCATCAACTACATAACATGGTGTCGGTAATTCTTCAAACCGCATCTTAGTAAACTAACTCCGGCTCTTTCTTTTTCACAGGCTCATCGTCCACAAGCACTGGGTTAAAGTCTTCTACCCATGGAAGACCCCATTTGTTCAATTCTTCCATGAATGGATCTGGATTAAATTCTTCAATATTGAATACGCCTGGTTTGTTCCATTTGCCAGTCATGATCATCGCCGCACCGATCATTGCAGGGACACCTGTTGTATAAGAGATTGCTTGAGATCCGACTTCTTTATAGCACTCTTGGTGGTCACAAACATTGTAAACGTAATACGTTTTCTCTTCTCCATCCTTTTTCCCTTTGAAGATACATCCGATGTTTGTTTTACCAACTGTACGTGGTCCAAGTGATGCTGGATCTGGTAATACAGCCTTTAAAAATTGAAGTGGAATGATTTGTTTTCCTTCGAATTCAATTGGCTCGATGCTTGTCATTCCTACATTTTCAAGGGCTTTTAGATGAGTAATATAGCTTTGCCCGAATGTCATGAAGAAACGAATACGCTTAAGGCCTGGGATGTTTTGAGCAAGAGACTCAAGCTCTTCATGGTAAAGCAAATACATATCTTTTTCGCCAACTTCAGCGAAGTTATAGACGCGTTTGATTTCCATTGGTTCTGTTTCAATCCATTCACCATTTTCCCAGTATCTTCCGTTAGCAGAAACTTCACGGATATTGATTTCAGGATTAAAGTTTGTAGCAAACGGATAACCATGGTCGCCGCCATTACAGTCAAGGATATCAATTGTTTCAATTTCATCAAAATAATGCTTTAATGCATAGGCAGAAAATACACCTGTTACACCTGGGTCAAAGCCGCTTCCTAAAAGAGCTGTGATTCCAGCCTCTTCAAAACGCTCGCGGTATTCCCATTGCCATTTATATTCAAATTTAGCCGTATCTTCTGGCTCATAGTTTGCTGTATCCATGTAGTGTGTTTTTGTAGCTAGACAAGCATCCATAATCGTTAAATCTTGATAAGGTAAAGCTAAGTTCATGACGATATCTGGTTTTACTTCATTAATTAACGCGATTAACTCATCTACATTATCTGCATCAACTTGTGCAGTTGTAATCTTTGTCTTGCCGCCATCTAATTTCGCTTTTAAGTCATCACATTTTGATTTTGTACGACTTGCGATACAAATCTCTTCAAATACCTCACTGTTTTGAACACATTTATGGATGGCTACAGATGCCACTCCACCACAACCAATTATAAGAGCTTTTCCCATTTTCTTATCTCCTAACTTAATAGACTTTTGATCATGCAAAGAGGAATTTCATAACAATATAACGATGATCGAACGATGAAGACGAATGTCATAACCTCTTAAAAAACGTTTGAAACGCAACAAAAAAAGCAAGTGCATAACGCAAACCTGCGCACCACACTTGCTTGTTAGATATAATATCAATATTAAAAAGCATACGTATACCGTAATAGAAATCATATACTAATACGATAAAGGTCCTTGAAGAATAAGTAAGGAAGCTCTATAATATTCAAAATATATCATAATAGGATCAGAGTCTATATAGCAAATAATTACTTTTACTACTCTTATTGACCGTTTCACAAGTTGTGTGCTTATGCACTGGTTGTAAAGTAACCAACTTATAAAATTTGAGCTTTTAACTCAATCAATAAGGCAACTAGAGTTGCCATTCGGCATTTGACCCGGCTGTCCGTATGGCCTTAACTTCTTGAAGGAAGTGGTCAAAAATTATCTGCTTGGAAAGATCCAGACATATTGAATAATAGCTTTCCAATTTACGCTCTTATTATATTATCAGCATCTTATCTAAATGGCAATAAGAAATTTTAAAAGATTGTCGGAAAATATTAGAAGATGCCAAAGAGGAAGTTTTCCAAAACGAGAGGGGCGGTTTTAGTGGTTTTTAATGAAGCTCGTTCGACCACAAGAACTGTCACCGGTCTCTATAGAGAAAAAAACTGACCCCTATTCAAAGAGTCAGTCATCAATTCATTATTTATTCCCATAAGGATCAATCGTTTGAATCGTTCCATCTTCGTTATATTTTAGTTCAGTGTATTTCACAGAGCGCTTATGATTCACGCCATCTGATAACGAGCAATCATGATAGAACAGGTACCATTTTTCATTAAACTGGACAATCGAATGATGTGTGGTCCAGCCAATGACAGGAGTAAGAATCGTTCCTTTGAACACAAATGGCCCTTGTGGATTTTCGCTTACCGCATAAACAATTTTATGAGTGGTACCGGTAGAATAGGATAGATAGTAGAGACCATTGTATTTATGGACCCATGGCCCTTCAAAATATCTTCGGTCTTCATCACTTGCAAGAATCGGATTGCCGTTTTCATCTACAATGGAAATTTCCTGTGGTTCGCTTTTAAAAGTAAGCATATCGTTGCTTAATTCAGCAACTCTTGGTCCTAAAGCTGGTTCTGCAGCTGCTGGACCTTCAGCATCTGGGGTAAATGTTCCTGTCTGCCATTTTTCCAACTGTCCTCCCCAAAGCCCGCCAAAATAAACATATGATTTGTCATTTTCATCCACGAAGACAGCTGGATCAATGCTGAAGCTGCCTGGTATGTAATTTTCCTCTGGTGTAAAAGGTCCTGCAGGATTAGGGCTTGTCGCCACCCCAATTCTGAAAATACCATCTTTATCTCTTGCTGGGAAAAATAAATAATAGGTGTTATTTTTGTAAGCAGCGTCTGGTGCCCAAAGCTGTTTACTTGCCCAAGGGATATCTTTTAAGTGAAGAGCTTCTCCGTGGTCTACACATGGTACATTTACGTCATCCATGGATAAAACATGGTAATCTTCCATCTTGTATTGGTCACCATTATCATTAGATGGTTCATCATGATCAAGGTCATGAGAAGGATAAATATAAAGCTTACCTTCAAAGACATGTGCGGAAGGATCTGCTGTAAAAATATGCGTAACTAATGGTTCATTGGGCTTTGAGTTTTTCATCATAATATCTCCCCATTAAATAATTTAGAAACATACAATATTATTATAGCTGAAGTTAGATGACTTTGTATATCCAAACAACTAACTTTTTTAATAGCCCAAATATAAGCTCTGACTTATTAATAATGATTGAAAAAAAAGGGGCTGTGTCAATTGTGGGATGTTAATTTCCACCTCGAGTATTTTAGGGAATCAGACAGCCCCCTGTCTGCATAACAAGTAACATGCCTTAAATTATTTATTATTATTAGAAAAATCATTCAAATCCATATCTCATTTGTTCCGATAGTTCATTACAGGATATTTTGAGAAGATCAATAAATATATGCAGTTCCGGATCGCTTACACGAGAAATTAAAGTGGAAATACTGATTGCAGCAAGGACCTGCCCCTTCCCGTTGAATATGGGCACAGCTGCACATCGAACACCTTGCTCATTTTCTTGTTCATCTACTGCATAGCCCTGCTGCTTGACTTTTTCAATTTCCTTTCGAAAAACGGCTTCATTGACTATCGTGTTGGCGGTTTGATACTGGTAGTTATAATTTTTTAATAAAAGCTCCATTTCATTAGGGGGTTGATAGGCTATAAGGACTTTTCCTATTGCGGTAGAGTGGAGGGGAAGTCTTCGGCCAATACGAGAATAACGAATAATGGATTGTTCCCCTTCTACTTTATCGATATACACGCCTTCCTGGCCGTCCAAAATCCCCAAGTGCACTGTTTGTCCCGTTTTGGCAGAGAGATCGAGAAGGTACTTTTTTGCAGTTTTTCTTATATCCATATTGCTGATGACTAAATTCCCTCGTTCAGCTAGTTTCAATCCTAATCTATATTTTCCATCTTCCGGATTTTGATCGATGTAGGAATACTCTTGAAGTGTTTTTAATAGGGAGTGAACAGTACTTTTATGCAACCCCATCTTTTCGCTAATTTCGGTAATTTTTAGCTCCGACTTATGCTCATCAAATAAATCTAGAATCTTCAGAGCCCGTTCAACAGATTGAATAATAGGCATAGATAACCCCTTTAGTTTTATATTGTAAAATCATATCTTATTATAACAAACATAATTCATTAATAAATGTGAATAAAAAATTTTTTAAAAAACAATTTTCCCATTGTAACGGAATAGTCAGAATAAATATAAATATGCTATAATCAAATTGCAGCCAAATGATAAAACTTGGTTTTATATTATAAAACTTTATATGTACATAAAATCATTACTTGGTAGTAAATAAATTAAACATTGGAGGTTACTATGTCATTAAACTCAATATTTGGTGAAGGAAACCAATCCCTTTATAACATAAAGACTCATGGTGCTGGGCCGGAAGGTTCACTTCCACTGACGCCCGAAATGTTAAGGGAACTGCCAAGCGGTGATATTTTTGGTATGACCCAGAATGCCGGAATGGGCTGGGAACCATCCAAGCTCCTGGGAAAACAGGTACTGATTATCGGAACGTTGGCAGGCATTCGGGATCATGATGGCACTCCAATCGCATTAGGATACCATACCGGAAACTATGAACTAGGATTGCAAATGAGGGCTGCTGCTGAAGAAATTACTAGGCTAGGAGGCGTTCCGTTTGCCAGTTATGTAAGCGATCCATGTGATGGCCGCTCTCAAGGGACAACAGGCATGTTTGACTCCCTTCCGTATCGGAATGATGCAGCAGTTGTGATGAGGCGCCTAATCCGGTCCATTCCGACAAGACGGGCCGTTATAGGTGTTGCCACCTGTGATAAGGGTCTCCCGGCCGTGATGATTGCCTTGGCATCCATGCATCATCTTCCAACCGTCCTTGTTCCAGGCGGTGCAACACTTCCGCCTACAGATGGGGAAGATGCGGGCAAGGTTCAAACGATTGGTGCAAGATTTTCCAATGGTGAGCTTTCATTGGAGGATGCCGCAAGACTTGGTTGTGTGGCATGTGGCTCATCCGGTGGAGGTTGTCAGTTCTTAGGAACCGCAGGAACCTCACAAGTGGTTGTAGAAGCACTGGGATTGGCATTGCCACATTCTGCTTTAGCACCGTCCGGCCAGCCTGTTTGGGAAGAAGTCGCGAAACAGTCGGCACGCGCAGCGTTGGAATTGGAAAAGAGAAACATTACTACGAAGGATATCATTACAGGTAAAGCAATTGAAAATGCAATGGTCCTTCATGCGGCATTTGGTGGTTCAACCAACTTGTTGCTGCATCTTCCAGCTGTTGCACATGCTGCCGGCTGCAAAATTCCTACTGTCGATGATTGGGAAAGAATCAATAAATTGGTACCTCGTTTAGTAAATGTATTGCCAAACGGTCCAGATAACCATCCAACCGTTCGTGCTTTCTTAGCTGGAGGAGTACCTGAAGTTATGCTTCATCTAAGGAAATTAGGCCTGTTGCATGAAGATGTCCTTACGGTTACAGGGGAAACTCTTGGAGCAAACCTTGATTGGTGGGAAACCTCAGAAAGACGTGCGAAATTTAGACAACTATTGGTGGAACATGATGGAATTCAACCAGATGAGGTCATCATGAGCCCAATTCAATCAAAACAACGAGGATTAACCTCAACAGTTACGTTCCCGAAAGGTAACATTGCACCTGAAGGCTCTGTCATTAAATCAACTAGCATTGATCCTTCCGTGGTCGGAGAAGACGGTGTTTATCGTCATACTGGTGAAGCAAAAGTTTTTACATCTGAAAAAGCAGCGATCAGGGCGATTAAAACAGGCGGAATCGAAGCAGGTGACATCATGGTTGTCATGGGTGGAGGACCATTGGGGACAGGAATGGAAGAAACCTATCAATTAACTTCTGCATTAAAGCACTTATCCTATGGGAAACATGTTTCCTTACTTACAGATGCACGTTTTTCAGGCGTTTCAACTGGGGCATGTATCGGACATATTGGGCCAGAAGCGTTGGCAGGGGGACCAATTGGTAAATTACGTGATGGAGATGTAATTGAAATCATTGTCGACAGAGATCAGTTGGTCGGTACTGTTAACTTTATCGGAACAAGGGATAATAGATTGTCGATTGAAGAGGCAACTAGAGTATTAGAAGAACGTGAGACACATCTAAACCTTAAGCCAGATCCTGGTTTACCGGATGACACTCGATTATGGGCTGCACTTCAATCCGCAAGTGGAGGAACTTGGCGAGGAAGTGTTTATGATACTGATCGAATCATTGAAGTGTTGAATGCAGGCATGAAAGCACTAGCGGACGAAAAGAAAGAAAAAAGTGTGACTAATTAGTTTTTAGGGAGAAAAAATTTCATGAGCTATGGTAAAGTTCATTAAACAAATATTTTTATCCCAGCGGGCTCAGGTAGAATTAGAGTCTGCTGGGATTCCAAGGAGAGAGATTCATTGGAAAAAGCACAATTTTTAACGCCTGTTGTTACTGCTTTTAATGCTGAGGGCAATTTGGACCAACAGGCCAACAAAAATATTTATGATTTTTTAATTAATGGGGGAGTAGACGGTTTAGTCATTATGGGCAGTACTGGAGAGTTTTTCGCCATAAATGATGCCCAGAAGAAAGAATTGATTGACCTTGTGGTTAACTATGTGAATCATCGGACCAAAGTGTATATCGGGACTTCATGCATGACAGTGGAAGATACGATACAGCTTTCCAACTATGCGATTGATGCCGGTGCGGATGGTGTCATGATTATCAGCCCATATTATTTTTCACTTTCGGATGAAAGTGTTGAATACTATTACGATCAGGTCGCAGATGGGGTAAAGGGTGATATTTATTTGTATAATTTCCCTGCAAGGACAGGCCATGACTTGTCTCCGCAAGTGACCCTCAATCTCTTGAGGAAACATAAGAATGTTAAAGGATATAAAGATACTGTCACGGAAATAACGCATACAAGAAAATTGATTCAAACGGTGCGGGACGAATTCCCTGATTTTATTGTCTACTCCGGATTTGATGAAAACTTTGCCCATAATATACTTAGTGGAGGAAATGGCTGTATTGGGGGGCTCTCCAACTTATATCCAGGAGTATTTTCTGAGTGGGTAAATGCCATCAACGCGAATGACCTGAAAAAAGTGGCTGTAATCCAAAATATCGTCGATAAAATGATGGGGCTATACGATCTTGGGACTCCGTTTATCCCGATTATGAAGCAAGCGATGGTCCTTAGAGGGATCGAATTAGATGGATATTGTCAAAAGCCGCTTATCCAGCCAAATGACAAACAAATAGAGTCTATCAAACTGCTTTTGCAAGAATTAGATGCATCGATTGTTCAAGTTATTCCTGATTATAAAGGAGTTTTAGCATAAGTTCGTAAATAAAAAGGTAGAAAATAATATACTAAGTAGGAATAGATTTCCTTGTTGTAAGGTGATATAATCTAGCTAAATACGTCTATATTATAAAATTATGTTTTATAATATAAAACTATTTTAAAGTCTATTCATATTTCACTGGCAAGAATCCCTTCCTCAGCCGGTGCAGAGACACAAATAAATTGAGTAAAAGGAGTGAAGTTGATGATACAAGGTATACAAAGCACAACGGTCTTACATAATGATGTGAAAATGCAAATAGCTTTGATTTTGAACTTACACAAGAGGACATGGACAAAATAAACGCTCTTAACACAGACCAGCGAATGTTTGCAGATCCTGATGATTTTAATAAAGTATAAGGAGATCCATAAAGGTTTTTGTCCAGTTTGGTATAAGGATAGTAGTATGATCGCCACTTTGTTTATACGGCCAACAAACTAAGTATTTGTAAATTATAATGTAAGAGGGGAATCAGAATGAATACAAGTGTTGCTCAGCAATTAACAGTAGTTCAACCCGAAAAGATCAAAATGAAGGAAAAAATTGGCTATGGTACTGGTGATTTAGCCTGTAACTTCATTTATCAAACCGTAAGTAGTTATCTATTATTTTTCTATACTGACGTTTTTGGAATCACGGCTGCAGCAGCTGGATTAATGTTCCTAGTTGTACGGTTGATCGATGCAGTTCTCGATCCATTTATTGGAGCAGTTATTGATAAGACCAATACAAAATACGGAAGATTTCGTCCATATCTTTTATACGGTGCCTTTCCGTTTGCGGGTGTAGCGATTCTCTGTTTTACAACTCCAGGATTTTCTGATCCTATGAAACTTGTTTATGCATATGCTACTTATATTTTATTATCGATTACGTATTCAGTGATTAACATTCCTTATGCAGCGCTTACTTCAGCCATTACTCAAGATAACAAAGAAGTTGTCAGTTTGACTTCAGTCCGGATGCTGTTCGGAAACACTGGTGGATTGATCGTTTCATTCGGTGTACCCCTTTTAGCTGGAATCTTCACAAATATGACTGGAGAAACAGGCTCAGGATGGCAAATCACCATGACAATCATGGGGATTTTAGGAGCCTTTTTGTTGATGTACAGCTTTTATAACACAAAAGAACGTGTTCAGCTTAATCATTCAAAAGAAGCAGAGATTAACTTTAAAGATATCTGGATTCAATTAAAAACAAATCGTCCACTTTTAATCGTTTGCTTTTTCTTTATACTTAATTTTGGTGTAAACTCCATTGTTAACTCTGTTGGTATTTATTATGTCACGTATAACATTGCAAGACCGGAATTAGTAAAATGGTATGGTTTAATGGGAACGCTTCCTGCACTTATCCTTATGCCATTAATGCCATTGATGTATAAATTGATGGGTAAGAAAAAGCTATTATTTACAGCTTTATCATTAAAGGCAATCGGCTTATTAGCGCTTTTCCTTATTCCGCCAACCATGGTTCCATTTGTATTTGCAGGACGCTTAATTGCAGCACTCGGTACAATTACAGCAGGTGCATTTACATGGGCGTTAATTCCTGAAACCATCGATTATGGCGAATATAAGACTGGTAAACGTGCAAGCGGTATCATCTATGCATTGGTTGGATTCTTCTTCAAGTTTGGTATGGCAATCGGAGGAATTGTTCCAGGATTGATTTTGGCCAACTTCGGTTATGTTGCTAATCAAGCGCAGACTCCAGAAGCATTGAATGGTATTTTGATTACCATGACTGTCATTCCGGCCGTATTTGTTATCATCGAGCTTGTTGCCATCTTCTTATATAACTTGGATGAAAAGGAACATAAACGAATTCTTAATGTATTAAAAACGAGAGGATGATCACCAAAATGAAAATCCAAAATCCTGTATTAAAAGGTTTTAATCCAGACCCTAGCATTTGCAGGGTCGGGGATGATTATTATATCGCGGTATCTACCTTTGAATGGTTCCCTGGGGTTCAAATCCATCATTCTAAGGATCTAGTAAACTGGCATCTTGTATCACGTCCGTTAAATCGGGTTTCCCTTATTGATATGAAAGGGAACCCCAATTCCGGCGGTGTGTGGGCACCATGCTTAACCTATGCTGATGACAAATTCTGGTTGATTTATTCCGATGTGAAACAACATTCGGGAGCGTGGAAGGACACTCACAATTACTTGACTACCTGTGAAACGATTGATGGTGATTGGAGCGACCCGATCTATTTGAATAGTTCAGGTTTCGATCCTTCCTTATTCCATGATGTGGATGGAAGAAAATACATCATCAATATGCTTTGGGACCAAAGAGCGTTTAAACACTCTTTTGGGGGAATTGTCTTACAAGAATATTCTCATGAGGAAGGTCGTTTAATCGGAAAGCCGAAAGTGATTTTTGAAGGAACCGACATTAGGCTGACTGAGGGGCCGCATTTATATCATATCAACGGTTATTACTATCTGCTGACAGCAGAGGGTGGAACGAGATATGCTCATACAGCAACGCTAGCAAGATCAAAAAATATTGAGGGACCTTATGATTTGCACCCAGATCATCCATTCCTTACTTCCTGGCATGATCCTAGAAATCCTTTGCAAAAATGCGGACATGCCTCTATCGTTCAAACACATACAGATGAATGGTATTTAGCGCATCTCACTGGCAGACCGCTGCCTCAAGATGATAAACCGGTACTTGATTATCGAGGTTTTTGTCCGCTGGGAAGAGAGACGGCCATTCAAAAACTTGAATGGAGAGACGGCTGGCCATATGTTGTGGGAGGAAAACAAGGCTCTGTTGAAGTAGAAGCACCAAAGATGGAAGAGGTTAAATGGGAACGAGATTATGACGAGGTTGACCACTTTGACAGCCCAACTTTGAACCATCATTATCAGTCATTAAGGATTCCATTAACAGAAGATATTATGTCCCTGACCGACAGACCGGGACATTTACGCCTTTATGGAAAAGAGTCATTAACGTCATGCTTTACTCAAGCCTTGGTTGCACGGCGCTGGCAGTCATTACATTTTGATGCTGGTACAGCGGTTTCCTTCCAGCCCAACACATTCCAGCAGGCTGCAGGCTTGGTTTGCTATTATAATACAGAAAACTGGGCATCTGTTCAAATTACCTGGAATGAAGAAAAGGGCCGGATCATTGATATCATGAATTGTGATAACTTTGCTTTCTCACAACCGCTTCAGGGGTCAGAAATTCAAGTTCCAGAATCGGTTGAGTATGTCCATTTAAAAGTTAAAGTCAGAAATCATACCTTTCAATTCGCATATTCTTTTGATAACGAAACTTGGACTTATATTCCTGTAACCTTTGAATCTTATAAACTATCGGACGAATATGTCCGGCTTAATGGATTTACAGGTGCATTTGTTGGTCTGCATTGTCAAAATACAAGCGGAACAAGTCAACCTGCTGATTTTGACTATTTTACTTATAAAGAACTTTAGTACATTGCATTGAAAGGAGTGGAATAGACATGGACTTGCTTCAAGTAAAAAATAAAAAAATTACCGATTCTACCGGTAACACCATTCAACTAAGAGGTACCTGTATTGGCGGATGGATGAATATGGAAGACTTTATTAATGGTTACACCGGGACGGAACACGCTCTTCGTCATACCGTTGCTGAAGTGATTGGTAAGGAAAAAGCTGAATTTTTATTTGACCGGATGCTGCATTACTTCTTCGGTGAAGACGATATTCAGTTTATTAAAAGCTGGGGAGCAACCACCATACGCATTCCTTTAAATTATCGCCATTTTGAGGATGATGAGGCACCATTTACTTACAAAGAATCGGGATTTAAACGCTTAGACGAGATCATTGATTTATGCGAAAAGTATGGACTTTACGTTATACTTGACCTTCATGCCGTGCAGGGCTTCCAAAATACTCACTGGCATTCCGATAATGATGTACGTCATAGCTTTTTCTGGCATGACAAAACGTATCAAGACCGATTTGTCGCTTTATGGGAAGAGTTTGCTCGACGTTACAAAGGAAGAGGAGTTATTGCTGGGTATAACGTCATGAATGAACCATGTGTGAATACACCGCACGGCGATTTCCCACATACATTCTTTGGCAATTATCAACCCGCCTGGGACAGGATGAATCGTATTTACCGACGCGTCGTTGAAGCAATTCGCGCGATTGACCCAGACCACATTATTTTCCTAGAGGGGGATAACTATTCAAAGCTGTTTGATGGTTTAGAAGCTCCTTTTGCGAAAAATCTTGTATACAGCAGCCATAACTATACGGCAGCCGGTTTCGGACCTGGTGCTTACCCTGGAGTAGCAGATGCGAAAACAGCCCGTGTAGAAAGTGGAAAGTACTGGGATAAGGCTGTCCAAGAGGAAGTATTTTATCATCACCAAGGTACAGAGTTTGCACAAGAATATAATGTTCCTTTATGGGTAGGGGAGTTCGGTTCCGTATATAATGGACCAGAAAATGAAATTACGGATCGCCTACGTGCGATGGATGACCAACTTAGTATCTTTGAAGAATTTGGAGCTCATTGGACCACTTGGACGTATAAAGATGTCGGTGTGATGGGATTAGTGACACTTGATCCAGAATCGGAATACATGCAGAGGCTTTCTTCCATTTTTAAAATGAAACATACATTAAATACAGACGATTGGATGATTTGGCTGCCAGGCTTTAAGGCAAGACAATCTGTTGAGGAATTAGCTAACCATTTGGAAGAAGTGGTCAATCCGGAAATGTCTCACGCCTATAATCTTTCCAGCCTTTCTCAAGTCATTCTGACTGTCTATGCCGGCGCGCTGATCCAGCCTGAGTATGCGAAGATTTTTAAAGATTTTTCCGAGGAAGAAATTGACCTTATTATGCAGTCGTTTGCCTTTAAAAACTGCAAAGTTAACGAAGGCTTGCTTGAGGTATTGAAAAAACACACAAATGAAAAAGTTGAGGTAGGAAATAATTAAACGAAATACAGCATTCTATAATCAACGGAACCGAATAAAAAATATTTTTTCACACTAATTAAAGGCTGATTTCAAAAAGAGTGCTCAAAAATCCTTTTGAAATCAGCTTTCTCTTTAAGTTCATTTTAAGAATTGTAGGAATGTCTACAAATAATTGGGATGAAAAAGGAGCGATGGCAGATGAGGCCCATGTTAAAAATCCTTTTATAAACTTAGTTTATCTAATGGACAAACTAAGTTTGTGGTGCTATAATTTGATTATGAAGTGAAAGCATTTACATAGTTAATCTAATACTATTAAATTACTAGGAGGAATAACCCCATGGCTTATTTCGAAACAGTTAAAAAAATTCAATTTGAAGGTGCGTCATCTAAAAACCCTTTAGCATTTAAGTATTATAATCCAGAAGAAAAAATAAACGGCAAAACAATGGAAGAAATTCTTCGTTTCTCCGTTGCATACTGGCACACATTTACTGCAGATGGTACCGATCCATTTGGAGTAGGTACTGCAATCCGTCCGTGGGATCATCTTAAAGGATTAGATTTAGCGAAAGCGCGCGTGGAAGCTGCATTTGAACTTTTTGAAAAATTAAATGTTCCTTTCTTTGCTTTCCATGATGTCGATATTGCTCCAGAAGGAAGCACGTTAAAAGAAACAAATGAGAACCAAGACGTAATTGTTGCGATGATTAAAGAATACATGAAAACAAGCAAGACAAAATTACTGTGGAACACGGCAAACATGTTTACTAATCCTAGATATGTTCATGGTGCGGCTACTGCTCCAAATGCAGATGTTTTTGCTTACTCTGCAGCGAAAGTGAAAAAAGCGTTAGAAGTAGCAAAAGAGCTTGGGGCAGAAAACTATGTATTCTGGGGCGGACGTGAAGGTTACGAAACACTTCTCAATACGGACATGAAGTTGGAACAAGATAACTTAGCACGCTTTTTTCATATGGCAGTAGATTATTCGAAAGAAATCGGCCTAAACGTACCATTCCTAATTGAGCCAAAACCAAAAGAGCCTACCAAACATCAATATGATTTCGATGTGGCTACTGGTCTAGCATTCTTGCAAAAATATGATTTAACAGACTACTTCAAGTTTAATATTGAAGCAAACCACGCTACTTTAGCTGGTCACACGTTCGAGCACGAATTAAGAACTGCTCGTATTAACGGAATGCTTGGATCTGTTGATGCTAACCAAGGTGATACACTGCTTGGATGGGATACAGATGAATTCCCAACTGACTTGTATACCAATACATTAGCCATGTACGAAATTCTGAAAAATGGCGGCTTAGGAAAAGGCGGCTTAAACTTCGATGCAAAGGTAAGAAGAGGTTCATTTGAAGCAGAAGATCTATTCCACGCACATATTGCTGGTATGGACGCATTTGCGATCGGCCTAAAAGTTGCTAACAAGTTAATCGAAGATAAAGTCCTTGATAGCTTTATCGAAGAGCGTTACAGCAGCTATACAAAAGGAATTGGCTTAGACATCGTAGAAGGAAAAACAAACTTCCGTGAACTTGAAGCTTATGCACTTCAGTTAACAGAAATTAAAAACATCTCAGGCAGAACAGAGCGCCTAAAAGCTTTAATTAATCAATATTTACTAGAAACACTTTCAAGTGTAACTGTTTAATTACTACTTTATATAATCATAGAAAATGTGCTGGCAGTATATTACTCCAGCACATTTTTATAAGAAAAGGATGATACGGATGAAATACGTAATTGGTGTTGACCTTGGAACGAGTGCAGTAAAGATATTACTTGTCAATCAACATGGTGAAGTTTGCAAAGAAGTGTCCAAATCATATCCTCTCATTATTGAAAGATCAGGCTATAGTGAACAAGACCCGGAAGAATGGGTAGAAAAGACCTCGGCTGGATTAGCGGACCTCATTGAACAATTCGATGGAGACGTAAACGATATCGAGGGTATCTCTTTCTCTGGGCAGATGCATGGTCTTGTATTATTAGATGAAAACAACCAAGTACTAAGAAATGCGATTCTATGGAATGACACAAGGACGAGTAAACAATGCCAGGAGATTTACGATGTTGTTGGCAGTCAGCGTTTATTAGAAGTAACGAAGAACCCTGCGCTTGAGGGCTTTACTTTACCTAAAATTCTCTGGGTAAAAGAAAACGAACCTGAAGTTTTTGAACGTGCCAGCGTATTTTTGCTTCCAAAGGATTATCTGCGTTACCGAATTACTGGAAACGTTCATATGGAGTACTCTGATGCTGCAGGAACCTTACTATTAAATGTAGCAAAACGCAAATGGAGTCATGAAATAATAGAAGCCTTTGGTATTTCAGCTGATTTCTGTCCTTCGCTAGTAGAATCTCATGCATTTGTGGGTACTGTTAAAGCTGAATTTGCCCAAGAAACGGGATTGTCTGAAGCTGTAAAAGTGTTCGCGGGTGGAGCTGACAATGCTTGCGGTGCCATTGGTTCAGGGATTTTAACGGAAGGAAAAACCTTATGCAGTATCGGAACCTCTGGAGTTGTTCTTTCCTATGAAGAACGAAATGACCTCGATTTTGAGGGAAAGGTTCATTATTTTAATCACAGTGAAGAAAATGCTTACTATACCATGGGAGTAACTCTCGCAGCAGGCTATAGTTTAAGCTGGTTTAAAGATTCGTTTGCAAAGGAAGAAGCATTTGAACAGCTATTAGCAGGTGTGGATGAAGTACCGACAGGAAGCAACGGATTATTATTTTCGCCTTATATTGTAGGGGAAAGAACGCCGCATGCGGATTCAACGATTCGCGGCAGTTTTATTGGGGTCGATGGTTCCCATGAGCGTAAGCACTTTGCCCGTGCAGTGCTTGAAGGAATTACATTCTCCTTACATGAATCGATTGAGATTTTTAGAAGCAGCGGTAAGACGATTGATTCAATTATCTCTATTGGCGGTGGAGCGAAAAACGACACATGGCTGCAAATGCAGGCAGATATTTTTAACGCAAAAATTGAAAAGCTTACAAGCGAGCAAGGTCCTGGAATGGGTGCAGCAATGTTAGCAGCTTACGGCTGCGGCTGGTATACGTCCCTAAAAGAATGTGCACAAGAATTTATCCAAACTTCAAAAACCTATGATCCGATTCAGGAAAATGTGGAAGCATATAAAAAGCTATTTAGTATTTATCAACAAGTGTATACACAAACAAAGGAATTAAATGAGCAATTAAGAGAGTTTAGAAAGTAACGGAGAGCTGGCCTAGGTCAGCTCTCTTTATAAAGGAGTTAATAACATGAATTATCGTGAACTAGGTAATACAGGAATCATGACCAGTGAGGTTAGTTTTGGCACATGGGCAATCGGTGGTGCTTGGGGGAAAACAAATGACACAGAAGCACTGAAATCTTTGGAATATGCGATTGACCAGGGTGTTAACTTTTTTGATACCGCAGATGTATATGGGGACGGTCATAGTGAAGAGTTACTGGCCAAAGCCACAAAAGGCAGGGAAGACCAGATTTATGTCGCAACAAAGTTTTGCCGTCAGGGCGACATTTTTGATCCGAAAAATTATAGCTATGAAAAAGTCAGTGACTATTGTGAAGACAGTCTTCGCCGTTTGAATAGAGAGGCGATTGATTTGTATCAAATTCATTGCCCGGCAACGGAGATTTTGAAGGATGGCAGTGTTTTTGAAGTACTGGATCGGCTGAAGCAGGAAGGAAAAATCCGTCATTATGGAGTTAGTGTGGAAACTGTTGAAGAAGGTCTTATTTGTTTGGAATATCCAAATGTGAAGAGCCTGCAAATCATCTTTAATATGTTCCGCCAAAAGCCTTTAGAGAAATTAATCCCGGAGGCTTATCAAAAAGGGGTAGGGCTTCTCGTAAGATTACCGCTTGCCAGCGGTCTGCTCACTGGTAAGTTTACGGCTGAGCATGTTTTTGAAGCTGATGACCACCGTCGTTTTAATGAAAATGGAGAGGCCTTTAATGTTGGGGAAACCTTTGCAGGTCTCGGGTTCCGCAAGGGCGTAGAATTAGCTGATCAGTTAAGGTGGATTGCAGAAGGCCGGAAATCGATGGCGAGCGCGGCCCTGCGCTGGATTTTGGACCAAAATGAGATTACTTGTATTATTCCTGGGTTTAAGAATGTTAAACAGGTTGAGGAAAATCTCTCAGCACTTCAGACAAAACCATTCTCAGAAGAAGAAAAGCATGAGATTCAACGATTCTATCAGGAAAAAGTAAAGGATAATATTAGAGGTCCGTATTGAGGGGGGGGCACTTTGATTAACGAAGTTCCTACATCGCGTAAGGCAGTGGCGATTACGTTTGATGATGGGCCCAATCCCACCTATACACCCCAAGTATTAGAGATTTTTTCAGAGGCAGTTGGAAAAGCTACCTTCTTTATGATTGGTGAGCAAATGAAGAAATATCCTGAGGTGGTAAAACAAGTTGCTTCCCTGGGACATGAAATCGGAAATCATACTTTCACTCACCCGAAATTATCTCTGTTAAGTACTGCCGAATGTTTAGAGGAAATCGAACAAAATGAGAAATTAATAGAGGAGCTGGCCGGACGAAAACCTGTTGTCTTTCGTCCTCCTTACCTAGATTATAATCAGAACACGGTTTCATTAATCGAGCAGAAGGGATATCCCATGATTGGTGCACTAAATTTAAAGGCTCAGGACTGGGAACAGCCCGGTGTGGAGCACATCCTCGAAAAATCAAGAGAAGGGATAAAAAATGGCAGTATTTTAATTTTTCATGATGGCTATGGGGACCGTTCACAAACGATAGAAGCGGTTCGAAAGCTAGTTTCTGAGTTAACATCACAAGGCTATCAACTAGTTACCGTCAGCGAACTATTAAAATTAGCATAAAAAAGAGGAAGCACAATAAGAGTTTGTGCTTCCTTTTGCTACTCCAGTTTCACATGAGTAATTCTATGAGTGTTAAGCTGCTGCATGCCCTTTTTTCTTTTCGATTTTTTGAAACGCTAGATAACAGGATGCCATGATGATTCCCGCCGTAATGCTCCCGCCAAAGATAAACAGTAGTGCCGGTATAAACCTCATGACAAAAATCGCAGCGATAAACCCAATAATCATCATAATATTAGGAACCGGATTCACTAGCATGATGAAGAAAGCGTTTTTAAACAATTGGATAAACTTAACTTCATAGTGAACGTAAACGGGGAATATATACAATACCGTCATGAACATCGCGAAAATAATTAGGTATAAAGGAATTTGAATGCTACTATCGATTTTTATATAGTTCAGATCAATATAAATAATACTGGCTAATATAGCGAGAGCCAGTCCTAATCCATTACTTCTAAAAAACTCTTTTTTATAGGTGCCCCAAAAGGTTTGAAACACAGGGATATCACTTTCACCCATGATCCATTTCCGTATAACTGTAAACATTGCCACGGTCGCAGGGCTAATTCCAAACAACACGAGTCCAAGGAGTGAGAAGCCAATCCATAATAAATTAACATAGGCAAACTTAGTGATCCACTCGGTCAGGGTATAAAGACCACTCATTGATAGCTTATTCATAAAAATTCCCCTTCTTTATGGTGCTTAATTTTATACAATTATAGACCATTGAACCTATATTGAACATGACTAACTTTTAAAAAATTGACAGATTTTTGATTTTTTAAAATAATATTACGGAATTCGACAAAATACGATATATTAGATAAAAACTATCCTAAAAGGGCGATTATATGTTCTCAAAATTACACAAATGGAACACATTACGAAATCAAATACTCGTCGTATTTTTAGTCGTTATGCTGATTGTTTTATTGATTGTCGGCCTGTTAACTTTTAATAGAGTATCAACTTTGCTGAAAAATAATGCTGAAAAACAAATTCACCAGACAGCAGTCGAGGCAAATGGAAGATTAGAATCTTTATATAAACAAATTAGCATGGCCTCGAAACTGGTCATGACGAATGATACGATTCAAAGAACCTTAACTAAAGCATATGGAGGAAACCCTATTTCTTTTGCCGAGCGCCAGCAATTAGAGGGAATTGTGACTACCATACAAGCTAATACAGAGGGGATTTTTTCTTTTGAACTTTATACAAATACGATGAACCGATTAATTCCATTAGATGATACGAATTTAGTCACTAGAATTGACGGGAAGTGGATCCAGCAGGCTGATAACGCGAATGGACGACTGGTTTGGATCGGTGATGATCCACGTAACTCGGATAACATCCTCGCTCTAAGACGAGTGAATTTAATGGGGCGTAACTACGCAAATGGCGGATATCTGCTCATTAGTATCTATCGAAATTATCTTCAGTTCGTGGACCAAGACGAAACCAATATTGAAAACCAGTATTCGATATTATTAGATCAAAATTCAAAGCCGATTCTATCAAACTATAATAAGTCTCTCAAACCGATTATAAAAAATGAAGCTCCTACTCTTTCATTGAATAACCAGGAGTATATGATGACAAAACAAATGTCGAATGATACCGAATGGACACTGGTTATCTTAACACCGATTAAAGCTCTGACAGAAGGAATTACGGTATTACGATCAGGGATTATTATTTCTGGGATTATTGGATTCATTATCTTTTTGATCAGTTCGTTATTCCTATCTACTTTTATTACAAGGCCGATTATTAAATTAACGAAAACGATGCAACAGGCAAGCGCAGGTTCATTAACAATGAACCCCAGTGTTACCACTGTCAATGAAATCAATGAATTAAATAGTACCTATAACCAACTGGTTAAAGAAACCAATCATCTGATTAAAATGGTATATCAAAAGGAAATTACCCGAAGTCGGAGTGAATTAAAAGCATTACAAGCGCAAATTAATCCCCATTTTCTGTTTAATACATTGGACGCACTTAAGTGGACGCTTGAGGATAAGGATGAGGAAGAGCTGGCAGAGTTTGTCGTGGCCATGTCAAACTTATTCCGATATACAATAACCAAACAAAACGATGGAGATTGGGTCCCAATAAAGAACGAAATCCAACATATTGAAGACTATATGGAGATTATGAAGATGCGTTTTGGTGATCACTTAAAATGGAAGTCAAACCTGCCTCTTGAAACAGGACACGTTAAAATTCCAAAACTGTTGATTCAGCCGTTAGTCGAAAATGCGGTTCTGCATGGAGCAGGGAATACGATGAAGCCATGTACGATATCGGTTACGATTCAACCAACGGCGGATCAAGAGTACCTGCAAATACTTGTTGAAGATAACGGCCCGGGAATCCATCAAGAAAAATTAGATTCTATTAAACAGGCCATTCAATCAGGCGGAATCATCTCTAAAAACGGCAACGGAATGGCGATTTCCAATGTTCACAAACGCTTGGAATTATACTATCCTGATCGTCTAAAAAGTGGACTTACCATTATGAGTGAAGTAAACATTGGTACAACGGTTTCGTTTGTCATACCGGTAAAGGGGGAGGAAAACCATGTTGAATACAAAGACAATTTTAATCGTGGATGATGAACCAAGAACTCGCCAAGGGCTTAAGAAAACATTAGATACTTGGGCAAATGGACAATATCAAATAAATATAGCTTCGAATGGAGAAGAAGCTATTGAACTGATGAAGCAACATAAAGTGCATATCCTCATCACAGACATCCATATGCCTGAAATAACGGGTTTACAATTATTAAAAATCGCGAAAGAACAAAATATATACCCTGTCATCATTGTTATTTCGGCATATTCCGAGTTTGAATATGCCCAGGAAGCCCTTCGTTTGGGTGTTATTAACTATTTACTAAAACCCATTAGTAAAAAGGCGTTAATAGAGGCCGTGGAGGAAGCAGTTCAAACGGTTGAGAAAAAAGAACGGGCCGGATTGATTGAAAAGGTTGTGGATACGAAACTCGTTGATGCTAATACCCAAAATCCTTCCAACCGTGAGCCGATTAGGGAAGCGATTGATTATATCAACAACAATTTAAAAAATGAGTTATCCCAAAAGGAAGTAGCCGATCATGTTCATTTAAATCCGAGTTACCTAAGTGTCCTATTTAAAGAACATGTCAAATTAACATTCAGTGAATATGTAACCCGACGAAGAATCCAGCGTGCGAAAGAATTATTGATATCTACTAATCTTCCAATTAACGATATTGCAGAAGAATCCGGGTATAAAACAGCTAAATATTTTATTAAGATCTTTAGAGAACTAGAGGGAATGACACCAAGCGCATACCGAAAGGACAATAATGAAAGGGCTTTCTAAAAATAGTAGTATTTTTCCTAATCGTTGTGACCTATTTTTCAAAACTATCTGAATGTAGACTATAAATGTAAGTAAAATCTAGAAAAAGGTCATAGGGGGAATCACATTGTTAAAAAAGAAAACGGTTGCAATCTTTATGTCTGTAATCATGCTTGTCTCTCTAGCGCTTGCGGGTTGCTCTTCCTCAAGTTCATCTGAGGAAAGCAGTTCAGATGGTAAAAAAGTTATCAAATTCATGCATTTATGGCCGGAAGGCAGCTCGAATGCTCAGTTCTCCATTGTAAAAGACATCATTAGTGAATATGAAAAAGATCATAATGTAAAAATTGAAACTGAAATTTTAAATAATGATCAATACAGAGAAAAGCTTAAGGTGTTAGCTTCATCTAATGAACTTCCTGATATTGGCATGACTTGGTCAGATGGATTCATTAAGCCTTATGTAGAAGGTAATATGTTAGCTCCACTGGATGATATCGTAGAGGGGGATGCAGATCTTAAAGATGCGTTTATCCCTGGTGTAAAAGAATCGTATGCAGTGGACGGAAAAACATATGGTCTTCCACTAGAATTAAATATTTCCTACGTGTTCTACAACAAAGAAATTTTCAAGAAATATAATCTTGAAGTTCCAAAGACTTTCTCAGAGTATAAAAATGTTGTTAAAACTTTAGCAGATAATGGCGTTGTTCCTGCGACAGTAGGTGCAAAAGACGGCTGGCCAGCATCTTTCTGGTTTATGTATCTAGCAGACCGGATTGGCGGGTCTACCATTCTAACAGATGTTATTAAAGGTAAAGCAAAAATGGATGATCCAGCTATTGTAAAAGCAGCTGAAGAGGTACAAAACCTTGTTGACATGGGCGGATTTGTTAAAGGTGCGAGCGCATTATCAAATGACGATGCAAAAGGTTATTTCATGAACGAACAAGCAGCGATGTTCTTAACGGCTACTTGGGAGTTACCAAACTACACAACAAGCCCAGATGTTAAACAAGAATTTAAAGATAAGATTGGCTATTTCAAGTTCCCAACTTATGAAGGCGGAAAAGGTACAAGCATCAACAGCTACGTAGGCGGCCCTGGGGTTGGTTTATTCGTAGCGAAAGATTCTAAAGTTCAAAAGGAAGCAAAAGATTTTGTTGGCTATTTTGTGAAGAGATGGGGAGAAAAATCAGTTACAGATGCTGGCGTTATTCCTGCAACGAAAGTAGACACATCTAGCATGGATCTTGCTCCAATGTACATTGAAATCTTAAAGGATTTGGGTGAAGCATCGAACGTAACGACCTACTTTGATACTCAATCCAGCCCGGCTGTATCAGAATTACACCATGATTTAGTAACGGCTCTATTTGGAAAACAAGTGACGCCGAAGGAGTTTGTCAAGCAACATGCGGATGAACTTGCTAAAGAGCAAAAGTAAAATGACCCATTAGAATTTCAGGTGTAGAGGGCATACAGGTTATGCCCTCTATGTTTTATACAATTTTAGTGTCTAGCTTCAGCGCCTAGTGGCTCGGGTCATAAGCCAATCCGTCAAGAAGGCTAAAAGGCAGCCTTCTCGCCGGCTCGACTTATGCCTGTCGCCCCTGACCAAGGCGCTTACGCTTTTCGATGAAGGGAGTATCAATATGAAAAGTGTAATGTCAAACAAATGGGTAATCAGCCTTTACGTACTTCCTGCCTTAATTCTTATCCTGTTATTAATTTATATCCCAATTGTCTTAACTGGATATTATGGTTTGATGGACTGGAACGGCATCGGCAAGATGAAGTTTATCGGTATTGAAAACTACATAGAGTTAGTCCAGGACAAAAAGTTTTGGCAAAGTACATGGCATTCCCTGTTACTCGGTATTTTTTCCACAGTGAGCTTGGTTGGTTATCTAATTTTATCGTTGATTTTAGCAAGTAAAATTAAAGGAGCCAATTTTTTAAGAAAAATTTACTTAATCCCAATGTTATTATCTTCTGTGGCTATTGGACAGCTTTGGGCAAAGATTTTTGACCCAACGAACGGTATGATTAACAGATTGCTAGTGTTGGTAGGTGTTGAAAATCCTCCGCTTTGGTTAGCGGATTCTAAAATAGTCTTATTTGCCCTCTTCTTTCCAATCGTTTGGCAATATGCAGGCTTCTATATCATTATTTTCTATGCTGCCTTAAAAAACGTGCCGGAAGAACTGGTCGAAGCAGCGAAAATTGATGGAGCAACTCCGATTCAAATTGCTTATAAAATTAAGGTTCCTCTTATTGCAGGTGTCATTAAAGTCATGGTTATCCTAGCGATTGTCGGTTCATTAAAGTATTTTGACTTGATCTTCGTGTTAACCGGAGGCGGACCTAACGGTGCGAGTGAAGTTATGGCATCTTACATGTATACAGAAGCATTTAGTAAATATAACTTCGGTTACGGAAGTGCGATTGGATTCGGCTTACTAATCATCTGTCTTGTGGCAACATGGTTAATTCAAAAATTACTATCTTCTAAAGATGTTGAATTTTAAAAAGGGGAGTGAAAAGAATGAGTAAGGTTGCAGTTGAAATACAAAAAACGACCCTATCAACTTATTATAAAACCAGTAAATCACTAGGAAGTAGAATTGGATACGGACTATTGTACTTTATCCTGGGGGTTATTGCGATTATTCAAATTTACCCGTTAGTGTGGTTATCTTTATTTTCCTTAAAAACCAATCAAGAGGTTTTTGGGATGTCCCCGTTTGCGCTTCCGCAAAATCCTCAGTGGGGCAACTATGCTAAGGCTTGGACAGCGGGTCATATCGATGTTTACTTCTTTAATAGTGTGTTGTACACCGTCGTAGCGGTTGCGCTTACCGTAATTCTTGCCAGTTTCGTAACGTTTGCAATCACAAGAATGTATTGGAAATGGAGTGGACTTGTTCTTGGTTTATTTATGGCGGGATATATGATTCCACTTCATTCAACCTTAATTCCACTATTCAATTTCTTTAAAACAGCAAATCTGATTGATAATCCAATTTCCGTTATTTTATCCTATGTAGCGTTCAATTTGCCCATTACGATTATGATTCTAACTGGATTTTACAAAACTCTTCCAAGGGAGATTGAAGAAGCGGCGGTTGTGGATGGCTGCTCCATCCATCGGATCTTCTTCCAAATTACCCTGCCAATGACAGTACCGGTACTTTCAACTACTGTCATTATCAACATGATCTATAACTGGAACGAATTCGTATTTGTTAATACGTTCCTTAGCTCCGACAAATGGAAAACAATTACGGTTGGGGTAAACAACTTCGTAGGACAGTATTTGACTGACTGGGGTGCGATTGGTGCAACTCTGATGATTAGTATTATCCCAGTATTGATTGCTTACTTTATTTTAAGTGACCGCATTGTAGAAGGTATTGCAGCAGGGTCTGTAAAAGGGTAATAGTGAGAAAAAGCTGACTTGTATTATTGTAAAGAGTCCGTTTTCGGGTGCTAACTTAATAAATGACACTAGAAATGACGTGTGAATTGGCATACGTCTTTTTCTTTATTTATCAAGGTTTCTGCCGGAGATTTAAGGATTTTGATATACCGATCGACATCATTTTTTATGATGGACAATAAGTATTGTACAATTAATAAAGATGTCCAAAACTACCCAAATATCAAAGGAGGCAAAACATTATGAAAATCATTGTTACCAGTATATTCGTACAAGACCAAGATAAGGCACTGGAATTTTATTCAGAAAAGCTGGGATTTGTAAAAAAGCATGACGTTCCTATGGGGAAATTTAGGTGGATTACGCTTGTTTCTCCCGATGCTCATGACGGTACCGAGCTTTTACTCGAACCGAATGAGCATCCTGCCGCAAAGGAGTATCAAAAGAAGATATTTGCCGAAGGCATTCCAGCAACAATGTTTGGCGTTGCAGATATTCATAAAGAGTACAAACGATTATTGGAAAACGGCGTGAAGTTTACTATGGAGCCGACAAAAATGGGCGAAGTCACAATAGCTGTCTTCGACGATACATGCGGCAACCTTATTCAGATATTGCAGCAGTAACTTTATGTAGAAATAGTTGTAACCTAGTTCTAAACGATTTTATTGGTATGTTTTAAGTTGGGTGAAGTGTTTTTATCAACAATTAAACAACTTTATATTAACCCTGTCCTAATTTTAGGACGGGGTTATACATGTTTAAGGTTTAAAGATAAATGACATTGTTCTCATTCTGCAATAGAAATGTACCAATTGTGAATAAGTTCGCTTAAACTAAGGGTGCTTTACTTCTAGAGGAGTAGAGCCTTTTTAGTTGTTGCACTAACAAGCAGGTTAATGAAAGAAGGAATGAAGGGATTTTATTGTAATATAAAGGTAATAATCAATAACTTTTAGGGGTGAAGAAGAAAAAGACCCAAGTTTATTAAATTATTATTTGATATTTCCATACATAAAACTCTATTTTTCCCCTCATTTTTCCTCTAAAATACATAGTTGGAACACTTTTTTTTCTGTTTTTTAAAAAATATAGGGGGAAATAAAAAAGTGAAGAAATTTCAAAAGATTTTATTGGCAGTCATCCTTCTGTTTGGTTGTTTTCCAGCTGTTGGTAATGCAGTCGCACCAGATGAGCTAAATGCATTTTTAAACGAAAATAATTGGACAGAAGAAGATTTAGACTCCTATCTGGAATATTTCTATGATATGAGTTTGAAAGATTTTTCTACTATTGATGAATTAAAAGAAACACTAGGTGAGCCCATTACTGAAGAAAATCTACACAAATTAATAAAAGATTACGAGTTTCAAAATGAAGAAGACCTTGTTGCTTTCCTTATTGAAAACGGGGAAATGGAAAAAGGTGAAAATGTTAGGGATGTCTTTCGATATATGAATGCCCTTGATGATACTGTTTTTTATTATACAGAAGAAAGCGGCACCCCGATTACAGATGAAAACCTCAATGAACTTCTTGAAGATTATGATTTGACCATTCAGGAATTGAAGGATTTATTGAAAAAAAATGACGATTCACTGGACAATTATGAAACGATTGAAGATCTGGATATGGCTGTAGCTTTGTATTTGGGCGGAAATGAAATAGAGGATATTGTTTCCAAAATAGGCATTACAGAAAACGAAATCATGGCAATGATGGCCCATTTTGAGAGCCTTAAACTAGATGAAGCTACGGTTAATGAAAAAATGGAATCAATTGAGAAACGCCTTGAACCATTCATTGATTTAGAAAGTGCCAGCGAGCTTACAACTGGACAGGCTGCCGAGTTGGTCAGCATTGTAGAAGAAATCTTTAACATAGTTGAATTAGAGCCGAGGTTTTATCTAGTAAAGGGAAGTAAAAAGAAACCAGTTACCATGAATGAGCTTGTCAAGATGAAAGATGCTCAAGGTTATGGCTTGTTAATCGAGCTTTATAATAAAAAGGGTGAGCTTCTCGCAGATGCGTTATTTCCTGCAGACATGCTTAATTCTGAATTAATTGACGAAACGGTAAATGATGTGAAAAAAGTTGAAAAGACTGTAAAAAAAATCGAAACGGCAGTAAAAAGCACAAAGGAAAAGCAGCCACGAACGATTAAAGGTGGTAAACTTCCAAATACAGCAGGCCATTATATGGAGTGGGTACTGGTTGGTTTATTAATGATTCTTGTAGGTGTCATTTTTTACCGCAAGAGGAAAGAGCAAGCCTAATGAAAAGGAAAATTCCGGCTCGAAAGTGGATTAGCATCTTCCTAGTCCTGGTAGGAATAGGGATTGTGTTATCAAACATCAGGCCCATTTTTCAACAAACAAATGTGGGTCAATTCCAAAATAAACAGGAAAAAATGGCACCCAAAGTAGTAAAAGAAAAAATTGGTTCGAAGTCTCTTTATTCAGTCCGTTACAAAATAGGGGATCGAATCGGAGAACTGGACATCCCGAAACTTTCTAAGACCCTGCCGATTTTTCATGGGGCAAATGAAGATGAACTGGAGAAAGGAGTCGGCCACTTTGCAGGTAGCGTGCTGCCTGGCGAAAAGGATAATTCAGTTCTTTCAGGACACAGGGATACAGTGTTTAGACAGCTGGGGAAAATCGGAAAAGGTGATTTATTCATTGTGAGGACATCTGCGGGCAAGTTTATTTATAAAGTAAGAAGAACACGGATTGTTGATGCCGATGATCGGACCGTGATTGTCCCTAAACCGAGGGCTACTCTGACGGTTACGACGTGTTATCCATTTTCATACATTGGTGACGCACCGCAGCGCTATATTTTAATAGCAGATTTAATTAGCTCCAATTAATCGCCAGTATCATATAGTTACCTCTATTTATACATTTCCCTCTTAACCTTTGGCTAAGAGGGATTATTTGTAATACAGATATTAGATGCAACAGGAAATTTGCACCTTAAAAAAATAGCCTTTTAAAACGGATGCATGAATTCAAGAAGGATATCAGCGACAATCCTTTTTTCTTATTCGACTAACGGAGCAGTTGTGCGGCCGAGCCTAGGTCGTATCATATAGCGGGTGGGATTCCCGCCGAGTAAGAACTAGCCATTCGCTCGTAGCGAGTCTTGGAGGGCTAATGGTAACATTAGTCTTTAAGCGTAGACAG